>NZ_LVVA01000020.1:0-357319 GCF_001631805.1 Enterobacter genomosp. S | reverse complement strand
TTTATTGATGTTCCCCGGAGTTGGCATTCTCCGCATCAGAGTCATGTATAGCCTGGCAGCCAGGCAGATAACAACAAACGTAAGCGTGGGATATTAAGAATTTCCTCAGATTGTTTTCACTAGTAGATGGGCTAAAGACCTTGAAGCAGTAAGCGGGTTGACCGCAGCCATAAGGCCATGCAGCAGCCATGATGCTGCCCCGAGTCGCGTATTGGCGAGCAGGTATAGCATACCGATGTGAGGGTTAATAATGGGAAATGCTCCGATAGGGCAGCGCGAACGCCAGACGCGTACCGATTTTAAGTGTCGATGAAACGACAGCAGCTCAAGGGGAGGAGTGTGGTCACTCCGGGAAGTGGCAGCAATTACAAAGCTCAGCTGCTGGTGGGCTTAATAAGCTTTTTCTACAACTATCTGAGATGCGGCCTTAGCATATTTAGATAATTTTTATGATGGTTCCGGCATCTTTTAATTTTGTGTAAGTAAAACCCACCGCTCCGTAAAATGATACGCAAAGGAATATCAAAGCGAAGAGCATTACGTAGAAGCTAACGTCACCCTTAACAGAAAACTGATAAATTGCAAAAAAGCATAGTAAGACGAATGCTGTCAGGGAGGAGAGTGCAATAAAAGAATAAAGGAAAATCATGAGCAGGTCGTCCTGACGTTAACATATGTCAAACCATTGTATCTACAGCTTGGCGGATTACCAACCTGCTTCAATACAACGCGCTTCAAAAAGGTTACCTACGCATCGTTTATCGCGAGCAGCGTAAAATGTGGAAGCATCCCAGTGGTGGTTAAAACCTCCTGTGACTGGGTAAAACCAATCTACCTGACTGATCACGACATCGACGTTCTGGATCGGCAGACAAAGCGCGACATCTTGACGCATAACAAAGCGTGGCATGCGAATTGCCATACAAGATAGAACCTCATCCATGAGGCTCTGACACAGTCTCTCCTCTGGACTTTAACCGTAGCAAAGTCTCACAACTCCGCACTCGATCGGCATTCATGTGTTACAGTTAGACCGTGGTGAATCCCCCTCAGCGGCGGGGCTAATTAACCTGACGACTCTTCTTCATGAGGGCATCGTGAATTTCTGAAGCAAGCGGGTCATGGTTGGTTAACCAAAAGGCTCACCGGGAGGCACCCGGCACCACATCTATACGAACCGCAGGTCATCAACTGGTAGGCTGGGTAATACTTATCGCGAATAAGTGATAAAAAATGCCCCCCAACCAGGAGGGCAAGAGGAGTCTCAGTTTTACTTGCTCTTTTTTATCGATGGTTCCCTGGAGTTGGCAATCTCCTCATCAGAGTCTTGAAGAGCTTGGCAGTCAGCCAGTAATCAACAAGCATAAGCGCTAGTGATTAAGATAATCCTTACCTAACCATTTGTGCTGGGCAGTATCATTAAATACTCTGATTATGCATAAGGCTGACATAGCGACGGCAAAGGTATAGAGTTGAAGTGTTTTTATGGAACGAGGAATAACATGAAGGTTAAATTGATTATCGCTGCTATAGCTTTGGTTTCGTTCAGTGCTGTTGCTGACGAGGGGCAGTATCTCTCTGACTTCGCCAGTGCAAAAAGCACCTCTAAAAGCTACTCCCAGCTTATTAGTAAAAACAAATTACCTGAATGGGTAAAAAGCGGTGGCACAAGCACGCCATCAACCGAAGTTACAGTTGCAGGCAAAAAGTATATTGCACTGTCAGGGTGTAAACCTCATAGTTGTCCAGAACAGAATATTGCTGTTCTCTACTCACCTGATAACGGTGATATCCATGGTGTGTTTTCTGATTTCAATGCAGAAAAGAACCAAGAGACATTGACCTGGTTAAACCTGGGTCCGATTGATTCTGATGCGATGAAAAATGCGCTTTTCAATCGGATGTACGGCAATTAAATAGCCCAAGCTTCAAACGGCAATCCACCAGTTTGAAGCTTCAAAACACAAATCAATCGCCTCACAATGTGTTGGTCGCTCACATCGCACCCTCATTCCGCTTAACTTTAGCAATGAATTCTTCTGTGATTGATAGACCCGCTATGATTTCCGAATTTAAGGCGGAAGCACCAAATTTGCTTACAAGGTCCAGAAGAGTTTCATAAGTCTGGATGAGTTCCATTAGATCGGAAATCACTAATTGGTCATGCTCAGTGCGCAAATGTGACCGGGCAGAGGCATGATGCACTATCCACTCGAGATTGGCCTTGATTTTGTGAACATCATCATAGTTATACATATTTCATAAGCTTAAATCCTCATTTCAAGATTTCTTTGAGAAAAATACTTCCTTGCTTCAAACACTGAAGCTGTGAGTGACGTCTAAAGTTCATTTAGTTTAGAGGTGACAATGGCTAAGCCGGACTGGGGCGAGCTGCAGAAGCGGTTCCTGTCTGATCACGCTGCTACTGGCATATCCCCTAAGGAATGGTGCGAGACACATAATCTTAATTATGTAACTGCTCGCCGCTATATCAAGAAAACTGCTGCGCAAAATACAAAAATTTACCCGCAAAAGATAGTGCGCACTGCGCAGAATGATAAAAGCGCAGATGAGCTGGTGGCTATAAAGCTAAGCGCGAAGGTAAAGCACTTTATTGCTGAATACCTGAAGGATAATAACGCCACGGCAGCCGCTGCACGTGCTGGCTATAGTGACCCAAACTATGGTCGTCAGCTAATAGCGAATCCTAACGTTGCGCAGGCAATTGCGCAGCAGCAAAAAGCCTCCATTGAGCGCACGCTTGGCAGTGCCGATGAAGTCCTCGCACAGATGTGGCAGCTTGCCACCTTCGATGCAAACCAACTTTCGCAGTATCGCCGCGGTGCGTGTCGTTACTGCTGGGGCTTCGGCCACCACTATCAGTGGCGTGACGCTGTAGAGTTCGAAGAGGAAACAGCAAAGGCGGAGGGAAGGGAAGGGGCAAGGCTGCCGCAAGATACAGGCGGCTATGGCTACGATCACACCAGAGAGCCTAACCCTGGCTGTCCGCGCTGTAACGGTGACGGCATCGGCCAGCCTTATTTCCCGGATACACGCAAGCTCCCGGCAACTTCTCGGCTCGCTTACTCCGGCGTAAAGATCGGCAAGAATGGCGTCGAGATAACCACTATCAGCCGTGAGCGAATGTTCGAAGCGGTAATGAAGCGGCTTGGCCTGGCGGATAGCGAATTCGCGCAGCGTCTCCAGCAAATCGAAATCGACCGCCGGCAGCTGGAGGTCGAAAAACTCCGCAAAGAGCTGGCCGGTGATGGTGATGATGACGAACCGACTCCAGTGCAGATCAATATCAACGTAGTGGACGCGAGGGCGGAAGATGGGGATCAGCCCGACACTTAACATTCCTCAGGCGCGTTTCCTCGCGATGCAGCACAAATTCAAAGCCTACGTTGCTGGGTTCGGTTCCGGTAAGACGTGGGTGGGTTGTGGCGGCATCTGTAAGGGGATGTGGGAGCACCCTAAAATTAACCAGGGTTATTTCGCGCCGACGTACCCGCAGATCCGTGACATCTTCTACCCGACGATTGAAGAGGTGGCCTTTGACTGGGGGCTGAGCGTGATAATCAATGAGGGGAACAAAGAGGTTCACTTCTACGAGGGGCGACGATACCGCGGGACCACAATCTGCCGTTCAATGGAGAAGCCCGGCTCGATAGTCGGTTTCAAAATCGGTAACGCGATGGTTGATGAGCTGGACGTCATGGCGGCAGCCAAAGCGCAACAGGCATGGCGAAAAATCATAGCCCGTATGCGTTACAAGGTTGATGGGTTGCGTAACGGCATCGATGTCACCACAACGCCGGAAGGTTTCAAATTCGTCTACCAGCAGTTCGTGAAGGCGGTGCGTAAAAAGCCCGAGCTTTCTGCTCTGTACGGCCTGATACAGGCCAGTACGTTCGACAACGCGAAGAACCTGCCCCCGGATTACATCCCGTCGCTGCTGAGTTCTTATCCTGATGAACTGATTCAGGCCTACCTGCGCGGGAAATTTACGAACCTCAACAGCGGGACCATTTACCACACCTTTAACCGTAAGCTGAACAACTGTTCTGACGAGATTCAGGATGGGGATCCGCTGTTTATCGGTATGGACTTCAACGTTGGAAAAATGGCCGCGATTGTTCACGTAAAGCGTAACGGGCTACCTCGTGCGGTTCGTGAACTTGTGAAGGTCTTCGACACGCCGGCGATGATTAAGCGCATCCAGGAAGAGTTCTGGCGATATGAGGATGGTTGTTATGTGAAGAGCCGGGAGATTTACATCTATCCGGATGCCTCTGGCGACTCCCGCAAATCGCAGAACGCCAGCAAGACCGATATTGCCCAGCTCAACGATGCCGGATTCAGCGTCATCGTTGATGATGCCAACCCGCCGGTTAAAGACCGCATCAACTCAATGAACGCCATGTTCTGCAACGCCAACGGCGAACGCCGCTATCTGGTCAACGTCCAGAACTGCCCGGTTTATACCGAAAGCCTCGAGCAGCAAATCTGGGCGGCCAATGGCGAACCGGATAAATCAGCGGATAACGATCACCCCAATGATGCTGGTGGGTACTTCATTGTGAAGGATTACCCCATCGTGAAACCGGCATACTCAATCACCATGGACACCACTTTCTGATATGGCAAACGACGACATCACCTGGGTTCGACCAGAACACCGGGCGGCTTCTGCTGCCTGGCGGAAATACAGAGACTTTTGCAAAGGCGCTGAGGCCGTAAAAGCGGCGGGCAATAAATATCTGCCTTATCTCGATCCAACCGATAAATCCACGCGCAACCGTAAACGTAATGAGGACTATCTGAGCCGCGCGGTGTTCTATGCCATTGCCGGCAATACGAAGATCGGCATGCTTGGGATGGCGTATCGCAAGGATCCCACCTTCAACGGTCCGGAGAAGCTGAAATACCTGTTGGACAATGCTGACGGGGCCGGTACCAGCATCTATCAGCAGTCACAGCTGGTGGCTGAGAACGTACTGGAAGTTGCACGGGAGGGGCTTTATGTCGATTACGCAGAAGCCTCCGATGAGGCGATCATCCTCCGCTACCCGGCAGAGAACATCATTAATTGGCGGACGAAGCGTATCAATGGGCGCGATCAACTGGTGCTGGTGGTCCTGCGCGAATGCGTAGAAGAGCCGGATGGTTACGCTTACAAGGACGAAATTCAGTACCGCGAGCTGGCGCTGGAAGAAGGGAAGTTTATCTGCCGCGTATGGCGCCGGGCAGGTGGCACTGCAAGCGGAACCTATGTCGTCGACAGCGAATATCATCCGAAGCCTAAAGGGAAGGAATACTGGGATGAAATCCCGTTCACTTTTGTCGGCGCCCAGAACAACGATCCCACTATCGATGACTCGCCGCTGGCTGCGCTGGTGGAAATTAACCACGGCCATTATCGAAATAGCGCTGACTATGAGGACAGCGTGTGGTTCTGTGGCCAGGTGCAGCCGTATATGACTGGTCTTGATACCGGCTGGCGAGATCACCTTGAGAAGACCGGAGTAAAAATTGGTTCCCGTTCACCGCTAATGCTTCCCAAAGATGGCTCGTTTGGCTATGCCCAGGCGCAGCCGAACATGCTGGCTAAAGAGGCCATGGACAGCAAACGCGATTACATGGTGCAGTTGGGCGCCCGACTGATTGAGCAGAACGCCACGGCGAAGACTGCAACGCAGGCAAGCGGTGAGCAGACATCATCAACATCGGTGCTAGGTATCTGCGTTTCGAACGTTTCCGAGGCTTACACGCTGGCGCTGGGCTGGTGTGCAAAATACCTGGGTATTAATGGGGGTGAACCAGCCTACATCATCAACCAGGAATTTATCGCGAAGGTTGCCGAATCCGGGATGGTCACCGCTATTGTGAACGCCTGGCAGTCCGGCGCGCTGCGCGATACTGACATGATTAGGGCTCTTCAGAAACTCGACCTCATCAACCCGGCAGACAGTCCGGATGATGTGATTGATTCGCTCCGCAATCAGGCTCCTTCATTGACCGGGGGCTGATATGGCAACAGTCAACGAAAGTTTGCGGGATGAGGCCATTGCTCATTCCGTCTGGATTAGCCGCTATGCGACTGGTGTCGCTAACCGGATGGTGAAGCTGCTTAACGAGACGGACGCAGAACTATCTGCCCGTCTGCTGGATGCACTAGATCGGCTTCCGGCTGATAGCTTCACGGTTAGACATCTGGAAAGCTTGCTCGGCAGCGTACGCGAACTTAACCATCAGGCTGTCGCTTCAATGCAGTCCGGGCTGGAAGGGGAACTTCTTGCGCTTTCCAGGAACGAGGTCAGTTACCAGCTGAGCCTGTTCGATTCCCTTCTTCCCTCACAGGTGCTGGCACGCTATCCGCTACAGGGAATTAGCGCCGATATGGTTTATGCCGCGGCGATGGCTCAGCCATTTCAGGGGCGCCTGCTGAGTGAGTGGGCGGAGAATCTGGAATCGGACAGGCTAGCGCGGATCGTAAATGCTGTACGCCGTGGCTATCTTGCTGGCGACACGGTTGAAACCATCGCCCGAAGCGTGCGCGGCCATGCCAATAAAGACTATCGCGACGGCGCGCTTCAGATGAGCAGGGCAAACGCCGCCAGCATCGCTAAAACAGCCGTTAATCATCTGGCTGCCACCGCACGCAACAGCTTCACCAGCGCCCACAGCGACATCGTGAAGGGTAAACAGTGGCTGTCTACGCTGGACAATAAAACCAGTCACGACTGCATCATTCGCGACCTGCTGCGCTACACCTTGGATAATAAACCGATCGGGCACAAAGTACCTTACCTGCAAGGGCCCGGGAAAATTCATTTCTGTTGCCGTTCTACTGAAACCCTGATTATCAAGTCCTGGCGCGAACTCGGCATTGATATTAATGAGATGGACGAGGGCACTCGTGCCAGCATGGATGGTCAGGTACCTGCTAAAACCACCTATCTTGAATGGCTCGCGCGTCAGCCAGCTCAAAGGCAGGATCAGGTTCTGGGTGCCGAGCGTGGCCGTCTGTTCCGCGCGGGTGAAATCGACCTGGCTGATATGTTCACTGACAAAGGCGAGTGGATCAGCCTGGAACGTCTTAAGCAGCTATCAGGTCCTTGAACCTGACAACCATCACTTTCTACACGCCCTGGCATCCGCCGGGGCTTTTTTATGGGCGAGGCCCGACTAAATCCCGAGGGGAAATTATGTTAATTCGAAACATGCTTCTGAAATATTACGCACCTGAAAGCGGCGGTGAGGGCAGTGGTGGTGGCGGTATCGAAATCACCCCCGAAATACAGAAGCTGATTGATGAGCGTGTGACCAATGAAGTTACAGGTCTGAAAACAAAAAACTCTGAGCTGCTGGGCACCATCAAGCAGCAAAAAGAAAACCTGTCACGTTTTGACGGTATCGACCCAGACGCTGTACGCGGCATTCTCCAGCGTTTTTCTGACGATGAAGAGGCGAAGCTTATCGCCGCCGGAAAAATTGACGAGGTGCTGGATAAGCGTACCGAGCGCATGCGTGCTGACGTTGATAAGCAGATCAAAGCGGCGAACGAGCGCGCGGAAAAAGCTGAAGCGTTCTCCAACAAATTCCGGGATCGGGTCCTCGGGGATGCAATCCGGGCAGCAGCCTCTAAAGCGGGCGCGCTGCCTGAAGCTTCTGACGATCTGATTCTGCGTGCCAAAGGCACATTCCAGCTCAACGACGAAGGCGAGGCCGTAGCGGTTGATGCAAATGGCGATGTTCTGTTCGGCAAAGACGGCAAAACCCCACTAAGCCCGCTTGAGTGGGCGGAGTCACTCAAGGAGACGGCTCCGCATCTGTTCCCTCGCGCAGAAGGCACGGGCGCGGGCGGACACAAGCCAAACGGTGGTGGAAGCCTGAAACGTTCCGAAATGAGCGCCAGCGACAAAGCGGACTACATCCGCAAACACGGTCAGCAGGCCTTCCTCAAACTTCCGAAATAAGGGATTTAAACCATGGCAACGACTGTTAATACCGACCTGGTTATTTATGACGATCTGGCGCAGACCGCGTTTCTTGAGCGTCGCCAGGACAATCTGGAAGTGTTCAACGCTTCCTCCAACGGTGCGATTTTGCTGGATAACGAACTGATTGAAGGCGACTTCCGTAAACGCGCCTTCTACAAAGTTGGTGGTTCCATTGAATCGCGCAATGTGAACTCTGTCGATAAAGTCACAGGTAAAAAAATCGGTGCCGGTGAAGCGGTATCCGTTAAAGCACCGTGGAAATACGGTCCGTATGAAACCACGGAAGAGGCCTTTAAACGCCGTGGCCGCTCCGTTGATGAGTTCTCCGAAGTGATCGGCGTTGATGTCGCAGATGCCACGCTGGAAGGCTATGTGAAATATGGCCTGAAAGCGCTGACTGCGGCGATTGGTGCTAACGCCGACATGGTCGTAACCGCCGACATTGAGACCGACGGTAAAAAGACCCTGACGCGTGGCCTGCGCAAATATGGCGACAAGTTTAACCGAGTGGTTCTGTTCGTGATGCACTCCGCGACCTACTTCGACATTGTGGATGAGGCGATTGCCAACAAAATTTACGAAGAAGCGGGCGTGGTGGTTTACGGCGGGCAGCCGGGCACGCTGGGTAAACCTGTGCTGGTGACCGACACCATGGACGCTGATGCGATCCTTGGGCTGGTAGCTGGTGCGGTTACCGTCACCGAATCTCAGGCGCCGGGCTTCCGTTCCTACGATATCAACGATCAGGAAAACCTTGCGGTTGGCTATCGCGCTGAAGGCGTGGTGAACGTTGACCTGCTGGGCTACAGCTGGGATACCGCCAAAGGTGATAACCCTGACCTGACCGCCATCGGCACTGCGGGCAACTGGAAGAAACACTTCACCAGCAACAAATCTACGGCAGGCGTACTGATTAAACTGGAATCCGCAGTGGGGGAGTAACGCTGTCAGCGGATAAAACCTCCGCAACTGCTGACAGCACAGACGCGGTAACTGTTTCTCTGAAGTACACGCTGAATGGCTCCGGTGTATCCGGTAAAACTGTCGCGTGGACGTCCACAGGCGGCACGCTTAGCACGGCCAGTTCTCAAACCGGCTCTGCTGGTGGTGCAACGGTGAAACTCACATCAGACGTTGCTGGCACCTTCACGGTAACCGGCACGGTTGAAGGAGTGTCAAAAACCACTGATGAGATCAACTTCACTGCGCCTGCCGGAGAATAACGAATGGGGCGAAAGCCCCATAAACAGGATGATTCGATGATCAATACCGATATCACTTCTCCTGATGCCAACAGCTACGCCAGTGAAGAGGATCTTGCCTCATTTGCGGCAATACGCGGCATTGAACTGCCTGACAAGCTCACACCTTTGCTGATTAAGGCAATGGATTACCTGGAGGGGCTGGACTGGGTTGGCTCAAAAGCTGACCCGAAACAGGCTCTGGCATGGCCACGCGTGAATGTCGTTCTGGATGAACATGATTTCCCGCCGGATGAAGTTCCTCGGCAGGTTATGACCGCGCAGTGCATGCTGGCGGTAGAGGCAATCGACGGCGATTTACTCTCCAGCGTGCGCGAAGCCGCTGTGAAAACTGAACGTGTGGAAGGTGCTGTAACCATGACCTACGCGGTCGCGGATGGCGAAGTATTCACGCCGTCTTATCCTGCCGTTATGGCGCTGCTGGGCGATCTTGCTGGTGGTCGTGGCTACGCAATCAATGCATTTGCAGAGAGGGCATGACATGCCGGACCTGAAAGTTATTAACCTGGCGAGCAGAAAAGATGCTGATCTGGAACATAACCGAACAGAGGTTATTAGGCTTCTGGAAGAGGCGCTTCATGCTGCTCGCGAAGGCAATTATCGTAGCATGGCTATTTTGCTTATTGATGAAAGCGGTGCGGTTATGGATGCCTGGCATAGCGGTGGTTTTCCGTACGTTATGGTTGGCGCCATCGAATCACTCAAAACTGATTTTATCAATCTGCAAATCGAGAGGCGCTGACGAATGCCCATTGATTACCTACGTATGCAGGCCAGAACAACGCGCATGCTCAGGCAGAACGGAGCGTTATACAACGTCACCCGTAAAGGCTCGGTAACGGTTATCGGCGGCGTTGAGCATAAAACTGAAGAGGTCCGTTTTACTGCTGTGGGCGTGAAGACCGAATACGCGCCAGGCGAAATAGATGGAACGGTCATCGTTAACGGCGACGTGCAGATCGTTTTTACGGCAGAGCAGGAAATTAAAATCGGCGACGTAGTCGATATTGATGGCACAGTCCACCGGGTTATCAAACCCAACCCGGCAAAACCTGCCTCGCTGGTACTCTGCTACAAAGCACAGTTGAGGGCATAGCATGGGAGAGAACACGGCATTCCTCGCTGAAATTACAGCATTCGTCAATAAGGCCAAAGCGAATCAAGAAGCTGTGGTGCGCACGGTGGGTATTAAAATACTCAACCAGCTTGTAATGATGTCGCCCGTGGGTAACCCGGAGTTGTGGGAAATCAACAAGACGGCGGTTTCTTACAATCAGGCCGTATACGACCACAACGAGGACCAACGAGCGGATCCTGCCAACCTGACCAAAACCGGGCGACTGAAGAAAAAAGCCCGGGTGGTGGATGGGATGGATATCAAAGCACCGCCGGGGTATACGGGCGGACGCTTTCGCGGTAACTGGCAGGTATCGTTTGATGCTCCGACAGCTGATGAAACAGGGCGAATAGACAAGACCGGCGACCTGACAAAAGCAGCCGGGAACTACACGCTGTCACTGTTCAAAGTCGGGATGAAGGCCATTTATTTCTGCAACAACGTCCCGTATGCATACCCGCTTGAAATGGGGCATTCCACACAGGCACCGGGCGGAATGGTCCGTATAACCGCTGCTGAGTTTCAACGCTTCTTTGAGGAAGCTGTCAAGGAGGTGTCCAGGTGATTCCTGATATTGCATCTGCACTGGCCGCCAGACTGGGTATCTGGGCCGATGCCGAGGGCATTTCGGTTGCATGGGAGAACGTGCCGTTTACACCTCCTGCTAACGAAATGTACCTGGCCGTTCACGATATGCCTGTTACGCCGAGAACTATCGATCTCGGATTGCGCTGCCGGACTTATTCAGGCGTGTACCAGATTAATGTCGTGGCGCCAGCCGGCTCCGGCCGTACCTCCGTCGTTGCCCTGGCTGGCAGAGTAGCGGAATTATTCCCCGAGGGGCTGGAAATTGCAGGCAAAGATTTTACCTGCTGGATTGGCAGCGCGCCTGGCATATTCCGCGGGATCCCTACACCTGTGTCCTACTCCGTTCCTGTCAGCCTGAATTATAGGGCAGACATCACCAACTGATTCCCTCAGTGATGTCCCACAACTGACCGGCCTTGAGCCGGTTTTCCCGTTTCTGAAGGAGAAACCATTATGGGCTTTGCACTGCCTAACGGCGCTCATGTTTATCTGGCGTCGGGCTATGGCCCGGCCATTACTTTCACCGGCGCGACGAATGCTGAGCACGCGGTGATCACCGTCAGCGCCGCGGACGATATTGCGGTCGGCGATATCGTTCACGTGAACTGCAACTGGTCGGGTATTGATAACGTTATCGCGAAAATCGACGCGATTGCGGAGAATGCTGTCACTCTTCGCAACATCAATACCACCAACAAAAACAAATACGCGGCGGGTGGCGGTTCCGGCTCTATTCGCAAAATTGAAGAATGGACCGAACTGCCACAAATCACTGAGGTATCGAAATCCGGTGGTGATCAGAACACCACGCAGATTCAGTTCCTCAGCGATGATCGCCAGCGCAACCTGAATACCTATAAATCCGCTGTCTCTCAGACTTACTCGATTGCTCACGACTCAACTCTGCCGGTTTATCCGCTTCTGCGCCAGCTGGACGAAGACGAAGAGACTGTGGCGGCGTACATGTACGTACCGAAGGCGAAGGAGAACCGTTACTGGGCGGCCACGGCATCTTTTGACGACACGCCGGCCACGGCGGTGAACGAAGTCGAAACGGTAAGCGTCGTGCTGAACCTGCAATCGCCTGCAATGACCTTCTACAAGGTCGACTCGGGAAAAACTGAGACAGTAGCGGTAACCGGCGTCAGCCTGGATCGGCCAACCCTGAGCATTAAACAAGGGGCAACCGCCACGCTGATCGCTACTGTCGAACCATCTAACGCCACCAATAAAACGGTGATCTGGACATCTTCAGATGAATCGATCGCAACGGTTGATGCCTCTGGCAAGGTCAGTGGTATTGCGGAAGGCAATGCCACTGTAACAGGTACGACCGCCGATGGTGCGAAAACCGCGACCTGTGATGTCACCGTTACTGCTGCAAATTAATCCCGGCCCCACTCGGGGCCACAACTCTACGGGAAAAATATGGCTACCAAATTCACCCTCCAGCCCAAACCAACTTTTAAGGCCAACGTCTCGATCCCGCGCGCCGGCGATGAGGATGGCGTGCTGACCTTCACGTTTAATCATAAGCCACTCAAAGAGCTGGCTGACCTGGAAAAACTGGAAGGCAAAACCGCCACTGATTTTCTGATGGAAATTATTTCTGGCTGGGCGCTCCCCGATACATTCAACGCGGAAAATCTCTCGGTGCTGCTGGAAAACTATCCGGCTGCAATGAAGGCTATCCCTGAAACCTACTATCGCGAACTGATGGGGCAGCGCGAAAAAAACTGATAGCGGTTGCCTCGGCGTTCTATACGCCTGAGCCCACTGCGGAAGAGCTGGCACCATATGGGCTCACGCCGGATGATTACGACGATCAATACATCGATGTCTGGCCAGATGTCTGGCCTTCATTTCTGGTATTTCAGTCCGTCAGTACGCAGTGGCGCACGGGGATGGGCGGCGCAACAGGGCTTGATTACAACGTCCTTCCCTGGGAAATGCGTCTGCATAACGTACACGACGAGGTAACCGCATTTTCCGATCTCCAGATAATGGAGCGAACCGCGCTAAAAATTATGCATAAAGAGGGTGCTGGATGAGTAACGACATCGCTACTATTTCGCTGCGCGTAAATACCAGTGAACTGGAGCGCGGCAACCAGGCGCTGGATCGCTTTCAGGAGTCTGCGTCCGCCGCGGCAGGTAAAGCGGATGACCTGAACAGTACGTTCCGCACCGGGATCGACAACCAGAAAAAAAACAGCGAAAGCCTGAAACAGCAACGGCAGGAACTGCAAAACTTGCTGAATAAAATCAGCCCCGTTAACAAAGCGTTGGATGAACTCGATACCATTCAGGAGAGCCTGTCTAAGTTTCGCAGTAAAGGGCTGGTGGATGATGAAGATTTTACGCGTTACAAAAGCGTGCTTGAGTCAACCCGCGCGAAACTGGCGCAGGTCATGGAATCTGAAACAGCAGAGGGCCGTGCTCGCATTGAGCAGGCACAGGCAGCGCAACGGGCAGCTGCCGCAGGCAAAAATTTTATCGACTCACTCGAGGACCAGGTTGCAGCTATCGGAAAAACCCGTGCAGAGTTGCTTGAACTGAAAGCGGCCCAGCTCGGCGTTTCGGATCGCGCTGCTCCAATGATTGCCCGACTAAAAGAGCAGGAAGAGTCCTGGAAATCTGGAGCTATCAGTGCGGGGCAGTACCGTAATGCCATGCGTTACCTGCCAATGCAAATGACGGATATTGTGACTTCACTGGCCTCCGGTATGCCGGTTTATATGATCGCTATCCAGCAGGGTGGTCAGCTGCGTGATTCCTTTGGCGGAGTGGGTAACGCGCTAAAAGCTATGTTATCCATGGCCACCCCGGCGCGTGTAGCGATTGGTGGTCTGGCTGGTGCAGTTCTCCTTGCCGCGAAGGCAGGAGCTGATTACTTCACTGCCTATGACGAAATCAATAAAGCTGTCATCCGCACTGGAAACATTGCCGGTACGTCAGCGCTACAGATTATGGCATCCTCCCAGTCAATCTCTGCTTCAACCGGGGCTACGGTGGGCATTGTCCAGAGTCTGATGACAGAGTTGGTTGGTATCGGCTCAATGACTCAGCAACAGCTTGAGAAAGCTACCAAAGCGACGGCGCTGGCAGTTGAAACTGGCATTGTTTCGGCTCAGGACATTACCAAGGCTTATAAGGATATTGAAAAGGATCCGGTTAAGGCTCTTCAGAACCTTAATGAGCAATTCAACTTTCTCACCGTTTCACAGCTTAAGCACATTGACGAGTTAGTTAAGCAGAAAGACCAGACCGCTGCCGTTACTCAAGCTATGGATTTGTTTGGCGACACGATGGCAGAGCGCGGAGAGCAGGCTTACGACTCGCTGACACCATTTGGCCGCCTGTGGCTTGATATCAAGGGATGGGCGTCTGAGGCTATGCAGAGCATCGGTCAGTTGGTTGCTGAACTGGCATCGAACACGCTAAAGGAATTTAACGCAATTTATTACAGCGTCGCGATAGTTTTTCAGAAGCTGAACCATATTATTTCTTCTTCTATCGCGGCTGCGATTAATCTCGTTCCTGACTGGGCGAAAACTGATACTTTGCAGGGATGGCAGGCCTATAACGAACAAATGGCCGCCGCTTATGGTAACAGCGTATCTCAGTTGGAAAAGGACTGGGACGCAGCTGACATTAGCGCAGGCAAGTACCTCGATACATCCCGCAAGATAAGCGCCGCGACCACTCAGAAGGATCGCGAAGCAGTCGCTTCGTTTGGCAAAAAAACGAAAACAGGAAAACAGGGCTCTGTATCTGCTGGCGACCGCAGTACTAACGCTGCTCAGGCCGAATTGCTGGCGCTTCAGGCGCAGTTGCGAGCGCTTCAGCAGCATAAAGGGCTGAACGACACTATCAGCAAGCAGCGCAAAGATCTGTGGACCACTGAGGCGAAATTTCAGGTGCTGGAAGAGGCCTCGCGTTCACGTTCACTGACGAAGCAGGAACAATCCCTGCTGGCGAGTAAAGACCAGGTGCTTCAGTTGGCACGGCAGAAAGCCCTGTTAGGTGATCAGATTACCGCACAGGACCAGCTGAACAAGCGAATGGATACCTCTCAGAAATATGTCACGCAGATGGCTGAGAAACAGGCTGCATTAGTGAAAGGTGCCGGGATGAGTGACCGTCAGGCACAACGTGAACTGGCAAAGAGCCAGCTCTCTTCTGGCTGGATCAACTCCGGCGCTAAGCTTGACGACGAGAGTTATCAAAAGCAGCTTAAAGCGGCGAATGATTACTATGATGCCGAGGACCGGTTACGTGGCGACTGGCTGACTGGCGCGAAAAAGGGCTGGGCTGAATTTGAGGACAGCGCGACCAATGTTTACTCGCAGGTGCAGACTATTACCAGCAATGCGTTCACCGGGATGGCCAGCACGCTAACCGACTTTTTTACTACAGGTAAATCTAACTTCTCAGATTTCCTGTCTACCTTCCTGAAGGGCACCGCCCAAATGCTTACGCAGTTGGCATTGGTCAACGGAATGAAGTCTGCGTTTGGTGGAACCTCATTTGGTTCATTTTTCGGATTTTCTGATGGTGGCGCAGTCCCTGAGTTTGATACTGGCGGCTATACGGGGGATGGAGGTAAGTATCAGCCAAAAGGCGTGGTCCATGGTGGCGAATTCGTATTCACCAAGGAGGCAACCAGTGCGCTGGGTGTTGGCAATCTGTATGCGCTTATGCGTGGAGCTCAGGGGTATGCAAACGGCGGCTATGTTGGCCATGCCCCGATGTATGGGCTGCAATCTTCGGCAATTGGCGGTGTAACCGTTCAAACGTCCGTGGTCGTTCATAATCAGAACACTCAGCAGCAGGCATCTGGTAACAACGACGCCATTTCTCGGGCTTACAAACAGACTATCGATCAGTCTGTTCGTGCTGGAATTGCTAAGGAGTTGCAACCCGGAAGGTTGATATGGAACGCTATGAAAAGCCGTTGAAAAATTGATAGCAGTCCCTTGTTTGAGCCTGCTATCACATGATTAATCATTTACGAGGCAGATACTTATGGGTTGTATATGTGCCACCCTTGTGTGAGGAGCCTTTCCCGTTTGTATAATGACCACGAGAACCTTTTGCATAAGTGATCGAAGGCGCCACAAGGATTAAAGAAAGAACGGCAACTAGTAGTGTTTTCATAAGAACTCGCTGTGTAGTGAAGTAGTGTAAAAGCCATTCAAATATACGTAATGAATAGGCAGTTGGAGAAAAATTCTTTATACCACTAATTAAACTCAACCCGCTTCGGCGGGTTTTTTTATGCCCGGAGAAAGCATGGCAATCGAAACATTCACCTGGCGAACCCAGATACAGGCGGGAATGGAGGGAACGTTTAGCCATAAAACCCGCTCTGCAACCTTTGGCGACGGCTATGAGCAGATTGCCGGGGAAGGCATCAACCCTGAAAAGCAGTCATGGCCTGTAACCCTAACGGGCAAAAAAACGGACATGCTTCGGGCCCTAAAATTCTTTCGTTCTCACGTCACAAAGGCATTTATCTGGACATCTCCAGTTGGCGAAACTGGGCTCTACCGGATTGAGGCCGAATCAATCAAGTCACAGCCCTTATCCAGCAAAGTCATGACCATTTCTGCAACATTTAAACAGGCTTATGCACCATGATCACAGCCGACTATCAAAGCCTTGAGCCCGGCAACAAAGTCCGTCTTATCGAAGTTGATGGTTCTACTTTCGGCGTGGATGATGTACTGCGATTCCACGCGTACAACCTCCCGCACACAGAAGAAGAAATCGCAGCCGCTGGTGGCGATGAATCAAAGCTGAAGGCGAGAAGTATCTGGTGGCAGGGGGAAGAATATGCCGCCTGGCCGTATCAAATTGAAGGGCTTGAAGCCTCCACAGACGGCAACAGCGCCCAGCCAATGCTCACGGTCGCAGATATCGATAGCAAGATTACAGCGCTGTGCCTGGCTTATGACGATATGCTTCAGGCGAAAGTCACTATCCATGACACTTTTTCACATTATCTCGATGCGAAGAACTTCCCAGCAGGTAACGCAACAGCTGATCCGCAACAGGTCAGAAAACGAGTTTTTTACATCGATGGCAAAAGCAGCGAAATTCCGGGCGAAAGTATCGAATTCGTACTCGATAGCCCGATGTCGTTGCAGGGTAAGATGATCCCCACGCGCCAGCTTCATTCCCTGTGCACCTGGTGCATGCGCAATAAGTACCGCACCGGCGACGGCTGCGACTATGCCGGTACCCGCTATTTCGATAAAAACAACAACCCGGTGAGCGATCCGTCGCTGGATGAATGCCCCGGCACGCTTACGGCCTGTAAGCTCCGGCATGGAGACGGCAACGAACTGCCGTTCGGTGGATTCCCGGGCACGTCGTTGATTAGGAGTTGATATGCGCCAGAAAACCATTGATGCGATTATGGCGCACGCTGCCGCTGAATATCCTCGTGAGTGCTGTGGTGTGGTGGCGCAAAAAAGTCGTGTTGAACGTTATTTCCCGTGCCGGAACCTTGCCGCGGCACCGGAGGAAAATTTTGTCCTCTGCCCGGAAGATTACGCAGTTGCTGAGGACTGGGGTACGGTGATCGCCATCGTTCACAGCCACCCTGACGCCACTACGCAGCCGAGCGAACTGGATAAAGCGCAATGCGACTCAACGCTTTTACCCTGGCATATCGTGAGCTGGCCAGAGGGGGATTTACGCACCATTCAGCCGCGCGGAGAGCTGCCGCTGCTGGAGCGTCCTTTTGTGCTTGGTCACTTTGACTGCTGGGGGCTGGTAATGAGCTATTTCCGGCAAACGCATGGTATCGAACTCCACGATTACCGGGTTGATTATCCCTGGTGGGAAAACGACTATCCGGACAACTTCTATCAGGATTGCTGGTACGAGTGCGGATTTCGTGAATTCGACGGGCCGCCGAAACCTGGCGATATGGTGATCATGCAGGTTCAGGCTGATAAGTGGAATCATGCGGGGATTCTGCTGGAAGGTAACATGCTACTGCATCACCTTTATGGGCATCTGAGCCAACGCGTTCCTTATGGCGGTTATTGGCTTGAGCGCACAATGAAAATATTGCGGTTTAAAGACTGTTTCTGATAACCGCCTGTGACAGTTTTTTATGGGGGAAAAATGGCTGCATTACTCAATGTTGAGCCTGTCCGCACAATTCGATTGTAAGGCGTGCTAGGTGCCACCTTCGGGCGTGAATATCGTTTATCAGTAGCTTCACCAAAAGAGGCCATCCGTGCCCTGAGCGTTATCGTGCCGGGTTTTGAGCGTTACCTTAATACCAGCAAACAACGGGGTTTAACTTATGCTGTATTCAGCGGGAAACGAAACCTCGTAAACGATGAACTCAGTATGGACAGGAGCACAGAGGAAATCCGTATCGCGCCGGTGATCATCGGCAGTAAGCGGGCCGGGATTTTTCAGACAATCCTCGGGGTTGCCCTTGTCGCCGTTGCTGCATTCGTCACGGGAGGGGCCGCGATCGGGATTGGTGGGACTGCTTTTGCTGGTGGATGGGGAGCTGTGGCGGGGATTGGGGCATCAATGGCGATCGGCGGCGTAGTCCAGATGCTTTCTCCCCAGACTACCGGGCTAGCCAGCAAGCAATCAGCAGATAACCGCGCCAGCTATGCATTTGGTGGCGTGACGAACACAACCTCTCAGGGAAACCCTGTCCCCATTCTCTATGGTAAACGGCGAATCGGCGGCGCTGTTGCCTCTGCCGGGATTTACGTAGAAGACCAGCAATAACAAATATTTGTCAATCAGGCCACCTTCGGGTGGTTTTTTTATGGGCGCGATATGGCTAAAACAATTACCGGACGTAAAGGCGGCAGTTCGAGTTCCCGCACCCCTGTCGAGCAGCCCGATGATCTCCAGTCCGTTGCGAAAGCGAAAATCCTGATGGTTCTCGGTGAAGGGGAGTTTGCTGGTGGGCTGACCGCGAGGGATATCTATCTTGACGGCACACCTTTACAAAACGCTGATGGTTCCGAGAACTTCAGCGGTGTCGTGTGGGAGTTTCGCCCAGGGACACAGGCTCAGGATTACATTCAGGGGATACCTGGCACAGAAAATGAAATCAGCGTCGGTACCGAAGTATCCAGCGAAACAGCCTGGACGCATACCTTCACCAATACGCAGCTTTCAGCGGTTCGCCTGCGCCTGAAGTGGCCATCTCTTTTCAAACAGCAAGATAACGGGGATTTGGTAGGGTATTCCATCAACTATGTGGTGGAGCTTCAGACGGACGGTGGTAGCTGGCAAAAGGTCCTTGATACTAATGTGACCGGGAAAACCACATCCGGTTATGAACGCAGCCATCGCATCGATTTACCGAAAGCTGGCAGCACCTGGACCATCAGACTGCGCAAAATTACCGCTGACGCAAACAGTGCCAAAATTGGCGACACGATGACGCTCCAAAGTTATACAGAGGTCATCGATGCCAAACTGCGCTATCCAAACACAGCTCTGTTGTACATCGAGTTTGATTCCAGCCAGTTCAATGGCTCTATTCCCCAAATTGCCTGTGAACCACGTGGTCGTGTCATCCGCGTACCGGATACTTACGATCCGGAAACAAGAACTTATAGCGGTACGTGGCTTGGGATATTCAAATGGGCCTGGACAGATAACCCTGCGTGGATATTCTACGACCTGGTGGTTAGCGACCGTTTCGGGCTTGGGGATCGTCTCACAACAGCGAACATAGACAAATGGACACTTTACCAGGTTGCACAGTATTGCGATCAGATGGTGCCGGATGGCAAAGGCGGAAGTGGCACCGAACCACGTTATACCTGCAACGTCTACATTCAGGAACGCAACGACGCTTATACGGTCCTGCGTGATTTTGCTGCTATCTTCCGCGGGATGACCTACTGGGGCGACGACCAGATTGTTGCGCTGGCGGACATGCCGAGGGATGTTGATTTTACATACACGCATGCGAACGTTATCGATGGCCGGTTTACCTATTCCAGCAGCACCACAAAGAACCGTTATACCAATGCGCTCGTATCCTGGTCTGATCCTGATAACGCCTATTCTGATGCGATGGAACCTGTTTTTGAACAGGCGCTGGTTTCGCGTTATGGTTTTAATCAACTTGAGATAACAGCTATTGGTTGTACCCGGCAATCGGAGGCGAACCGAAAGGGGCGATGGGGGATCCTCACCAATAACAAAGATCGCGTTGTTACTTTCAATGTAGGGGAAGACGGTAACATTCCACAGCCTGGCTATGTAATTGCTGTAGCCGACCGAAATCTTTCCGGACGTGACCTTGGCGGCCGTGTTTCTGCGGTGAATGGTCGTGTTTTGACGCTGGACAGGGCACCGGATGCATCTTCGGGCGACAGGATGATTGTCAATCTGCCATCAGGGGTTTCGCAGTCACGCACCATCCAGTCGATAAGGGGCAATAAAGTAACCGTCACGACTGCTTACAGCGAAACGCCTGTGGCTGAGGCCGTATGGGTCATTGAGTCTGATGAGCTCTACGCACAGCAGTATCGCGTTATTACGGTAACTGATAATAATGACGGCACGTTCACAATCGTCGGTGCAAATCACGATCCGGATAAATTCGATCGCATTGATACGGGAGCCATCATTGACCAGCGGCCGGTGAGCGTGATCCCGCCGGGCAACCAGTCGCCGCCTGCGAACATCGTGATCAGCTCGTTTTCTGTGGTACAGCAAAATATCAGCGTCGAAACGATGCGCGTGAGCTGGGACCAAGCGCAGAATGCTATCGCCTATGAAGCGCAATGGCGCCGCAATGATGGGAACTGGGTTAACGTGCCGCGCAGCTCCACCACTTCATTCGACGTCCCCGGGATTTATGCCGGGCGCTACCTGGTGCGCGTACGCGCAATCAATGCCGCAGAAATCTCGTCCGGATGGGGCTATTCAGAAGAGAAAACGCTGACGGGGAAAGTGGGCAATCCGCCGAAACCGGTCGGCTTCATCGCTTCTGATAATGTGGTTTTCGGTATCGAGCTGAGCTGGGGATTCCCGGCGAACACCGACGACACGCTGAAGACGGAAATTCAGTACAGCCTGACCGGGACGGAAGACGATGCGATGCTGCTGGCAGACGTACCCTATCCGCAGCGCAAGTATCAGCAGATGGGCCTTAAGGCAGGGCAGACTTTCTGGTACCGGGCGCAGCTGGTAGATCGTAGCGGAAACGAATCAGGGTATACAGACTTTGTGCGCGGGCAGGCCAGCATCGATGTATCCGATATCACCGATGCAATCCTGGAGGACATGAAAGGTTCCGATACGTTCAAAGACCTGATCGAGAACGCGGTAGACAGCAATGAAAAAATTGCTGGCATGGCTGACGACATCAAACAGGCCAACGACGAACTGGAGCAACAGGCGCAGAAAATTGCCCAAAATGCCCGGGATATCGGGAAGGTTCAGACCAGCGTTACAAACCTGTCGAGCAAGGTCGGAGATGTGTCTTCTTCTTTGAGCGAGCTTGAGCAGACAGTGGCAACGGCTGATACCGCGCTGGGCCAGCGTATCGACAGCATAAGCGTGTCTGTGGACGGTATGACGGGAGGAGTGAAGAACTCCGCCATCGCGATTATTCAGGGCAACCTGGCTCAGGTGGCGGCGCGCAAAACACTGTCTGCGTCGGTCGCCGGTAACAGCGCGCAGCTGGACCACATTGATGAGGTGATCGTCAACGAGAAGGAGGCAACGGCGCGTTCGCTGCTGAGTTTGCAGACTGACGTGAACGGCAACAAGGCATCCATCAACAGCCTTAACCAGACGTTCTCGGATTACCAGCAGGCTATGGCCACGCAGGTAAACAGCATCACGGCAACCGTCAATGGGCACACATCAGCGATCACCACCAACGCGCAGGCCATTGCGAACGTCAACGGAGACCTGAAGGCGATGTACAGCATCAAGGTCGGGATGTCCAGCAATGGTCAGTATTACGCGGCAGGGATGGGGATCGGCGTGGAGAATACGTCGTCCGGCATGCAGTCGCAGGTCATCTTCCTGGCTGACCGCTTCGCAGTCACCACAGCTGCCGGTAACAGCGTAGCTTTGCCGTTCGTGATCCAGAACGGGCAGACATTCATCCGGGCCAGCTTCATTCAGGACGGCACCATCGAGAACGCCAAGATTGGGAACTACATCCAGTCCAATAATTATGTGGCTGGTTCTGCTGGGTGGAAGCTTGATAAAGGGGGAACGTTCGAAATCAACGGCGTGGCCGGGGGCGGGAGAATGCTGATATCCAGCACTCTCATTCGTATCTACGACAGCAATAACGTGCTACGTGTCAGAATGGGGTTATGGTAATGCCACAGGGCTTGCAATGTTGGGACGGCGATGGTCGAATTGCCGTTGATTTAAGTGATTATGCAATCCGTTATATTGGAAGCACCTCTGTAACATTCTCTGCCGGGGAAACGTCTAAAAATGTTTCCTTTGCAGGGGTTACACAGGATGGAACATTCATATCGAACATATCGACTGGTGCGCTTGCGAATGAATACTACTGCCGCGCTTATAATGGAGGCTTCACAGTGCTTTATTTACCAGGTGGACGTAGCCCAGCAAATACTCTGAATGTGGAGGTTTATAATTTCCAATGAGCGGTTTCGAAATCTATAACAGTGCCGGAAAGCTCCTCGTGGACTCGCAAAACAGGTCCACGATATTTCGCGATCAACGTACGCTTGGTGCAGTGGAGAATAAGGGTTATTACCTCATAGATAGTCCATTTGGCAATGGCAGCACTTTAGGAGATCTTCCACAGGCATTTCGTAAGGACGGTACATTAAGATGGTTAAAGCTTAACGCAAATAAATATGGGTTACTCGGCGCCGATTTGATTGAAGAGAATGCCGGAAGCATGATCCGAACTGCACGTAATATAGGTATGGAGAGTGGCTATCTGGATGTGTTCGATAGTTCGGGAAATCTGATTTGGAGTGCAGCTTCAGCATCAAAAATGCCACGAGTCGTTGGGTTTTATGATGTGCCGGCAAACTATGACTTACAGAACAATACCTTCTCAGTAAGTCTCAGCTACACCCCATGGATTTTGTTAAACAACTGTCCAGGAAATCTCAGCGATGACGGTACTGTAGTGGGTTATTCAGGATTGATGCTCAAATGGACTGGCTCACAGTTGCAGGGCAGATATATCGCGCAGAACCAGCGTAACTGGAGCCAGACATTACAGAGTCGGGGTTTAAGAATTCCCCTCGCTCAATTTGTAGGTATTTGATTCAGGTGGTACGCGAGGATATTGCGTAGAAATCATACTTTGCCTTACACCTTTCTTTGAATTAAATCTGTAGACCACGTCGAGTTTATCAGTCTTTTTATAGCAAATATTACTAAGCCGCTTATGAACATGGCGGCTAAAAATTCCATTACTACTATCGGAAAGAACAACCATTTCTCGCATGGCACAGTCGATATTCACATGAATATCTCCACCAAGCGATAAACGTGCTGCTTCCACCGGATAATCCATTTTGAATTTGTAGTCTGTGTGTTTATCAGCGCATCCAACCAGAAGCAAAAAAGCGACGGCAAATAAAAGTTTCATTTCAACAATCCTGTTTATACGGGAATCCCCATTTTATTAGAGTCTAAAAAATAGTCAGATTGATATAAGCGATCAATTTTACAGAATTGATCACTTTAAACGATCGTTATTATCGTGAGGCACTTCATGCTTTATAACACTGGCACCATCGCAGTTAACGGAAACACCGCAACCGGCACTGGCACGAACTGGACGGCACCGGCCAGCCAGATTCGGGTTGGCCAGACGTTGTTTGTTCTTTCCAACCCGGTACAGATGTTTCAGATCACCGCCATCAACAGTGCGACATCACTGACGGTTACGCCTGCCGCGTCTCCGGCGTTGAGCGGCCAGAAGTACGGCATTCTTGTTACTGATAGTCTCTCGGTCGACGGCCTGGCGCAGAGCATGTCTCAGCTCATCAACGAGTATGACGAGAACATCGGCGCGTGGGAGACGTTCGTCACCACCTCAGCAAACCAGAACATCACCGTTACCATCAACGGGACACGTGTAACTATTCCGGCGATCGGTAAACTGGCCCAGAAAGGAAGTAATGGAGCAGTCCCAATTAGCCAGGGTGGGACCGGGGCAACGAATGCCGCTGACGTTCGCACAAACCTCGGTTTAGGAAATAGTGCTTTATTGGATGCACAAAGTTCTTGGGGTGATGCCGCTCAAAGGAAAGTTCTAACTGTGGGTGCCTTCGGCCTGGGCCGTGAAATTACCGAATCAGTTTCACTTAATACAATGAGTGAATCCTACCCCTCATCGTTTATATGGTCAGTTGAGGATGCCAGTTATATGGGCGTACCAGGCAGCCAGAGCATCACATCAATCGTGATTGCTCGGGGAGGTCGACCAACTCGCATACATCAAATCTACACACTAGGGCGGACTTTCTTCAGCTATCGCACACCTACAGGGTGGCTTTATCAGGAAGCATACACGACAGGGAATACTACAAAGGCCAGCGATGGCACCCTGAAAGCAGCTTCTCCGGTTGCTCGTATCAGTGCAAGCGCAGATACCTGCCTGCGCTCAGATATTGCTGAGGATGGTTTTTCATGGTGCGGCTGCGGTACGGCGAATGCAGAGGCTGAAGGAATCGAAATTTCCCGGCTCGATGTTGGTGTTTATGTGCTAACTGGTTCGGCTGGCCTGGCGTCTGAGGGATGGCAGTTACTGCCGCCAATGGACCCTGGCGGCATGGGGGAGCTGGGAGTTGTAGAAGCTGAGCAAACCGAAAGCGGCGGACTGGCTATCCGCCTGTTCAAACGGAAATACATGCTGAGCGATAACGGGGAGATCGTCAAAACGAAAGGGGAACCGATGGACGTGCCGGTGAACAGCTGGATCGATGTTCGCCTTGATATGCCGGCAGATTCACTGTTTATGCAGCGGATGAATCAGGGACTTCAACCATAGCCGCGTGCAGATTCGATATGCTGTTTTGAGGCATCTCTACACGAACGCTGACGTACTGATCGGCGGGGATGTCGGCCGGGTCTCCATCCGCGTAACCTTCCAGTGAGTTCCTCGCAAATGCCGGTGCTGTCGGGTATTCCCGGTGAAATGTTTTTACCAGTACTGACCCGTCGGCACTAACCTCATAGTCCAGCCAGATTAGGGCCTGCCTATTGCGGTCTTTAGGTATATCGAATCCGCCGTCAATCCCTCCCCAGGCCGCATCAGAGTTCAGACCCATGCAGCCCTCGATCAGATACTCACCGGTTTTTATCCGAGTTACAGTGCAACCTTCTGATTCTTCATTCGTTTCAAACGAACCATCTGCAAACAGCTTAACTACTGGAGAGGCTGCTTTAAGCGTTCCGTCGCTGGCACGGGTCGTGTTGGTGGTACCGTAAAGCATGTTAAAGGTTGAGGTTGCGGAGGTTCCTGAGGTGTTTCTTGCCAAGACCCCAACCACCCCTGTTCCGTAAGCAACGCTGATGATCGCGTGAGTATCTTCAGCTGCAAAATATAGCGATGCAGCATAAGCTGTTTGTGAGTTAACAGTTTTGTTGTTGCGAAAAACACGAGAACCTTTATCCATGAGGTTTGCCCATACCTCAGCAACTGTCTCTGCATTGAATGAAGCCCCTTTTCCACCAAAACCAAACGCGCCTACCTCCATTACATTTCCCACTGCCGTTCCGACGTTCTTTGTCGAGCTGCTTCCTAAACCGACGTTTTATAGATTGCCCTCTGGCAGCAGTGCCGATAACTTCACCTGATTTTTTTGCAGAAAATATTGGGTGAAAAGCATGCAAATTGGCTATGTAAGGGTGTCAACAAATGACCAAAACACGGATCTTCAGCGACAAGCTCTCGAACGCGCAGGATGTGAACAAGTTTTTTGAGGAAAAAATGAGCGGGACGGTAGCGAACCGGCCAGCGCTTAAAAAGCTTCTGCGAACGCTGAATGAGGGCGATACGCTGGTGGTGTGGAAGCTGGATCGCCTCGGGCGAAGCATGCGAAACCTGGTACTGTTGGTGGACGAACTCCGGCAGCGCGGCATCCACTTCAAAAGCCTTACGGATAGCATCGACACTTCCAGCCCAATGGGGCGTTTCATATTCCACATTATGTCAGCACTGGCTGAAATGGAGAGGGAGTTAATCGTGGAACGCACCCGGGCAGGACTGGCGGCAGCCCGGGAGAAAGGGCGCATAGGCGGAAGACGGCCGAAGTTAACCCCTGAGCAATGGGCGCAGGCTGGCAGGCTGATTTCAAACGGCGTGGACAGAAAGCAGGTGGCAATTATCTATGATGTGGCCGTATGTACTTTGTATAAGAAATTCACAGCCCTCAAGGGAATCAGCGAAACGTAAATGATTATAGATCATCAGGATTATTAGATGTGCAGATCCCAACTTTAACCAGACAGAATATCATCAATGCCAGAACTATTACGACGATAGTAGAGATTATGAGCGTTATCATAAATGACCCTTATATGATTTTATTTTTTAGACTGTGTGAATCAAAAAAAATTCCAAACAGTTAAAAATATGTGACTTAAGTTAGGATGGTATTAAATGCCGTACTACATAGAATGTAATGAGTGCGGCGGCTGGCTATCCAGCATCAAACTAGCTTACTCAGGTTATTATGATCGGCTGGACAAAATTCATAATGAGCAATTACCCGAGGGATGAAAATATACATACAAAATTGAGAGTCCTTAAATATCAGCGAATTCGCAAAAGTCTGGCCATATCCTTGAAGCTACCTCACCATTTATTTCATTTTTTACCTTTGAGTCTGGGCACAAATGTAAGGGTTTTTTCTTCTGGTGATATCATCAAAAAAATGACCATAGGCGTATGCTCTAAATTTTTAATCCTACGAAGAATGCCATAAAGTCGCTGTTTTAACTTGGCTGCGCCGTCTTTTTCAGACTCCCAATCTAAAACCATTTGTTTTTCAATTCCGATGTAGGTGTTTTGAGGAAATCTCACTCCACTACCAGATTTTTCCAAATATTGACGACTACGTAAGAAATCTACAATCAAGGAGTTATCCATTTGATTGAAGGGCTTGCTTTCGAACATTAGCAACACCGTATAACTTATGATTTTCATAGAAATCTCATGGGTAGGTTCAGGCCATGTGAACGGTATGTTAGTTAAAATAGCGACAATGTGTATTGTTTAACATTAAAGAAATGTATCGTCTGCTATATAAAAAAAAGCCTACACCAGGTAGGCAATGCTGATGATTTCTAATTATTTTTATAATGCTTCTTGTTCAATATCTTCCGCGATGTTGGTAAAAAACACCGAAGCTTATAGATACTTTCGTGCCGCATCAAAAATTTCCTGAGAGGTTAGCTCTCGATCTGATGCAACATAGACAACTTCATTGTCCCCTGTTAAAGAGGGGAAACCGGCTGACATTATCTGAAGATTGATCTCTTCTCCACCAGGGTACTGTTCGAGTATTGATGTTACGCCTTTAAGCACAGTGACAACCTTACTTGGTTTACCATTAAAGAAAATGATTACTTTTTTCATATATCACCATGTATCCAAACGAATTTAGCGGTCGTGGCTGTTCGGTAAGTGTTGCTTTTTTCTATGTATTGTTTGTTTTTCGAAATTAAAACAAGCAATATCCTGCCTTAGCGTGTACTGTAGTAGCCCATTTGAACTGGAGAAGCCTGTGTCTGCACGTAAAAACAATCAATTCCGCCGAAATTATTTAGTCAAATGCCCTTGTCCAAACTGCTCAAAAGATTCGGAGCATAGTTACAATCGTGTACAAAAGGGATCTCAATTAGTATGCCCTTACTGTAATGCTTTGTTCAAAGCCCCTGAACGTTACTAAAAAACTCATACAATAAATAAGATGTGATGCTTTTGGAGGCTGCCTAACCTCTTACGCACTTTAATATTTTATAAGCAGTTAGCTTCTGCTTTGAGACTATTCATGCAGCAGTCCTGCATTTCATCACATCGGTCAGCAAACTTGACGGTGCTGAAATATGCTGGCCTGTTGTAATGATATTCGCAAACGATAAATGACTCTTCTTGTTTTTTAATTCGTATAAGCTTAAACGGCCATTGAGGGGGTTATTTATCGCAGAGCGTAACATTTGCAGCTGTCGGACCTTTAGTACCGGCAATGATAATAAATTTCACTTTTTGTCCTTCAAAAAGAGTTTTGAATGTCTCTCCCTGTAGTGAAGAAGAGTGAACAAGGATATCTTTACTTCCATCGAGTGGGGAGATAAAACCAAAACCTTTATCTTCGTTAAACCACTTAACAAGACCTATCATTTTTGAAGACATAAAAACTCCCCTTGAACACTTAAGAAATTACAACTTCATGAAAAGAAACGCATAATGGCATACGTATGGACTCAAGAGGAGGGATATCAGAGATAGCACCTGGTTATGAGGATTGCTTAGAAAAAGTCAGATTCACATTGCATCGAACTAACCAGATCATTAAGGCACGCGTTAAACTATTTAGCAAGTTTTATTTTAGCCATCTGGGAGGCTATGAAAATTAGATTAGCTAATCCAAATTTTTCCTGTATAGTAAAATTGGATTTCACAAAAGGAAAATATTTGACTCTTAAAATGACAGGCGTTGTCAAAAGTTTTGACTGCAAGAGTGAAAAGGGGTTCATTATACCATCGGATGGGCGTAAAGATGTTTCTTACACATCTCTGCATTAAACAATAGCGAAAACCAAACGTTAAGTCCTGGTGTTCGTGTTGAGTTCTACCGTATAAATGGACTCAGTGGTCCAATGGCGGCAAACATATTTCTTTCTTAAAAATACGCTATTGTGAGACTAGCTAAAAGGTGCAGGTCTAACTGATATTAGATTTGATTGTTATATGCTCTATCAAATTCCTCCCTTGGTTTTTTACATTTCCAACTGTACGCGTTACCGCATGCCAGTTGAACTTATCGGCGGGCACTGCACCGTCTGAAGCTATCTCTAACGCTTTATTCCCTCCAACGTCCAGCCGCATCCACTCTCTTGCAGCTTCTGGCGACAGAACCAGCGGCCGCCGATCGTGTATATCGACCAGGCCATTATCTGCTTCCGATGTCACAATGAGAAAACCTTCTGCATCATCGCCGCGCTCAAACGGTGTGCTGCCGATCGCCGCCATAAAAATCGGTTGACCGTCGGCACGGTGTATGAAGTAGGGCTGTTTCTTATCACCTTCCTTTTTCCATTCGAACCATCCATCCGCGAAGCAGATCGCCCGGCCGTGCTGCCACAGCGGTTTAAACATTCGGCTGGAAGCCGCCGTTTCGATGCGCGCGTTGATCAGAGGCGTTTTATCCCACCATCCTGGCGCGTAACCCCAGAGCACCGGATCGAGATGTAGTTTTTCGTCGCGTTCGCTCATCAGCAGTACTTTGGTACCGGGCGCGACGTTGTAACGTCCAATACGTTCCGGGTCATAAGCGATGTCATGATCGGCTTCATCGGCCAGGTAAGCCAGATATTCTTCACGGGTTTGGGCTTGTGCAAAACGTCCACACATAGAAACCTCCAGTCAGTCAGACTGAAAGTATAGGGCAGGGAGAAAAAGTAGCGTGCGCTGGTTAATGGTGAAGTCTTACAAGCGGAATCGTGGCGATTATGCTGATCAGGTAGAGATGCGTGAAGCGGTGTGTTGCGAAACTGGAAGGAGCTACGCAAGAGAGGGGGATTTTGGGGGCAGATTTGGGGGCATTTTGAAAGAAGGGACATCGATAGGGGCACAAAAAAGACCGTGCACGTCCGTAGATGTCCGTTAAGCGTTTTTAGCTAACTCATTGAAATATATTTATTTATCAGGATTTCAAAGAGTTGCGAACTTTCTGCACACTAAAACTGTACAAACAGCTTTTTCATTAAATATCACCGATACGCAACGTTAGCGTTTCTGTTTATCATCATTAACGCTATCAAAGCAGGGTTTACAGCGCCTGACAACATTCATTACGGCGGAGCAGCGCATAATACCTGACGCGGGTTTTCTGGAACGAAAGAGGTGTGCACAAGAAAGGGCCCCAACTCATTAAGATTTCTTATTGAATCAGAGCATTGCAGGTATAGGTTACTTGTTAGCCATATTAATGATTACGCCGTAATCCTATTATTAACGGATTAGTGGTAAAGCCGTGCGGGCATTTTCGCGCGTTACAATGCACTGAATACGAACAGGTTTTTGTTTCGCTTTCTTTATTAAACGGGCACGCCATTTTATTTTTTATCTCTTCCCATAGCGCTTCCCGGTAGGGTGACACGTTATAAAGTGATATCTGGCTAAATTCTCCATTAATAAACACGCCGTTTTTCGTAGGGTGAATTCTGTCTCCCGGCACTAAATATATATCGCTTTCGTACCAGATAATTAATCTGATCAGTTTAAGGCCAACGATGCAGGAGTAAACAATGCCTGTATTAGGACAGATCACAGAACTTAAAACGCGCCATGCCATTATGCTTCCCTCAGATTAGGATGATAAGCCTGTAATTTTATTTAGCACGAGATTTCTAGTTAATCAATGTCGTAACTTATTGATATTGATCGTTATTTTATTTGGGTATAGATTATTTCCTTTCATTTCAATGATATAATCCTCACGGAGGTGAGGGTTTTTTTTATGATTTTTTCTCACGGAAAGACAGTGTCGGTTAAATTTTGATCGAGAAAAGGATTTAACATTTCGATGTAATCTTAAGGAATTGTCCGAACGTTTCATTGCCATTACCATGGAAAAACACATCGTAATGGCAATGCGCAAAATAATTAAATGGCGTCTCCGGGACGTTTCACTTTGGCTATCAGCTTTTCGGTAATCAACAGGCCTTCCGCGATACCCTCATCAATGACGGAAATACCGTATTCGTCGATCAGTTCAAGGAGCGCTTCATAGGTCTGGATCAGTTCCAGAAGATTAAAGAGGGCTTTTTGGTCGTGCCGGGTAGGCAGCATTTGGCTGGCTGTGGTTTGATGAACAATCCATTCAAGGTTGGTTTTAATGTTCTCTACATCATCGTAGCTATACATATTTCATAGGCTTAAATCCTCATATCAAGATTTTTTTGGAGAAGTACGGCTTGCAACGTCACTGTCAGAAGCGTGTCACTGCTTAGAAGCTCTGAAGGTTAAGAAGAACTGGGGCAAGCGGCAGAAGCGGTTCCTGGTTTATGTCGCTGCTGCTGGCATGTGCCCTTAAGAAGAAGGAGAAGTGCATACGTACAATTATGCAACATCTTGCTGTAATAGCAAGAAAAGTCTTATGCGCCGGGCACCATCAGGTTTCCCAGGCGTGCGGTGCAAACAGGTAGCCTTTGTTGCGCACGGTTTTAATGCGGTAGGGCTCAGTAGCGCTATCCAGCAGTTTCTTACGCAGACGTGAAATCGCCACGTCAACGCTGCGATCCATCCCGTCGTAACTGACGCCGCGCAAATTTTTCAGCAATGCGTCCCGGTCCATAATTTGCCCGGCATGGGTTGCCAGCTCCCACAGCAGGTCAAAATCTGCGGTTGAGAGCGCAATCAGCTCACCGGAAAGCATAACCTGGCGGTTCACCGGATCGATAGAAAGCGTGCCGAACCGCATCGCTTTATGCGGCGTTAAAGAAGGCGCAGGCGCTTCCCGTTCAGCGCTGGCGCGCTGGCGCAGATGCAGGCGTAAGCGGGCAAGCAGGACCGCCGGGGGCGTGGTTTTTAGGATGTAGTCATTAGCGCCCATCTCAAGCGACAGAATATGATTCATATCGCTGTCCAGAGAGGTCAGCAGCACGATCGGGCCGTCCCACTTCGCGCGCAGGTCCCGGCAGAGCGTCATGCCATCTTTCCCGGGCAGCATGATATCCAGCAGCACCAGATCCGGTTTTTCGCGGGTGACGACGTCCTCAGCGCGATCGCCACGAGGCTCGACAACCACTTCCATATCATGTTTACCCAGATAAGCGGCGATCAATTGCCCCACTTCGGGTTCATCTTCAACATAAACAATCTTATTCATACAACGTCTGTCATCACGAAAAACGTCAACATACACCGCGCAACCTTAACCTTCCATTAATCTTTCTAAATTAGCTGGAGTTCCGTTATGCTGCGTAGCATTGTTATTTGATTGTAAAGGAAAAAGCATGGGGCTGGTGATAAAAGCCGCGCTGGGTGCACTGGTGGTGTTACTGATTGGGGTGTTGGCTAAAACGAAGAACTATTATATTGCTGGGCTGATTCCGCTGTTCCCGACCTTTGCGTTAATCGCACACTATATCGTGGCCTCCGAGCGAGGTATTGAGGCGCTGCGCGCCACGATCGTCTTTGGGATGTGGTCAATCATCCCGTATTTTATCTATCTGCTGTCGCTGTGGTACTTCACCGGGTTTCTGCGTCTGCCCGTGGCGCTGGGCGGGGCGGTGGTCTGCTGGAGCCTCAGCGCCTGGGTGCTCATATTCTTCTGGAGCCGCTTTCACTAGCGCAGCGGACGGCCACCGTCCACAGCAAACGTTCGGCCCGTGACGTAGCAGCTGGTCAGCAGATAATCGATCAGGTCGATCACTTCTTTCTCTCCGGGCGCGATTTTCATCAGCGACTTGTTGAGCGCCTGCTGGCGATACTCGGCATCATCGCCCTCGTTGAACAAAATCATTGCCGGGGCAATCGCGTTGACCTTCACCTCTGGCGCCAGCTTGCGCGCAAACGAGCGGGTCATATTATCCAGGGCGGCTTTGCTGGCCGCGTAGGCGATGTGTTTGTCGCTTCCTCGCTCCACCACGTAATCAGTGAAATGGATAATGTCGCCTGCGGCATGGCCGTGTCCGCGCAGCAGATCCTGTAGGGCATGGTTAAGCAGATAAGGCGCATTAACGTGGATCTGCATCATGCAGGCAAGCGTTTCGCTGAGCGAATGTCCAGCTTTTTCAGGAAGCCAGGTGCTGGCGTTATGAATAACCGCCCGCAGCCCGTGGGTGGTCGATTTTACGTTTTCCGCAAAGGCGAGGATGCCTTCATCCGTGGAGAAATCCGCCTGAATGCATACTGCTCCGGCATTACGAAGCCCTTCAATGGAGGGATACTCCGTTCGGTAACTGACGATAACCGGATGGCGAAGATTGAGAAAGTGATGGGCGAGGGCGAGGCCGATGCGACGGCCTGCGCCAGTGATCAATATTGGGCGTTGCTGCGAGAGTCCCATCGTAATCTCCTTTTCAGTTGAACAATGGGACAGGCGGCGCTATCCCACTAACATCCACGTTGCCGGTACGGCAGCGACTAACAGCAAACCTATCAACGCCATTTCGCGGCGTTTAAGGGCGTTATCAAGCTGATGCGTACGACGAGCGTAGATAAACACCAGCAGGCCCGGCGCGTAGAGCACCACGGACAGCAGCAGATGCATCGGGCCGGAAGCATACAACAACCATAGACCGTAAATACAGGCGCCGACGCCCACAGCATAGTGTGCCGGGCGGGTCGCAATTTTTAACAGATATGCACCCACTAAGAAATAGGGTACCAGAATCATCTCGGAGGCGATGGTCAGCAGGGTGTTATAGTCCGAACCTGTGAGCCAGATCAGCACCAGACAAACCTGCACGCTGATGTTGGTCAACCACAGCGAGGCCGATGGCGCGCTGTTTTTGTTCTGACGGGCAAAGAGGCGCGGGAACGCTTTATGCGTGGCGGCCAGGAACGGAACTTCCGCGGCCATAATGGTCCAGCTCAGGTATGCGCCGCAAACGGAGACGATTAAACCCGCCGCGATTATCACGTCACCCCAGGGACCCATCATCTTAACCATCAGCCCGGCCATGGACGGGTTACGCATTTCCGCCAGTTCAGGGCGGGCCACCACGCCAAGCGACAGCAGCGTCACCAGCAGATATACGCCCAGCGCCGCCAGGACGGCCAGCAGCGTAGCCCGTCCCACGTCGCGCTTGTTGCGCGCGCGGGCAGAGACCACGACGGCCCCTTCAACGCCGATGAACACCCAAAGAGTGATCAGCATGGTATTTTTTACCTGTTCCCAGACGGGGACGCCCAGCGCAATGCCGCTGAAATCGAGCGTAAACACATCGAGACGGAAGGCAAGGAAGGCCAGCACGACGAACAGGCCTAGCGGCACCAGCTTGGCCAGCGTCGCCACCAGGTTGATGCTGGCCGCGGTCTGGACACCGCGCAAAATCAGCCAGTGGACAATCCACAGCAGCACCGAGGCGCCGACGATGGATTGCCAGGTATTGCCGTCACCAAACAGGCGCAGCTCGGGCGTATCGGTAAAGAAACTGAGCGCCGAGAAGACGATAACCAGATAGGAGACGTTAGCGATCACCGCACACAGCCAGTAACCCCAGGCGGAGCAGAAGCCAATCAGCTCGCCGAAACCTTCACGGGCGTAAGTGAATATTCCGCCGTCCAGATCCGGGCGAATACGGGTCAGCAGCAGCATGGCGAATGCCAGCAGCAAAATCCCGACACCGGTAATGCCCCAGCCAATCAGTAATGCGGCAGGGCTGGCAACGGCCGCCATGTTCTGCGGCAAACTGAATACGCCCGCGCCCAGCATTGAGCTCAATACAAGTGCAGTTAAAGCACTCAGGCCAAGTTTCTTTTCCATTGGCTTCCTGTTATGAAAGGTCCAAACCCAGAATAATTATTTCGCTAAGGCGCATAAAAATGGTGGATCACACTAAGGCGCGGGATTTTACGGAGTGTGGCGGATGCATGCAATGACGTGGGGCAGAAATCAGAAAAAAAGTAACAAAAAAGGCGGCAGTGTGCCGCCTTTGTGAAACCGTTTTGTTACTTGTACAGATCGGCGCTGATGGTCAGGTTGTTACCACGTTCCTGCCACTGGCGGGTGATGTGGTAATATTTCGCGCCTTTCTTCGCGGCACGCTTCGCCACCTGATAGGAGATTTCCGTCATGTTGCCGTAGTTGCCCGTAAACTTGATGCTGTCGAACGGCACCATCTGCGCGGCGGTGGCTTTGTTCAGCTCTTCAATTTTCGTGCCGTCTGGCAACGTAACGGTATAACGGCCACCTTTCGTGGATTGGGTTTCAAAGAAACGGCCCACTTCAGCGCTTGGTGCAGCAGACGTTGCTACGCCGGGGATTTCAACTTTCTTCGCTTCTTCACCGCCTTTCGCTAACGCGGCGCGACCGGCGTCTGAATCCGCTGGAATCGCATCCGGGCTTTGCACCACGCGTTTTTTCGCATCTTGCTTATAGATGAAGGCGGTGATGCGCTGGTTTCCACCCTGGTTGGCATCTACCTGACGCACGATGTAGAACGCGTAAGCGCCTTTTTCTCGCGCGGCTTTGGTGATGGCATCGTTAACTTCAGGCTGGCTGCGATAGAAGCCCTGTACGGTAACGGTATCATACGGTTCCAGCTGAACGGCCTGATCTTTCGGCAGTTCAACAATGCCGTTAATCACGCGGTTTTTCTGTTCATCCGCTTTTGGTGCATTCTCTTTGTACAGCGCAACGGTCACGCGCTGGTTGCCGCTGTTGCCCTGATCGGACTGGTCCACAACGTAAAACGAGGCAGCGCCGTTTTTATCGGCGGCTTTTGATGCAGCGGCGACGGCATCGCCAATGGAGTTATAGCGACCCACAATGACCGTATGGTCAAAAGGTTTTAACGCTGCCGCTTGCTCCGGCGTTAACTCTGTCGCGGCATTCGCAGACAGGGCGGTCGCGGAAAGAAGTGCGGACGCCAGGAGTGTGTTCTTAAGCTTCATAAAAATAATCCTTCGCCTTGCGCAAACCATGTACTGGTGTTGTTGTTAATTTGAGACGGTCCCGATTATGGCATTTAACACCCGTCGCTGTCTGCGGCATTTTTCACAGCCTGTGCTCACCAAAGGTTCTGATTCGATAACATTTAGTGATATGTGGAAAAAACAGACGTTTGACAAGCAAAACTGATAAAGCATATGACTTTTACAAGTTAATTTAATGTTAATGAGTTGTTCTTTTATGGCGCTATATCATGTTTTTACCGCTTCGCTTGCGCGATTTATCGGTCGCGAAGGCGAATTTAAGGTAAATATCTCTGTCAGTGACCCCGATCGCTTATTTTTCACAGATAAAGTCAGAAATAGTGTTTTCTGGCGGTAGATCGCGGGCGCTATTTTCAGTAGGTTATAGAAAGTTTGTTACTGTTTTATTTTCCGGGGTGAATCATTCTCCGCCGCTATCACGCTGGCGAAAATTGATACAAACCGCGGGCAATTATCGACAAACCATCATCAAAAACCGATGGAAGGGAAAACTATGCGTATTGGGGTACCAAAAGAACGGTTAGCCAATGAAACCCGCGTAGCGGCAACACCGAAAACGGTGGAGCAACTGCTTAAACTGGGTTTTACCGTCGCGATTGAAAGCGGCGCGGGCAAACTGGCGAGTTTCGATGACGAGGCCTTTATTCAGGCTGGCGCGGACGTCGTGGACGGTGCTGAAGTCTGGCAATCACCCATTATTCTGAAGGTCAATGCACCGGAAGAGAGTGAAATTGAACTGCTGAACGCGGGCACTACGCTAATGAGCTTTGTCTGGCCAGCCCAAAACCCGGAGCTGATGGAGAAGCTGGCGGCACGCGGCGTCACCGTGATGGCAATGGACTCCGTGCCGCGTATTTCGCGCGCTCAGTCTCTGGATGCGCTGAGCTCTATGGCGAACATTGCCGGCTATCGCGCCATTGTCGAAGCTGCTCATGAATTTGGTCGCTTCTTTACCGGTCAAATTACGGCGGCAGGTAAAGTACCACCCGCAAAAGTGATGGTGATTGGTGCCGGTGTGGCAGGCCTTGCCGCTATCGGGGCGGCAAACAGCCTGGGCGCTATCGTCCGCGCGTTTGACACCCGACCGGAAGTGAAGGAGCAGGTGCAGAGTATGGGCGCCGAGTTCCTTGAGCTGGACTTCAAGGAAGAAGCGGGCAGCGGTGATGGTTACGCGAAGGTAATGTCTGAAGCCTTTATCAAAGCGGAAATGGCGCTTTTTGCAGCGCAGGCGAAGGAGGTTGACATTATTGTCACCACCGCGCTTATTCCGGGTAAACCGGCACCGAAGCTGATCACCCGTGAAATGGTAGACTCCATGCAGCCGGGCAGTGTGATTGTCGATCTGGCGGCGCAAAACGGCGGTAACTGTGAGTATACCGTGCCAAATCAGGTGACGACGACCGCGAACGGTGTGAAGGTGATCGGCTATACCGACCTGCCGGGGCGTCTGCCAACGCAGTCCTCTCAACTGTACGGCACGAACCTCGTTAACCTGCTGAAACTGCTTTGCAAAGAGAAAGACGGCAACATCACCGTTGATTTTGATGATGTAGTGGTGCGGGGCGTGACCGTGGTGCGTGAAGGTGAAATCACCTGGCCTGCACCGCCGATTCAGGTTTCTGCTCAACCTCAGGCTGCCCCGAAAGCGGCGCCAGAGCCCGTTGAGCCAGCAACACCTGCGTCACCGTGGCGCAAATACGCCATCATGGCGCTGGTCATTATCCTGTTTGGCTGGCTGGCGGACGTCGCGCCAAAAGAATTCCTTGGCCACTTCACCGTCTTCGCGCTCTCCTGCGTGGTTGGTTACTACGTTGTATGGAACGTCTCCCATGCGCTGCATACGCCGCTGATGTCGGTCACCAATGCCATCTCCGGGATTATCGTAGTTGGGGCATTGCTGCAAATTGGTCACGGCGGCTGGATCAGCTTCCTGAGCTTTATTGCGGTGCTGATCGCCAGTATCAATATTTTCGGTGGTTTCACCGTGACTCAGCGCATGCTGAAAATGTTTCGTAAAGGCTAAGGGGTAGCATATGTCTGGAGGATTAGTCACAGCCGCATACATTGTTGCTGCAATCCTGTTTATTTTCAGTCTGGCGGGACTTTCCAAACACGAAACGTCTCAGCAGGGAAATAACTTTGGTATCGCCGGGATGGCGATTGCGCTGATTGCCACCATCTTCGGGCCGGACACCGGCAATGTGGCGTGGATCCTGGTGGCGATGATCATCGGCGGCGCGATTGGCATTCGACTGGCGAAACGCGTTGAAATGACCGAGATGCCGGAGCTGGTTGCTATTCTGCACAGCTTCGTGGGTCTGGCTGCGGTGCTGGTGGGCTTTAACAGCTACCTTTACCACGAACCGGGCCTGGAGCCGATTCTGGTTAACATCCACCTGACCGAAGTGTTCCTCGGCATCTTCATCGGTGCAGTGACCTTCACCGGGTCGATTGTGGCGTTCGGCAAGCTGCGCGGGAAGATCTCGTCTAAGCCGCTGATGCTGCCTAACCGCCACAAGCTGAACCTGGCGGCGCTGGTCGTTTCCTTTGTACTGCTGGTGATCTTCGTGCGCACCGAAAGCGTAGGCTTGCAGGTGCTGGCGTTACTGGTGATGACCATTATCGCGCTGGCGTTCGGCTGGCATCTGGTGGCGTCTATCGGTGGGGCAGATATGCCGGTGGTCGTTTCCATGCTGAACTCCTACTCCGGTTGGGCAGCGGCGGCGGCAGGCTTCATGCTGAGCAACGACCTGCTGATTGTCACCGGTGCGCTGGTCGGTTCTTCCGGTGCGATCCTGTCCTACATCATGTGTAAGGCGATGAACCGTTCGTTCATCAGCGTTATCGCGGGTGGCTTCGGCTCTGACGGTTCATCAACCGGTTCTGATGAGGAAGTGGGTGAGCACCGTGAAATCAGCGCAGAAGACACCGCTGAGATGCTGAAAAACTCGCATTCCGTCATCATCACCCCCGGCTACGGCATGGCGGTGGCGCAGGCGCAATATCCGGTGGCGGAAATCACTGAAAAACTGCGCGCGCGCGGTATCAAGGTGCGCTTTGGTATTCACCCGGTGGCGGGGCGTCTGCCAGGCCACATGAACGTGCTGCTGGCGGAAGCGAAGGTGCCTTACGACATCGTGCTGGAAATGGACGAGATCAACGATGATTTCGCCGATACCGACACCGTGCTGGTGATTGGCGCCAACGACACCGTTAACCCGGCGGCGCAGGACGATCCGCGCAGCCCGATTGCGGGCATGCCGGTTCTGGAAGTGTGGAAGGCGCAGAACGTCATTGTCTTCAAACGCTCTATGAATACCGGCTACGCTGGCGTGCAGAACCCGCTGTTCTTTAAAGAGAACACCCACATGCTGTTTGGCGACGCCAAGGCCAGCGTGGATGCGATTCTGAAATCGCTTTAAATTAGCTTCATCCTTACAAACCGCCCCCTGGGGCGGTTTTCTTAATTCTGCGGTCAGCCATTCTCCTCTGTCTATACTTTACCCTTTGTGTAATACGAGGAGGTGTAATGCAATTTCTGTCCCGCTTCGACATCATCGCGCTGATGATGACGCCATCATTCTGGATTGGCGTCGCCACGGTGGTCTTTGTGACGCTGCTGGTATACTGGCTGCTGACGCGCCTGATCGCCTTCGTGAAGAAAGGCATCACCACCTGGGGCGATAAGCATCCCACCACCAACCGGATGCGCTTTATCCTCTCGGATATGCTTAACCGCACCAGCCGCTTCCTGCTTTTTGTCGTGGCCATGTTGTTCAGCCTGCGCTTCGTTGACTTACCGGAACATCTCTTTGGCACCGTGAGCCACGCCTGGTTCCTGGTCTTCGCCATTCAGGTGGCGCTGTGGATGGATCAGGGGGTTGTGTCGTGGCTTCATCACGTCATGCTGGCACCTGGAAGCCATAAAAACCCCGTTACGCTGGTGATCACGGGGCTCATCCTCCGTGCCATTGTCTGGTCAGTGATGCTGCTGTCTATTCTTGCTAACGCGGGCGTCAACATCACTGCTCTGGTTGCCAGCCTTGGGGTAGGGGGGATTGCTATCGCCCTCGCGGTGCAAACGATCCTGAGCGACGTGTTCGCCTCGCTCTCTATCGGTTTTGATAAGCCGTTCGAAATTGGCGATTTTGTGGTGTTTAACGATGTCGCCGGCACGGTCGAGCACATTGGTCTGAAAACCACCCGTATCCGCAGCCTGAGCGGGGAGCAGATTGTCTGCGGGAACGCCATCCTGCTGCAACAGACGCTGCATAACTATAAGCGGATGCAAACGCGCCGAATCGTCTTTACCTTCGGCGTCGCCAGCGACACGGCGCCGGATAAACTGCGTTCTGTGGGTGAGATGGTTAAACAGATCATCACCGACGTCGGGGAAACGAAGTTTGACCGCGCCCATTTCCTGGGCTTCGATCGCGATCGTCTGACCTTCGAGGTGGTCCATATCGTTAATACGGCGGATTACAACAAGTACATGGATATTCAGCAGGAGATCAATATCCGTATTCTGGAAGGGCTGAATAAGCAGGAGATCAAGCTGGCGCTGCCGAGCATGGTTCTTCACGCGCCCTGGATGGACGCCGGCGACGAGGCGCCCGACCAGCGGTTGAGCGAAGCGTAATAAAAAAAGCCCGCCGTTACCGGCGGGCTTTCATTTTGGGTCAATCGTCTTCTTCATCGTCCAGTTCAACCGGCGTCTGATACTGATCCGGCTTGATAACCAGCAGGTCGCAGCGCAGATGGTCGATCACCTGCTCGGCGGTGTTCCCCAGAAACGCGGCAGAAATCCCGGTGCGGCCAATGGTGCCCAGCACCACAATCCCGGCCTGCAAATGCTCTGCCAGGTCCGGAATAACCTCCTCCGGTAATCCTTTTTCTACGTGCGTCATGTTCTCATCAATGCTGAATTTCTGGCGCAATGCTTTCATTGCCAGCAGATGCTGACCGCGAATCGCGTCGTTATACACGCTCGGGTCAAATTCAGGCAACTCGATGGCGATATTGATTGGCGTAACCGGATACGCTCCCACCAGATGGACTTCGGTGTGGTTAACCTGGTCGGCAAGCTGAAGGGTCTCCTTCACCAGCTTCTCGTTCAGCGAATTATGATAATCCTCTTCGCTGGCCAGATTGACCGCCACGACCGCTTTCCCGCCTTCAGGCCACGGCTGATCTTTCACCATCCATACCGGGCAAGGGCATTTGCGCAGCAGGTGCCAGTCGGTCGGCGTGAAAATTACGGATTCCAGTTTGTCGTGCTGGTGCGCCATTTTCAGCAGCAGGTCGTGCCCACCGGCCACCACTTCCTGAATAATGGCTTCGAAAGGGCGGTTGTGCCAGACCACTTTAATATCGATAGGTACGCCCGCTTCCAGGTAATATTTCGCCTGCTCGCGGATCCACGCGGTACGTTGGCTGATCACTCCCTGACGCATAGCGGTACGCTCGTCAGGCGACAGAAGGGTGGTCATCTCGTATGAGAAGTCATAAATCGGCAAAAAGGCTTTAATTTTGCCACCAATCCGTTGATGTAAATACACAGCACGTCGTAATGCTGGCTGATCGTCCTGATTAGGATCGATAGCCACCAGCATGTTTTGATACTTTGCCATACAGGTCTCCTTACAACTGTCACCACAGTCTGTAAGTAAAAGAGTAACCTATATATCTTGAATGAAACAGGGGGGAAGTTTTTGCCAGATCAATAAATGAGGAAAATTTATCGACCTGGCAACAGATAACCGGGCGGGTTATGCCACGTTGCGGGAGTGACCGGCTAGTATCGCCAGCGCTTCACCGTTTTCGATGGTGATGTACTTACCTTTAACCGCCAGCATTCCGCTCTTCTGGAAACGACCCAGCAGACGACTGATGGTTTCCACGGTCAGGCCCAGATAGTTACCAATATCGCCACGCGTCATGGTCAGACGGAACTCGCGCGGAGAGAATCCACGTTCCGCGAAACGGCGGGAGAGGTTGTAGATAAACGCGGCCAAACGCTCTTCCGCATTCTTTTTGGAAAGCAGCAGGATCATATCCTGGTCGCCTTTGATCTCACCGCTCATCAGACGCATCATCTGCTGGCGCAGGTTCGGCATCTTACCAGACAGATCGTCCAGCGTTTCAAACGGGATTTCGCAGACCATAGAGGTTTCCAGCGCCTGAGCAAAGCTCGGGTGATGGCCACTCCCGATGGCGTCAAAGCCGACTAAATCGCCTGCCAGATGGAAGCCGGTGATCTGCTCGTCGCCCTGTTCGGTAATGGTGTAGCTTTTGATGGTGCCAGAACGGATAGCATAGAGCGATTTCAGTTCGTCTCCCGCCTTAAACAGCGTCTGCCCTTTCTGAATAGGCTTTTTGCGCTCGATAATGTTGTCAAGCTGATCGAGTTCATGCTCATTCAGGGTAAACGGGATACAGAGCTGGCTGATGCTGCAATCCTGGCAATGGATAGCACAACCGCCAGACTGAATGCGTCGTATAATTCGCTTTTCCGGGATCATAGGTTTGCTCAAGCCTTAATTGATATTGGTCAATTTTAACATCTTTTTGGTAAGGACGTAAGCCTGGCAATCCTTCAATAAAGGCAAGAGACGGCAGCGTATTGCCATCTCCTTGAAATTCCACAGATTGATTAAGGATTATTAGCCTAAGGGGAAGAAAAATAGGCACAAATAGCCTGGGAATTACAACAAAAAATACCCTTCGTGACGCAGCAGCCACTCTTTGCGCTGAACGCCCCCGGCATAGCCGGTCAGGGTGCCGTTACGTCCAATCACGCGATGGCAAGGCACCACAATACTGACGGGGTTAGAGCCATTTGCCGCACCGACTGCGCGCGCCGCACCGGCACGACCAAGCTGCTCTGCCAGCTGACCGTAGTGCATCACCTGCCCGCAGGGAATATTACGCAGCGCCTGCCACACCTCGCGCTGGAAAGGCGTGCCCGCCGTGGCGGTTGGCAGAGTATTAATAATGCTGAGATCGCCCTCGAAGTAGGCCGCCAGTTTCTCGCTCAGCTTGCCAGGATTGCGGGCGGTGATGCGCTGGTAACCCTCGGCCCGATAATGGATATTGAGCAGCTCAACCATCCGGTCGCTGTGCTCTTCCCACTCCACCGCGCGCAAATTGAACGCTTCATCCGCGATAACCCACAGCGGCCCCAGCGGCGTTGCAATCTTGTCTTCGAGTAATCTCAGCATCAATACTCCTTAATTCAGCCTCGGGTAAACCCCCGGTCCAATCGGCAGGCCGACAAGATACCACGCCACCAGCATCACCAGCCATACCCCTAAAAAGATAAGCGGATAGGGCAGGACCAGCGAATAATAGGTACCCAGCTTAGCCTCCGGTCTGTAGCGTTGCAGGAAGCCTAAAAACAGTGATGAATGAATTAGGACAGGGTGAACTGGATTTCACCATCAACACCTATTATCAGGGACCGTACGATCATGAATTTACGTTTGAAAAACTTTTCGAAAAACCTTTTGCCGTATTTTGTCGGGCGGGTCATCCGGCAACAGGGGTAACCACAATTAATGAGCTGCTGCAATATAACTGGACGATGCCAACGCCCCGGGGAAGTTATTATAAGCAGTTGCAGGATACCTTTATCCACCGTTCTCAAATACCGCGAATTGGTGTGGTCTGCGAGACCTTTTCTTCCTGTATTAGCCTTGTTACACAAAGCGATTTTATCAGTATTTTACCGGAGGAGTTGGGCTGTGATCCGCTCCTGGCGCACCGTCTGGTCATGCTGCCGGTTGTCGAGTCTCTTCCTAAAGCAGCATACTATTTAATTCAGCGACGCGATTCTCGCCAGACGCCGCTCGCCGAATCGTTAATAACGCAGTTCAGAAGGGAAGCTGGAAAATTAAATTAATAATGATAAAAATAATAAAAAAATAGAGTCTGCCCGACATCAAACAGACTCCACAGTACACACAGTCGTGCATCCTTTCGCGGACCCTACATGCATTATCCATTGGGCAGGTTTATTAAGTTATAACAGCTTTTTCTTAAAAGAGAAGAACGCTAAGTGATTTATTTCACGATTTTTTAACGTAAACGTTTAAATTAATGAAGGCTGAAGTTTAAGTTAAGGTTGGATTAACTTTAATAGCCGCTGTCATTACTCCGCTTCCTGGACCCTTATTTGAACCATTGCCGGAGTGATTGAGACCCGCAACGGGCGCAGGTATAGTACTTACTCAGATGTAGCCGGAGGATTTCCATGAACCCTGACGACAAATCACTTTTCCTTGACGCCATGGAGGATGTCCAGCCGCTCAAACGCTGCACGGATATTCACTGGCAGCAGAGCCGCAATACGCGGGTGCGTCAGGAAATGGATACCGAGCAGCTCGATAACTTTCTGACACTGGGGTTTCTTGAACTGCTGCCCCTTGAAGAGCCGCTGATGTTCCAGCGCGAAGGGGTACAGCAGGGAGTATTTGATAAGCTGCGTTCTGGCAAATATTCCCGTCAGGCCAGCTTAACGCTGTTACGCCAGCCAGCCGAGCAATGCCGCCAGCAGGTGTATTCCTTTATTCGCCAGGCCGGACGTGACGGGCTGCGCAACCTGATCATCGTGCACGGTAAAGGGCGTGAGCAGCAATCGCACCCTAACGTAGTGCGCAGCTATCTTGCGCGCTGGCTGACCGAGTTTGACGAAGTCCAGGCCTTTTGCGAAGCGCAGCCGTATCACGGCGGCAGTGGAGCCTGCTATGTCTCGTTGCGTAAGTCTGAGGAAGCGAAGCGAGATAACTGGGAGCGTCACGCCAAGCGTAGCCGCTAATCAGCCAGGCGGGCGATAGACTCGCCCGCCCGTCACTCAGAAGGTTTCCCAGTTTGTGTCGGAGGTATTTGTGCCTGCCGTTGACGGGCGCAGCAGTGCGGGCGCTTTCAGATTTTCAGGACGGGATGCCGGAGAACCCTGATCATTCAGCCTGAACGCCGCCACGGCCTGGCGCAGCTGTTCTGACTGATCTTCCAGCGCGGCGGCTGCCGTTGCCGACTCCTGTACCAGCGCGGCGTTTTGCTGCGTAACGCTGTCCATTTGCGAGACCGCCAGGCTGACCTGTTCAATACCGCGGCTCTGCTCGTCTGACGCAGACGAGATTTCCCCCATAATATCGGTTACGCGCGTCACGGCCGCGACGATCTCCTTCATGGTCGCACCCGCCTCGCTCACCTGTTCAGAGCCGGTGTTCACCCGGCTGACGGAGCTCTCAATAAGCCCATTGATCTCTTTCGCCGCCTGCGCGCTGCGGCTGGCCAGCGTCCGTACTTCACCTGCCACAACCGCAAAGCCGCGACCTTGTTCCCCGGCACGCGCGGCTTCAACCGCGGCGTTAAGCGCCAGAATGTTGGTCTGGAAGGCAATGCTATCGATAACGCCGGTGATATGGGCAATTTGCTGTGAACTGTCGGCGATGTCATTCATGGTACGCACCACGTTATCCACGACCTGACCGCCGCGAGCGGCGGTTTCAGACGCATTCTTCGCCAGCAGCGTCGCCTGACGGGCATTATCCGAATTCTGTTTGACGGTGGCCGTCAGCTCTTCCATGCTGGCGGCGGTCTCTTCCAGCGAGGCGGCCTGCTGCTCGGTGCGGGCGGAAAGGTCATTGCTCCCGGCGGCAATTTCCCCTGCGCCCGTGTAGATCGAATCCGTGCTGCCGCGCACGGCGCTGACGGTGCTCACCAGCGACTGCTGCATCTCGTGCAGGCCGGCGGCCAGCTGGCCCATTTCGTTGCGCCCGGAAATATCGACGTTTTGCGTCAGATCGCCGCTCGCGATGGTGCGAATATGGTTCATGATGGCGTTGAGTGGTCTCAATAGCAGGTGCTGTAAACCCTGCCAGATCACCACCAGCACGATGATAACGGTCAGGAAAATCGCCGCCAGCGTCCACTGCATCTGGGTAAAGCTGCTCTGGTTCTCGTCGGCGGCGGCTTTCAGCAGAACGTTGTTTTCGGCGCGCCAGCGGGTATAGACCGCCTCCATCTCATCCTGCGCCTGCTGGGCGTCCAGGTCTCCATAGGCCTGATAGTTATCGGCGCGTAGATATGCAATGGATAAGCGCATCACCTCGTGCATGTGCTGCCAGGCCTTCTGCATCTCTTCGGTAAGGGCGGGATCCTGACCGTCAACCTGCGGTGTCTCCTGCCAGTTTTTATAATAGCTTTCGGCTTTGGTCAGCGAACCGTTCGCGGTACCCAGCAGCGTGTTGATCGCCGCGAGAGAGGCCGGGTCTCGCTGGTTTTTCAGGTAGCGGATCGCCACGCGGGTGACGGTGACGCGCGTTTTAACCAGCGTGTTAACGCTGTCGCTCAGGCTCTCCTGTTGGGCATTGAGCAACCCGGAGTTCTGAAAGTTATGACGATCGTTGTTAACGGCAGAGTAGAACAACCCTCCCGTGACAACTTGCAGCAGACAGAATATGGTGAGGGCAAAGAGAATACCGGTAATCACGTGCAGATTTTTCAGCATAGCGGTCGTCCGTAAGAGAAGAGGCAGGGTTACATCAATACTATCGTCGTAGCGAATTTAAACTTTAATTTTACTATTGCTTAACTAATGGTTTCGTTGCGGAACCTGTTGTAAATCCGGATCATTTTTATGAGGAAGGTCAGCATGAGCAGCATTGATAAAAGCGGCACGTTCACGCTCGGAACGCGTACGGTTAAACGGTTTGGTTATGGTGCAATGCAGCTTGCCGGACCGGGGGTTTTTGGTCCGCCAAAAGACAAAAATGCCGCGCTGGCGGTGCTGCGTGAAGCGGTGGCGGCGGGCGTGAATCACATCGATACCAGCGATTTTTACGGCCCCCATGTCACCAACCAGCTTATCTGCGAGGCGCTTCATCCATACCGGGACGACCTCACGATTGTGACCAAGATCGGTGCCCGACGCGGTGAAGATGCCTCCTGGCTACCGGCGTTTTCCGCGCAGGAGCTGACGCAGGCGGTGCATGACAACCTGCGTAACCTGAAGCGGGATGTGCTGGACGTGGTTAACCTGCGGATCATGTTTAGCGCCCACGGGCCGGCGGAGGGATCGATTGCCGAGCCGCTGAGCACCCTCGCGGAGCTGCAACAGCAGGGGCTGGTTCGCCATATAGGGCTCAGCAACGTCACTGCTTCACAGGTTGCTGAGGCGCAGAAGATGGTTTCCGTGGTGTGCGTGCAGAACATGTACAACGTGGTGAATCGTGGTGACGATGCGCTGGTCGATTCGCTGGCGGAGCAGGGGATTGCCTGGGTGCCGTTCTTCCCGCTGGGGGGCTTCACGCCTCTGCAATCTTCCGGGCTACAGGCGGTGGCGGATTCACTGGGTGCGACGCCGATGCAGGTGGCGCTGGCATGGCTGCTGCAACGCTCGCCAAATATCCTCCTGATCCCGGGAACCTCTTCGGTGGCACATCTGCATCAAAACCTGGGGGCAGCCGATCTGGTGTTACCGCCTGAGGCGCTGGAGACGTTAAATTCGCTGGTGAAGTAATCCCGACGGCAACGGAAGCCCGGAGGATCTTTCGGGCTTTTGTTGTTTACGATCCAATCTGACTTTGTTCACGGTGAAGCGCTAACGCTTCCGCCACGATTTCCTGCTTACTTTTCCGTGTTTCATACGCAGTGATGCGGATGTACTCCATCAGCGCGGGATCGATGCGGGCGCTTAACATCCTGAGATCGGCCTCCTTTGCTAAACCGCGAGCGACACGCTTATCGGGATAATCACGGGCTGGCATAGAAAACGTCCTCCAAAATTGTCTTGCTAATTTGTGCTGTAAAATATGCGTTAGTCTCAATATAAAGTCAACGAATAGTGATGACTCAGTGATTATGATTTTGTATTGTTATGTCATTAAGTCTTAATGAAGTGTTGATGTAGTGTCTGCGTTATCCACGCTTTGAATCCGTATTTATGCAGAAAATATCATTTACAGTTCTGTTAATGACTGAATGTTTAACACACTCATGAATAATTTCTGCCTGAAACTTAATTCAGGTTAATCACTCTGCTTATTAATGGGTATTGCATAATTAAATCTATTGTCTGAAGGCTCAACTGTAAAAATCTGACGTTATAAGAACGGTCTTGCCGGGAAATCCTGATATTCATCCTTTAAGTGATGTCTGGGTGGTCAAATATTCCAGCGGTGGTGGTAGGGTTAGCGATATTCACTTATTTTACGTTGCTAAATCCATACAATTGCGCTGGTTTTCTTTTCTTACCACGTAATTGCTTTTGTCTACGTTCTCTTTTTAATTTATGCTTCGCATACGAACAATTAGCGTTGTGCAGGGTTTTAGCATCGTGGCAGTTAATAAGACCCTGCTTTATATAAAGAAATCAGGAGATTCATTTTTATGTCAGACAATAATCCCCGCCCGTTCGGCTGGTTAGGCCTGTGGTGCCTGCTGGTGGGTGTGGTACTTCTTGTGACAGGGCTGTTCTTTGCCATCGGCGGTTTTAAACTGGTTACCCTGGGGGGGAGCTGGTACTTTCTCATTGCCGGGATTGTCACGCTGCTCTCTGCAATCCAGTTCTTCCGCCGCAAGTCTTCCGCCGTGGGGCTGTTTGCCCTGGTGTTTCTTGGCACCCTGATTTGGGCATTTTATGATGCCGGACTCGACTTCTGGCCGCTGGTTTCCCGTTTGATGGTACCCGCCGGGCTGATGGTGCTGGCAGCAGCCAGCTGGCCTGCACTGCGCAAGCGTGAAGGAAAATCGTCCTCCACGAAAGGGGCGATGGGGGTCTGTGCAGTCCTTATTTTCGGCATGGGCGTCACGTTTGTTCAGATGTTTCAACCCCATCCGACCGTGCCGTTTAGCGGCGACAAGCGCCCGCTGGTGCCGGTAAAAGACGAGGCGAAACAGCAGAACTGGGATCACTACGGTAATACGGCTGGTGGCAGTCGCTTTGTGGCGCTGGACCAGATAACCCGTGACAACGTGAAAGATCTGAAACCGGTCTGGACCTACCATACCGGTGATATTCCGCTAAGCCCGGATGGCAATGGCGCAGAAGATCAGCAAACGCCGCTACAGGTAGGCGATCGTGTCTTCCTGTGTACGCCGCATAACAACGTGATCGCCGTGGATGCCGACAGCGGTAAAGAGATCTGGAAAGCGGAAATCAACGCCAAGTCTGCCATCTGGATGCGCTGCCGTGGTCTGGCGTACTTCGATGCCACCAAACCGCTGGTGCAGCCAACGGTAGCCGGCTCCACGCCGGTTCTGCCTGCGCAGGTCGCACCGGGCGCAGCATGCCAGCGTCGTATTCTGATGAATACCATTGACGGTAAGCTGATCGCGTTAGACGCCGATAACGGCAAATTCTGTCCGGACTTCGGCACTAACGGCAGCGTTAACCTGCATGAAGGGATGGGCGATGTGTCAGATCCCACCTACGTGTTGACGTCGGCTCCAACCCTGGCGGGCACCACGGTCGTGGTAGGCGGGCGCGTCGCGGATAACGTAAGCACCGATATGCCGGGCGGCGTGCTGCGCGGCTATGACGTGATCACCGGCCAGCTGCGCTGGGCGTTCGATCCGCGTAATCCGGATCCGAACTACGTTCTGAAGCCGGGCGAACACTACAAACGTAGCTCCGCAAACTCCTGGGCCCCTATGTCCTGGGATGCGTCGATGAATACCGTGTTTATCCCGATGGGAAGTTCCTCTGTTGACCTGTGGGGCGCAGACCGTATTCCGGAAGACCACAAGTACGCCACCTCAATCCTGGCGCTGGATGCGACAACCGGGAAAGAGAAGTGGGTATACCAGACCGTGCATAACGACCTCTGGGATTTCGACATTCCGATGCAGCCGAGCCTGGTTGATTTCCCAACCAAAGAAGGCAACAAGCCAGCGGTCGTGGTGGGCACCAAGGCGGGGCAGATTTACGTTCTCGATCGCCTGACCGGTAAACCGCTCACCGAAGTGAAAGAGGTTCCGGTAAAACCAGCGGATATTCCGCGTGAGCAGTATCCCGCAACGCAGCCACGTTCCGTGGGCATGCCGCAGATTGGCGCGGAGACCCTGAAAGAGTCTGATATGTGGGGAGCGACGCCGTTTGACCAGCTGGCCTGTCGTATCAGCTTCAAGTCGATGCGTTACGACGGTCTGTACACGATGCCGGGCACCGATATTTCCCTGAGTTTCCCGGGCTCGCTGGGAGGAATGAACTGGGGTAGTCTGTCCACGGATCCGAACAACCAGTACATTTTCGTCAACGACATGCGTCTGGGTCTGTGGGTTCAGCTGATTAAGCAAGATCCGCAAAGCGCGGTGGCAAACACCGGCGGTGAAGCCGTGAACGCCGGAATGGGCGCCGTTCCTATGAAAGGGACGCCATACTCGGTCAACAAAAACCGCTTCATGTCACCGCTGGGCATTCCGTGCCAGAAACCCCCGTTTGGCACCCTGTCCGCCATTGACCTGAAAACGCAGAAAATCGTCTGGCAGGTGCCGGTCGGTACCGTTCAGGATACCGGTCCGTTTGGGGTAAAAATGCGCATGCCAATGCCTGTCGGTATGCCGACGCTGGGCGGTACGCTCGCCACTCAGGGCGGTCTGGTCTTTATTGCCGGAACCCAGGATTACTACCTGCGTGCCTTTGATTCCTCTACGGGGGAAGAAGTGTGGAAAGCGCGTCTCCCGGTGGGTAGCCAGGGCGGTCCTATTAGCTATGTATCACCGAAAACCGGCAAACAGTACATTCTGATTTCTGCCGGCGGTGCACGCCAGTCGCCGGATCGTGGTGACTACGTGATTGCCTACGCGCTGGATAAGTAACAGCGAAATAAGCAGCCAGGCCCCGTCTTAGTACGGGGCTTTTTTTATGGCTAAAAATCACGCATACCGGGAAAGCGGCGGTTCCGGTCAGCCAGCGAAAAGCACCCGCCAGCGGCGGCGACGGCGAGTCATTTCGCGCCACAGCGCGATGATCTCATCATGTTGCAGGGCATCGATAGCCTGCGGGGTTAACACCGACAAACCATAGCGCTGGCGCAGGGCGGCCACTGCCGTGGCGCTGGCATCCCTCGGTGACCGGATCTGCGTCGCCAGCTGCCGTCGCAATAGGCTGAACCCGGATTCATCGCACGGCGTCAGCTCGCGCAAAAAGCGTTTACAGCAGCCCAGCAGTTCCACGGGAGAACGGTCAGGCGACTGTAGGGCCAGCAGCAGGCCATCGCGATCGGCAATACGCTGATAACGACAGCTGACCACGTAGCCAATTTGCTGTTCCACGCGCAGGCGCTGGAAAAATTGTGGTTCGCAGCATAGCGCCAGCAGCCGCAGCGCGGCGAGCGAAGCGCCCGGCGGCAGCGGAATAAACACCAGCAGCGCCGAGTCCGCGCTGGCGTGCGGGATACGTTCGATCCCGCACTGACAATCGCTAAACGGCGACCACTTAGCGTTAACCGGCGACCGGAGCAGGCCAAGCTGCCGGGCTATACCGTGCGCGTGTTCGGCGCTGCCGCCAGCTAACGCCGCCAGCCAGCCATCCCGTGGCGGTTCCGATGCCAGCCGTTCAGGCAATTGCTTCAGCAGCTGACGGATCGCAATGCCATCTGGCGCTGGCGTAACAGCCGGTATGGGGCGGGAGAGGCGATCGGCAATCGCCCTGATGATGGGTTCCGCCGTCACCACTGCGTCAGGCAGCCGCAGGGTTAGCTGCCAGCTACCCTCAACCGTTTGCCACTCGCCGCTGCCGCCGATATGGCGCAGTTCAGCCAGAAGAGGGCGTAATTGTTTACCTGTCGCCACCCCCTGTGACTCGCTTACACGCGAATAAAAAGGCCTGCGGAGGATCAGCGTCGGCGCTTGTGCCTGCACCGATAAATGCAGCAGCGGAACGGCTTCTGGCGTCAGGGCTGGCGCACAATATTGGGTAGCACGTGGGTAGAAGGAAAACGCGATGGGGCTTTCATCCGCAACCGGCTGGCGACGCCAGTGGCTAAGCGGCAGGGCAAATCCCTGGCTGGAAATTGTCCCGGCGGCTTCCATTTTTTTACAGGCCAGATATGAGGTGGGCGCCGCCAGTAAGTCGGCACAGAAGGCGGAAAAATCAACCGGCGCCGCGCCGGGCGCAAAACCAAACGCCCGCTGGCGAAGCTGGTCAAGGGGCAACAGGGCGCTAAAGCGTTGCTGTGCCAGCCGATAATAATGCCGCTGTTGCTCTTGGGTCGTTTGCTGTAGGGCCCGCAGCCAGCGCGTGATATGCGCGTCTATGGCCTCGGGCCGTTCGCCGTCAAGCGTTAGCGCCAGCCAGCCGTAATCGTCATCCTGATAAAGCCAGTCCAGCGATACCTCTTCTGCCAGCCCGCGCGCCCGCAGCCCGTCAATCAGGCTTCCGGGGGCCTCGTCCAGCAAGAATTCCCGAAGTAAAGTGACGTTGTCACTTTTTCGGATTAATGGACAGCGCCACAGCGCGGGTCGCTCCGTCACTGCCAGCTGATAATTTGCTTCAGCGCTAAGGCGTAACGGGGGTGCGGCTTCAGGCACGCCACCTGAAGCAAAACCTGTCGCAAACGTATGGGCAAGCTCGGTTAACGCATCCAGCGTTTGCGGTCCCTGTAGCCACAATTGCAGGTGTCCGGCCACATAATAGCGGCGATGAAAGTCGCGCAACGCGGCGTGCAGCGATCCCGTGACTTGCCCCAGAGAATCATGGCTACCCACCTGAAAACGGCGAAAAACCCCCGGTTGTTCCATCGCGTGGCGCGCCGCGGCTTCGCGCCGGGCGGCATCATGCTGCTGGATGAGCCTGTTTTCCGCATCAATGACCGCCACTTCGCGCTGGATGTCCTGCCGGGAAAGCAGCGGCGCCTGCACCATATCCCGCAGTCGTGCGACGCCGTCGGACAGGTTATCGGCGGCAACGTCGAAGAAAAACGCGCTATGGCGAGCCAGCGTGGTGGCGTTGACGCTGCCGCCCTGACGCTGGATCCAGGCCATGAGCCGATCGTCGCCCTGATAGCGCTCGCTACCGCGGAACAGCAGATGCTCAAGCAAATGCGCGAGGCCGGCGAAGCGCGGTGGCTCATGATGGCTTCCGGCGCTCACGCGCACCAGCGCCGCCGCGCGCGCCGCCTGCGGCTGATGAACCAGCGTTGCGCGTAAACCGCCCGCCAGCTCAACGATGCGGATGGTCATTGTCGCTACAGTTCCCGGGTTTTATAGATAAGCTGAGAGCGGGTTCGGTTGCGGAACTGAAGCTGACCAATTTTCATATCGCTACAGGCTGCTTCGCGTCGCGCGTCCAGAATTTTATGATGATGCGGCGATTTGCTGCACACCGGATCGGCGTTATCAGCATTCCCGGTAAGCATAAAGGCCTGGCAGCGGCAGCCGCCGAAGTCTTTCTCTTTTTCATCGCAGGAGCGGCACGGCTCCGGCATCCAGTCAAACCCGCGATAACGGTTGAAGCCGAAAGAGTCATACCAGATGGACTCCAGGCTCTGCTCAAGCACCGAGGGGAATTCCACCGGCAGCTGGCGCGCGCTGTGGCAGGGCAGCGCCGTGCCTTCCGGGGTTACGCTGAGGAAAATCGACCCCCAGCCGCCCATGCAGCCTTTTGGCCGCTCTTCGTAATAATCGGGCGTGACGAACAGCAGGTTGGTCAGATTGCCGCTGGCGGCCATTTTTTGCCGGTAGTCAGCGACCACGCGCTCAGCGCGGGCGATCTGTTCCCGCGTCGGCAGAAGCCCCTGACGGTTGAGGAACGCCCAACCGTAGAACTGGCAGGTGGCAAGTTCGACGTCATCGGCGTCCAGCTCGATGCACAGTTCGATGATCTTATCTATCTGATCGATATTGTGCCGGTGCAGGACGAAATTCAGCACCATCGGGTAATCGCGTGCTTTAACCGCTTTGGCCATCGCCAGCTTCTGCTGGAAGGCTTTCTTATTCCCCGCCAGCGCAGCGTTAAGCACTTCATCGCTGGCCTGGAAGCTAATCTGGATATGGTCCAGACCCGCCTCGCTGAACGCGTCGAGCTTGCTTTCCGTCAGGCCAATTCCCGAGGTGATCAGGTTGGTATAAAAACCGAGATCGCGGGCGGCACGAATCAGCTCCGGCAGGTCTTTACGCGTCAACGGTTCGCCGCCGGAAAAGCCTATCTGCACGCTGCCCATCGCCCGCGCCTGGCGGAAAACGTCGATCCACTGTTCTGTGGTGAGCTCCTGGTCCTGCCGGGCGAAGTCCAGCGGGTTAGAGCAGTAAGGACACTGTAGCGGACAGCGATAGGTCAGCTCCGCCAGCAGCCACAGCGGTGGATTGACGGCGGTTTTATTCTGGCTCACGGAAAATAATCCACTTCTGTTGATAAGCGATTTGCAGGAATTCAACGACGTCGTCATCCACGCCGCCGGCTTCCGGGAAGCGTTCGTTGAGTACGGCAATAATGGCTGCCGCATCGCGTTGGCCATCGACCAGTTCGAGGATGGCGGCCGCGGTGTCATTGAGTTTAGCCATGCCTTCCGGATAGAGGATCACATGGCTGTCCTGTGCGGCTTCCCATTGCAGGCGATAGCCGCGACGAAAGGCGACAATTGAGTTCTTTTGCATGCTTATACCAGTCGGGTTGTGTGCCAGGCCGCTTTGTCGGTGACCGTGTGATAAGGCGGACGCTGTAGCGCGTAGGCCATGGTCATCGCGTCGAGCATTGACCACAGGATATCGAGTTTAAACTGAAGGATCTCCAGCATCCTGTTCTGCTTTTCCGCGCTATCACAGTAACTCTTCGCCAGCTCCAGACCGTGTTCAACGTCGCGGCTGGCCTGGCTGAGGCGGCTGCGGAAATAGAAATAGCCTTCCTCTTTGATCCACGGATAGTGCTGTGGCCAGCTGTCGAGACGCGACTGATGAATTTGCGGGGCAAACAGCTCGGTTAGCGAGCTGCATGCCGCCTCCTGCCAGTTGGCGCGGCGGGCGAAGTTAACGTAAGCGTCGACGGCGAAACGGACGCCGGGCAGCACGTGGCGTTCGCTGATTAACTCATCGCGGCTAAGCCCCACGGCCTCGCCCAACTGGAGCCAGGCTTCGATACCGCCGTCATGACCGCTGCTACCATCGTGATCGAGGATCCGCTGCACCCATTTGCGACGCGTGTGCGGATCCGGGCAGTTCGCCATAATTGCCGCGTCCTTCAGCGGGATCGTCGTCTGATAGTAAAAACGGTTCGCCACCCAGCCCTGGATTTGCTCGCGGCTGGCCTCGCCGTTATGCATCGCAATATGGTACGGATGGTGAATATGATAAAAGGCGCCTTTCGCCCGAAGGGCGTGTTCAAACTCTTGCGGCGAGAGCGTTTCGCGAATGTGCATAGTTAGTCCTGAAGCGTGATGGTCATCCCGTCCCAGCTCACTTCTATTCCCTGCTGCGTGAGGGCGTGACGCTGCGGCGATTGCTCGTTAAGGATCGGGTTAGTGTTATTAATATGAATCAGAATCTTGCGCTTTGCCGGCAGTGAGGCCAGCAGCGCCATCATGCCGTGTTCATCGCCGAGCGCCAGATGGCCCATGTCGCGGCCGGTATTGCGCCCGACGCCGGCGGCCTGAAGCTCATCGTCCTGCCAGACGGTGCCGTCAATCAGCAGACAGTCCGCTTTTTTAAGCCACGGCAGAATGGCGTCATCGGGTTCACCGAGACCCGGCGCGTAGAACAGCGTCTGACCGTTGCGGCGGTTTTCGATAAACAGTGCCACGTTATGTCCCGGCAGCGGGCGGTCGCGCCACGGTGAATAGGGCGGTGCGTTACTGGCGATGGGGACAGCGGTAAACTGCAAATCAGGGCAGGCTTCCACGCTAAAGGCGGTGAGCGGGGCGATCGGATGATGAATCAGGCCGCCGTTCCAGTGCCGTAGCATGGTAAAAATCGGGAAACCGCTGGTAAGATCTTCATGCACCTCGGGCGTACACCATACCTGATGCGGGCAGCCCTCGCGCAGGCTGAGCAGCCCGGTGGTGTGGTCAATCTGGCTGTCGGTGAGAATAATGCCGCCAATATGCGTGCCGCGCAGAACCTCTTTCTTGTTCAGTTCTGGCGTGTGGGCAATCTGCTGGCTGATATCGGGCGAGGCGTTACACAGCACCCACTCTTTGCCGTTATCGCTGACGATGATCGACGATTGGGTGCGAGGGGTCGCCTGAAGAGTACCGTTGCGCAAACCCTGACAGTTGGCACAGTTACAGTTCCACTGTGGGAAACCGCCGCCGGCGGCGGAACCGAGGACTTTAATAAACATGAAGATAGGCCAGGTAGTAAAACGAAAATGCCCGCACGGATGGCGGGCTGAGTGATTAGCGGTTGGAGATGTACAGCGTCACTTCCAGGCCAAGACGTAAATCAATAAAAGCAGGTTTCTTCCACATCGTTTTTTCCTCTTTAAAAATACAGCACTCACGCCATCGTTTGTGCCAGTTTTGTGATGGTCATCAAATAATGCGCTACAGGGGGGCAAAGCTCAACCCAAAATATGTAAGGAATTAACGTAATGTTTACAACGCAACCTATTGTTGCCAAACATTTTGCAATACCCTTTGCCAGTTGCCCCACAGCAGTTTATTCAGCACAAATTGATCATAGCCGCTGTCGCGCAACGCGCTGATCAGCCGCGGTAAACCACTCACATCGTGCAAATCATCCGGCAACGTAATGCCGTCAAAATCGGAGCCGAGCGCGACGTGATCGTCACCCATGATGTTAATAAGATAGTCGATATGGCGAACGATTGTGCTCAGCGGAGTATCGCTATCGCGTTTACCGTCGGCACGCAAAAAGGCATTGCCGAAATTAACGCCCACCACGCCGCCGCTGTTGCGGATAGCCAGCAGCTGCCGATCGGTCAGATTGCGCGGTTGCGGGCACAGCACATGGGCGTTGGAATGGGTGGCGATAAGCGGTGAAGAGGAATGACGAGCGGTATCCCAGAACGCTTTTTCATTCATATGCGAGACGTCAATCACCATGTTCAGGGCGTTAGCCTGCCTGATGAGGGCGATCCCCTCCGCGGTGAGTCCTGGGCCGCTGTCCGGGCTGCCGGGAAACGCCCCGTTAACGCCGGTGCCGAAACGGTTAGCAATGTTCCAGAAAGGCCCAATGCTGCGTACGCCTGCGGCATAAAAGGCCTGTAGATCGTCTCCCTCGCCATCAAAACCGCCCGCGCCCTCAATATGCGCCACCATTGCCAGCACCTTATCCTGACGGCAGCGTTCGATATCCGCCGCGCTCAGGCACAACCGCGCCCGGCCTGCGGAGTGGGCGATAAGCTGCTTAAGGATCGTCAACTGCTGCCAGAGAATGTCGACCGGCTCCCACGGCTCGCTGGCGTATTGCGGCGCCATGCGGGCGATATACGCCTGCGGCGGCACGAACAGTGCGAACAGCCCGCCGGAAAATCCGCCTTGCTGCATGCGGGGATAATCGAGATGTCCGTTCTCAATACCGGAAAAGAAGGCCGTTACCGGATCCTGGCGATGGTGAAGCCATAAGTTAAGCAACAGGTCATTGTGACCATCAAAAATCGCCATAGCGCATCCCACTGTCTTGTATTGCCGAAAAAGTTGCCTGGCACGATAACCGATTTGTCCGGTCCGGCAAGGAGAAATTTACAACTTAGCAGCAATTGTTAATATCACTTAACGGTATGGCGAACGGCACATCGTCTTGCGTGTCGAGGCAAAAGCATTTCCCGTTTCAGCTGCCATTACCCTGCATACGTTCCCTGAGTTATACTCCGCCACGTAGAGTAATGCGTGGCAGGTAACGAAATATGCGCGAGAGCATTAATATACTTTTCATGGTTCTGTCTTTTGCGGCGCTGATTATGCTGATGCGCTTTTTCGTCAGGCGTATCCGGCATCCAACGCGTATTGTTGCCGACGGCCGGGGAATGAAAAAAATCTCTACCCATCCTTTCTGGTTTGGCGGATCGTCAGCTAAAACCTATTTTTTTGATGAGCAGTATTTATACGAGGTCAGAAAGAGCGGCACCCATAAAATTGAACTGGCGGCTATCGTAAAAATTAAGCCGGGCTCGATAGTGGTGAATAACAGGCGGATCTGGTCTGTGAGCTATCTTGAGGGAACCGGTGAAAAGCAGGTGCAGTTTTATAATAATCTGACGGTGTTTAATCAAAACTTCGCTGCGTTTTTAGAGGCAGTAAAACGCGTGAATCCTGAAGCGGATATTAAGGCCGTCTCATTATTCAACCTGTGACTTGAATAGATCACCGACTGCCCATACGGCAGGTATGGGCAGTAAAATCGTCGATATTAATTCTTCTTGTTCATCATCGCCTTGAGATCGGCAAAAGGGTTAAACGTGGCGACACCCACGTCTTTTTGCGCATCCTCACCCGCGACAACGGTGGTGCCATACTGGTCCGCTTCGGTGTACTTTGAGTGTTCGTGGTCGTGGCAAAACAGGCACAACAGCTCCCAGTTACTGCCGTCTTCCGGGTTATTGGTGTGATCGTGATCGATATGGTGAACCGTGAGTTCACGAAGATTCGAATAGACAAACTCTCGCGAGCAGCGTCCGCAGACCCACGGGTAAATTTTCAGCGCTTTTTCACGGTAGCCGCTTTCCAGCCGTGCGTAGTTTTTGGGGATCAGAGCCATTACTGTTGTTACCTGTTAAAAATAATATAGCGTCAATATATCCCATAAGAGAACGGAAGGGGAACGCGTCTCTTCGTCAAAGCGTAAATGTTCCCTCAAGCGTAATAACACATTCACCACCGACCCGAACCACAGCCTTTCCTGACGATGCATCGTAGTCCGAAAACAACATGCTTTTCCGCCCCATATCAACGCCCTGGCTGATCTTCAGTGAAAGCGTGGTTTGATTATGATGCAGGGCCAGCAACGCCGTAGTTGCTGCGGTTGCACTGCCGGTTGCCGGATCTTCCGTCATTCGTGGAGTAAACATACGTGCCTGAAGATCGGAGGACTCATCTGAAGCCCTGTCTGAAGTATACGTATAGACAGAGACTGCGCCGTCAAGGGGCAGAATCGCGCGGAAACCTTGTAAATTGGGCACACATCGACGAAGCGCATCGCGGGAGACCAGCTCTACGATCAAAAAGGGCAGACCCACCGAGGCAACAACAGGATTATGCACGTCCCTGCGTATATCGTCCGGGCTTAAGGAAAGGCAGGCAGCAACCTGCTCTGCGCTGACTTCAGAGTGGCAGGAAAGCGCTTCAGGAACTAACAGCTCAGCTCCCGTCACCGTGTCGTTCTGTTTTAACAGCCGCACCGGCACCATCCCCGCGATTTCTTCGAAGCGCAAGGTGTCGGGTAATGTCTGCCCGTTTTCTATGGCGTGATGCGCCAGCACAAAGGCGGTTCCGATGTTAGGGTGCCCGGCGAAAGGTATTTCGCGCGAGGGGGTGAATATCCGCACACGTGCCGTACTGGAGAGATTTTCTGGCGGCAGCACAAATGTCGTTTCGCTGTAGCCAAATTCAACGGCAACCTGCTGCATCTGTTTACTGCTCATACCCTCAGCATCAAGGACAACGGCGACCGGGTTACCGAGAAACGGCGTATTCGTAAAAACATCTGCAACGACATAGCGTCTTTTCATTATTTGTTCTGCCTGGCGGGAAATGGCTTACAGTAATAGCGCTAAATCAGACAGATAACCAGTGTAGAATAGATTGAAACTTGATGGCTTCTGTCAGTTTATTTGAAGCATTCCGTTAAATAATCACCATTTATTCTCATCCGCGAATGCGTAGAGTAGGGGTAACGCAATGCTTTGTCAGGATACCTCACTATGAAAAAGATTGGATTTTTGTCGTTTGGTCACTGGACGCCGTCTTCTCAGTCCGGCACGCAGACCGCGGCTGACGCGCTGCTACAGTCCATCGATCTGGCGGTCGCCGCTGAAGAGCTGGGCGCGGACGGCGCTTATTTCCGCGTGCACCATTTTGCCCGCCAGCTCAGTTCGCCGTTCCCCTTGCTGGCTGCGATAGGCGCAAAAACCAAACGTATCGAAATCGGTACGGGCGTGATCGACATGCGGTACGAGAATCCGCTGTATATGGCGGAAGATGCTGGCGCGGCAGATCTCATCTCCGGCGGGCGATTACAGCTGGGTATCAGCCGGGGCTCTCCGGAGCAGGTGATTGATGGCTGGCGTTATTTTGGTTACGTGCCGCAGGAAGGGGAAAACGAATCTGATATGGCGCGCCGCCACACCGAAGTACTGCTTGATGTATTACGCGGTGAAGGGTTTGCGAAGCCTAACCCACAGCCGATGTTCCCCAACCCGCCGGGATTGTTGCGTCTGGAGCCGCATTCAGAAGGCTTACGCGATCGTATCTGGTGGGGCGCTGGCTCCAATGCAACGGCAGTATGGGCGGCAAAACTGGGGATGAACCTGCAAAGCTCAACACTAAAAGACGATGAAACCGGCGAGCCGTTTCATATTCAGCAGGCAAAACAGATCCGTGCCTACCGACAGGCCTGGGCAGAGGCTGGGCATACTCGCCAGCCGCGCGTTTCGGTCAGCCGCAGTATTTTTGCCCTGATGGACGATCGCGACCGGATGTATTTCGGTTCAGGCCGCAACGAGAGCGACAGCGTTGGCTATCTGGATGAGAAAACGCGGGCAATTTTCGGACGCAGTTACGCCGCAGAGCCAGACAAGCTGATTGAACAGCTCAAAAAGGATGAAGCGATCGCTGAAGCGGATACGCTATTGCTTACCGTGCCGAATCAGCTGGGCGTGGCATACAACGCGCATGTCATCGAGTCCATACTGAAACATGTCGCACCGGAAATGGGATGGCGCGATCGTAATGCGTAATCTGACCCTCTGGTATCGCCGGTTTGGTGAGCCTGAATCGGTACTGCAACCGGAAACCGCGCCTTTGTCGCCGCGCCAGCCGGGAGAGATACGTGTGCGCATGCTTTTTTCGCCCGTGAACGCCTCCGATCTTATCCCCATAACCGGGGCGTATCGCCATCGCACGGCGCTGCCTGCGATAGCCGGTTATGAAGGGGTCGGGATAGTAACCGAAACGCCCGCCGCTTACCCGGCGCTGCTGGGCAAGCGGGTGCTGCCGTTACGCGGTAAGGGGACGTGGCAGCGTTATGTCGATTGCCCGGCAGGGTACGTGGTTCCTGTTCCGGACGACGTCGACTCGCTTCTTGCCGCGCGGGCGTATATCAATCCGCTCGCTGCACAGATGATGCTGGACCGCTATCCTCCGGCCGGGAAAACGGTGCTGCTCACCGCCGCCGGTTCTGACTGTGCCGTTCTGCTCGGGCAATGGGCACGTCAGGCGGGTGCAGAGGCGGTTTATGGGATCCACCGCTCGCCCGTTCACGCTCAACGTTTGGCCGAATTAGGGATCGTCCCCATTGCGCAACATGATATGGCCGCAGTCAACGCTGCCGCCGCGTGCGCAGACGTGGTGTACGACGCCACGGGCGGCAGCCTGGCGGAGACAATCCTGAGCGTGATGCCTGAAAGCGGCACGTTTGTCTGCTACGGGCTGCTCTCCGGTCAGACGTTCCGCCAGCAGCGGGCGCTGCCGCGCGTGGCGTGGTTTCACATTCGTAACTACCTGGACGCGCTCAGCGCGGAGGCGTGGCAGGCGGAGTTTCAGCGCATCTGGCCGAAATTGCGGGCCAGCCAGTGCAGCGATGTCACCCTTTACCCTCTGTCGGAATGGCAGCGGGCATTGGGCAACTATCGCGAAGCGGGTAGAACGCGCAAGCCCGTGCTGTCGATGAAGGATTAATCGGCCTTATGGCTCATGTCGCTCAGCAGTACAGCGATACTTTGTCCACCGGCGGTCTGCTCCAGGCCAATTTTCACAATAATCGTCAGCGGAACGGAGAGCAGCATGCCGACAGGCCCGAGCAGCCAGCCCCAGAAGATCAGGGACAGGAACACAACGAGGGTTGAAAGCCCCAGCCCGCGTCCCATTATGCGTGGCTCAAGAATGTTCCCGAAGACAAGGTTAATCACCAAATAGCCTGCCAGCAGAATCAGCGCATCATATAAACCGCTGAAAACCAGCACCTGAAGGATAGGGGGGATCGCCGCCAGCACGGAGCCGATGTTAGGAATGTAGTTAAGGGCAAAGGCCAGCAGCCCCCAGACAAAGGCGAAACGCACGTCCAGCGCGGCGAGCATCCCCCAGACCACGAATCCCGTCACCAGACTGATAGCCGTTTTCAGAACCAGATAGCGTGAAACGCTGTCGAGCGCGCGCTGAATGGCGCCCATTCCTTCCACCGGACGCACCATGATGTGCTGTAGCTTTGCAGGCAGTTGAGGGACTTCCAGCAGCATAAATACGACCGTCAGGAACAGCAGGAAAATGGAGGTCATGGCGTTGGAAAGCTGTGCCAGCAGGCTGGTGACAATCGTCATGGCAGCATTCGGATCGATGTATTTAAGCAACTCCTCAACCGAAACTTCGATGCCGGCGCGTTGCAGCCAGGGTTCAATTTGCAGCAGCGGGGTCGCCAGGGAAGAACGGTATGTCGGTAGGGTTCGCGCCAGCTCGTTCAGGGACGTTCCCAGATAGGCAACTAACAGCACCATCGCAACGATAATAATACTGATAAGCAGGCTGATCGCCAGCACGCGCGGTATGCGCATCCGCACCATCCGCTGCACCAGCGGGTTGAGGATCACCGCGATAAAAAGCGCCAGGATAAAGGGCACGATGATATCGGCCGCAAAACGAACGCCGGTCAAAATGATCACCAGCATGCCCAGCATGATGACTATCTTAAGCCCGTTGAGGGTGATAATGGGTTTGGCCATGGACGTTCCTGAAAAGTTTTTTATTTATAATAGAGGGGAAAGCGGATTAAAAAAACTAACCAAAATCAAACAGACTGGGTAAAGAAATGAAAAGGCTTTGAGTAAAGTCCTGGCTTATGATACAAATCAGGCGTGTTCAACTACTGAGGACAATTTTCATCCGCAAAGACGAGAAGCAACACCGCGGATAATTGTAATTTTATGGACAATTTGTTCAGGACGTATTTTTCAAACAACACTGCTCTGTTTTCAACCTCCCTCTGCATGCTTTCCGGTGAACAACACTGGCGCTCCGCGCTATAGTCACGTCTTCTGCCTGAGCTGGCGCTATGCGCTTAGCTAATTGATTTAATTCCCAATTTTTTGGTTTGCTGTCCGCAGCGAGCCTCGATGGATTATATTCTCAAGCAGGAGAAAAACATGTTTTACTGGATTTTATTAGCGCTGGCTATCGTAGCTGAAATTACCGGCACCCTGTCGATGAAATGGGCGAGCGTGAGTGACGGCAACACCGGATTTATTTTGATGCTGGTCATGATTACGCTTTCCTATATTTTCCTCTCCTTCGCGGTTAAAAAAATCGCGCTGGGCGTGGCATATGCCTTGTGGGAAGGTATTGGTATTTTATTGATCACGCTGTTCAGCGTCATGATATTTGATGAAACCCTGACGACAATGAAAATTGCCGGGCTGACGACCCTGGTGGCAGGTATCGTGCTGATTAAATCGGGTACGCGCAAGCCGGCAAAACAGCAGAAGGAGCAGACCCATGCAGCAGTTTGAATGGATCCACGCGGCCTGGCTGGGTTTCGCGATCGTTTTAGAAATTATTGCGAACGTCTTTCTGAAGTTCTCCGACGGTTTTCGTCGTAAAGCCTACGGCCTGCTTTCGATTGCCGCGGTGCTGGGGGCGTTTAGCGCCCTGTCACAGGCGGTAAAAGGCATCGATCTATCCGTGGCCTATGCGCTGTGGGGCGGCTTCGGGATTGCCGCCACCCTGGCGGCAGGCTGGATTATGTTCGGGCAGCGTTTAAACAATAAAGGCTGGATAGGGCTGGTATTACTGCTCGCCGGCATGATCATGATTAAACTGGCCTGAGTAACCTACTGCTGCGCCAGGGCTTCCAGCCTGTCGCGAAAACCGGTCACCGCCAACGCCCGGTTGTCGGCGCGCCAGCGGTCTTTCGCCGCTGGCGCAGAACTCTGAACGCCAATCAGCTGCCAGCCGTTAGCGGTTTTCAACATCAGGGGCGATCCGCTATCACCCGGTAGCGTATCGCACTGATGCGAAAGCACGCTGTTTTGCGCCCAGCCCGTCACCACGCAGTCCGTATGGGTATACAGCGAATCGAGGTGATCAACAGGGTAGCCTGACTGCGTTACTTTGCGGTCGGCGGCCTTCAGGGCGGCGGTGAGCGCGTCTTTGTCGCCATCAAAAAGCGGTAGGGGAGCGATCCCGGACGGCGGATAACGCAAAACGATCAGACCGAAATCCCAGGATGCCGCCCCGGGCGGCACAATCCAGCCATCGCCATCCGGTTTTAAGCGTTTACCGAGCGACGGATCCACCCGCCCCTCAATACCATGGATTTCGTAGCGCCATATTCCTTTTTGCGACACAAAGCGCAGGGCGATCGCTTTATCCGGTTTGCCCTCGGGCGGCATTAACAGGCAATGACCTGCCGTCAGCGCAAGGCGTGGCGTAATGAGCGTTGCGGTACATAAATTGCCGCTGGCGGTTTCCAGTTGCCCGATGGCATCCCAGGGCGCTTCGGTAGGATCGGTGACACGCGTACGATCGTCATGACCAAAAAACAGCGTCTTTACCTCTTTGGCGCTAATGGCGACATCGTCACCATCATCCGCATGTGAAAAGCCAGCAAAAAGGCTAAACGTTCCCAGTAACAACACAACAGATTTACGCATATCACACTCTGGTGGGGGTAATTATGATTATTAAAAGTGAACCCTATGAAAATACTATAGACGCGACAGCGAGAAAGTGGGAGTAAAATCAGCGTGCTACATTCAGGAAAGATAAAAGTGGCTGGCGATGAGCGCGCACAAGATTAGCAGGATAAGAATGAACTCAAACCGATAGCGCCGCAGCATACGCCCTTCGGATAAAAAAACGGCGCTGACCTCAAACCCGTTCAGCGCCGGTTTACCAACGTGCCCCGAGGGGCACGGTTAAGCTTGTACTCTTACGCTGCTGGCTGTGCAGCAGGTTTAGCCGCTTCGTGTTTTGCCGCTTTTTTGTGATGCTTTTTAGCCGCCTGTGCTTTCTGTTCTACCGCGGGTTTTGCCGCTTTTTTGTGGTGCTTTTTAGCCGCCTGCGCTTTCTGTTCTGCCGCAGGTTTAGCCGCTTTGTGATGTTTTTTATGGTGAACCGTTTTGGCCGGAGCCGAAGTGGTCGCCGCAGGCGCTGCGGTGGCGGTAGTTTCAGCCGCGAATGCAGCAGAAGACAGACCCATAGCAGCCGCAACAACCAGAGCTAATACTTTTTTCATTTTCATACCCTCGAATTTGGTTTTTCATTTAACCCCACTGCGGGGCCGTTGAAAGAACTATATCCCTGTAAATTCGGGGTTTCCGTGAGTGATTGGTATCGGCGTGTAACCGTATGTACAACGCCGGGGCGTCACCCCGGCGCGTTCGGTTACAGGTAGCGGGAAGTCAGGTGTTCGCGGAAGTAACGGATGTTCAAATCCTCACCCGTAGCCTGAGTGATTAACTGCGACGTGCTGAAGCGGCTGCCGTGCTGCCAGATGTTCTGACGCAGCCAGTCAAACAGCGCCGAGAAATCGCCTCCGGCAATGGATGCCTGCAACCCGGGCAGTGCAGTTTTGGCGGCATGGAAGAGCTGTGCTGCGTACATTGCCCCCAGCGTGTAAGACGGGAAGTAGCCAAAACCGCCGTCGGTCCAGTGGATATCCTGCATACAGCCGTTGCGATAATTATCCTTGGTGGATAGCCCAAGCCAGGCCTGCATTTTCTCATCCCACAGGGCGGGAATATCGTCGACTTCGATTTCGCCGTTGATCAGCGCGCGCTCGATCTCATAGCGCAGCACCACGTGCGCCGGGTAGCTCACTTCATCCGCATCCACGCGAATGTATCCCGGTTTCACGCGCTGGTTCCAGGCAATGAAATTCTCTTCACTGAACGCCGCCTGACTGCCGAAACGGGCATGGACCGCCGGAAGCAGATGCTTGAGGAATGCCTCGCTGCGGCCCAGCTGCATCTCAAAGAACAGACTCTGGGATTCGTGGATCGCCGTAGAGCGCGCCAGCGCAACGGGCTGCCTGGCCCACGCTTGGGGAAGGTTTTGCTCGTAGCGGGCATGTCCGGTTTCGTGGATCACGCCGAAAAGTGCGCTGAGCAACTCGTCTTCATCGTAACGCGTGGTGATACGCACATCTTCCGGCACGCCGCCGCAGAACGGGTGGGCGCTAACGTCCAGACGACCGCCGTTAAAATCGAAGCCAAGCATTTTCATCGCTTCCAGGCCCAACTCGCGCTGCGTGGCGGTCGGGAAGGGACCCTGTGGCGGAACGAACGATCGCTGTACCTGTTTTTCCACAACCTTTGCCAGCAGATCCGGCAGCCACGACTTCATATCGCCAAACAGCACATCCAGGCGTGCGCTGGTCATGTCGGGTTCAAAAATATCCAGCAGCGCGTCGTAAGGCGTGCAGCCTTTGGCCTCGGCGCGCAGGCGAGCTTCTTCACGACTGAGCTTCACCACCTCTTTCAGGTTGGCTGAAAAGCCGTGCCAGTCGTTGGCCGGACGCTGAGTGCGCCAGGCGTGTTCACACTTGCTGCCCGCCAGCGATTTTGCCTCAACCAGCGATTCCGGCAGTAAGGTGGCCTGCTGGTAGTGGCGCGTCATTTCACGCAGGTTGGCCTGCTCGACGTCGTTCAGATCTTCTTCAGCCGCCGCATCCAGCCATTCACCCACTTTTTTATCGGTCAGGATCTGATGTTGCAGGACGCTCATCTCCGCCAGAGCTTCACCGCGCGCGGCGCTGCCGCCGGGCGGCATCATGGTAAACATGTCCCAGCTGGCGATAGAGGAGAGATGAGAGAAGCGAGAGAGACGCTGGAAGGTGCGGGTGAGTTGTTGATAAGAAACGTTTTTCTGCATAATTATAGTTCTCGTTCTGTTGGAGGTGTTCAGGGGAGTGTAACGCGAATCAGGGAGGAACCGTGCACTTTTGATAACAGGGGCGTGAAGCCCCTGTTAATTCAGTCGTAGAGCCATTTTCCTGCTTTTGCAGATTCAGCAAACATTCTTACGGTTAACGGAATGCGGGTTGATTCCACCTCTTCCCGCTTCAGCTTAAACCAGCGTTTCAATAATGGGGTGTTCTGCCAGGGAAAATAACGAGACCATTTAACAGCAGATAAATCCACGTTAAATTCTTTCTCGTACCGGTTTAACGCGTCGTGAAGGTCATCGCCTGGTGAGTCGAATAAATCAGAATCGAGTTCCAGCGGAACCTCTTCCCACTGGTCATCTAGATAGCCGGGGATTTCTTCCCGAAACATAGATAATACATCATCGATTATGGTCATTAGAAAGATGTCCATTGTATGCGGTCTTTGGGTCGGGCAATCAAATTGTATTTTTCTTGCGTCCGCGTTGAAATTCTATGCAGCGTCAGCGCAAGTGAAGCCCATCCTAACCAAGGAACATAACGACCAATTACCGCTGCGAGTTTGTTAGTTCTTTGCATCCTGACGCCAACGGGAGTAGGGACTTTTATCCCAAAGGGGATACGCGCATCTCGTAATATTATCCGGGCATATTTTGAAACAACGCTTGTTCCCAGTGTTGCACCTACAGGTTTGGCTCGGGTGCCGAGCCAGGGTTGGCCCGAAAGGATTGCAGCTCCCGATACTGCGTCTATTCCGAGTTCCATACAGAACTCCTCCAGAAATATGATCTCAAGTAACTCGCCCGGAGTGACGTTTGAATGGCCTCTATAAAAGTAGGTGCCGTTAACTTCTTCGATTGTATCCATATCGATCCCAGTTACGCTGACGCCCGCTCATTCCATGCGTCAGAGAAAATAATATTTCCATCGTTATGCTTCCATGTGATTTTCTCGTAGCGCAATTCAACCGTTTCGAGGTGGTTGTTATTGTTGTCGCCCGGCGCGGCCATGGCAGGTGATACCGAAACAATTCGCACGGCCTCCAGAAGAATATTGAAATACTCCGCTTCCAGGCCAGCATCATTAATCTTATAGAACTTGAGTTCGGCTTTTTGCAGAGCCTGACCAGTGGCGACTGCCTTATAGAGATAGGGTGATGAGTAATCAAATTCCTTAACAATCATCATTGGGGAGTGGATGCGCTTACCCGTGGGTTTGCCTGTCAGATTATCGGTCGGCGTGGAAAGATTATGATGAAAACCCTTAAATTCAATGCTGTACTCCCTCTGCTGCACGTCGAATCCGCCTTTGATCAGTGCACCACCGTCATCGTACAACCACATGTTGCCTGGAATAGCCATGTAAAACCCCTCTTTTTATAGAATGGAGTCAATGAGCTTACAGAGAGAGGGAAGGTTGATAAATACACGAAACGATATTAAGTCGTTGATTTTGCTTAATTTTAAATTAAGCAATACTAACGTCATAAATGAGCCCCGCACAATTACGTTCATGCGGGGATAGCGTTAACCTATTTCAGACGTTGATGCAGACTTCCGCCTACCAGCAGCGCCGCGCACAGTATCAGGGCGATAAACCCGCCCACGCCGTTCCAGCCGTAATGATGCCAGAACACGCCGCCGAGGGTCCCTGCGAGGCTGGAACCCAGGTAATAGCTAAACAGATACAGCGACGATGCCTGACCTTTGGCGCGGCGCGCGCGCGGGCCAATCCAGCTGCTGGCAACGGAGTGCGCGGCAAAGAAGCCGGCAGAGAAGAGCAGCATTCCGGCAAAAATCAGCCACAGGGAGGAGAACAGCGTCATCAGCAGCCCGAACAGCATCACGGCGGTAGAAACCAGCATCACCGGCCCGCGGCCAAAGCGAGCGGTCATGGCGCCGGCTTTTGGTGAACTCCACGTCCCGGTGAGATACGCCACAGAGAGCAAACCCACCAATGCCTGGCTGAGATGCCACGGCGAGAGCATCAGCCGGTAGCCAATATAGTTAAACAGCGTGACGAATGACCCCATCAGCAGGAATCCCATCAGAAACAGTCGCGGCAAACCTTTGTCGCGCCAGTGCAGATGGAAGTTGATAAACAGCGTCTTCGGACGCAGGGAGGTCGGGCGGAAATGGCGCGATTCCGGCAAAATTTTCCAGAACATCAGCGCCGAGGCGAGCGCGAAGCAGCCGATAACGGCCAGCGCAATGCGCCAGCTAAAGAAATCCGTAAACACACCGCTCAGCAGGCGTCCACTCATCCCGCCGATAGAGTTCCCGCTAATATACAGCCCCATTGAGAAGGCCACGAAACTCGGGTGGATCTCTTCGCTGAGATAGGTCATCCCAACCGCCGCCACGCCGCTGAGAGAGAGCCCAATCAGCGCGCGCATGACCAGAATACCGTGCCAGCTGGTCATCATGGTAGAAAGCAAGGTACACACGGAGGCCAGCATTAACGCCGTTACCATGACCTGCTTACGTCCGATAGCATCCGAAAGTGGACCGGTAAACAGCAGACCAATCGCCAGCATCCCGGTAGAAATGGAAAGGGAAATACTGCTGCTGGCTGGCGACACGCCAAATTCATGCGACAGAACCGGCAAAATCGGCTGAACGCAGTAGAGCAGGGCAAAGGTAGCGAGACCCGCTGAGAAGAGCGCCAGCGTGACGCGCATGAACTGGGGGGTACCACGCTTAATAAACTGAACCGGCTGCGGTGCTGCGGGTAAATCATCAATGTCGCTGGCCGGCGCGATATCAATAGTCGTTGTACGGCTCACACATAATCCTTGCTTAAACATCCCCGTGGTTTCTGGTGACGGGTAAGACCACAAGATCAGAGTAGGAAAATGTAAATATTCTGTCTAATATATTAATAATCTCAAATGATACTTTAAAAATATGAATATTGAGCTGCGTCACCTCCGCTATTTTGTCGCCGTCGCCGAAGAGCTGCATTTTGGCCGCGCGGCGGCAAGGCTGAATATCTCTCAGCCACCGCTAAGCCAGCAGATCCAGATCCTGGAACAGCAGGTGGGGGCGCGTCTGCTGGCGCGAACCAACCGTAGCGTGAGCCTGACGGCAGCGGGAAAACAGTTTCTCACCGATAGCCGACAGATCCTGAGCATGGTGGAAGACGCCGCCGCCAGAGCCGAACGGCTTTATCTCGGTGAGACGGGGGAGCTGCGCATCGGGTTTACCTCCTCGGCCCCTTTTATCAGTGCTGTTTCACAAACGCTCTCATCGTTTCGCCGTCACTTTCCGGATGTGCATATTCAGACGCGTGAAATAAATACCCGGGAGCAAATCGCGCCGCTGAACGAAGGATCGCTCGACCTGGGGCTGATGCGTAACACGCAGTTGCCTGATACCCTGGCGTGGCAGGTGATCCTGCGAGAGCCGCTGATGGCGATGATCCCCAGCGACCATCCTCTCGCCGCCCGGCCTGGCGTCACGTTGGCTGAACTGGCGAAAGAGCCGTTTGTCTTTTTTGACCCCCAGGTGGGAACCGGGCTGTACGACGACATTCTGGGTTTGATGCGGCGATATGGCCTTGTCCCGACTATCGCGCAGGAGGTGGGGGAAGCCATGACGATCATTGGGCTCGTTGCCGCAGGGCTTGGCGTGTCGATTCTCCCGGCCTCGTTTAAACGGGTGCAGCTGCCGGAGATGCGCTGGGTGAAGATTGTCGAGCAGGATGCGGTCTCGGAGATGTGGCTGGTGTGGTCTAAACATCATGAACAGAGCCATGCGGCACAGCGTTTCAAAGCACAATTACTTACCGCGTCTCACGGGCAATATTTATAAGGAAAAGTGGGCAAAAATGTGCAGTAAATCACATGGCTAAGTAAAAATTTGACGTCAGCCATTGAAGTGCTTCACCATAGCCCTCAGTTTATTTCGAAGCTCGAAAATAAGGGAGTACGAGGTGGTTGCTGATAGTCAGCCAGGGCATATCGATCAGATCAAGCAGACCAACGCGGGCGCCGTTTATCGCCTGATTGATCAGCTTGGTCCGGTTTCGCGTATCGATCTTTCGCGCCTGGCACAACTGGCACCCGCCAGTATTACCAAGATTGTCCGCGAAATGCTGGAAGCCCATCTGGTTCAGGAGACGGAAATTCAGGAGCCGGGCAGCCGTGGTCGTCCGGCGGTAGGGCTGGTGGTGGAAACGGAAGCCTGGCACTACCTGTCGATGCGCATCAGCCGAGGGGAAATCTTCCTCGCACTGCGCGACCTCAGCAGCAAGATGGTGGTGGAAGATCGGCTGGACCTTCCGCTTGATGCAGAGCAACCTCTTCTTAATGCCATTCTGTCTCATATCGACCAATTCTTTATTCGCCACCAGCAGCGTCTTGAACGCTTAACGGCAATTGCGATTACCCTGCCGGGAATTATTGATACCGAAAATGGCATTGTGCACCGCATGCCCTTTTACGAGAACGTGAAAGAGATGCCGCTGGGTGAAGTGCTGGAAAGCCATACTGGTGTGCCGGTCTACATTCAGCATGATATCAGCGCCTGGACGATGGCGGAGGCGCTGTTTGGCGCCTCGCGCGGCGCGCGCGACGTCATTCAGGTTGTGATTGATCACAACGTTGGCGCGGGGGTGATCACCGACGGGCGTCTTTTACACGCCGGCAGCAGTAGCCTGGTGGAGATCGGCCATACGCAGGTCGATCCGTACGGAAAACGCTGCTATTGTGGTAACCATGGCTGTCTGGAGACGATTGCCAGCGTGGAAAGCGTGCTGGAGCTGGCGCAGGTGCGGCTCAGCCAGTCGATGAGCTCCACGCTGCATGGACAGCCGCTGAGCGTCGATGCACTGTGCACTGCGGCAAGGCAGGGCGATCTGCTGGCGAAGGACATCATTACCGGCGTAGGCAATAATGTCGGGCGCATCCTGGCGATTATGGTGAACCTGTTCAATCCGCAAAAAATACTCATTGGCTCCCCCCTCAGCCAGGCGGCGGATATTCTCTTCCCGGCGATTTCCGCCTGTATCAACCAGCAGTCGCTCCCCGCATACAGCAAAAATATCGTGGTCGAAAGTACGCAATTTTCCAACCAGGGCACGATGGCCGGTGCCGCACTGGTTAAAGATGCCATGTACAACGGCTCATTACTGATTCGTTTGCTTCAGGGCTAACTCTTTTCCAGAGATGTACGAAAAATTGCGCTATCTCAAGCCGGGTAGCGCACGCTTCCCGTAGACTTTCTCCACTGAATTATTTACCTGGTTTATATTTTTTGAAGCATACCCAAGAGGTGGAATGAGTCATGCTTAAGCGTTTCTTTATTACTGGTACGGATACTTCTGTCGGGAAGACCGTCGTATCCCGCGCGTTACTTCAGGCCCTGGCGGCGAGCGGTAAACGCGTTGCAGGATACAAGCCGGTTGCAAAAGGCAGTAAAGAGACGCCAGAAGGGCTGCGCAATAAGGACGCCCTGGTTCTGCAAAGCGTCTCGTCTCTGGAACTGCCTTATGACGCCGTCAATCCTATCGCGTTGAGCGAAGAGGAAAGCAGCGTCGCTCATAGCGGGCCGATCAACTACAGCCTGCTTTCAGATGGTCTGGCGAATCTGAGCGAAAAGGTTGACCACGTTGTCGTTGAAGGGACCGGCGGCTGGCGCAGCCTGATGAACGATTTACGTCCCCTTTCCGAGTGGGTGGTGCAGGAGCAATTGCCGGTGATTATGGTTGTGGGCATTCAGGAAGGGTGCATCAACCATGCCCTGCTAACGGCGCAAGCTATCGCCAATGACGGCCTGCCGCTGATTGGCTGGGTGGCGAACCGGATCAATCCGGGCCTTGCACACTACGCTGAAATCATCGACGTGCTGAGCAAAAAACTGCCTGGCCCGCTGGTGGGCGAACTGCCTTATCTGCCTCGCGCGGAGCAGCGCGAACTAGCGCACTATATCGATCTCTCGGCTTTCGGCGGTATGCTGTCCGTAGATCGAGTCGTGGCGTAACATTCTCGACAGTACCGACGCCACAACACAGGCAACCAGCAAACCGGGGAGTAAAAAATACTGCCCGGTCATTTCGCATACCATCAATGCCGACATAATTGGCGCATGCGTGGTGGCGGCGAGCAGCGTCGCCATACCCGCCAGCCCGAGCAGGATCGCCGTCTCAGACCCAGGGAACCACAGCGCAACTATCTGCGCAAACAGCATTCCCGTTGCCATACCGACGAACAGGGTTGGCGTAAACACCCCTCCCGGCGCGCCGGACCCGCTGCTTGCCAGCACCGCCAGCAGCTTGCAGATAAAGACGCCGGCAATCACCGACAGCAGCGGCGGCGACTGCAAAAATGCCTGAACCACGCTGTAGCCATTCCCCCATACCTTTGGCGTCAGCAGTGACAGCAGCCCGACGATCAGCCCGCCCAGCGCCAGCTGCCACGGCGGCGAGAGCTTAAGACGCAGAAACAGCGCGTGGCTAAATCCCATCAGCCACATCAGCAGCGGACCGCAAACGCCCGCCAGCAGACCTACGCCAACTATCAACGCATAATCTCCCGCCATTAATGTCTCACTCAGGTGCACCGCATAAAGCGTATTTGCGCCGGGGCTTAACAGACGCGTGGTGAGCAGGGCCACCACGGCGGCAATCACTACCGGGCCGAGGGAGGCCAGCATCAGCGTGCCAAACAGGATCTCTGCGATAAACAGGCTGCCCGCCAGCGGCGCATGATAGGCGCTGGCCATCCCGGCGGCGGCACCGCAGGCGATCCACAGTTTCCATTCGGATTTCGGCGTACAGCGTTGTGCAAAAAAGGAGGCGGCGAGGGCGGCGAGCAGGATCATGGCACCTTCCCGGCCAATGGCGCTCCCGCTGGCGACCACCAGCAGCGAGGCGAACGATTTCACCAGACTGGCGGCGTAATCAAACTGGCCATCACCTGTTTCCAGCGCCTCCATATAATCAGTCGGGGCGTGGGGACGTTGTGCCGTCATGCGCTGCCATCCCCACAGCAGCATCCCCGCGGCCAGACCACCCAGCGCAGGCGTGAGCGCGCGACGCCAGGGCGATAACGCGGCAGCGGCGTTCACCAGGCTTCCGCTTTCGTTGCTCAGAAACAGCCACTCCAGCAGATACATGCTGTGGCGAAACGCCGCAACGGCCAGCGCCGCCAGCACGCCGGTGACGGTAGCGATCAGGAGTCGACGAAACATCGCGCGGATGTCGGGGTAAGCGTGAAGACGTTGCATGGGTCGCAATTACGTGAGGACAAAACAATATTGTGATGGGAAAACGTGAGGTTAGCAAAATGTATGCGTGCGAAAAAAAGCCGGGCATTGCCCGGCTTACATAATTACGTGTCGCTATGAATATTCAACGCCCGGCGCGTACGCCCTGAACTCAAATATTCCGCAATATAATCCTGGGATATCTCGCCGTTATAGCGCCCATCTTCGTCCACAATCGGCATCCAGCTGGTGTTGCTTTCATACAGGCGAGAAAGCACCACGCGCAGGTTGTCTTCGGCTTTCCCGGTCATGCGGAACGGGTGCAGAATGTCGGCGCAGGCGCCGCTGGCGTGACGCGCTTCGCGGCGCTTCACAAAGCCCAACGGTTTTCCGTGCTCATCAACCACGGTAATGGCGCGAATATCGTTGTCATCCATGGTGGCGAAGGCCTCTGACAGCGGCGTTGATTCGCGTACCGTAATGGTCGGCTGTTGATCGGTGACGTCACCCGCCGATACCAGCAGCAGGCGTTTCAGCGTCCGGTCCTGGCCCACAAACGAGCCGACAAACTCATTCGCTGGCTTCGCCAACAGTTCGTCCGGGCTGGCGCACTGCACGATACGTCCCTGACGGAAAACGGCGATACGGTCGCCCAGCTTCAACGCTTCGTCAATATCGTGGCTCACCAGCATAACGGTCTTTTTCAGCTTGCGCTGCATCTCGAGGAACTGGTTCTGGATCACCTCACGGTTGATCGGGTCGACCGCACCGAACGGTTCATCCATCAGCAGGACCGGCGGATCCGCTGCCAGCGCGCGGATGACGCCGATGCGCTGCTGCTGGCCGCCGGACATTTCACGCGGATAGCGGTGAAGGAATTTATGCGGATCCATTGCCACCATATCCATCAGTTCCTCGGCACGGGATTTACAGCGCGCTTTGTCCCAGCCCAGCATACGCGGCACAACGGTAATGTTCTCTTCGATGGTCATGTTCGGGAACAGTCCAATCTGCTGGATCACGTAGCCAATGTTGCGGCGCAACGTCACGGTGTCCATCCCGCTGGTGTCTTCACCATTAATCAGGATCGTCCCGCTGCTGGGCGTAATAAGACGGTTAATCATTTTCAGGGTCGTGGTTTTTCCGCAGCCGGACGGGCCGAGCAGCACGCACATTTCCCCTTCAGGTACGTTCAGGTTGACGTTGTCGACGGCCTTAAACGTCTGGCCGTGTTTCTGTGAAAATTGTTTGGTGAGGTTTTCCAGTTTTATCATTATCGAATCCCCTTCGGAGTCAGTACCACCTGCAAACGGTGCAGCAACCAGTCGAGCACAATCGCTAAAAGACAAATCATCAGCGCGCCCGCAATCAACATACGAATATCACTCCCGCCAATACCGTTAAGCAGCAGCAGGCCCAGACCGCCCGCGCCAATCACGGCGGCAATCGCCATGACGCCAATGTTCATCACCACGGCGGTGCGGATACCGCCAAAAATGACCGGCAGCGCCATCGGGATCTCCACCCAGCGCAGACGCTGCCAGAAGGTCATGCCGATGCCGCGTCCCGCTTCACGCAGGCCGGGAGGCAGGCTGTCGAGCGCCGTATGGGTGTTACGCACAATCGGCAGCAGCGAATAGAGGAACACTGCCGTAATCGCGGGCAGGGCGCCAATGCCCTGACCGACCAGCGAAAAGAGCGGGATCATCAGGCCGAAAAGCGCGATAGACGGGATGGTGAGCACGATGGTGGCAATCCCCAGCACGGGTGTTGCCAGCCATTTGTGGCGAACAATCAAAATGCCCAGCGGCACGCCGATGATAATCGCAAGGCCCACGGCCAGCGCGACCAGCCACAGGTGTTGCAGCGTCAGGGTTAAGAGATAGTCCCAGTTGTCGAAAATATAGTGAATCGTCTCCATAGCGCCTCCTACAGCAACTGTTTGCTACGCAGGAAATCTCGGGCGACCTGCTGCGGTGACTGATGGTCGATATCCACCTTCTTGTTCAGTTCGGTGATAACGTCGTTATTCAGCTGAGCAGAGAGGGTATTCAGCGCCTCCTCCAGCCCCGGGTTCGCCTCCAGCGTGTCTTTACGTACAACCGGCGTCACGGCGTAACTCGGGAAGAAGCCTTTATCGTCTTTCAGCACTTTGAGGTCGAAGCCCTTCACGCGCCCGTCGGTGGTGTAGATCAGCCCCGCATCGACAAACCCGTCGCGTACCGCGTTATAAACCAGTCCCGGATCCATCTGGCGGATCTGCGGGCGGTCCAGCGTCATGTTGTAGGCCGCCTGCAACGGTTTCATCCCGTCGCTACGCCCGGCAAACTCCAGGTCAAGTCCCAGCAGCCAGTTGTTATCCGGATCGGTTTTACGGATCTGTTCAATCTTCGCCACCATCTCAGACATGGTGTTGATATGTTCAGCCTCGGCACGCTTGCGCTGCATGGCAAAGGCATAGGTATTGTTCATGTCGGCAGGTTTGAGCCACACCAGACCGTGCTTCGCGTCAAGACGTTTCACCGTCTCGTAAGACTCCTGCGGCGACATGCGTTTGTTGATGTGGTTGAAGATGATCAGCGACGTACCGGTGTACTCCCAGGTCATATCGATTTGTTTGTTGATCATCGCGTTTCGGGATATCACCGTCGCAATATTGGTCTGCGGCTGCACCTGAAACCCTTTCTTTTGCAGATACTGCACGGTCATGGCCGAGAGAATGTGCTGCTCGGTAAAGCTTTTGGTCGCCAGGATCAGCGGCGCGGCGAGCGTCTGGCTGGTGAAGAGCGCGGCAGCGCACAGCGCCGTCAGGCCGGAAAACAGTCTCATAGAAGCTCCTTGTTATAATTATCGTGCGAGATGCGGGCTCAGCAGTCGGCCCAGTGCCGCCAGCAGCGTATCCAGAATCAGGGCGAACAGGGCGGTGGCCGCCGCGCCCAGGATCAGTGTCGGGAAGTCATTCAGATAAATACCCGGGAAAATCAGCTCACCGTAGCTGCTGGCACCGATCAGGAATGCCAGCGGCGCGGTACCAACGTTAATTGCCGTAGCAATACGAATACCTGAAAGCATCACCGGCCAGGCGTTAGGGATTTCGACCTGACGCAAGCGCTGCCACCGGGTCATGCCGATGCCGTTTGCCGCTTCCAGCAATGACGCGGGAACAGAGCACAGCCCGGCGTAGGTGTTACGCACAATCGGCAGCAGAGAGGCCAGAAAGAGGGCGATAATGGCCGGTTTATCGCCGATGCCAATCACCACCATCGCCAGCGCCAGAACGGCCAGCGGCGGCAGGGTATTGCCCACGTTAAAAATTTGCATCACGTATTCGGCGATACCCCGTGCTGCCGGACGGCTTAGCAGGATGCCGCTTGGAATACCGACCAGCAGGGCAAAAAACATTGAGGAGAAAACCAGAATTAAATGCTGTTGCCCGAGGTAGATCAGGTCAACCTGGCGCGCCTTGATCGTCTCCAGCCCAATTCCCCAGGTGAGGAGAGCGAGAACCACGATAATGGCGCCGACAAAAAGCAGCGAACGTTTGAGTAGTGGGTGCATTGCGGTGTGTCTCCCTGTGCGCATGCGTTATAGCAACCACCGGTTGCGGTTGCCTGTTGTTATGCCATGTTTCGGCAGGGGTACTTCACCTATAGCAAGTGAAGCGGAAGGGTTCCAGTAATGGGGGGAAAACAGTAACCCTATGAAATTAGTGACAACCTGGGTTAAGCCTTATGGCATAAGGGCTGTCAGCGGGCAGACAGAATAGTCTTAAAGAAGCGAGCCTTAAGTGACAACGTCACCTAAGACTCATTGATAAATCCTAACGACCGAGGGCGGCGCGCACCTTTCGCACCCGCCAGGAGACGCGAACGATCGAAAAGGTAGCGATGAAGACCAACATCAGGCCCAGCGCCAGCATCGCGTGGAATCCAAATTCTCTGAACAGGATCAGCCCGGCAATCCCTCCGGTAATAAACGAGAAAAGGGTGGTTAAATGGGTTTTGAGCTGGCTCTTTTGCGCAGCCGTGTCTTTAGAATAATCCCGGCGCAGCATGGCGACCATAACGGAGGCCAGCGAAATGCCTGCATCGGTCAGCGTGCCGGTAATGTGCGTGGATCTCACCCGACCGCCGGATAGCTGAGTTGAGGTAGAATTATGAATGCCCATCAGCCCGCACAGGAAAATAATAATCTCCTGATTCGTGGCGAAGGAGTGAAAATACATTTCGTACAGGGATACCCCGGCCAGTAATAGCCCTTCAACAAAAAGAACCTGGCTGAATACCAGCCTGACGTTATGGATGATTCCCCAGATAACAATCATCCGCGCAACGATGGCACCCGTGACAAACGACAGAATAATGGCGCCAAAAAAAAGAATATCGTTGAGGTCGGTGGAGGAGACTTCGCTGGAGAGTTGTGAGGTATTGCCGGTCATGTGTGAGGGAAAAAAGCCAAACGCGCCCAGCGCAATGGCATTCAGCAGTCCTGCGGAGGTGGCCAGCCAGAGAGCAAGACGGCGATCCTCCTGATGCGTTCGTTCTTTCTTTAACTTAATCAGCAAAGAATACCTCCGGTTTGAGCTTTGCCTGATTCCTCAAGCTAACAAAGCGATATCGCTGGCTGACCAGGATATTGCTTAATTATTAATTCAACGGGAGGTATTCGCGGTTTTGTAATTAAATAAAATAACCCTGTTAATATAATGCCTTACTGCTGATGTCGCGAGCAGACTGACGGGCAAAAATACCGCCCCCGTGATTGCCGGGGGCAGAAAGCCTATTTCAGACTGGTTTTGAAGAACTGCTCAAACTGCGAGAACGGGATTTTTCCTGCGACGTTATCGTAGAGATCAACATGGTTTGCACCCGGAACAATCACCAGCTCTTTCTGTTTGCTGCCGACGGCCTTAAACGCATCTTCCGCAAAATAGCGAGAATGCGCGTTTTCACCGGTCACGATCAGCGTCGGGATGGCGATCTCCCCGGCATAGCTCAGCAGCGGCATATTCATAAAGGACAACGGCATGGTCGCGGTCCATGCGCCGGTGGAATTTACGGAACGGGCATGGAAGCCACGCGGCATACGGTAGTAGTCGTAGAACTCTTTCAGTACCGGATGCGGATCGGCGGGCAATGCTTCCGGCAGAATACGCTCGGCTGCCGTCACCTTACCGTTCTCATCGACATTAATATCATGACCGCCATGGGAAAAAGTGCCGCTCTCGGCATCTTTCCAGCGCTGGGCGTTCAGATACTGCAACACGGCCCGTCGGTCAGCCGCTGAATAGCGATCTTTCCCGTCGCCCACGCCGTGACCCATCGCGCGGCTCATATCGTACATTACGCTGGTGGCGACCGCCTTCACGCGGGTATCCATGGATGCCGCGTTCAGCGCCATTCCGCCCCAGCCGCAAATGCCGAGAATGCCGATACGATTACGGTCGACTTCTTTCTGAAGCCCCAGGAAATCCACTGCGGCGCTAAAGTCTTCGGTGTTGATATCAGGGGAGGCAACGTTACGCGGCTGGCCGCCACTTTCACCCGTATAGGATGGGTCGAAGGCCAGGGCCACGAACCCCTGTTCAGCCAGGGTCTGGGCATACAGACCGCTGGATTGCTCTTTAACCGCACCGAACGGCCCGCTGACGGCAATCGCCGCCAGCTTCTGGTCGCCGCGGTTCCTGGGAAGATACAGATCGCCCACCAGAGTGATCCCGTATCGGGTCTGGAATGTCACCTTGCGGTGATCGACTTTATCGCTCTCGGCGAAGGTTTTATCCCAGTTAGTCACCATGGAAACGGGGGCGTTTGGATTTAGCGTTTCTGCATAACTCATTGTCGTCACTCCACTTAATGATGCGCATAGCAGCAGCGCAACGGATAGTTTTTGGGTGAATGTTTTCATAAGAGATACCGTATGTTGTTGTTATGCGGTCATTATAATTAGCAGTAATAGTGCTGATTAGAGGCCAAATTCTGCTAGAATTAATATCATTTTGTTATAGATGCGCGAGGCGAAATGACAAAGCGGGAGAACTACAATGAGCTGTATCTGTTTATCCAGGTGGTGCGGGAGGGGGGCTTCACGGCAGCCGCACAGCGGCTCGGGCTGGCACAATCCGGGATCAGCCGATCGGTTCGGGAGCTGGAAGAGCGGTTGGGCGTTCAGCTTCTGGTGCGTACCACGCGCAAGCTGTCGCTGACCCACGCCGGAGAACAGCTTTACCAGACTGCCAGCTCCGCCTTTGATGCGCTCGATACCGGGCTGACCAGACTGGCACACTACCGCCAGACGCCGTCCGGCACGGTGCGTATTAATGCCAGCCAGCACGCCATTGAAAAATGTCTGCTGCCAAAACTCGCTATTTTCAAACAGCGTTACCCGGATATCCGTCTGGAATTAATCAATGAAAGCCGGTTCGTCGACATTATTGCCGAACGGTTCGATGCGGGCGTCCGGCTGGGGCCGGAGGTGGGGCAAGGTATGATTGCCGTGCGCATTACGCCCGATATGGAGATGGCCGTGGTTGCTGCCCCGGCGCATTTCCGGCGCTATGGTTTCCCACAGGTGCCTGATGATCTGACTTCGCATCCCTGCATTGCCTATCAGTTCGCCGACGGTCGCCACTATCAATGGGAGCTCATTCAGGACGGAAAGAGTATTGCTCACCGCCCGGAAGGACAATGGGCCTTTTCGGACAGCTACATGGAGGCCGAAGCCGCGCGGCTGGGACTCGGGCTGGCCTATGTCCCGGTAGAGCTGGTGGCTGACGATCTGGAGTGCGGGACGCTGATAAGGGTCTTGCAGCGCTACAGTCTGCGGATGGACGGGCTTTACCTCTATTACCCGCACCGCAACGTCTCCCCGGCGCTGAGAGCGGTAATCGATACGCTGAAAATTTAGGGGTGCCTCTGCGCTGCCGTCTATACAGCTCCTGGGTTTGTGTTACGCTATTCTTTTATATAGCGCTGCTTAATTAAGGCTAAGAAATGACAAAAATAACGCCAGAATATACGGCTGTAAATTTATCAAGTTGGGCAAGGAAAGAGCATTTTGAAGTCTTTCAGAGCTTTGCTCAATGCACGATTAACCAAACGGTTCAGCTGGATATTACGGCGCTGCTGAAACATATCAAACAGGTTGGCTGGAAATTTTATCCTACGATTATTTCTATTATTGCCACAGTCGTTAACCGCCATTCTGAGTTTCGTATGGCTATGAAGGATAATGAACTTGTAATATGGAAGGAGGTGCATCCAAGCTATACTCTTTTCCATAAAGAGACGGAGACGTTTTCATCGTTGTGGAGTCACTTCGACGGGAATATTGCTCACTTTCAGAACGTTTATGCAGAAGACGTTTCTCGCTATGGTGATAATCTTGCCTACTGGCCTAAGGAAGAGTCCCGAGAAAATATATTCTTCATATCGGATATTCCATGGGCGAGTTTTACCAGTTTCAATATCAACGTGGCTAACATGCAGAACTTTTTTGCACCCATGTTCACCTTTGGAAAATACTATAACCAGGATGAAAAAGTCTTGTTGCCTTTCGCCGTTCAGGTCCATCACTCCGTGTGCGATGGTTTCCACCTTGCAAGGCTGATCAATGAGTTGCAAGAGTTGTGTGATAATTTACCGCGCCATTCCGAAGCGCTCACCTTGTGATGCACATGTTTTTAACCTACGCCTGACGAGGGGAAATGATGGAACCGAATTTTACGCCAGAACAGATTGAAATGATTAACGGGATTGTTTTTGAGCAGATCGACATAATGCATGAGAAAGTTTCTGAAATAATTGCAGAGACAGAGACGGTTGCGCATCAACGCCTTAAGGACCACGGAATCACTATGACAGATTTCTGTCCCGCGAATAAACATTTCCTGATGATGACCCTTGTACAAAATCTTATAGATAAAGTTCACGGGGGTGATATGGCTTTGGCCCAAAAAATGTTAACCATGGAAGCAAAAAGGCTGAACGTTAGCGTAAATGTTGAGGCGGACAAATCCAGATAACAGAACCATGTTTCATGGTGACGCTGGAACAATTAAAGGCAAAATATCCAGCGCGACGTTCTGTAAGCCGATAATGTTAAAGCCGTGAGCCGTTTCCAGCTCACGGTGGCAGGACAAGTGATGAGGGTTCTGACGATCAGGCTGCTTTAACGGCACGAATTTTTTTACTGCCATCCGCATCCGACGCTGTCTTATCCGTTGCAGCATCGCGCTCGGGAAGCTTGCTGGTACGCAGGATATGCTGAACAGCTTCTTTCTGCTCGGCGAGATACAACCCAAGGTTCTCCGCCTGCGTTTCATCCATCTGCATTTCGCTTTGCAACAGCCAGTCGGTGAACGCTTCTGCCATATCGAGCAGTTTGTCGTGAGCGTCAGCCTCTTTCTTACTGGCAAATGTCATTTTCTCTTCACCCTTTCTTACGACAACAAATTTTGTTTCAACAGCCATTTTGCGCCTCCGATACTGTAATTATATACAGTATAGCAGTTACGAAGTGGTGTTGCAGCAAAAATGTGCGAACCTGGCTTGCACAACAGATGTGCAAGCCAGGCGCTGTTATCGGTACAGCGTTTTTTCTGCAATCGGGATCAGCAAAGTGGACTGCCAGTCTGCCAGGGTCAGTTGAGCCAGTTTACCCAGCGCCGCGTAGAAAGGATGGGCCGCGTTTTCAACGAATACGGTCAGGAAACGCGTACTCCACGGCAGCAGATGCCAGGCCAGAAGCTGGTCGCGTTCTGTGTCGCGACCGTTCTCGCCAAGCCACGCCGCCAGCATCAGCAGCGTGCCGAAGTGATCTTCCGGCTCATTCTGCTGCATTTCAAAGGCGATATTGTTTTCACGCATCCACTGACGCAACGCGAGGGTCGAATCGCCAAACAGCACGGACTCGCGATCGAGCCAGACGGAGCCCCACGGAGGAGCGGGCAGGGCATATGGGCCAATAAACAGACGCTGCCACGCGTCCTTCAACGCTTCGTCAGACGGGGCTTTAAACGCAGTAGCGACGGGCAGCAGGCTCTCTTCCGGCAGCGGCCAGTCCTGCACCCAGTCACCGGCGGTCAGGGCACTCACCAGCGGCGCAGTCTGTTCGCTGTCCGGTGCAAAATAAAACAGCGCGCCCAGTACCCGGGCGCTGAACGCGAACGATTCGCGATGTGAGACGTCATTCATTACAACTTTCCTTACTTGCGCGCGGGCGGTCCCGCGCGCCTGTGTCAACCTGCAATCGCTAACCCTGCGGTCATATGCAGACCATAAAATAGCCCACGGCCAATAAGTTCACCCAGCGCCACCAGCACAAAACCTGCTAGCAGGCCCAGCGTGTTCGGCTCCTGACGCCGAATCAGCGGGCAGATCCAGCAGCCTAAGCCCGCCGCCAGCAGCGCGATGCGCCAGACCTGAAGCGAACCATAATCCGGCAGCAGGGCGCTGGCCTGCTGGATGGAACTCTGGATCGTCGCCAGCGCATTGCTTTGCAACACGACGACCGCCACGCAGACGAGCAGCGCCAGCACGCTGACGGACGCGGCAACGGTACCTTTATATGTCACGTTTGCACCCCGCAGCAGCAGCGCGGCCAGCAGCGGACCAGCAAGCGCCATCGTCAGGAAGAAGGCCAGCGTGGTGTAACCTGTATACCAGGTCGGAACGGTATCAATCTGATAGACCCGGGTCATCGCCCAGACAAAAACGACCCCCAGGAGTTGACTGACCACCAGCCAGATTTTGCCTAAAGCAGGGGGCATTTTACCGATAACCGACACCAGCCACCAGAAACCGCCCACGGCAAAGAAGATCGAACCCGCTGCGATCTCATTACTCAGCGCTGACGCTCCCACGCGGTTAAGCGAGTTGAAGGCGCGCAGCGGGGAGCCAAGGTGCAGTACCGAGGCCAGAAACCCAATACCCATCACTATCCAGAGAAAAAACATGCTGCGAACGATGCGCCGTTTAGCCGCTTCCTCTTTTTCATTCAGCCAGGCGAAGCCCATTACGATTAGCGCGCCGGCCACGCACTGCCCGAAAACGGTGAAGATCACCAGCGGCCATTCATGCCATCCACTTCCCATCTCACACCTCCTTCGGGTTGGCCAGGTAGCCGGTGGTGTCACCCGTCGGACGGCTGTTGGCGTTAGGTTTGATCACAATACTCGGCTTCGTGAAGTGCGCAGACGGCAGCGGCGCGACGGCGGCAAGCTGGCCATGTTTTTTGCGCAGCTCCTCAATCGGGCCAAAGTCCAGCGCGCGCAGCGGGCAGGACTCGACGCAGATGGGCTTTTTGCCGTCCGCCACGCGGCTGTGGCAGCCGTCGCACTTGGTCATGTGACCTTTGGCGGCATTGTACTGCGGCGCGCCGTACGGGCAGGCCATGTGGCAGTAGCGACAGCCGATGCAGACGTCCTCGTCCACCACCACAAAGCCGTCGTCGCGCTTGTGCATTGCCCCGCTCGGACAGACCTTGGTACAGGCCGGATCTTCGCAGTGGTTGCAGGCAATCGACAGGTAATAGGCGAAGACATTCTGATGCCAGACGCCGTTGTCCTCCTGCCAGTCGCCGCCCGCGTATTCATAAATACGACGGAAGCTGACGTCCGGAGTCAGGTCTTTGTAATCCTTGCAGGCCAGCTCGCAGGTTTTGCACCCGGTGCAACGGCTGGAATCAATAAAAAATCCATACTGGGTTGTCATTGTCTATTCCTTATGCCTTCTCGATCTGCACCAGGTTCGTGTGCTGCGGGTTGCCTTTCGCCAGCGGTGACGGGCGGTGCGTGGTCAGGGTGTTGATGCAAGACCCGCGATCGACGCGATCGCCGTTCATGTTGGCGTCGTGCCAGGCGCCCTGGCCCATCGCGCTCACGCCGGGCATGATGCGCGGCGTGACTTTGGCGGCAATGCGCACTTCGCCGCGGTCGTTAAACACGCGCACCGTGTCCCCGTTTTTAATGCCGCGCTTCGCGGCGTCCACGGGGTTAAGCCACACCTCCTGACGACAGGCGGCCTGGAGCACATCCACGTTGCCGTAGCTGGAGTGGGTGCGGGCTTTAAAGTGGAATCCGAACAGTTGCAGCGGGAATTTACTGCGCTCGGGCGCGTCCCAGCCTTCGAAGGTTGAGGTATAAACCGGCAGCGGGGTAATGGTTTCGTCTTTTTGCAGCTCCCAGGTTGCCGCAATATCCGCCAGCTTGCTGGAGTAGATTTCGATTTTCCCCGACGAGGTTTTGAGTGGATTGGCGTCCGGATCGTCACGAAATTTTTTATAGGCCACAAAATGTCCATTCGGATCTTTGCGTTTATAGATGCCCATTTTCTTCAGCGCGTCGTAGGACGGCAGTTGGGGATCTCTGGCGACCATTTTGGCGTACAGATAGTGCAGCCACTGCTCCTGCGTACGGCCTTCGGTGAATTTCTGATGGATATCCGGTCCGAGGCGTTTCGCCACTTCGCTCATGATCCAGTAGATGGGCCTGCGCTCGAACTTCGGGGCGGTAACCGGCTGGAGGAAAATCAGGTAGCCCATGTTGCCGGCGTAATCGTTGGGGATGATATCTTCCTGCTCAACGGTCATCAGGTCCGGCAGAACAATATCGGCATACTTCGCGGACGAGGTCATGAAGTTGTCGATGACGACGATCGTTTCGCACTTACTCTCATCCTGCAAAATGTCGTGGGTTTTGTTGATATCGGAGTGCTGGTTGATGAGGGTGTTACCCGCGTAGTTCCAGATAAACTTGATCGGCACATCAAGTTTATCCTTGCCGCGCACACCGTCGCGCAGGGCGGTCATCTCCGGGCCACGGACAATGGCATCCGTCCAGCTAAAGCAGGAGATTTGCGTTTTCACCGGATTCTCCGGCAGCGGCATGCGTTCGATGGTGATGGTGTAGGTCGATTCGCGCGCGCCGCTGTTGCCGCCGTGAATGCCGACGTTGCCGGTCAGGATCGGCAGCATGGCGATGGCGCGGGAGGTTTGCTCCCCGTTGGCCTGACGCTGCGGGCCCCAACCCTGGCAAATGTAGGCCGGTTTCGCCGAACCGATTTCACGGGCCAGCTTAATAATGCGATCGGCGGGGATGCCCGTAATGCGCGACGCCCACTCCGGCGTTTTCGCGGTTTTGTCATCACCCTGGCCGAGAATATAGGCTTTGTAATGACCATTAGCAGGTGCGCCTTCCGGCAGGGTTTTTTCGTCATAACCCACGCAGTATTTATCGAGGAAAGGCTGATCGACGAGGTTTTCATTAATCAGCACCCACGCGATACCCGCTACCAGCGCGGCATCGGTGCCCGGACGAATGGGGATCCACTCGTCTTCACGCCCTGCGGCGGTGTCGGTGTAGCGCGGATCGATAACGATCATCCGCGCGTTAGAGCGTTCGCGTGCCTGTTCGAGGTAGTAGGTTATCCCGCCGCCGCTCATGCGCGTTTCCGCCGGATTATTGCCGAACATCACCACCAGTTTGGTGTTTTCAATATCCGAGGTGCTGTTGCCGTCGTTGCTGCCGTATGTGTAGGGCATGGCGCAGGCGATCTGCGCGGTGCTGTAGGTGCCGTAGTGGCTAAGGAAGCCGCCGTAGCAATTCATCAGGCGCGCGACCAGGGAGGCGTAAGGGGAGGAGCGGGTGATATTGCCGCCTACGATCCCGGAGGAGTAATTAATGTAGACCGCTTCGTTGCCGTATTTTTCGACCACGCCTTTCAGGCTGGCGGCGATGGTGTCCAGCGCTTCTTCCCAGGTGATACGCTCAAACTTACCTTCTCCGCGTTTGCCCACGCGTTTCATCGGATAGTTCAGACGGTCAGGGTGGTTAATACGACGGCGGATAGAACGACCGCGCAGGCAGGCGCGAACCTGATGATTGCCGTAAATATCCTCGCCGGTGTTATCCGTTTCAACCCAATAAACTTCGTCATCGCGAACGTGCAGACGCAGCGCGCATCGACTTCCGCAGTTCACCGAGCAGGCGCCCCAAACGACTTTGTCATTCGCGGGCTGCACGGCGGTTTGCACTGCGGCGGCGGCGCTTTTCAAACCGAAAGGTAATGCGATCCCACCGGCGGCAAGCGCCAGCGATCCTATGGCAGTGGATTTAACCAGAGCTCGACGGCTTATCCCGCCGTGATGTTCAACTTCGGACATGACTCACCCCATCATTGTTAATAATTATTTTCACCCGTGACTACAACTGGGCTAATGATGGGGGGAGTGTTACTTATTTGGAGGTATTAAATATTAATCCTCGTCAAATCAGGGGAATTGAGTGGCAAAATCATTGCGGCTCAGCAGGCACATTCTCCTGCGTTCCCGCCCCGCTTACCGGGTAATTGCCGCTGCTGGTGCGGGTGTACAGAATTTTGAAGGTATCGTTGGCACAATGCCCAACGACCTGTGCATCCGGCTGATCGGCCTGATCGTTCGGAACGATGTTCAGGGTAAAGCCAGACTCCGGCACGCCGTTGTTGATAATCTTCTGCTGAATGTCGCTTTTCACTCGCTCGCAGGAGTCCGGGGCCGCAAGAATCGCAGGTGAAGCACTCATTAACAGCAGGGCGGTAATCCAGGGTAACCGTTTCATCTGTAGCTCCTTTTCACTGTGTAGGTAATAAGCATAGCAGGGTTAGGATAAGCTTTTGTTTTAGTGTGCCTCTTTCTGAATTGTCCTGGAAGTGTTGAAACGCCCAGCCATTGAAAAGAATAGTCAGCTTACCCTTTGCCTTGATTGATTATTGGATTGAACAGTGGAGTAATTGCGCGTCGATAACGGTGGCGAAGCTTTGCAGCCAAAGGTCTTTCTCGCATCAATAACTCCCAAATTTCTTTCTTTTTAGCATCTAAGGTGGCTTCGCCCTTTGATACATTAATGGTTGAAGCGTTCGCTTCTTCAGAAAGGCGTACTGGGAAGGGTACTGTTGAGTAAATTTTAGCCAAGGATAAATCTTCGAATAAGCTCCATTTGTCGGAAACCATCCATACAGGGTAAAGGTGTTGAAGGAGATTACCGGCAGCTTTTTGATTAATAATATAAGCGTGAGCAGTCGTGGCTTGCTGAGTTTTATGTATATTATAAGAGCCGCAAATGGGTTTGAGCGGCTTTTTGTAATATTTATTGACCCGGCTCAAAAGAAGAATCTCAGGTTTGGTCTTGCTAAGCGTCACGCTATTCAAGATATCATGCAGATCGCTGTTTAGTATGACATCATCCTCGAGAATGAGTGCTGCTTCGATATTTTCATTTATTATTTTTTTGTATATTTTTTGATGGCTTAATGCGCAACCTACTTCACCCGGTAGAAAGGCATAATTTAACTCGCGTGTGACATTATTGCGTTCAACTTCAGTCATTTTCCGCCCATCAACAGCTTCAATAAATTCGTGCGCGATGTTCAACTTTAACAGTTGAGATTCCATTTTTTCACGGCGTTCGAGCGAGTGTTTAAGATTGATTATAAAAGTTCGCATACTCTGAACATCCCTTAAGGACTGAATGGCTGGGCCAAATTCATGCATTTTACCAGTATTCGAACCGATTCAACATAGCTCAGTACATATGAGGGATGCTAAAAAATTGTTTTTGCTGGAAGGATTGTGTGGATAGCACAATTGAAATTGCTATCCATCCTTACCACGCTCTTTGCTACTATAAGTGCAACAATCCTTTCATTCTTTTGGTAAATGATGTGAAGAAATATGCAGCGATAACGCTACTGGCAACGGTACTGGTGGGATGCGACAACAACACCGCGCCGCTGTCATTTACGCCGGAGATGGCGAGTTTTTCAAACGAGTTTGACTTTGATCCTCTTCGCGGCCCGGTGAAAGATTTTACCCAGACGCTGTTCAACGACAAGGGTGAAGTCTCCAAACGCGTGACCGGCACGATGTCGACGGAAGGGTGTTTCGATACGCTTGAACTGCACGATCTGGAGGCTAACACGGGCGTTGCGCTGGTGCTGGATGCGAACTACTACGTCGATGCTGAAACCCAGCAGCAGAAGGTGAAGTTGCAGGGGAAATGTCAGCTGGCGGAACTGCCATCGGCCGGGGTGACGTGGGATACCGACGATAATGGGTTTGTGGTTGCCGCGCACAGCAAAGAGATGGAAGTAAAGTACCAGTATGACGCCGACGGCTACCCGCTGGGTAAAACCACGGTGTCCGGCGACCAGCGTTTATCGGTCCAGGCAACGCCGTCGAAAGATCTGCGCAAGCGTATGGATTATACGGCGGTAAGCCTGTTGAACGATAAACCGATGGGCAATGTTAAGCAGAGTTGCGAGTACGATCGCCACAACAACCCGGTGAGTTGTGAACTGGCGATCGTCGACGACAGCGTCAAACCTGCCGTTGAGCGCAAGTACACCATCAAAAACAGCATTGCATATTATTGAGAATAAAACCGCGCAGGTTACTGCGCGGTGGGTTTAAGCAGGCTGGCAGAGGAGGACTTATGTCCGGCCAGATGCTGATGCTGGAAAATGCACATGCGGATGGTGTTACGGTATTCGCCGTTAATAAAGAACTCATGGATCAGCTCACCTTCCACCATAAAGCCCAGCTTACGGTAGATATGGATCGCTTTTTCGTTCTCTTTATCGACGATCAGGTAAAGCTTGTAGAGATTCAGGACGTTAAATCCGTAATCCATCGCCAGCTTTGCCGCCCGCGAAGCAAGACCTTTCCCCTGGTGTTCCGGTGAAATAATGATCTGAAACTCCGCCCGACGGTGGACGTGGTTGATCTCAACCAGTTCAACCAGCCCGGCTTTCTCACCTTCACACTCAACCACAAACCGGCGTTCACTCTGGTCGTGGATATGCTTGTCATAAAGATCGGACAGCTCAACAAAGGCCTCGTAAGGCTCTTCAAACCAGTAGCGCATTACGCTGGCATTGTTGTCGAGCTGGTGAACAAAGCGTAAATCTTCGCGCTCCAGCGGACGGAGCTTCACGTCACACAGCCTCGACATTACGGTGCTACCGTGCGGCCAGTACGACGATCCAGGCAGCGCAGGGTGTTAGGCTCCCAGTAAGCGTTGACGTTGGCACTTTGCTGGCACTTATCGCGCGCGTCAAACGCCACATCCTCTTTATCCCACTCTTTTTCAGCGCGTTTATTCACTTTCTGGCGCAGGCTGCGGGTGTCATTCCATTGTTCTTTGTCCATGGCGGCGTTCTGACGGCTTTGCGCGCTGTCACCAGACTCAATGATGAGCTTGCTGGTTTCGGCTGATGCCGTTGCGGCAAAGGCGAACGAGGACAGCGCCAGTGCGGCTGTCAGACAAAGGCGTTTGCTTAATGTAGTCATAGCGTTTCCTTTAAACGGGTGCAGAAAATCGGATTACCCCGTTGGATTCTACACCAATCCGAAAGGGTGTCATACCCGCGCCGCAGGTATGGGAACGATGAGAGCATTATCGCGTATGATGTCTAAATCAATCCTCACGAAACGAGAAAAATGTTCAAAACGACGCTGCTTTTTTTCGCGACCGCGCTGTGTGAAATCATCGGATGTTTTTTACCGTGGCTCTGGCTAAAGCGGGGCGCTTCCGCGCTGCTGCTGATCCCTGCCGGGGTGGCGCTGGCCCTTTTTGTCTGGCTGCTTACCCTGCATCCGGCCGCCAGCGGACGAGTTTATGCCGCCTACGGCGGGGTGTACGTCTGTACCGCGCTGCTGTGGCTGCGCATTGTCGATGGCGTCAGGCTAAGCCTGTACGACTGGGCTGGCGCAGTGGTTGCCCTGTGCGGCATGTTGATCATCGTGGCTGGCTGGGGACGCGCATAAGCGTCCTTATAATGTGATCGTCCGCTGATTTTACGATCATTATACTTGTATGGTAGTAGTGTAGTTGCGTAAATTTCCTGCATCACAACGAAGATGTAAGGAAATGGATTATGAAGATTGTCGGGGCTGAAGTATTTGTCACCTGCCCGGGGCGTAACTTTGTCACCCTTAAAATCACGACCGATGAGGGCATTGTCGGCCTGGGTGATGCCACGCTGAACGGACGTGAACTTTCCGTTGCCTCCTACCTGAAGGATCACCTTTGCCCACAGCTGATTGGCCGCGATGCGCACCGCATCGAAGATATCTGGCAATTCTTTTATAAAGGGGCCTACTGGCGCCGTGGTCCGGTCACGATGTCCGCGATTTCCGCCGTGGATATGGCGCTGTGGGACATCAAAGCGAAAGCCGCCAACATGCCGCTCTACCAGCTGTTGGGCGGTGCATCGCGCGAAGGGGTGATGGTCTATTGTCACACCACCGGGCACACCATTGATGACGTGCTGGAAGACTACGCCCGCCACAAAGAGATGGGTTTTAAGGCCATCCGCGTGCAGTGCGGCGTGCCGGGGATGAAAACCACCTATGGTATGTCTAAAGGAAAAGGGCTGGCGTATGAGCCTGCAACCAAAGGTGACTGGCCAGACGAGCAGCTGTGGTCCACCGAGAAATACCTCGATTTCACGCCAAAACTGTTTGATGCCGTGCGTAGTCAGTTTGGCTTCAACGAACATCTCCTCCACGACATGCACCACCGTCTGACGCCAATCGAAGCGGCGCGGTTCGGCAAGAGCATTGAAGCGTTCCGCATGTTCTGGATGGAAGATCCGACTCCCGCTGAAAACCAGGAATGTTTCCGCCTGATCCGCCAGCACACCGTCACGCCGATTGCCGTGGGTGAGGTGTTTAACAGCATTTGGGACTGCAAGCAGTTGATTGAAGAGCAGCTCATTGACTATATCCGCACTACCATAACCCACGCGGGCGGCATCACCGGGATGCGTCGTATTGCGGATTTTGCCTCACTCTATCAGGTGCGTACCGGTTCACACGGCCCGTCGGATCTGTCGCCGATTTGCCACGCCGCGGCACTGCATTTTGACCTGTGGGTGCCGAATTTCGGCGTGCAGGAGTATATGGGGTACTCAGAGCAGATGCTGGAAGTGTTCCCGCACAGCTGGCGCTTTGATAACGGCTATATGCACCCGGGCGACAAGCCAGGGCTGGGGATTGAGTTTGACGAGAAGCTGGCGGCGAAATACCCGTACGATCCGGCCTATCTGCCGGTGGCCCGTCTGGAAGACGGCACCCTCTGGAACTGGTAAACGAGGAGCGAATAATGAAAAGCGTAGTGATCCCACAGCCAAATACGCTGGTGATTGAAGAGCGTCCCCTCCCGTTGCCGGGCGCAGGGGAGGTCCGCGTCAAAATCAGGCTGGCCGGGATCTGTGGTTCAGACAGCCATATCTATCGCGGGCATAACCCGTTTGCGAAATATCCGCGCGTCATTGGTCACGAATTCTTTGGCGAGATAGACGCGATTGGCGAAGGCGTGGAAAGCTCCCGGCTGGGCCAGCGCGTCTCGGTTGATCCGGTGATCAACTGCGGGCACTGCTACCCGTGTTCCGTCGGAAAACCGAACGTGTGCACCTCGCTGGTGGTGCTGGGCGTCCATCGCGACGGTGGCTTCAGCGAATACGCCGTCGTGCCGGCAAAAAACGCCTGGCACATTCCGGCTGCGATCCCAGACAAACACGCGGTGATGGTTGAACCCTTCACTATTGCCGCCAACGTCACGGGGCAGGCGAAACCCACCGAACAGGACGTGGCGCTGATCTATGGCGCAGGTCCGATGGGGCTGGTTACCGTGCAGGCGCTGAAGGGCGTTTACAAGGTGAAGCAGGTCATCGTGGTCGATCGTATTGATGAGCGGCTGGCGATGGCGCAGCGCAGCGGTGCAGACTGGGTCTTCAACAACGGGGAGCAATCGCTACAGGCCGCGCTGGACGAAAAAGGGATCAAGCCGACGTTAATCATCGATGCTGCCTGTCATCCCTCTATTTTGCAGGAAGCGATTACGCTGGCTTCCCCGGCGGCACGCATCGTGCTGATGGGCTTCTCCAGCGATCCGAGCCAGATCGTGCAGCAGGGGATCACCGGCAAAGAGCTGTCAATTTTCTCTTCGCGCCTCAATGCCAACAAATTCCCGGTCGTTATCGACTGGCTGGAAAAAGGGCTGATCGACCCTGAAAAACTGGTCACCCACACATTTGACTATCACCACGTTACAGACGCCATCGAACTGTTTGAAAAAGATCAGCGGCAGTGCTGCAAAGTCTTGCTCACGTTCGACCAATAAAAATCACGCGGTTAAGAGCCTGCGAAGACAGGCTCTAAGTGGTACGCATCTTACCTTTCAGAGATAGCCATTATGACTCAAGCACAACCTCAAAGAAGTACGTCAGACCTGGTGAAGGCCGCCGTATCTGGCTGGCTGGGCACCGCCCTGGAGTTTATGGATTTCCAGCTCTACTCCCTTGGCGCCGCGCTGGTGTTCCATGAAATCTTCTTCCCTGAACAGTCTGCGGCCATGGCGCTGATCCTGGCGATGGGAACCTACGGCGCTGGCTACATCGCGCGTATCGTCGGGGCATTTATCTTCGGCAGGATGGGGGACAGAATTGGCCGTAAAAAGGTGCTGTTTATCACCATCACCATGATGGGGATCTGCACCACTTTAATTGGCGTATTGCCAACCTACGCGCAGATCGGGATTTTCGCACCGGTGCTGCTGGTGACGCTCCGTATTATTCAGGGGCTGGGCGCGGGGGCGGAAATCTCCGGCGCAGGGACCATGCTGGCGGAGTACGCGCCGAAGGGGAAACGCGGCATCATCTCCTCGCTGGTAGCCATGGGAACCAACTGCGGAACGTTGAGCGCTACGGCGATCTGGGCCGTCATGTTCTTTGTCCTCGATCGTGAAGAGCTTATTGCCTGGGGCTGGCGCGTGCCGTTCCTTGCCAGCGTCGTGGTGATGATCTTCGCCATCTGGCTGCGTATGAACCTTAAAGAGAGTCCGGTGTTTGAGAAGGTTAACGACGCCGAAACCGTTGCGCCGGCGGCGGCACAGGATACCTCATTAGGCGCGATGTTTAAGAGCAAATCGTTCTGGCTGGCAACGGGCCTGCGCTTTGGTCAGGCCGGGAACTCAGGTCTGATTCAGACGTTTCTTGCCGGGTATCTGGTGCAGACGCTGTTGTTTGATAAGGCGATCCCAACCGATGCGCTGATGATCAGTTCGATTCTCGGCTTCCTCACCATCCCGCTGCTGGGCTGGCTGTCCGATAAAGTGGGGCGCCGTCTGCCGTATATCCTCCTTAATATTTCAGCCATCATACTGGCTTACCCGATGCTGTCGATCATCGTCGATAAAAGTTACGCGCCGGGCGTGATCATGCTCTCTATCATCGTTATTCATAACTTCGCGGTGCTCGGGCTGTTTGCGCTGGAAAACATCACCATGGCAGAGATGTTTGGTTCGCGGAACCGCTTTACCCGCATGGCAATCTCGAAAGAGGCGGGAGGGCTGGTGGCCGTAGGCTTTGGTCCGGTGCTGGCCGGGATCTTCTGCAACATGACCGGGTCCTGGTGGCCGATTGTGGCGATGCTGGTGGCGTACTCGCTGATTGGGCTGCTCTCCGCTTTGCTGATGCCGGAAGTGCGCGATCGCGATCTGAGTGAAGCCGAAGATGCGGCAGAAGTGTCACATAAGGGATCGGTAGCCTATGGCGCGCTCTCTTCCCGTCGCTAATGGTTTACATCTTGCGCTACCTGTCACACAACTTTTCTCTGATGTCACACCACATGGCGAAAAGTTAATGTAAATCAAGATCTGAAAATGACGTATCAGTATGGTTAATGGCAGCACTTTTTGACTCCGACTGCCATTCTAGTTGGTGTAGTCAGCAGGCGCTGCCGCTTTGTTAAGCAAGCGGCAGCGGATCACAGCTTTCATTAATTAACGAGTCTCAATCATGGAAAACCGTTTATTACAGGCGAAGGCAACGCGTCCGCAGTACGATCGCGGCAGCCTCAAGGCACGCATTGTTCATTTAGGGTTTGGCGCGTTTCACCGCGCGCACCAGGCGGTGTACACCGACATACTCGCCGCAGAACAAGGCAGCGACTGGGGTTACTGCGAAGTTAACCTGATTGGCGGCGAACAGCAGATCGCCGATCTGAAGGCACAGGATAACCTTTATACCGTGGCAGAAATGTCAGCCGATGCCTGGACGGCACGCGTGGTCGGCGTTGTTAAAACCGCGCTCCATGCGCAGGTGGACGGGCTGGAAACCGTGCTGGCGGCCCTGTGCGAGCCGCAGGTCGCCATTGTGTCGCTCACTATCACCGAGAAAGGGTATTGCCACTCCCCGGCAACCGGACAACTGATGCTCGATCATCCGTTAATCGTTGCAGACCTGCAAAACCCGCATCAGCCAAAATCTGCACCGGGTGTGGTGGTGGAAGCGCTGGCGCGTCGCAAGGCCGCGGGGCTACCGGCATTCAGCGTGATGTCCTGCGATAACATGCCGGAGAACGGCCACGTGATGCGCAATGTGACCTGTGCCTACGCGCGCGCTGTTGATGGCGAACTGGCAGACTGGATCGACGCGAACGTCACCTTCCCGTCAACCATGGTGGATCGTATTGTGCCCGCCGTCACGGCCGACACGCTGGATAAAATCGAGCAGCTGACCGGCGTACGCGATCCGGCAGGCGTGGCCTGCGAGCCGTTCCGCCAGTGGGTGATTGAAGACAATTTCGTTGCAGGCCGTCCTGAGTGGGAAAAGGCCGGTGCGGAGCTGGTTTCTGATGTCATTCCGTTTGAAGAGATGAAGCTGAGAATGCTTAACGGCAGCCACTCGTTCCTGGCTTATCTTGGCTACCTGGCCGGTTATCAGCATATTAATGACTGCATGGAAGATGAACATTACCGTATCGCCGCGCATGCGCTGATGCTGAAAGAGCAGGCGCCGACGCTGAAAGTGAAAGGCGTGGATTTAGGTCGTTATGCCGACCAGCTGATCGCGCGCTACAGCAATCCGGCACTGCGCCACCGCACCTGGCAAATCGCCATGGACGGCAGCCAGAAATTGCCGCAGCGCATGCTCGATTCCGTGCGCTGGCACCTTGTCCACCAGAAGCCTTTCCCGCTGCTGGCCCTGGGCGTGGCGGGCTGGATGCGTTATGTCGGCGGTGTGGATGAGCAGGGTAACGCGATTGAGGTGAGCGATCCGCAGCTGGCGGTGATTCAGGCGGCGGTAAACGGTAGCGCTGAAGGGGCAAGCCGCGTTAATGCGCTGTTGGGCATTGAGTCTATTTTCGGTAACGAGTTGCCGAAGGACGCGGTGTTTGTGGCGGCGGTCATGCAGGCCTATCAGACGTTGCTGCAAAAAGGCGCGAAGGCCACGGTTGCGGAGTACGCCGCTCAGCTTTAACGCTATGACATGCCGCCGTTTGCGGCGGCATGTCGGGGCACGGCTTAGTGCATCCCCAGGCGAATCAGCTCAATCGGTTCGAACTTACCTTCGCATCCGTCCACTTCAACCGTTTTGTTACGACGCACCTGCTCGGCATTAAGACCGTCGCTGTGGATCGCTTTAATCACGCCGAACTGGCCTGTGCCGCTAATCATGACGCGGCTGCCGGTGGTGATTGCATTTCGGTTACGGTCGTATGTCATCATGGTATTTTCTCCTCTCTCACTTATCCGTTACGGCGATAATTCAACGACTGCCGTTCACGGGGCACTATTAATACGCCTCTCTTAAACGAAATTATTTGCTTTTGATCAAGCTCACACTTTTTTCTTATTTCATGATGTTGTTGACGGTTCAGGACATCGCTTTACAAAGCGGACAGTTATTTTCCTTAATTGATAATTTCAGGATGCAAGTGTTTAGGTTTTGTTTATCTGCGCAATGCCATTCTGGAAGCAGAAAATAACCCTTCACTGGAAAAGGAGTCAGGCTTATGTATAAGAAAATTTTGATGCCTGTTGATGTGTTTGAAATGGACTTGAGCGACAAAGCGGTCCGCCACGCGGCTAATCTCGCGAAGGCGGAAGGCGCGACCATCACCCTGGTCAACATTCTCCCTAACAGCAGCCGTTCGTTACTGCGGGGGTTCAATGCTGATATAAAGAAATTCGAAGAGTATATGACCGCCGAGTCTGATAAGAAGATGAAAGCGCTGAAACGGCTCTTTGATATGTCTCCGGACAATATTGACTGTGAAGTACGCTTCGGCAACGTACGGGATGAAATCATCAAGCTCAGCAAAGAGGGGAAATATGATGTCATCGTTATCGGATCGAAAAATCCGAGTATCACGACGCATCTGCTGGGTTCGAATGCTGAAACTATCCTGCGCTACGCCACTATTCCGGTATTAGTGGTTCGCTAATCGCTTCGCCGCAACCGAAAAGGGGGCGGCGAGGTTTTATTCTTCGCTGAACCACTCGCGGTTTTCCTGACGAATTAACTGAACTGACTCGCTAATTTCCTGGAGGTGAAGCGTCATCGCTTTGTCTACGGCTTCCGCGTCGCGTTTTTCCAGCGCGCTGAAAATATCGTGATGCTGGCGCAGCAGCATTTCTGGCGGAGAAACATGGTCGAGGCTCATGTAGCGCACGCGGTCGATGGTGGCCTTGATGTTTTCGACGGTATCCCACGCGAGCTGGCACTCGGCGATCTGCGCCAGTTTCTGGTGAAACTCATCGTCCAGCTGGAAAAAGTCGTTTAACTGTTTGCGGTCGATGGCAATGCGTTGCTGATGCAGGTTTTGCTCCAGCAGGTAACACTGGTTGTCGTTGATGAGCGACGCGGCGCGACGCACAACGGCACATTCGATGGCCTGGCGTACAAAACAACCGTTACGCACCTGCGAAAGCGAAATTTTATTCACGTAGCTGCCGCGCTGAGGGCGGATCTGAATAAGGCCGTTTTCTGCAAGCTTAATAAACGCCTCGCGCACGGGCTGACGGGAAACGTCAAAACGTACCGAAACCTCTTTTTCTGAGAGCGGCGTTCCCGGCGGGATCAGGCAGCGAACGATATCACGGCGTAAGATGCGATAAATTTGCTGATTAACGGGCTGGGTAGGATTAAGTTGCGATTCAGCGGCCATGGGTTGTGATTTCTCAGAGAGTTAACCTGAACATACTACCATTCTTTTACCCGTCATCACATACCCGGCCCGCAGGCCGGGAAGGGTGAATTATCCGCGATGCACGCTGAGTCCGGCATAGGTCTGGCTGACGGGCATCATCTCAACAGTATTGATGTTGACATGCTTCGGCAGCGTCGCGACCCACCAGACGGTTTCGGTGATATCTTCCGGCGTCAGCGCATTTGCATTTTCATAGGTTTTATCCGCTTTCGCGTCGTCACCCTTGAAGCGCACGTTGGAGAATTCCGTTCCGCCTACCAGGCCCGGCTCAACGTCGGTCACGCGGATCGCGGTACCGTGCAGGTCGGTGCGCAGGTTCAGGCTGAACTGGCGTACAAAGGCCTTGGTTGCGCCATAGACGTTGCCGCCCGCGTAAGGCCAGCTGCCTGCGGTGGAACCGATATTAATGATATGACCACGATTACGTTCAACCATGCCCGGCAGCACGGCGCGGGTCATGTACACCAGACCTTTGTTGTTGGTGTCGATCATGTTTTCCCAGTCTTCCACGCTGGCTTTGTGGGCTGGCTCCATGCCCAGCGCCAGGCCGGCGTTATTGACCAGCACGTCGATTTCACGCCATTCGGCAGGCAGGTTTGTAATCATCTCTTCAATGGCGGCACGGTTGCGCACGTCCAGCTGCGCGGTCAGGATGCTGTCGCCCAGATCGTCTTTTAGCTCCTGCAAACGCTCCTGACGTCGACCCGTTGCAATCACCTTGTGTCCGTTGGCGACGAAGCGACGCGTGATGCTTTCACCAAAACCTGCCGTCGCCCCGGTAACTAAAATAATCATCTCACTGTTCCTCAACGCTTTTTGTGTTGTATTACCATAGCACGCTCTCGGGCGGGTCGTTAAGGCAACATTTGTATGACGGCATTGCAGGCCGGGGCAGGCTGGCCTACTCTGGTGAGAAATACCGTGCTCAGGAGTAAACGATGTCGGTCAATAACCCTTTCTTTGACGTTAGCCTGCTGCCTTATCAGGCCCCGCGTTTTGATGTGATAGAAGACAGCCACTATCGCCCGGCGTTTGATGAAGCAATGCGTCTCAAGCGTGCTGACATTGACGCGATTATCGCGCAGCGCGCTGCGCCGGACTTCGATAACACCGTGCTGGCGCTGGAAAAGAGCGGGGCCATGCTGTCGCGCGTCAGCAGCGTGTTCTTCGCCATGACGTCCGCACACACCAACGATGATCTCCAGGCGCTGGACGAGCAGTTCTCCACCGAACTGGCCGGGCTGGCGAACGATATCTGGCTAAACGATACGCTTTTCGCCCGCGTGGAAGCCGTCTGGCAGGCTCGCGACACGCTGGATGCCGAATCCCGTCGGCTGACAGAGGAGACGTATCAGCACTTTGTTCTGGCGGGTGCGCGCCTGAACGCCGATGAAAAAGCCGAGCTGAAAGCCCTGAATACCGAAGCCGCCACCCTGATCAGCCAGTTCAACCAGCGCCTGCTGGCTGCGAACAAGGCGGGCGGGCTGGTGGTGGACGATGTTCAACATCTTGACGGGCTCAGCGTGGAGGAGAGAGACGCCGCCGCTCATGCTGCCGCAGAAAAAGGGTTGACGGATCGCTGGCTGATCCCGCTTTTGAATACCACACAGCAGCCTGCGCTGGCAGCACTCACGCAGCGCGAGACGCGGGAAAAGCTGTTTAATGCGGGCTGGGAGCGCACTCAAAAAGGCGACGAAAACGATACGCGCGACCTGATCCGTCGCCTTACCGCGTTACGGGCAAGGCAGGCGCAGCTGCTCGGGTTTGAAGACTATGCCAGCTGGAGCATTGCCGACCAGATGGCGAAAACGCCGGATGCCGCGCTCGAATTTATGCGCGGGATAGTTCCTGCGGCGCGCAGCAGGGCCGCGCTGGAGCAGGCAGATATTCAGAAGGTCATTGACGACGAGCAGGGCGGTTTTTCGGTACAGGCCTGGGACTGGGCGTTTTATGCCGAACGCGTGCGCTCTGCGAAATATGCGCTGGACGAATCGCAGATCAAACCCTATTTCGCGCTTAATACCGTGCTGGAGGATGGCGTATTCTGGACCGCCACGCAGCTGTTCGGCATTCGCTTTGTCGAACGTTTCGATATCCCGGTTTATCACCCAGACGTGCGCGTGTGGGAGATTTTCGATCATACGGGTGAAGGCATGGCGCTGTTCTACGGCGACTTCTTCGCACGTGATTCCAAAGCTGGCGGCGCGTGGATGGGAAATTTCGTTGAGCAATCTTACGAGTTTGCCGCGCGTCCGGTGATTTACAACGTCTGTAACTATCAAAAACCGGCTAACGGGCAGACCGCGCTGATCTCCTGGGACGATGTGATTACCCTGTTCCACGAGTTTGGCCACACGCTGCATGGCCTGTTTGCCAGCCAGCGCTATGCCACGCTTTCAGGCACCAACACGCCGCGTGATTTTGTTGAATTCCCGTCGCAAATCAATGAACACTGGGCCAGCTATCCGCAGGTGTTTGCGCACTTTGCCCGTCACTACCAAACCGGCGAGCCGATGCCGGATGCGCTGCGGGAAAAAATGCTCAACGCGACCCAGTTTAACAAGGGGTATGACATGACGGAGCTGCTGAGCGCCGCGCTGCTGGATATGAACTGGCACAGCATTCAGGCGCCGGTTGAGGACGTGGAGGCCTTTGAAGCAGCCGCATTGAAAAAAGAGGGGCTGGATATTCCTGCCGTACCGCCGCGCTATCGCAGCAGCTATTTCGCCCATATTTTCGGCGGCGGCTACGCGGCGGGGTATTACGCCTACCTGTGGACGCAGATGCTGGCGGACGATGGCTATCAGTGGTTTGTCGAGCAGGGCGGTTTGACGCGCGAAAATGGACAGAAATTCCGCGAGGCGATTTTGTCGCGCGGAAATAGTACTGATTTAGCTGAACTTTACCGGAACTGGCGTGGGCACGATCCGAAGATTGAACCGATGCTGGAGAACCGTGGATTGAGTGCTTAAGGGCTCCCCCTTTGCGCTATTGTCAAAATAAAATATCCACCGTGAATTATTTTGAGCGGAATAATAATGCAGACAAGAAAAAGGTAAAGCATCTTAAAGACGGCATACAAAAATGTGTAACTAAGGTGTACGGCATGACTCCTGTGGGGGTAAGCAGCCAGATGGAGGCGTAAAACTCTGGCAATATCTCTCAGGATATCACTGAACATTCTCAATCAATTCAGCACCCTGATTTTTGGGATTACCAATGGCACGCGACACCGCGTGCCAGATAAACTTGTCTGCGGATACAGATCCGTCGACAATGATCTCCTCAGCTTCTTTCCCGCCTACGTCCTGGCGCATCCATTCCCTTGCAGCTTCCGGCGACAGAACCAGCGGCCGCCGATCGTGTATATCAACAAGTCCTTTATCCGCAGCGGACGTCACTATGAGAAAGCCCTCTGCTTCGTCACCGCGCTCAAACGGTGTGCTGCCGATCGCCGCCATGAATATCGGCTGCTCGTCAGCCCGGTGAATGAAGTAGGGTTGTTTCTTGTCACCTTCCTTCTTCCATTCGAACCATCCATCGGCAAAACAGATCGCCCGGCCATGCTGCCACAGAGGTTTAAACATTCTGCTGGTTGCTGCCGTTTCTACACGTGCGTTAATCAGTGGTGCTTTATCCCACCATCCAGGTGCGTAGCCCCAGAGTACCGGATCGAGGTGCAGTTGTTCGTCGCGTTCGCTTAACAGCAGCACTTTGGTACCGGGCGCCACGTTGTAACGCCCAATCGGTTCCGGGTCATATGCGATGTCGCGATCGGCTTCGTCGGCAAGGTAGGCCAGGTATTCTTCACGAGTTTGGGCTTGTGCAAAACGTCCACACATAGAAATCTCCAGTCAGTCAGACTGAAAGTATAGGGCATGGATAAAAGAAGAATTCAGGTAGTACAATATATTTATTAAAACCCCACCGGACAGCCACAGAATTTTTTCAGGTGAGCTGTCTTTCTCTGCCATTTAATTAGCAAGCAAAGAAAAGGTATGGATAACGCCAGTGCGTACCCCTACCAAATCACATTACCCTGGGCGCAGGCAGAGCCAGCGAGTAATAAACCAGCTATATCGATACTGAGAGTCTCGGCAATAAATGGCACAGGTGCTATTGAAGACGCTCTGAATTTATACGTCGGCCATTTGACAATCTTTTTGTTATCTTCCGTTCAACGTAAACCCGTTGCCATGAATCATTGACTACGGAAATAATTTCGGCATAATTTTATTCTTGTAATGAATGTTTGTGCCAAAGGGTGTTACAGGCAACTGCTCTCTGCGGGTATACGCGTGTCTTTGTTGAATAGGGCAACGTCGCCGGGAGACACTGCATTCTGTCTGCAAAATGTTGTCCCATTGGAAGGGGTTGAAGTGTTTAAGTTTAATTCATCTGTATTCGTTTTTTTCCTTCTGTCAGGTTGTAGTTCTGATCTGGTTCTCAGCTCTCCTGAACAACCTGAATATAAATCAATGCCTGAAATAACCCAGTCTGTGACGCCATCACAACAGCGTGCCATTATGTCTGGTGAAAGGCCTGACTGGTCAGAAAGGGCACCCGTCAACACAATGAAGCGATATTAATAAACACCTGCCCTGTGTTTATTGTTCGTCGATGACAGGGAAACCTGGCCATATGCCATAGCGGGTTTCCCTGCCGCTAAACGCTGGTTACTCTTGCGTCAGCCACATGTCCGACTCTTCAAACATCTCCTCAAGCATACGGTTCAGCTTTTCCCGATCGCTTTTGCTGGCATCGCTATTCAGGCCGTTTGCCTGCATCGGCTTAACCGTCACGCTGGCATCAGGAAAAATCCGGTGCACACGTTTTGTCAGTTCAGCCAGAATTATCTCTCTGGCTCCCTCCAGCCCTTGTACGTTTCGCTTGTCATAAACCAGTTCAACAAACATTATTTTTTCCCTATGAATATTAATTGTGCGATTCTGTCTGCACGTAAAAATACTACTGTATATGGGTACAGTCAAACGGCATTCTGGCTAAAGAAATGCCATGCCGTTCTTCATTTTGTCTGTGTTGATGACAATCTATTCATTTAGCGTTTAAAACGAGCAGTCGAAGCGTTTAATCATAAAATTTACAAAAACTATAATTTGAAGCCAGAGAGAAACTTACAAACGAAACGGTGAAGGTTTAAACAGTCGCTACGGTTCAGCTGGCTTGCGCGTGCTTCAAAACAAAACTACTGTATATAAAAACAGTAGTAGAGGTATGCGTAATGGAATTTATCAGACCTACAGAACTGCGTGAGATTGTCGCGCTTCCACTTTTTAGCGATTTAGTTCAGTGCGGATTCCCAAGCCCGGCTGCCGACTATGTGGAGCAGCGCATTGATCTTAATGAACTTCTGGTTGCCCACCCCAGCTCGACGTATTTCGTTAAAGCCGCGGGTGATTCGATGATTGAAGGGGGAATAAGCGACGGCGATTTGCTGGTGGTCGATAGTTCCCGAACGGCCGAACACGGAGATATTGTCATCGCCGCGGTAGAGGGGGAATTCACCGTTAAGCGCCTGCAACTGCGGCCTCATGTTCAACTCAATCCGATGAACAGCGCTTATTCGCCGATTATTGTTGGCAATGAAGACACGCTGGACGTCTTCGGCGTGGTCACTTTTATTGTTAAATCGGCCAGCTGATATGTTTGCGCTCTGTGATGTGAATTCATTCTATGCATCATGCGAGACGGTATTCAGGCCAGATTTGAGAGGCCGACCGGTGGTTGTCCTCTCAAATAACGACGGTTGCGTGATAGCGCGCAGCGCAGAGGCCAAAGCCGCTGGCGTTACCATGGGGGCACCATACTTTAAGCAGAAAGACCTGTTCCGGCGCGCCGGCGTGGTTTGCTTCAGCAGTAACTATGAACTTTACGCTGACATGTCCAGCCGGGTTATGACCACGCTGGAGGAAATAAGCCCGCGTGTCGAAATATATTCCATTGACGAGGCCTTTTGTGACCTCACCGGGGTTCGAAACTGCCGGGACCTGACTGATTTTGGCAAGGAGATCCGCGAAACGGTTTTAAAGCGTACGCACCTGAGGATCGGCGTGGGTATAGCCCAGACGAAGACGCTGGCGAAGCTGGCAAATCACGCGGCGAAGAAATGGCAGCAGCAGACGGGTGGGGTAGTTGACTTATCCAATATCGACCGCCAGCGCCGGCTGTTGGCTATCGTGCCTGTAGAGGACGTGTGGGGCGTGGGCAGGCGCATCAGCAAGAAGCTCAACGCGATGGGCATCAAAACGGCGCTGGATCTCTCAGAGCAGAGTACGTGGATTATCCGCAAGCACTTCAATGTGGTGCTGGAGCGAACGGTCCGGGAACTGCGCGGCGAGCCGTGCCTCGACCTGGAAGAGTTTGCACCGGCAAAGCAGGAGATCGTCTGTAGCCGGTCATTCGGTGAACGCGTGTCAGAATACGAGCAGGTGCGTCAGGCTATATGCAGCTATGCGGCCCGTGGCGCTGAGAAGTTACGCGGCGAGCACCAGTATTGCCGCTTTATCTCGGCGTTCGTTAAGACCTCCCCATTCGCGCTGAACGAACCCTATTACGGCAACAGTGCCTCAATGACGCTTCTCACGCCCACTCAGGACTCCCGCGACATTATCAGCGCTGCGGTAAAGTGCCTCGACAAAATCTGGAAGGAGGGGCACCGCTACCAGAAAGCCGGCATTATGCTCGGAGACTTCTTCAGCCAGGGGGTTGCCCAGCTCAATTTGTTTGACAACAGCGCGCCGCGTGCCGGAAGTGAAAAGTTGATGGAAGTGCTGGATCGCCTGAACGCGAAAGATGGAAAGGGAACGCTTTACTTTGCCGGGCAGGGCATACAGCAGCAATGGCAGATGAAGCGTGAAATGCTTTCGCCGCGGTACACGACCCGCTATTCAGATTTACTGAGGATCCGATGAATGTTAACGGCTGTTTTGTGCCCATGGCGGACGTTCGTACTTTCCAGGTCGTCGTACATCGATTCTTTTGTATCACTAATTTAGAGTAAATGCGCTCACATTGATTGCCTTAACCATTCACTCCGTGTGAGAGAAAAAAGTAGGCTAGGCGGCGCATCTTTCACATCATAAATCTCTTTTATGTATTGCAACCCCGCTTTTTGAAGAACGTTCTGCGATGCCACGTGATTACCTCTTACTACGGCAGATATCTCAGTCAGCTTTAACTCACCAAATCCATATCTGATAGAGTTTTTCGAAAACTCTGTTGCCAGACCTTTTCCCCATGCCTCTGTAGCGAAGCGATAGCCTAAATTATTAATGATGATATCCGCATAACTGCTAACGCTCAGGCCACCAAAACCAATGATTCTTTCAGGACTTTTCTGTAACGCGATTGCCCAGTTTCCAAAGCCGTGCGTTTCCCAGTGGTTAATCCAACGGGCTAAGACAGTTTGCGCATGCTGTATGTCAGGATATGGTCCTGCTGGATTAAAGGTATTCGTAGCCGGGTCGCCATAAATTCTGAAAAGATCATCCAGGTCGGACGTCGTTACGGGACGAAGATGTAGTCGGGAGGGTTGGAGTTGCAAAACAATTTCCTAAATAATGAGCTCATTCGCTTAGTTATTTAACTATTTTTATAGTAAGGAAAAAGTAGGTTCGCAACATCTCATCGTCCATTTCCAGGCTACGAGACTGTGATCGGGTCAAACTCAAAGTCGTTGCTGTTGCATCACCGTCCCAGGCATGGAAGATTGAAAAGTCTGGTGTTTCGGGGCCGTATACCAGCGCTAAGGACCTGGATCACAAATAGCAGGTGCACCGAATATCAGTTTGGCTATTTCGCTGATTTTCTGTCATATAAAGTACGCCAGTTATCCCGATGGTTTAATAAAAATTCGCCTGGCGTGTCTGCGCTAATGTACTACTTTCAGTAAAGTGACTTTTACAGGGAGGGTCAATGAAACCATTATCGCTTTTATTATTGTCGAGCCTGACTTTAGTGGGTTGCGGCGCGAACAATACCCCTTCAAATACGCCTGTTCCGGGTGTAAAAACCTCCGTCGGGACGAGCACGCTTGAAGCCGGTGCGCAGCTTATCCAGTCCCGTCCGCCCATTGATGCAATGAGTGCCTACCTGGACGGTTTCCATTTTTATAGCGGGGATAAAAATGGCCAGATGGAAGCCCATCATTATGTAACCGTCTTGAATGAAGACGTGATGCAGGCGGTGATCTACGACGGAAACACCAAAGATGCCCGTTTAATGGGCGTTGAGTACATTATTAGTGAGCGTTTGTTTAACACACTGCCGTCGGAAGAAAAAAAATTGTGGCACAGCCATCAATATGAAGTGAAATCCGGCAGTCTGATTGCTCCAGGTTTACCGGCAGTGGCTGACAAAGCATTGATGAGCAAAATTGTGAATACCTACGGGAAGACCTGGCATACCTGGCACACCGACCGCGATAAAAAGCTGCCGCTCGGCATTCCGGCTCTGATGATGGGCTTTACCGGGGAAGGGCAGTTAGACCCCAAACTCCTGGCGGACAGAGATCGACGCTTTGACGTGAGCACGCAAGCCATCAAACAAGAACGTGAGGGTATTGTGGCGCACCCCGTTGCTAAGGGAGCTGATGCCTGGCAACGTGGTGAAGAGATCCAGCTTAAGCGGGTTGAAGGCTCAGGTGAGCATGGCCAGGGAGACACAAGCCATTTCTGATATCAAAAACCTTTAGGTATACCCCGGCAACGCCGGGGTTACGGTGAGTTAAATTACCAGCCCTGTTATTTTCTCGTCCTCAGACATCAGAAACGCCAGGTGGCTGAAAGATTACCTGCGATCGAGTCATAGCCAGAACGAAACATTTCGCTTTCAACCCCGATGCCCAATTCGACATCAGCGTTGATTTTATAGCTCATACCTGCCTTAACGCCCAGAGCGTCACGGCCAGTCACCTGATTCCGGGTACTAAACCCTGAGCTTCGATAGTTGGCGAAAGAGGCGTGTTGCACTACGTTGCCATCAAGCAGTTCATGATCCCAGGTAAGCTGCAACTCAGCTGCAATCGACGCCCCTGAAGCGAGGGGGACATTCCAGTTATTATTCACCCCGATACTTGATCTCAGAGAATCGAAGGTCTGCGAACCCAGCATCAGTCGGCTGCCGTCATTGCCGCTTTCCTTCACGCCGGGACGATGTAATGTGGTGTAATTCAATGAAGTTACCGGTCCGGCGTTCACATTATTATTCAGCGCCCATCGATAGCCCCCGCCGGCCGAAACAGAGCCTGACAATCCGGTCCAGGTGGCATGGTGGCTTGCTCCGTAAGTTTCTACATGAATGTTTCTGTCCAGCCAGCTGTCTTCAATACCCAATCGGCCAGTGCCGAATAAATACATTCCTTCGGACCTTTCAGCGCCGTAACGAGCATGAATACCCAGATCGAACGCAGTGGTTTTTCCGGTTGCGGTTTCTGGTGATTTCACCGTCACCGACTGGCCGCTGACCGCACCATGGAAGCCATAAATCCAGTTGTGATTCTGATCGTTTTGTTTTTCAGCACCGAATACAATGCCATAACTGCTGGCGTCATACCCTACACTGTCACCCTGACGCTGTTGCCAGAAGCCGCCGCCAAAGGGGATAGCAAAGCTGCGCCATTCGCCTTCCGCCAGTTGTTTCGGCATAGCCACAGGATTCGGCCCGCCAATGATCCGCGCTATCTGTTGTTCACGGTGAAGGGAACTTGCGAACATGGCGCTGTAGGCGCCCGCAGAAAGTTGCGGCAAGGCATTGCTGATACTTCCGCCATCAGTGGCGGAGAAATCCAGAGTACGGTACAGCGGTTGAATATCCGACTTAGCTTCTGCCACAATTTTATCCAGCGCTTGCCCTACCTGCCGCGCATTAGCGTCCTGCGCATACCGGCTGTATGCGTTTGAAGCGCGCAGCATTGAGAGCTGCCAGCCATTCTTTCCCTGAGGCGTGGTTTGCAGCGTTAGCGTGGGTGAGCGGAGCACGCTGTTCACCGCGCTGAAATTGCCGCCGGAAGAGTCTGTTTTTAGCAAATCTTGCGTATTCAGACGCCAGTTTGTGGCGTACCAGTCCGGCTGCGGCGCAAACGTCAGTTGACCGTCAAATTGTGCGTGACCGTTCACTCGCAGAGTATCATGCCTGCCGTGCCCGTCGACTTCCAACAACAACTGTCCGGTATCACCCTGTTGATAATCACCGGATATAGTGATTTGCCCAAGGGAATTACCCGGCGCAAGGATCCCGTTATTTACAAAGCGGCCTTCCTCATTAAGCGTGTAGCTGGCGTTGCCGGACAGGCTGGCACCTGGCGCGATAGTCATGCTGTAAATCTGAAAATCGCCATTAAGCGAGGTTTTCCCTCCGTGCGCGTCCAGTGCCAGATTATTGATACCTTCAATGTTTCCGCGGTAAGTAAAGCTGAAATCAGCATCAGCAGCTTCCGTCGCTTGCCCATACGCATTGGCCTTCCGACCGAAGGTAAGCTGTGTTAACCGCTGTTGGCCATCGTCATCCCGCTGGGCGTAGTCCGAATAAATATCACCTTCCAGCCGGGCACCCGTTAATATATTTATATTACCGACCAGCGCGTTCGGTGAAATATAAATCGCCGCGCCTTTACCGGCAACCCGTCCGCTGATGTCGGCATTATCTACCAGCGCTCCCTGCAACTCGGGTAATAACGCATCGTAATAGCCGTCCACGATATGAAGCCAGGAGCCACGATAATCCACGTCGTTACCCAGGAGGTTATTGCCAAAGTCAAAACTGATAGCGACGCCATGGGCTCCCAGTGCCTGAACGTCGCCACGTTGAATAAGGTTGTGCTGTTTACCGTAGGCAAACATCACCCCACGGCCATTTTCGCCATCGGCATATACCCGTACTCCGGGTTCAATGCTCAGGGTGTTATTTTGCCCATCTATACGGATGCCCGCGCCGCCAATCCCTGATGTCATCAGGTCCGCTTGTTGAAAGATAGGGTTATAACTGCCATACACATGCAGGCCAACCCCCAGATTAGCGGTATTATATTGCCCAGCCAGATAGCCATCCGCCTGCTGATTACGCAGAAAATATCCATTGCGGTTAATGAGAGTTTGCCCGTTACCATACAGCGAAAAACCGAAAAAGTTACGACGGTCAATCTGATATCCCATATCTTGCAGCAATGCCAGTTCCGCTTCCATAAACGTTGTGTAATTGCGGTAGTTCTGATGGCTCATCATGCTGTTTTTCAGCTCGATATGGCTCATGTAGTTATCATCGACCGAACCGTCGTCTGCTAACATTTTCACCGGCACGCCAGGCATGGCGCCTGCAAGTACTTCATCCACGTGCCTGCCGGTGAAATAGCCTTTATCGAGCCGTACATCAAAGCCTTGTGGATCCCAGGTGTTATTGCATCCATTACACAATATTACTTGCCCTGGTCGGGCAGGATTGCCACGGTCATCACGCAGATGGCTGGTCCAGGAGCCAAAAGGCACGGTATCAAAAGCGGGCGTGAATGTACCACTGCCTTGCAGATCGGTAACCATATTGGATATTCCCAGGCCATGGGCCAGCTCATGAACAGCGACGCTGACCAGATCGGCCTTTCCAGTGCGTGGCAACTGCGCAGGCACATAGGGAACGTTATCAAAATCCAGTTTGCCCATGATGAACTGGGCATGGGAGCCAAAGGTCAGCTCTCCGGTATCAATGCCGTTCAATGCTCCCTGCAACTGCGTCAGACTCATGATGCCGTCGGTAACTGAATCGCTGGAACCTGCGGCATTCTCATCGTTAAATGTCCCCACATTGATAATGGCGGGCAGTTGCCCTGGGCTGGGGGTAATAACCTCAGCCCAGTAACGCATGGCATCAAGTATTTTTTCTTTTTGCTGCTGGCCAAGATCCCAGGTTGACTCAGAGGCATTCGGCCAGTCCGGCATAAAAGGGCCGTCGCCAACATTAAAGAAACGCACTTCAAATACCGCAATATTGTGTGGGTTATAGACCAGATAGCTTTCGCCTGCATACGGATTATTACTGACAAATAAACCTGTTAATGCAGCCGTCATAAAAACCCTTTTCATATTAATCATCCTTGTCTAAAAAAGTATTGCTTACGTTCCTCAACATAAATTCACATCTGAGCTCAATAAAGCATAAACGAATATGATAATTATCAATGTGGCTTGTTAATTTATAATAACGAGTGACCTTGCCCTGTGATAGCCTCGTTTTTCAGGATTTTATAAACGGTGGAGCGGGCGAACCCGGATCTCAATGAATAGGAATGTACCGACATATGCAGGGGAATTAACGGATAGGATCTGGTGCCGTGGCATAATCGACATAAGCGTGAGGCTTTACTTTACTTCAGGGCACCAAAAACGATCGGACCGCTTATCAATTAAAGCCAGCGAGAGCGTTTGAGTCGTAGCCACAGTAATACACAGGCTCCCAGCGTGACAGCGATCGTAGCCGGATAGCCATAGAGCGTCTTCAGTTCCGGCATATTGTCGAAGTTCATACCATACATGCTGAAGACTACCGTCGGGATCACGAGTATGGCCCCCCAACCGGCCAGTTTCTTCACAACTTCGTTTTGCTGCACTGAAACCAGTGCCAGGTTAACGTGCATCGCGCTGCTAAGCAGTTCACGCATGTCATTTACATCTGTGACTACATGGCTTGCGTGATCCTGAATATCTCTGAAATAGGCCCTGAGGGGTTTTGGAATAAGGTCTTCATGAATGCGGATAAGCTCGGTACAGATTTCTTCTACTGGCTGAGCGGCGTTGCGAAGCCCGAGCAGATTACGGCGGAGGGAATACACGTCCTGAATAGCTTCACGGTCAAATTCACTGTGAAAAAGTGTCGCTTCTATATCACCAATTTTTGTGTTGAGGCGCGCAGTCAGCTCTGCGTAACTGTCAACAATGAAATCCAGAATACAGTAAAGCGGATACGCCGGACCGTACGACAGCATGTCCGGGGCTTCAGCAGCACGGGCGCGTATAGGCGCATAGCTCTCTGAAGCACCGTGGCGCACCGTAATAAGAAAGTTTCGCCCCACAAATAAATGCGTTTCGCCAAACTCAATGTTGTCGCCCTGTCCACTGACGGTCTTTACAACGACAAATGCCGAGCTGCCATAACGCTCTATCTTAGGCCGCTGATGCGCGTTAAGCGCATCCTCAACGGCCAGATCGTGCAGACCGAACTCTTCCTGGACTTTATACATAAACGCAGGTTCAGGCTGCCAAAGCCCCAGCCAGATAAACGCATCGGTATCCTGGATGATTTCGCTGATATCCTCGATATCCACGGTTTCGGCGGGGCGGCCTGAACGGTAGACCATACAGTTAACAATCATTTTTTTGCTATCCCGTAAGCATGTTCTAAGAAGCTTAACCATTTCCGTTAAATTTCCAAATTTTTAAGCTGGCAGTTGTTAACATATGAATGGCGTTATTTGTTCCTCGTTTATCGCAGACCTTCAGTTCAGTTCAGGTCAGTGATCCTGTCCGCTTCTCGCTCATGGCAAACATTGGTCGTCACATCAGTTCTTTGCGTGCCGAAAAAGAAACTACTAACTTTCAATATCTGGAGACTCCGGATGTGCACTCCACTCAATATCTTTAGTTACTGGAGTCTGTAGATACTCGCGTTCCAGTAACCATTACCCTGACAACAACACTCTTTGAAACCCAGCGACCTCAGTTCCTTTGCAATTAGCCGATTCATCACCCCGTGAGCCATAAGGAGCACGGGGCCGTCGGATCCTTTTGCAGACGCTATGAGAATATCCGTAGCCTGAATAGCACGTCTCTTTGCTATTCCCACGCGCTCCACATTACGGGATATACCGCATAACCACATGACGCGGAAAAATACAGCCCACAGGGTCGGGGATAACCTGATACCGGGCATGTGAAATACCGGCAGTTCTGCTTCCCTGAAAACCTCATCAATAACGTCCGGCTCAAGCCCTAATGCTTTCAGGGAAGAAAGTGCTCTGGGAAGAGGACTACTTATGATTCGCGATGCGCTGAATGCTAATATTTTACTGGACTCCGGCGGTATATCTTCTCCTGTGTCAGAAAGATCGTATTCTGCAATCCAGTTGGACATTTCACGGCTCGTTACTCTCGCAGATCCTGTAAAAGTAGGCTTTCCATGACGCATTAAAATAATTTCCATACAGAGCTTCTAGTTTATGGTCCTTTCACGACAGACTAACGCGATAAAGACAGGACGCACCACTACCTTATCTGGGGTTGACACGGATTGCTGAGCCGATGCGTCAGGAAAGAATCAATGTGTGAATAAGTAATGCATTAATACGGTCTTCGCATTTTTCAAAGTCATGATGTCCGCTTCTCGCTCATAGCGGACCTTCAGTATGAGCCTGCCCACTTTGTGCCAGCCGCGGAAAACACCCTGCAAATACTCAGGAGGCCATGTTCACGCGTCGTTCAATCCGGGCACTGACTCTCCAGCCATTGACCGACGACGGGCCATAATTTCTCCGCACATCGCGTACGAAAAAATCCCATATGCCCAATGGACGAAAGGCCAAACTCTGCGTGCCGTATCTCGCAGCGTTCGATTTTTGCTTGCTGCACTGGCTCCATCAGCCGCGCAATAGCTTCACGGTTAGCCCAGGGGTCGTCATCAAATCCCATCACCAGCATGGGTAGCGTGATCTCACTTGCCCGTTGGCGTGCATTCCAGTCTGGATCATCGTAGAAATAACCTGGCATTGCGCTCCAGCGCCCCCATTGAAGCATGACTGGCGCCGGTAAATCTTCGCCCAATCCCAGGCGCCTGGCAGGCATGTAACCGAAGATACGGCACAGAACCGGAGCCAGAACACGCAATAAGCACCAGACACGCACCTTTTCTGTCGTTTGTTTTATGGAGCTCGTCACTCCGGCATGTGAGGCCACCATGACCGCAGCTTGCAGGGCGTGGGTGGCGGTTGAAAGCAGAACAGCATGCCCGCCTACACTGTGTCCTACCGCCAACAGGCTAAGCCCTGGAAAATGTGCTTTAGCCCAGGCGGTTATGCATCCGACGTCCTGGTCGATCCAGTCAGACATAGACACGCGGTAAGTCCGAACCCGCCCGGACTTAGAAAGGCCCGTACCGCGATAATCGTAGGTGAGAACGTTGAATCCTCTGTTAAAAAGATACTGTGCGAATCCCTTATAAAACGCCTGCACAACCGCGGTTGCCGGATGAAGGAGAACCATCGCTTTGGCATCTTTTCTTTCCCATAGTGTGGCTGCCAGAAATCCGCCTTCTTTTACGGGTATTATGACTGAATGCATACGCAGAGCCTTATTTGTGTGGTCATACCAGTTATGCCTGAATTAAATCTAGCCTTTACTATCCCATCTGGCGATTTTTTGTTTTCTCCCCACCATCCGCCCCTCGCTCAAAGCAGACAATAAACCTCGCCCGTGCGTTTTTCACGAAACACGCCGCTTTATGAACTCAGCGTGGGGCAGGGCACGCGTCGGATAAACGTCCCATAAAAAAATCCTCTTCTATACTCAGTTACGTTTAGTGAAATATGCCGCCGTTCTTCACGCCGCGTTGTTTTAATAGCGATTGCACGCGAGAACAGCAGGGGCATATATCCACGAAAACGCCTTACGTTGGTCCATTTGGCATTTTTTAGAGGGGGATCCCTGGTATGTTGCATTCTCAATCTTCGCGCATCGGCAGTATTTTGCTGCTGCTGGCCGCGATAATAGGCTTCGCGGTGGCGCTATACGCCTGGTGGACGCCGCTCTCCGGCGTCACAGGCACCATTGGCGCACTGGGCGTGGCCATTGCCAGCGCGGTGCTGGCGATACTGACCTTTATGTTACGTGCGGCATCGGGGCGCGGGGCGCGTGTTTTCATGATGATTATCACCCTGGTCGTGTTAGTGGGTATTGGTTTTGCCGCCGCGCTGCTGCACCAGTACATCGTAACGGCAGCCATGGTGGTCGGCCTGATCGGTCTGATTATGCTGAGCAGCAATTCCGCCCGTTACAAACATTCCGTCCGAACCTGAGGAGCCGCCCGTGCATAACGATAAGCATTATCCCTTCATAAAAGTCGGCATGACGGCGCTGGCGCTGCTGGTCGCTCCGTTCGCGCTTCAGGCGCAGGATAAAGCCGCTGAGGCCTCTCAGGGGACCCAGGACTCGCTTAACATTGATGCCGCCGATCAGCAGGCACCCGGGACCACAAAAACCACAGACGATGCCTCAACCGGCAACGGTGGCGGGCAAAAAGTCGCCTCGGCGAACCAGCCAGCGACGCCGCTGGTGCCCGGCACCGCCACCTGGGACAGCTTCCATGGGCAGCTTAACGCGCAGAAATACAGCCCATTGACCCAGATCACGGCGGATAACGTCGGTAAATTAACGAAAGTGTGGGAGTTCCATACCGGCGACGTCTCGGACGGCAAAGGCGATACGCCGGCGACCGTATGGTCCGCAACGCCCATTTTCGCTAACGACACGCTCTATATCGGCACCCCTTTCGATCGCCTGATTGCGCTGGATCCGGGCACGGGTAAAGAGAAGTGGCACTATGACACCAAATCGTCGCGCAAGGCGCTGACCCAGCCGGTGCTCAAAAACCGCGGCGTTTCCTACTGGCAGGCAAAACAACCGGTGAACGGTCAGGCATGCCAGAAAATCGTCTATATGGGCACCGTTGACGGCAAGCTCTTTGCGCTGGACGCCGATTCAGGCAAACCGTGCAGCGACTTTGCGGACAACGGCGTGCTGGATCTGAACCAGTGGAACACCGTTAACGCCAAGTATCCGCTCTCTGTACTGCAACCGCCAACCGTCGTCGGCAACCATCTGCTGGTAGGCTGGGCCGGGAAAGACTGGGCCTATGCCGAAGCGCCTCCTGGCACCGTATTTTCATTCAACGCCCAGACCGGCGAGCGTGAATGGACCTTTGACGCGATCCCGGAAGAGATCCGCAAGCGTACCGGTACTGCCAACGTCTGGACGCACATGTCTGCCGATGAGGCCAACGGCCTGGTCTATCTCCCGGTCTCGTCTCCGTCTCCCAACTACTGGGGCGGCAACCGCGTCGACGCTATTCCGCTTGGCACCTCCACCACTGCGCTGGACATCAACACCGGTAAAGTGGTCTGGTCTCGTCAGTGGGTACACCACGACGTCTGGGACTACGATATCAACTCCGCGCCAACGCTGATGGATATCACCGTAGACGGCAAACAGATCCCGGCGCTGGTTCAGGCCACCAAGCAGGGCTTCCTGTTTGTGGTTAACCGCCTGACGGGAGAGGACGTATGGCCTATCGAAGAGCGTCCGGTTCCGCAGGGCGATGGTTCGGTGCAGGGCGAAGTGCTCTCGCCTACGCAGCCGTTCCCGACCAAACCTGCGCCGCTGCTCGACCAGTCGAAAAAGCCGGAAATCTGGAAGCTGGCGGATATCGTCGGTGGCGGTCAGTGTTCCCGCCTGTGGGATAACCTGACCTATGAGGGAATGTACACCCCGCCGACCACCAAAGGCGAAGGCACGCTCACCTATCCCGATAGCGCCGGCGGCGTGCAGTGGGGCGGGGTGGCGTTCGATCCGCAAAAACAGATTGCCATCGTCAATACTTCGCATATCGTCCAGTACGTGAAGCTTTACAGCCGTGAAGATTACGATAACGCGGACAAAGACTCCGGCAACGAAAGCGGTTTTGCCCCACAGGAAGGTGCCCCGTACGGCATGCGTCTGCTGGTGGCGAGCAACTGGCTGGGCATGCCGTGCTGGAAGCCGCCGTTTGGCGAAATCGTGGCGCTGGATATGCACACGGGGGATGTGAAATGGCGTCGTCCGGTTGGCGCCTCCCAGCAGTATGGCTTCTTCATGCCGGAAAGCTGGGGTTCGCCTACCATTGGTGGCCCGGCCGTGACGGCGGGCGGCGTAATCTTCATCGGTGCCTCTATGGATGCCAAAGTGCGCGCCTACTCGGTGGAAACCGGTGAGGAGCTGTGGTCCGATCAGGCAGAAGCCCCGGCGGTAGCGAACCCGTCCGTCTATGAATATAAAGGTCGCCAGTACGTGGCCTTCGTGGCGGGCGGAAACACGATCCTGAAGGACCAGGTAGGAGATCAGGTAGTAGTTTACGCGCTGCCTGAATAGTGTTGCCCTGGAAGGGGGAAATAAGCGTGGGGCCTGCGGGCCCCACTTTATTTTGCCTCTGCCGTTTTACCGGCGCGCTTATTTATCGGCTGATGCCCCGGCGCGCGTGGACATCTGCTCGGCGGACTTCAGGTGCTGCTCAACGACCGGAGTGTGCTCGTTGGCCAGGGCCTTCACATCCGGATCGCTGATTTTACTGGCGTCGCTCTGTAGCTTCGACAGCACGTTCTGGTGGTCTTTCACACCGGCGTATTCCATATACATCTTGTCAAAGGCGTCACCGCGTTGGTTTTCCAGCCTCGAGGTCAGGGCCTTATGCGCGGCGTCGGGCTCGGTCGGCAGCTCTACGCCCTTTTTCTGGGCCACGGCCTGGACTTTGGTCAGGGCGGCGCCGTGATCGTCGACCATTTTCTGGGCGAATGTTTTCACGTCGCTGGTTTGAGCCTTGTCGAGGGCGAGCCTGGCGGCGGCAACTTCGTTGATATTTGCCTGCGCCATGTCCTTCAACGCATTTTCGTCGTCGGCGCTGAGTTTGGCGTCTGATTGAGCCTGGCCCGCAGCGCTAGTCTGCGCGGCGCCTGTCGTCTGAGCGTGTACGCCAACGGTGCTGAACATTGCTGCAACTGCTGATACGGCTAGCAGCCTTTTCAGGGTTTTACTCGTGTGCATATTGTTCTCCTGATGGTCATGGTACAGGTGAGTTTGAGTTGCTTTATGCGCAACCGGGCAGATAAGTGATAACTACCCCGGTCAGTATAGTAGATGAACCTGCTGCACCCGCAGTTTGCGCGTCAGCATGGCCGGTAATCATGATCAATGGCGCGCCTCTTATTGCTCAACCCTTCTACAAAATTGATACGGATCATTTACATATTTGGTGCTAATGTTAAATATATAAATTCATCAACAGGAGGAATGATATGAAAAAAGCACTATTAGGGACTGTATTGGCTTTAACGGTAGCAAGCTTTGGCGCATCTGCGGCAGATATGATTTCCAAGGATGAAGCGCACCACTTCAAACTGGAATATCTGGGTAACGTATCTGTAGGGGCTTCAGGTGGACAAATTTCTTCACCTTCAGATCTTCATGAAAAACTCTCAAAACTGGCAGACGAGAAGGGCGGGAAATACTACGTCATCATTGCTGCTCGTGAGCATGGCCCGAACTTCCAGGCCGTAGCGGAAGTTTTCAAATAATCTTCACGATTGATACGCAAACCCGCTTATGGCGGGTTTTTGCTTATATACCGCCAAAAAAATGCCCCTGATGCGGGGCGAGTTTGAGTCAAATCTTTTCTTATGTTTATGTGCTCTAAGGCGTTGGGACAATAACACCTTGAAGAAATAATGCAATCTAAATGCATTTTTTTAAAAGCAGGTTCACCCGGAGGCGCAGGCAGCAGACGTAACGCAGATAGTCTACGCTTTACATAAGCTTATGGTAAAAGCCAGTTAGAAAATGGAAACAGTAAACGGTCGCAAGAGGTAAACATGAAAGTTGACGCAATGACGCAAAAGGCAGAAGAAGAAATTTCAGCGCTTATAGCCAAAAAAATTGCAGAGCTACGAAAAAAAACAGGGCAGGAAGTGTCTGAAATTGAGTTTACTGCGCGTGAGGCCATGACAGGCCTTGAGGGGTATGAGGTAAAAATAAAACTCCTGTAATCGTCTTTTCCTGAAATGGTCGCTCATGTGGCCTTTTCTATAACCCTAAAAGAGAACCGGGCATAGCGCCCGGTTTTTTATGGATAATCAACGTCTTTATGAGCGAATAAATGCCAGAATATCGGCGTTTATGGTATCGGCATGCGTGGTATGCATCCCGTGTGGGAAGCCAGGATAAATTTTAAGTTCGCTGTTTGCGAGCAGCTTGTCCTGTAGAAGGGCGGCATTTTTATACGGTACGACCTGATCGTCATCGCCCTGCAACACAAGGACAGGAACCGTGATGGCTTTAAGATCGTCCGTCTGGTCGGTCTCTGAAAACGCCTTAATGCCTTCATAGTGGGCTTTGGCGCTACCGATCATACCCTGACGCCACCAGTTCTGGATCGTGCCCTGCGAAACGTCTGCTCCGTCCCGGTTAAATCCATAGAACGGACCGCTGGCGACGTCGAGGTAAAACTGGGCGCGGTTAGCTGCCAGCGCCTGGCGGAAGCCGTCGAACACCTCAATGGGCGTTCCGCCGGGGTTAGCGTCGGTTTTGACCATCAGCGGTGGAACGGCGCTAACCAGTACCGCTTTGGCCACTCGCCCCTGAGGTTGACCGTACTTCGCCACGTATCTGGCGACCTGGCCTCCGCCGGTGGAGTGGCCGACGTGCACGGCATTACGCAGATCGAGGCTTTCAACCACCGCCGATGCGTCGGAGGCGTAATGATCCATATCGTGACCTTCACTCACCTGATCGGAACGACCATGACCACGACGGTCGATGGCGATGACGCGGAAGCCTTCAGCAAGGAAAAAGAGCATCTGGTTATCCCAGTCATCGGCGCTCAGCGGCCAGCCGTGATGGAAAACAATAGGCTGCGCCTCTTTCGGACCCCAGTCTTTGTAATAAATACTGACACCATCTTTCGTTGTTACGAATGCCATATTTCAGACTCCTCTGCTAATGGCAAAAATGTGTGAAGGCTAAGTAAATAGCCCAGCATTTAAGAACGTAATAAAATTGACTTATATTAATCTTATTACCGATATATCCGCTTAAAGTGTAGAAGGGTTCCTGAAAACAGTTATAGGTTTATTTTATAGGATCATTATTTATTTTAAACGAAATAGCCCCTATACACGCCGGGGCACTGTTATTTTTCCGATGGGCTTATTATTGGCCGGGCAGAGGCCACCGCCGCCCGGCCTGAAGGTCTTAAACGATCGCGTTAGGGCACGGTTCGCCCTTATCAAGCTGCTGTAAATTGCCCAGCGTGGTTTCCGAAATGCTGATCAGCGCTTCGGCGGTCAGAAACGCCTGGTGTCCGGTAAACAACACGTTGTGGCAGGCCGACAGCCGACGGAATACGTCGTCCTGGATCACGTCGTTAGATTTATCCTCAAAGAACAGATCGCGTTCGTTCTCATACACGTCCATACCCAACGCGCCGATTTTTTGCGTTTTCAACGCTTCGATAGCGGCCTGAGAGTCGATCAGTCCGCCGCGGCTGGTGTTAATGATCATCACGCCGTCTTTCATCTGGTCGAACGCCGACTGGTTGAGCAGGTGATAGTTTTCAGGCGTCAGCGGGCAGTGCAGGGAGATGACGTCCGACTGGGAGAAAAGCGTCTTCAGATCGACATACTCCACGCCCAGCTCCAGCGCAGCGGCGCTTGGGTACGGATCGAACGCCAGCAGGCGCATGCCGAAACCTTTCAGGATGCGAAGGGCGGCCACGCCGATTTTTCCGGTACCGATCACGCCAGCGGTTTTACCGAACATGGTAAAGCCGGTCAGCCCTTCCAGAGAGAAGTTAGCGTCACGGGTACGCTGATAGGCGCGGTGTATACGACGGTTGAGCGACATCATCATGCCAACGGCGTGCTCTGCCACCGCTTCCGGAGAATAGGCCGGGACGCGCACGACCTTCAGGCCCAGCTCTTTGGCGGCATCGAGATCGACGTTGTTAAAGCCCGCGCAGCGCAGGGCAATGTATTTCACGCCCTGTTTTTTCAACTCTTCCAGCACCGGTCGGCTACCATCATCGTTAACGAAGATACATACGCCTTCACAGCCGTGGGCGGTTTTAGCCGTCTTTTCAGTCAGCAGAAAGTCGAAAAATTCAAGATCGAAACCGTACGTCTCGTTAACATGTTGCAGATACTTTTTGTCGTACTGCTTTGTGCTATATACCGCGAGTTTCATAAGACTTTCTCCAGTGATTTTGGAACCACGTTAGCATGTTTAAAATTATCTTACAATTTTTCAAAATTCATTGAAATCAATAAGTTCTATGAATTATTGTAGAGCATCTACTCTTAAAAATGGCATAACCTTCAACTGACTGGCTAAACATGCGACAATGAGCGGCAAGAACGGCTTATTTTTTTCGCAAAATCAGGATATTAACTGCCCATGAAGGGTAAATACAAAGCCGCAATCGCGCTATTACTGCTGCTGTTACTCGTGCCGCTGACGCTGCTGATGACGCTCGCCCAGTGGGTGCCCACGCTCGCCGGGATCTGGCTTCCCGTTGGAACGCGTATCGCGTTTGAAAAAAGCCCGCGCCTAACGCGCCACGCCCTGATTATTCCCGATCTTCGCTATCTGGTAGAAGAGTGCGAAATTGCCCGCGTCGAAAACGTGACCCTGTCACACCCAAGCCGCTGGGATCTGGATATTGGCGCGCTTAAACTTAACTCTGTCTGCCTGAGCAAACTACCGCAATCAGCGCCTTCGACGGTGGCACCGAAAACGCTGGCACAGTGGCAGGCCATCCTGCCCAACACCTGGCTGACCATCCACCGCTTTACCCTTTCCCCCTGGCAGCAGTGGGAAGGTGAGCTGCATGCCTCACTGACCCCAGATCGCCAGGACATCACCTATAAGGGAGAGCAGGTGAGCATTAAGGGGCAGCTGCGTGGCCAGACGCTTTCTGTAAGCCAGTTCGATGTTCAGCTGCCGGACCAGCCCCAGCCCGTGAAGCTGGTGGGTGAATTTACCCTGCCGCTGGTGCCGGACGGCGTGCCGGTGAAGGGGCATACGGTCGCCACCTTTAACGTGCCACAGTTATCCTCGTTGGTCGATGCCGATCTGGACTGGGAGGGCAATCAGGGCCAGCTGGTGGTGATGGCGCGGGAGAACCCCGAGCCGCTGCTCGATTTACCGTGGCAGATCACCGCCCAGCAGCTAACGATCAGCGACGGACGCTGGAACTTGTCAGCCTCAGGTATGCCGATGAGCGGACGCGTCGGTCTGAAGGTGGATAACTGGCAGCAGGGGCTGGAGAAAGCTACCTTCACGGGGCGCCTCAACGTGCTGACCCAGGGGGATGCGGGTAAGGGCAACGCGGTGCTGAATATCGGTCCCGGCTCCCTCAGCATGGAAAACAGCGCGATGCCGCTGCACCTGAGCGGGGAAGCCAAGCAAAACGATCTGATCCTGTATGCCAGACTCCCGGCGAAACTGACCGGCAGCCTTTACGATCCGCAGCTTACGTTTGAGCCCGGCGCTTTATTGCGCTCGCGCGGGCGCATCATTGACTCGCTGGATATCGATGAAATCCGCTGGCCGCTGGCGGGCGTGAAGCTGACCCAAAAGGGTGTGGACGGCCGCCTGCAAGCCATTCTGCGAGCGCATGAAAACGAAATGGGTGATTTTGAGCTGCATCTGGACGGCCAGGCTAACGACTTTTTACCCGATAACGGTCTGTGGCAGTGGCGCTACTGGGGGAAAGGGAACTTCACGCCGATGAACGCGCGCTGGGATGTTCGGGGAACCGGGGAGTGGCGCGACAACGTTATTGAGCTGACGGATCTTTCCACGGGTTTCGACAAATTGCAGTACGGCACGATGCTGGTCAGCAAACCGCGCCTGGTGCTGGATCGCCCGGTGCGCTGGTCGCGCGACCCGAATAACCCTGGCTTCAGCGGCGCGCTCGCGCTCAATGCCGGGCAAACGAGCTTCTCGGGCGGAAGTGTGCTGCCACCGTCCGTATTGACCTTCAGCGTTGAGGGAACAGACCCGACGGTGTTCCAGTTTAAAGGAGATCTTCATGCGGACGACATCGGCCCGGTACGGGTAAATGGCCGCTGGGACGGCGAACGCCTTCGCGGTCAGGCCTGGTGGCCAAAACAGTCCCTTACGGTGTTCCAGCCGCTGATCCCGCCAGAGTGGAAAATGACCCTGCGCGGCGGTGAAATGTACGCTCAGGTGGCCTTCTCGGCGGCACCCGATCAGGGCTTTGAGGCCGGGGGGCACGGGGTACTGAAAGCGGGCAGCGCGTGGATGCCGGATAACGAGATTAACGGCGTTGACTTTGTCCTGCCGTTCCGCCTGAGCCAGGGCACCTGGTCGCTGGGCACGCGGGGGCCGGTAACGTTACGTATCAGCGAGGTAAAAAACCTGGTCACGGCCCGAAATATCACTGCGGATCTCCAGGGTGATTATCCGTGGACCGAAGCAAACCCGCTCCTGCTCACCAACGTGAAGGTCGAAGCGCTTGGCGGGAAAATCACCATGCAGCAGCTGAGAATGCCGCAGCACGATCCAGCGTTACTGCGCGTGGATAATATTTCCTCCAGCGAACTGATAAGCGCGGTAAATCCGAAGCAGTTTGCCATGTCCGGCCCGGTGAGCGGCGCGCTGCCGTTCTGGCTGGACAATGAAAAATGGATCATTAAAGATGGCTGGCTGACCAACCCGGGGCCGATGACGCTGCGCATCGACCAGGACACGGCGGATGCCATTGTGAAGGACAACGTGGTTGCAGGGGCGGCGATCAACTGGCTCCGCTATATGGAAATTTCGCAGTCGTGGACGAAGCTCAATGTGGATAATCTGGGGGTGTTGACCATGCAGGCGGCCATCAAAGGCATCAGCCACGTCGAGGGCAAAAGCAGCTTCGTGAACCTGAATTACACCCATGAAGAGAATATTTTTACCCTCTGGCGCAGTCTGCGCTTCGGGGACAATTTGCAAACATGGTTTGAGCAACATGCGGCGATACCCCTTCTCCGCAGTACGACAGGCAAGGAAAGTGAGGAACAACGATGAAAAAGAGGGCTGGTGTACTCACCGTGGCCGTCGTCGCGCTGCTGTCAGGCTGCACGCCGCGCATTGAAGTGGCGGCGCCCAAGGAGCCGATCACCATCAACATGAACGTGAAAATCGAGCATGAAATCCATATCAAAGTGGATAAAGACGTTGAAGCCCTGCTGAAGTCCCGCAGCGATCTGTTCTGAGGATGCCATGAAACGATTAGTTCTGATGTTACTGGCGCTGGGGATGAACGTTCACGCCGCCACGCTGACGCTCAACGATGCGCGCGCCCAGGGACGCGTAGGGGAAACCCTGAGCGGCTATCTGGCGCCCGTTCAGCACGACGCAGAAACGCTGGCGCTGGTGAACCGTATCAACGCCGCGCGTACGGAAAGCTATCAGCAGCTGGCTGACGATAATAATTTGCCCGTCGACGAGGTGGCGAAAATGGCGGGACAAAAGCTGGTGGCCCGCGCCCAGCCGGGCGAGTACGTGAAGGGGATTAACGGAAAGTGGCTGAAAAAATAGCTAGCGGTAACGCTTACGGTATTCGCCCGGCGAAACCCCGAAACGCTGCTTGAACGCGGTGGAAAAATGGCTATGGTCGGTGAAGCCCCAGCTGTAGCCAATTCCCGCCAGCTTTTCATCGTCGCTGATGCCACGTAGCGCCTGCGCGCATAAATCGAGGCGACGGTTCTTAATGTACTGCGCCACCACCAGTCCTTTCTCGGCAAACATGCGGTACAAGCTGCGCACGGACATGCCGCTCTCTGAGGCTATCCATTCCGGTCTTAACGCCTCCGACTGAATGTGGTCATCAATCAGGGAGAGCACGTGCCGGAACTGACGCTCCTTGCGCGGCAGCGCCTCGTCACGCTGCTGGAACGCCGGACGCAGCAGACACACCATTGCCTCCAGCGCCGCTTCACTTTCTCTGGCGCTCAGATCGGCATTCCCCATACTCTCCTGCAACAGGCGGTAGCTAAGCTGCACCGTAGGCAGGCTGCGGGAGAGTGGAAGCGCACAGCGTACTTCCTGAAAACGTGCGTATTGCTCAATGATTTGTCGCGGTAGCAGCAGCGAAATCTGGCGGGAACGCTCCTGCCAGTAAATGGAGCACGGGCGGGAGGCGTCAATCAGTGTGATATCCCCGGCTTTCAGCACCGAGCGCCGGTCGTCCTGTTCGATCCCTGCGCTGCCTTCCAGCTGAAATACGGTGTAGAACCAGGCATCATTGCCGCTTTTGATCTCCTGACGGGTGCGAAACAGGTTAACGCCTGCGGTGGTCACCGTGCTCAACTTCAGACTTTGGGTGTAGCTGGTTTCCAGTTCGCCGAGAAACGCTCCCTCTAACGGACGTGCCGCAAAGCGCCCGCAAACCTGGTTAATTTGCGCCAGCCACTGCTGAAAATTGTCCTGTTCGCTTGCACATGCCATTGCTTTTCTCGCTGCACCGTCACCGTTTTCGCATTGTTGCATTTATGTTGCATTTTGTCTGGGCTACGAGGCTGACTATAGGAAAGAACGCTCACCGGTGACAGCGTTATAAGCGGGAATTATCACGATTTGCGGAGCCTGTCACAGCTGGCAAAGCGAATGTCACACAGACAAAAGCAGGAATGCGAAACCCCTCTTAGACTGCTTACACACCCTGCGAAGCATAACGAAGGAGTACCCTATGTCCGAATCACACGTCGCCGTCCTGCCGGGCGTGCAGCAGTTTTTAGACCGTCAGCACGGCCTGTGGATTGAAGGGCGTCAGGCGGCATCCGACAGCGAAAAGCGTCTGAACGTCTACAACCCGGCGACCGGAGAGGTGATTGCCTCCACCGCCGATGCCAGCGTCGACGATGTCGATCGGGCGGTGATGTCCGGCTGGCGCGCCTTTGTCGCCCGAAGCTGGGCCGGGCGCCTGCCGGCAGAGCGGGAACGCATCCTGCTGCGGTTTGCGGATCTGGTGGAACAGCATGGCGAAGAGCTGGCGCAGCTCGAAACCCTGGAGCAGGGGAAATCCATCAATATTTCCCGCGCCTTTGAGGTGGGTTGTACCCTGAACTGGATGCGCTACACGGCGGGGCTGACCACCAAAATTGCCGGCAAAACTCTCGATCTCTCTATTCCTCTGCCGCAGGGCGCGCGCTATCAGGCGTGGACGCGCAAAGAGCCGGTTGGGGTCGTGGCGGGGATTGTGCCGTGGAACTTCCCGCTGATGATTGGCATGTGGAAAGTGATGCCCGCGCTGGCGGCGGGCTGTTCCATCGTGATCAAACCCTCCGAAACCACGCCGCTCACCCTGTTACGGGTGGCGGAACTGGCGAGCGAGGCGGGTGTCCCGGATGGCGTGTTCAACGTCGTAACCGGAAGTGGCGCTGTCTGCGGCGCGGCGCTGACCTCGCATCCGCGCGTTGCCAAAGTGAGCTTTACCGGTTCGACGGCGACAGGCAAGCAGATAGCCCGCGCGGCGGCGGATACGCTAACGGGCGTGACGCTGGAGCTGGGGGGCAAAAACCCGGCCATCGTGCTGAAAGATGCCGATCCGGCGTGGGTGATTGAAGGGCTGATGACCGGCAGCTTCCTGAATCAGGGGCAGGTCTGCGCGGCCAGCTCGCGCATTTATATTGAGGCCCCGCTGTTTGACACGCTGGTCAGCGGGTTTGAACAGGCCGTGAAATCTCTGACCGTCGGGCCGGGCATGTCGCCCGAGGCGTTTATCAATCCGCTGGTGTCGCGCGCCCACTGCGATAAGGTCCAGGCGTTCCTGGATGAAGCAAAGACACACAATGCGGAGCTGATCGCCGGGAACCGGGGGCCAGACGGCAAAGGCTATTACGTTTCGCCAACGCTGGTGGTCAACCCGGATAATCATCTGCGCCTGACGCGTGAAGAGGTGTTCGGGCCGGTGGTCAACCTGGTCCGTGTCGCCGACGGGGAAGAGGCGCTTCAGCTGGCGAACGACACTGAATATGGCTTAACGGCCAGCGTCTGGACGCAGAACATCAGCAAAGCGCTGGAGTATACCGACAGGCTACAGGCCGGAACCGTGTGGGTGAACAGCCACACGCTGATCGACGCCAACCTGCCGTTTGGCGGTATGAAGCAGTCCGGCACCGGGCGTGATTTCGGCCCCGACTGGCTGGATGGCTGGTGTGAAACCAAGTCGGTATGCGTGCGGTACTAATAAAACGCCGGGTAAGCGCAGCGCCACCCGGCATAACTTAACGCCTCCAACGATCCCGCCCGGCCTCTTTCGCCCGGTACAGCGCCGCATCGGCGCGGGCGATGATTTCCGGACCGGCAAGTCCTGCGCTATGGGCGGCAATCCCCATGCTGACCGTCACATATTCACTGACCTTCGATGCACCGTGCGGAATGGCTGCCGCGCGCAGGCCTTGCTGGATCCGCGCAGCGACTTTTTCAGCAACGTTTTCCACGCAGTCAAAGAGGATCACTACAAACTCCTCGCCACCGTAGCGGGAGACCACATCCTCCGGGGTGCGCACCGAGGCGTTCAGCACCTCTGCAACCCGCGCAAGGCAATCGTCTCCTGCCTGGTGACCATAGGTGTCGTTATAGAGTTTGAAGTAGTCGACATCCAGCATCAGCACCGTAAAGCGTTTGCCTTGCTCCACCGCATTTTCCAGTACCAGCTCCATCGCCCGGCGGTTGGCTGTTCTCGTCAGCGGATCCTGGTGGGCCAGCGCATCCAGCCGTGAAATCAAGCGCTGATTCTGCTGGTTGCGACGCCAGGCCTCTTCAAACCAGCTCAACAGGATGTAGCGTCCGCAAACGAGAATGAAGGTGAAGACCACCCACAGCCCGACAAAGCGAAGGTTCATCTCCTGATTCAGCAGCATGCTGGCAACGGGCAGAGTGATCCACAGCGGCGCGATAAAGCACACCAGCCCCACAGGATGAAAATAGAGCGCGGTCATACCGGCCATCAGCAGGGTAACGAATATCGGCCAGGGATGAGGAAGCTGGATCACAGTGATAAACCAGTAACAGCTTATCGACCACAGCAGGCTGCACATAAAGAGCACGGCGCTGACGCCGCGGATGTGGCGCCAGGCCATGATGACCAGCGCCACGGAAAGAATAACTACTCCCAGCATGGAAGCGTCAATCATCTGACTAAGAGGCGGGCGGATGTGCAAGAGGGCGTCAAAATGGCCGAACAGGGAATTGCGCAGCAGAACCATCAGCGCAAAGCTCGCATTGACAAAGGCGAGCCAGGGCAGATTCACGGCCAGCCCGTGAACAACCATTGATTTACGGGTCGGCCATGTCGCAGGTTCTGGCGTTGCGTTGTGTCTTTTTTCCATTATGGTTTTCTTCCCGTCCGGTGGATAGCTCGCTAAAGCCAGGTAGTATTAACTATAAGCAGGCTCGATTATTCCTCAAATGTTTGCACAAAAAAACGGGCATTGCGCCCGACATTTGCTTATTTTTGCTCGGCTTTTTTCTTGCCGAGCGTTGGCGTCTCGTCAAAAAAGTTCCACGGCTTGAGCAGCGTGTGCACCCATTCCGTCGGCATAATCGGCCACTCTTCGGCGCGGGCGACGTGGGTGGTGCCGGTAGTCATCCAGATAACGTTATCCTGGTCGTTGAGCGACTCGTTATCTTTGCTGTACTGCCCGAGGCCCGTATCGTGGGTGGAACGGTTCGGGTATTTCCCCTCCGGGTACATTTCGTCAGGATGGTAACGGGTCACCCACAGTTGTTTATCCATAAAGCTCAGGCGGTGATAAATCCACTCGTCCGGAGCAAACTTCGCGCCCGTCGCCACCGGGTGGGTGCCCCCCGCGTAAGGGATAATCTGATACGAAACCGGGTTGCCCATGCGGTTCTCTTTGCGGGTGTTGCTCAGCAGGCGGATGGTGCCCGGGTCGAACTTCTGGGCGGCCTGCTGTTCGGTATCAATATCATACTGATTGACCTGCATGGTACTGGTGCGCGGGCCGCCAGCGGCGTTTGGTTTGACTTCCGGATCCATGGCCACCAGCTTGTTGTTAATACCATCCACGTCCATATCCAGACGGAAATTATAGATGTGCTGGTGCGTGGTACCGACAATGTTATGGTCGATCAGCGTCCCGTATTTCGTGTCATCTTTCGCGGTGGCGTCATGCATCGTTTTTGTCTGTACGCCTTTTACCGCTTCAATGCCCGTGGCACCTGCATCAATGCCGATGGTGCCGTTTTCATGGAACACCCAGTCGAAGATGTAATCGTAGTTACCCACGGTGCTGACCCAGCGCACGACCAGCTCGCGGCGTTCGGTGCTGACGTTGGGTTTACCTAACTCCTGGTGCTTATATTCTGGCCCGGCGTAACGCTCAAAAATGGCGATCGCGCGGGGGATCTCCATTGGCGCACCGGTGTAGTCCGGGATAGTTTCGTTGAGCATCACAGCGTTGGACGGCGCGTCTTTACCGCGCACCAGCGGGGAGGTCAGGGTACCCATGCCGTAGTCACCGGAGTCCAGGTAGGCTTTAAAGTACCAGCCGATATCCGGGTCGCCGTACGGCACGATCATTCCGCCGAGCGAACCCTGGTACATTACCTGGCGCTTTTTGCCGTTGTCGTTATAGGTTACGGTGGAGATCATCGGGCCGACGCGTGAGTCCAGGCTCAGATGAAAATCCCAGTTCTGCCAGTGCACCCTATCCCCGGTGATGGTGTAGTTCTTGCCTTCCGGCTCGATAATATCCAGCGGTTTTTTCTCCGCCTCAACGCGGTCGCGGCCATCATACGGGCGCGGGGTGAGCGGCACCGGCACGACCGGGCCTTCCTCAATCTTCTGGATTTTCTTCTGCTCAAGATCCACCACCGCGACCAGGTTTTCAATCGGGTGCGCCCAGTAATTACCGTCGCCCACGTCGAGATAGCTGATCACTTTCAGCAGGCGATCTTCCTGTTTCAGCCCATCCTTGCCGTCAAAAAAGCCGACGGTAAGCGGCGTGGTGATCACTTTTTTTGGATCGTTAATGCCGCGCTTTTTCAGCACCGCGGCAAACTCCGGGCTCTCACTGACGATCTGCTGCACGGTGTTGAAGTCATCCAGCAGCACCATGCCGTGCGCGTCTTTGATCGGCGCCCAGTGGAGGATCTTCTTGTCCTTCAAATCCACCCGGCTTTCGACGATGCGTTTGCCGTCAAGCATGATGATATTGGCCTGGCGGGGCGCATCCACCGCCGTGCCGTTCAGCACAAAGTCCCAGACTTTGGCTTTATCTGGCTCCGCCAGCGCGATCTGGGTAAAGCGGGTATTGGGCTTAAAATCCGCAGACGCTTTCACAATCTCCACGGCCTGCTTGATTTCATCAGCCGTCAGCGCGTTTAACGGATGGGGGCTTTTTTCGACCTGGAAGGTCCGATCAAGACCGGACTGAAAGACATCGTTGATAAAGGTCTCCGGGATATATGCCTTGTTGTCCTTCATCACCACGGGCACCTGTAGCGCCAACGGCGTGCCGTTAACGATGGCGGTGTTTGCGCCGGGTTTGACCTTCACAAAGGCACCGTCTTTAAAGATGGTAAACATCTGGGCATAATCATCCCACTGCACGTCAGCCCCGAACGCCTGGAGCGTTTTGTCCATCGGAACCATATGCGCCTCGCTGCCGTGCGCGTAAACAGGGGATTGCCAGGCGCAACAGAGCGCAACGGCCATGGCCAGCGCCGTTCTACGGGCAGAAAAAGAAGAATAGCTTCCCATCGCAGACCTCATCTTGTTGTGTTTATTGTGTTGTGTCAGCCTTATCCTGACAGGCGCGCACGAAAAGCGTTTGCCTGCATCTGCCAGGTTGTTTGTCAGTCTTGCCAGGTTAAAAAAAGACCGGGGGTGCATCACACCCCGTGACAGAAAAAGGGTGCTTCAATAAGGTGAACTGTCGAGATGTATGCGGACGTCGAAACCTACCGTCGTGAACGAATAGACCTTACCGCGAATGCGAAAATAAATGTCTTCATCTTTAATCGTCACCGAAGCTTTATCATCATCGGTGATCATGACGGGGGGAATGTCCTTAACGTTGGACATGAAATCTTCCGGGCTTTTTTTCGCATCAAAGAGATAAATATGATACCTGTTCTTAGACAGTGAACCTGCCTCAACCTGGGTGATATAAAGCGTTAAACGCTCGTTAACCTGGATTTTTTCCTGCAAATGTTCATATACGGTAAACAGATCGCGGAAAGGGTATGCAATGAAGATAAGGAAAAAAAGTAAAATCACACCAGCGCGCCAGTTAAAAACCCGAACGTCGTGCATAATCAATTCCTGCCCTTATCCATAACTGATCGACTGGGTCATCACCGTAGTTATTATGACTCTGGAATTTTGCAAATTCGACAGGATCGCTTGTCCCGGCAAGAATCTGTGCAGTACCTGCCCCCCGGAGCAGAATGCCATCCGGAATACCCGCAGCGGCGCCAACGGCACCGTAATGAAAATTGCCAAAGTTGGCAAATTGTGCCCGGCCTTGTTTATAATCCCAGGGGCCATGATTCCTGACCATTTGATAAAACCATATGTAGGTCATTAATGAGGGGCCACCGTGAAATCGCGCAATTACCATGTGGCTCACAACGTCCACGCCAGGTGGTGCAAAGGATGCAATATTATAGGGTGTTGAATATAATGGGATTCGCATATTTAACGCTCAGCCCAGCAGTCAGCAAACTGTAAATTACCATCACAATACGTCCAGGTTATTTTATCGTAGCGTAGTTCCACGACTTCAAGATGATTGTGTTTTTCTTTCGTCGGGTCCTTAATGTCATGCATCAATGGCGTAACGGAAACGACGCGAATATTATCGAGGCGCATATTGTAATATTCTACTTCCTGCCCCGCGTCATTAATGCGATACCACCTGAATTCAGCCGTTTTAAGGCTTTGGCCAGTCGCAACGGCTTTCATCAGGAAAGGGGAGGAGGAATCGATTTCTTTTTGAAAAACGACTGGGGCATGGTTGCGTTTACTGGTAATTTTCCCAGTCAATGGATCGGTTGGTAGGCTTAGATTATGTGTAAAGCCAGTGACTTCAATGCTTCCCTCACGATAACGTATATCCACCGAGCCTGTAATTGTTGCGCCACCATCATCAGTTAAGAAAAGATAAACAGGAATTGCCATAGCCTAATACTCTTCCATGTAATTTAACGCGGGAATATTCCCGCCGCTAAATAATAACCATGCTAACAATATGGTCAATTTACTTACTGTTTCCGGTTGTAACTTATCCAGACCGGGCTGACTGGATGGTTTGATTAATCAAAGCCATCCAGTCCATGTTTCTATTCAGGCTTTTTGATGTTCTTAAACAATTGATGCAGCAACGTCAATCTTGTTGCTTTGATCAGAAATCACCCTGCTGGCGCGCCACCAGCGTAAGGATGGAGTAGAGCGCCACGGCCTGCTGATGCTGGTTGAAAATCTCAACCGCCCATTCCACCACGCCGGTGGGTCTTTCATCGGCAGCACGCTGTTTCTTCAGCGTTTTACGTTTGCAGGTCAGGCGCACCTGAATGGTGTCGCCCGGTTTAACCGGCTCGATAAAGCGCAGGTTTTCCATACCGTAGTTGGCAATAACCGGCCCAACCCCGGCATCAACAAACAGCCCCGCCGCGGCGGAAATCAGAAAATAGCCGTGCACCACGCGCTCGCCAAAAATCGACTCCGCCGCGCCAATTTTGTCCATATGGGCATAGAAGTGATCTCCGCTCAGGCAGGCAAAATTCACGATATCCGCTTCCGTCAGGGTACGGCGCGGGGTCAGCAGGCTGTCGCCCGGCTGTAACTCTTCGAAGTATTTACGGAACGGATGAACGCGATCTTCCTGCACCCCGGCGCCACGCACCCACTGTTTGCCGATGGCGGCGAGCATGGACGGGCTGCCCTGAATGGCCGTGCGCTGAAGATAGTGCTTCACGGCGCGCAGGCCGCCCAGCTCTTCGCCGCCGCCCGCACGTCCCGGGCCGCCGTGCACCAGCTGAGGCAGCGGGGAACCGTGTCCGGTAGACTCTTTGGAAGATTCTTCGTTGAGGATCTGAATACGTCCGTGGGCGCGTGCTGCCCCGGCAATAAACTGCCGCGCCACGTTTGAATCTGCCGTGACCAGCGTTCCCGCCAGGCTGCCGCCGCCCGCTCGCGCCAGCTGCATGGCGTGTTCGGTATTGCGATACGGCATCAGGGTGGCGACGGGGCCAAAGGCTTCGGTGGAGTGAACGGCCGGCGTCTCGTCCGGCTGCGGGCAGAACAGCAGGGTGGGCGGGAAGAATGCGCCAGCCGCCTGCAAATCGGCCTTACCACCCAGACGGATCTGGCAGCCCGCGGCAAGCAGACGATCGACTTTTTCCTGCACGTCGGCGCGTTGCTCATGGTTGACCAGGGCACCCATTTTCACTCCTTCCTGCGCCGGATCGCCGACGACCACGTTCTCCAGCCGCGCAATCAGCGCCTGGCTGACGGCCTCAACCTGCGCTTCCGGCACGATGATGCGGCGGATGGCGGTACATTTTTGCCCGGCCTTGGCGGTCATCTCGCGCACCACTTCACGGATAAACAGCGCAAACTCCGGCTGCTCCGGAGTTACGTCTTCACCGAGCACGCAGCAGTTCAGGGAATCCGCTTCCATGGTAAACGGAATGGAATGGGCGACGATATTCGGGTGCACGCGAAGGCTCTGTCCGGTGCTGGCCGATCCGGTAAACGTCACCACGTCCTGGCTGTCGAGCTGGCTCAGAAGATCGCCCGCGCCGCCGCAGATCAGGCTGATGGCGCCGTCCGGCACCAGACCGCTCTCGACAATCGCTTTCACCATCGCCTGCGTGACCTGCGCGGTGGCGGTGGCGGGTTTGATGATGGCGGGCATCCCGGCAAGCCAGGTCGGGGCAAGTTTTTCCAGCATCCCCCAGCACGGGAAGTTGAACGCGTTGATATGTACCGCCACGCCGGACCTGGACGTCAACACGTGGCGTGCCGCAAAGCCGCCTTCTTTCGACAGCGGGATTAGCTCATCTTCTGGCCACAGGGTATCGTCCGGCAGTTCGCGACTGCCGAGGCTGGCGTAGGTGAAGAAGGTGCCGATACCGCCTTCGATGTCCACCCAGCTGTCGGCCTTCGTTGCGCCGGTCTGGGCTGAAAGGGCGTAAAACCGATCCTTCTGGCTCAGCAGGTGTTTGGCCACCGCCTTCAGCATGGCGGCACGCTCGATAAAGCTCATTGCGCGAAGCGCCTCCCCGCCGTGTTCAATGGCGTAACGGCGTGCGGCCGCCATATCCAGCCCTTCGCTGGTGACTTCAAATAGCGTTTCCCCGCTGATAGCGTGGGTTATGGTGCGCTCACGGCCCCGGCCTGACTGCCAGGTGCCGGACAAGAAGCTGGCTAACTGCTGCATTTCTTCTCTCCAGATGTTTCGTGATTTCACTATAGATAGTTTGATCATGAATCATAAAAATCAAGCTGAGTTTTAATGAATTGTTAATGTTGTGATCTGCATTGCTCAGCTTCGTCATGAAAAACCCGCGCGATTCCTGCTGTTCACGAAAACCCTTGCGAGCGTCGTCACAAAATAAGCAAACGCTTCTTGGGGTTATATTTAACCTTTGTGTAACTTTTAAGAAACCAAGTGATTCACCATTCTGCTACATTTGGTGATCTAACGAATCATAAAGGTGGTTATGTGACGCAAGAACAACGCTTTGAGCAACGCATCGCGCAGGAGACGGCCATCGAGCCGCAGGACTGGATGCCGGAAGCTTACCGCAAGACGCTGATCCGCCAGATTGGACAGCACGCCCACTCTGAAATTGTCGGCATGCTGCCGGAAGGGAACTGGATCGCCCGCGCGCCGACGCTGCGCCGGAAAGCCATTTTGCTGGCGAAGGTGCAGGACGAAGCTGGACACGGCCTGTACCTCTACAGCGCGGCGGAAACGCTGGGCTGCGCCCGGGAGGACATCTATCAAAAGATGCTCGACGGCAAGATGAAATACTCCTCCATCTTCAACTATCCGACCCTGAGCTGGGCCGATATCGGCGTTATCGGCTGGCTGGTGGACGGTGCAGCCATCGTGAACCAGGTGGCGCTGTGCCGCACGTCTTACGGCCCGTATGCCCGGGCGATGGTAAAAATCTGTAAAGAGGAGAGCTTCCACCAGCGTCAGGGTTTTGAGGCCTGCATGGCGCTGGCGCAGGGCAGCGAAGCCCAGCGTCAGATGTTGCAGGACGCCATTAACCGCTTCTGGTGGCCAGCGCTGATGATGTTTGGACCTAACGACGACAACTCACCAAACAGCGCCCGTAGCCTGGCCTGGAAGATCAAGCGCTTCGGCAATGATGAGCTGCGCCAGCGCTTCGTCGATAACACGGTGCCTCAGGTGGAAATGCTCGGCATGACCGTGCCGGACCCTGACCTGCGTTTCGATGACGCGAGCGGCCACTACTGCTTCGGCGATATCGACTGGCAGGAATTTGACGAGGTCATCAACGGGCGGGGGATCTGTAACCACGAACGTCTGGCCGCAAAACGTAAAGCCTGGGACGACGGCGCGTGGGTGCGTGAAGCCGCGCTGGCGCATGCCGAGAAACAACGCGCCCGCCAGGCCGCATAAGAGGAATCAACCATGAGCAATGTTTACTGGCCGTTATACGAAGTTTTTGTCCGTTCTAAGCAGGGTCTGTCGCACCGTCACGTGGGCAGTCTGCACGCTGCCGACGACCGCATGGCGCTGGAAAACGCGCGTGACGCTTATACCCGCCGCAGCGAAGGCTGTTCCATCTGGGTGGTGAAGGCGAGCGAAATCGTTGCCTCCCAGCCGGAAGAGAGCGGTGAATTTTTCGATCCGGCGGAAAGCAAGGTCTACCGCCATCCGACGTTTTACACCATCCCTGATGGCATTGAGCACATGTGAGGTTGGGGATGAACAACGTATCTGCATATGCCCTGCGGCTGGGCGACAACGGTCTGGTGCTCTCCCAGCGCCTGGGCGCCTGGTGCGGCCACGCGCCGGAGCTGGAGATTGACCTGGCCCTCGCCAACATCGGCCTCGACCTGCTCGGCCAGGCGCGCAACTTCCTGACCTACGCCGCTGAGCTGGACGGAACGGGGGATGAAGACACCCTGGCCTATGGCCGCGATGAGCGTCAGTTCAGCAATCTGCTGCTGGTGGAGCAGCCAAACGGCAGCTTCGCCGACACCATTGCCCGTCAGTACCTTATGGATGCATGGAACGTGGCGCTGTACGAGCGACTGATCCACAGCAGCGACGGCCAGCTTGCCGCCATCGCCGCAAAAGCCATTAAGGAGGCGCGCTATCACCTGCGCTTTAGCCGTGGCTGGCTGGTGCGTCTGGGCGACGGAACAGAAACCTCCGCCCAGAAAATGCAGCAGGCGGTGGATAGCCTGTGGCGCTTTACGGCCGAGCTGTTCGACGCCGACGACGTCGAGCTGGCGCTGATTGACGTCGGCGTGGCGGTTGATCCCCGCACCCTGCGAGAGCCGTGGGAGCGCGAAGTGTTTGCCGGGCTGGCGGAAGCCACCCTCCGCGTGCCCGAAGACGTGGCGTATCGCACGGGCGGCAAGCAGGGGCTTCATACCGAACATCTGGGGCCGATGCTGGCAGAGATGCAGTATCTCCAGCGCGTCTACCCCGGCCAGCAGTGGTGAAGGAGAACGCTATGCAACGCCTCGTCGACATTGCGCCTGCCCAAATCCCGCAGATTTGGGCGCTGCTAAGCCAGATCCCCGACCCGGAAGTGCCGGTGCTCACCATCACCGATTTAGGCATGGTGCGCAGCGTGAAGGCGCAGGGGGAAGGCTGGGTTATTGGCTTCACGCCGACCTATTCCGGCTGCCCGGCAACGGAGCATCTGCTGAGGGCCATCCGCGAAACCCTGACCGGGAACGGCTTTTCTCCGGTACATATTGTGCTGCAACTGGAGCCCGCCTGGACCACCGACTGGATGACCGACGATGCGCGCAGGCGCCTGCGTGAATATGGTATCAGCCCGCCCGTCGGCCATAGCTGCCATGCCCACGCTCCCGCAGAGGTGATCTGCCCGCGCTGTGCGAGCACCGATACCGCGCTCATCAGTGAATTTGGTTCGACGGCCTGCAAAGCGCTCTACCGCTGCAATACCTGCCGTGAGCCCTTCGACTATTTCAAATGTATTTGAGGCCGCCATGACAACGTTTCATTCATTAACAGTGGCAAAAGTAGAACCTGAAACTCGCGACGCGGTGACCATTACCTTCGCGGTGCCGCAGGCGTTACAGGAGGCGTACCGCTTCCGTCCCGGTCAGCATCTGACCCTGAAAGCCAGGCTTGGCGGTGACGAACTGCGCCGCTGCTACTCCATCTGCCGAAGCACCGCACCGGGGGAGATCAGCGTAGCGGTCAAAGCCATCGACGGCGGGCGCTTCTCCCGCTACGCCCGGGACGAGATTAAGCAGGGCATGGCTTTAGAGGTGATGGTGCCCCAGGGGCATTTCGGCTACCAGCCGCAGGCTGAACGCGAAGGCCACTATCTGGCAATAGCCGCCGGGTCCGGGATCACCCCGATGCTGGCCATTTTATCCGCTACGCTGGCCACGGAACCGCACAGCCACTTCACCCTGATTTACGGAAACCGCAGCAGCCAGAGCATGATGTTCCGTCGGGCGCTGGCGGATCTGAAGGACAAATATCCGCAGCGCTTGCAACTGGTCTCCATCTTCAGCCAGGAAACGCTCGACAGCGATCTGCTTCATGGCCGCATTGACGGCGAAAAGCTCCAGGCACTGGCAAAAACGCTGATCAATTTCCGCCAGTACGACGAAGCCTTTATCTGCGGCCCGTCAGCGATGATGGACGAGGCCGAGGCGGCGCTGAAAGCGCTGGGCATGCCGGAAAAAGCGATCCATCTTGAGCGGTTTAATACGCCGGGCACTACCGTGAAACGAACGCACAGCGTGCAGGCCGAGGGGCAGAAGGTCACCGTCCGTCAGGACGGACGCGACCGGGAAATCACCCTGACGGCGGACGATGAGAGCATCCTGGACGCCGCCCTGCGTCAGGGCGCGGATCTGCCGTATGCCTGCAAGGGCGGCGTATGCGCCACCTGCAAATGCAAAGTGCTGCGCGGAAAAGTTGATATGGCGACCAACTACAGCCTGGAGCCGGACGAGCTGGCTGCGGGCTATGTGCTGAGCTGTCAGGCGCTGCCGTTAACCGCCGACGTCATCGTCGATTTTGATGCGAAGGGGATGGCATGAGCGAACTGATTGTCACCCGTCATGGCCGCGTGTTGCAGCTAACGCTAAACCGTCCGGCGGCGCGCAACGCGCTCAACAATGCGCTGCTGATGCAGCTCGCCGAGCAGCTTGAGGCCGCCGCAGCGGATGCTGACATTGCCGTCTGCGTGATTTCCGGCAATGAACGCTGCTTTGCCGCCGGGGCCGATCTGAACGAAATGGCGGAGAAAGACCTTTCCGCCACCCTGAACGATATCCGTCCCCGGCTGTGGGGGCGGATAGACGCCTTCAATAAACCGCTGATCGCCGCCGTGAATGGCTACGCATTGGGTGCCGGCTGCGAGCTGGCGCTGCTCTGCGACGTGGTGATTGCCGGCGATAACGCCCGTTTTGGCCTCCCGGAAATCACCCTCGGGATCATGCCGGGCGCAGGTGGCACCCAGCGGCTGATACGCAGCGTGGGCAAATCCCTGGCCTGCAAAATGGTGCTGACGGGTGAAAGCCTCACGGCGGTTCAGGCACACAGCGCCGGGCTGGTCAGCGACGTCTTCCCGGCCTCGCTGACGCTGGAGTACGCCCTGAAGCTGGCGGCACGGATCGCGAGCCACTCGCCGCTGGCGCTACAGGCGGCGAAGCAGGCGCTACGCCAGTCGCAGGAGGTCCCGCTTCAGGCCGGGCTGGCGCAGGAGCGTCAGCTGTTTACGCTGCTCGCGGCCACCGACGATCGCCGGGAAGGTATCGACGCCTTCTTACAAAAACGCACCCCAGACTTCAAAGGACGCTAATTGTGGAATGTATTCTGAGCCATGTTGAGCAGGGCGTAATGACCATTACGCTGAACCGCCCGGATCGCCTGAACAGCTTTAACGATGTTATGCACCAGCAGCTTTCCGAATGCCTGAAGCAGGCCGAGCGCGATGACGCCATCCGCTGTCTGCTGATCACCGGGGCGGGGCGCGGTTTCTGCGCCGGGCAGGATCTTAACGATCGTAACGTGGACCCAAACGGTCCCGCGCCGGATCTGGGCATGTCCGTTGAGACCTTTTACAACCCGCTGGTGCGCCGCCTGGCGAAGCTGCCGAAGCCGGTGATCTGCGCGGTTAACGGCGTGGCGGCGGGAGCGGGTGCCACGCTGGCCCTCGGCTGCGACATAGTGATAGCGGCCCGTTCAGCCCATTTTGTGATGGCCTTCAGCAAGCTCGGACTGGTGCCAGACTGCGGCGGCACCTGGCTGCTGCCGCGCGTGGCCGGACGCGCCCGCGCCATGGGGCTGGCGCTGCTGGGCGATAAGCTCAGCGCCGAACAGGCGCAGGCCTGGGGGATGATCTGGCAGGTGGTGGACGATGAGCAGCTCTCTGACACCGCCCGGCAGATGGCGCTGCATTTTGCCTCTCAGCCTACCTTTGGCCTGGGCCTGATCAAGCAGGCGATTAACGCCGCCGAAACCAACACCCTCGATGCCCAGCTCGATCTGGAGCGCGACTACCAACGTCTGGCCGGACGCAGCGACGACTACCGGGAAGGCGTCAGCGCGTTTCTGGCAAAACGCACGCCCAACTTTACGGGGAAATAAGATGGCGACCAACCTTCATACGATCGCCGTGATCGGCAGCGGCACCATGGGCGCCGGCATTGCCGAAGTGGCGGCCAGCCACGGTCATCCGGTGCTGGTGTACGACATTGACGCAGCGGCGATTTCCCGCGCCGTTGACGGCATTCGTCAGCGCCTGACCTCTCGCGTTTCGCGCGGAAAACTTTCTGCCGACGCCGCGGAGCAGATCCTGTACCGCCTGACACCGGTGACGACTATCAATGCCCTGGCGAAAGCCGATCTGGTGATCGAGGCGGCCTCCGAACGGCTTGAGGTGAAAAAAGCCCTGTTTAGCCAGCTGGCAGAGGTCTGCCCGCCGCAGACGCTGCTCGCCAGCAACACCTCGTCCATTTCCGTTACCGCGATTGCGGCGGAGATTAGCCACCCTGAACGCGTCGCCGGGCTGCACTTCTTCAACCCCGCGCCGGTGATGAAGCTGGTGGAGGTGGTCAGCGGGCTGGCCACCTCGTCCGAAGTGGCCGATGCGTTGTGCGAGCTGGCGCTGAGCTGGGGAAAGCAGCCGGTACGCTGTCAGTCCACGCCGGGGTTTATCGTCAACCGCGTGGCGCGTCCGTTCTACTCGGAAGCCTGGCGCGCGCTGGAAGAGCAGGTGGCAACGCCTGAAGCGATCGACGCCGCCCTGCGAGATGGCGGCGGCTTCCCTATGGGGCCGCTTGAGCTGACGGACCTGATCGGTCAGGACGTCAACTTTGCCGTGACCTGCTCCGTGTTTAACGCCTTCTGGCAAGAGCGCCGTTTTCTGCCGTCGCTGATGCAGCAGGAGCTGGTGCTGGCGGGGCGTCTGGGCAAAAAAAGCGGGCAGGGCGTTTACCGCTGGCAGGCGGAAAAACCCGCCGTCAGCTGGCTCGATCCGGTCAGCGACAGCTTCAGCCCGATGCGCGTACAGCGAAGAAGTGACGGTGTCACGGAAATTGACGAACTGCTGCTGATTGAAACGCAGGGCGAAACCGCACAGGCGCTGGCGCTGCGCCACGGCTGCCCGGTGGTGGTGGTCGACCGTATCGAGCGGGATGTGGCTGTGATTGCCGCCGCGCCCGGCAACCCGCGCTCCGCCACGCAGAAGGCCATTTACTGGTTGCAGCATCAGGAGAAGCGGGTGTTACAGATTGCGGATTACCCCGGCCTGCTGGTCTGGCGCACGGTGGCGATGATTGCCAACGAAGCGCTGGACGCCCTGCAAAAAGGGGTCGCCAGCGAGCAAGACATCGATACCGCCATGCGCTTAGGGGTCAACTATCCGTGCGGCCCCATCGCCTGGGGCGAGCGCCTTGGCTGGCAGCGTCTGTTAACCCTGCTGGAAAACCTGCAACGTCATTACGGCGAGGAACGCTATCGCCCCTGTTCCCTGCTGCGCCAGCGTGCGCTTCTGGAGAGTAGCTATGAGTCATAACGCCTGGCATAACGCCCGCGCGATGTACGAACAAGACGCCTGCGCGCAGGCGATGGGGATGGATATCATCGACATGGAAGAGGGCTATGCGGTGGTGACCATGACCATCACTCCGCAAATGCTCAACGGGCATAAAACCTGCCACGGCGGACAGCTTTTCTCGCTGGCCGATACCGCCTTTGCCTACGCCTGCAACAGTCAGGGGCTGGCGGCGGTAGCTTCAGGGTGCGCCATCGACTTTCTGCGACCGGGCTTTGCCGGAGACAGGCTGACCGCCACCGCGCGGGTGAAGCATCAGGGCAAGCTGACCGGCGTATACGACATTGAAATTCAGAACCAACACCAGAAAACCGTCGCGCTTTTTCGCGGGAAATCCCACCGCACCGGCGGCAGTGTGACAGGAGAAGCCTGATGCGTGACGCATTTATTTGTGAGGGGGTGCGTACCCCGGTCGGTCGTTATGGCGGAGGGTTGTCCAGCGTGCGCGCCGATGACTTAGGGGCCGTGCCGTTGCGCGCACTGCTGGCGCGTTATCCGCAGCTCGATCTGGAGCGCATTGATGACGTGATCTTTGGCTGCGCGAATCAGGCCGGGGAGGATAACCGCAACGTGGCGCGCATGTCTGCGCTGCTGGCCGGGCTGCCGCAGACGGTGTCAGCCACTACCATTAACCGCCTGTGCGGATCGGGGCTGGACGCGATTGGCTTTGCCGCACGCGCAATTAAGGCGGGCGACGGCGATCTGCTGATCGCGGGTGGCGTGGAGTCGATGTCCCGCGCGCCGTTCGTGATGGGCAAGGCCACGGCGGCATTTCAGCGTCAGGCGGAGATCTTCGATACCACCATCGGCTGGCGATTTGTGAATCCGCTCATGCATCAGCAATACGGAACTGACAGCATGCCCGAAACGGCAGAGAATGTAGCGGAATTGTTAAATATCAGCCGTGCCGATCAGGACGCGTTTGCCCTGCGCAGCCAGCAGCGCACCGCGCGGGCGCAGCAGAACGGCGTTCTGGCGCAGGAGATTATTCCGGTACAGGTGGCGGGAAAAAAAGGAGCAGTGACGGAAGTGAGCGTGGATGAACATCCGCGCGCCGAAACCACCCTTGAACAGCTTGCCGCGCTGAAAACCCCGTTCCGTAAGAACGGGGTGGTGACGGCGGGGAACGCCTCCGGCGTGAACGACGGCGCGGCGGCGCTGATTATCGCCAGCGAGCCGATGGCGCTTGCCCAGGGGTTAACGCCGCGCACGCGCATTGTGGCAATGGCGACCGCGGGCGTCGAGCCGCGCCTGATGGGGTTAGGCCCGGTGCCCGCCACCCGCAAGGTGCTGGAGCGTGCCGGGCTGAACATCACCGATATGGACGTCATTGAGCTGAACGAAGCCTTCGCCGCCCAGGCACTGGGCGTGCTGCGGCAGCTGGGTTTGCCGGATGACGCCGAACACGTCAACCCGAATGGCGGGGCGATCGCGCTAGGTCATCCGCTGGGCATGAGCGGTGCCAGACTGGCGCTGGCGGCAAGTAATGAATTGCACCGACGCGGCGGGCGCTACGCGCTGTGTACGATGTGCATCGGTGTGGGTCAGGGCATTGCCATGATCCTTGAGCGTGTTTGAGCGAACAATAATGTGAGTACCCTGCGATGATAAATACAACAAAGCTTGATCCGATCGAAACCGCGTCCGTTGATGAATTACAGGCGTTGCAGACCGCGCGCCTGAAGTGGACGCTGAACCACGCCTACCACAACGTTCCGATGTACAAACGCAAGTTTGACGCCGCGGGCGTTCACCCTGACGATTTTAACGAGCTGGCGGACCTGCAAAAATTTCCGTGCACCACCAAGCAGGATCTGCGCGACAACTACCCGTTCGATACCTTTGCGGTGCCGATGGAGCAGGTGGTGCGTATCCACGCCTCGTCGGGCACCACCGGGAAGCCGACCGTGGTGGGATATACCCAAAATGATATCGACAACTGGGCCAATATCGTCGCCCGTTCCCTGCGCGCCGCCGGGGGCAGCGCGAAGGATAAAATTCACGTGGCCTATGGCTACGGGCTGTTCACCGGCGGGCTGGGCGCGCACTACGGTGCCGAGCGTCTGGGGGCGACGGTGATCCCGATGTCCGGCGGCCAGACGGAGAAGCAAGCGCAGCTGATCCGCGATTTTCAGCCGGATATGATCATGGTGACGCCCTCTTACTGCCTGAATCTTATCGAAGAGCTGGAGCGTCAGATGGGCGGTGACGCCAGCGCCTGTTCCCTGCGCGTTGGCGTTTTCGGCGCCGAGCCGTGGACGCAGGCGATGCGCGGCGAAATTGAAAAACGGCTGGGTATTACCGCGCTGGATATCTATGGTCTTTCGGAAGTGATGGGGCCGGGCGTGGCGATGGAGTGTCTGGAAACCGCCGACGGCCCGACTATCTGGGAAGATCATTTCTTCCCGGAAATCGTTAACCCCAATGACGGCACGCCGCTGCCCGACGGGGAGCAGGGCGAACTGCTGTTCACCACCCTGACCAAGGAGGCGCTGCCGGTGATCCGCTACCGCACCCGCGACCTGACGCGCCTGCTGCCGGGCACCGCGCGCACCATGCGCCGGATGGATCGCATCAGCGGTCGCAGCGACGACATGCTGATCATTCGCGGCGTGAACGTCTTCCCGTCACAGCTGGAAGAGGAGATCGTCAAGTTCGAACACCTTTCGCCGCACTATCAGCTGGAGGTCAACCGTCGTGGACATCTTGATTCACTTTCGGTGAAGGTTGAACTAAAACAGAGCAGCTTAACGCTGACGCATGAACAGCGCTGTCAGGTCTGCCACCAGCTGCGGCACCGTATTAAATCGATGGTGGGGATCTCAACGGACGTGACGATCGTGAACTGCGGCAGCATTCCGCGCTCCGAAGGCAAAGCCTGCCGGGTGTTTGATCTGCGTAAGGTCGCGGCTAACGGGTGAAGGAACCTCATAACATGACGGCCCCCTCTCCCTTGAGGGAGAGGGCTGGGGTGAGGGGGGAAACCCAAATTCCTGTGCTATGATTCATCCAGGAAAAAAATAACAACAGAATGAATCACATGAATAAACTTGACGCTTTTATCCAGCACGCGGTCAGCTCGGTTCCGGTGAGTGGAACGTCGCTTATCTCCTCGCTGTATGGCGACGCGCTTTCCCATCGCGGCGGAGAGATCTGGCTCGGCAGCCTGGCGGCCCTGCTGGAAGGGATGGGATTTGGCGAGCGCTTTGTGCGCACCGCGCTGTTTCGCCTCAACAAAGAGGGCTGGCTGGACGTGTCCCGTATTGGGCGCCGCAGCTTTTACCGTCTCAGCGACAAGGGGCTGCGTTTGACCCGTCGCGCGGAAAATAAAATCTACCGTGCGGAATTGCCGGCCTGGGACGGTAAATGGCTGCTGCTGCTCTCCGAGGGGCTGGATAAAACCACGCTCGCGGATGTAAAAAAACAGCTTATCTGGCAAGGGTTTGGCACGCTGGCGCCGAGCCTGATGGCCTCGCCGTCGCAGAACCTGGCGGATGTGCAGTCTCTGCTGCATGACGCGGGCGTGGCGGAAAACGTCATCTTCTTTGAGGCCCATTCACCGCTGGCCTTATCACGCGCGGCGTTACGAGCCCGCGTGGAAGAGTGCTGGCAGCTGACTGAACAAAACGCGATGTACGAAACGTTTATCCATTCGTTTCGTCCGCTGCTGCCGCTTCTGAAGGAGGCGTCGGCGGAGGAGTTAACCCCGGAACGCTGCTTCCAGATCCAGCTGTTACTCATTCATTTTTATCGTCGCGTGGTGCTGAAAGATCCGCTGTTGCCGGAGGAGTTACTCCCTGCGCACTGGGCGGGACAGAGCGCGCGGCAGCTGTGCATTAACATCTACCAGCGCGTGGCGGCGGGCGCCCTGGCGTTTGTCAGCGAGAAGGGCGAGACCTCCGTGGGCGAGCTGCCCGCGCCCGGCACGCTTTATCATCAGCGCTTTGGTGGTCTGAATATCACATAAGGAGAGGGTATGCCTGTTTATCAAATTGATGGTCTGACGCCGGTCGTGCCTGAAGAGAGCTATGTTCACCCGACGGCGGTGCTGATTGGTGACGTGATCCTCGGGAAAGGCGTTTACGTAGGCCCTAACGCCAGCCTGCGCGGTGATTTTGGCCGAATCGTGGTGAAAGACGGTGCGAACATTCAGGATAACTGTGTGATGCACGGTTTTCCGGAGCAGGACACCGTGGTGGAAGAGGACGGGCATATCGGCCACAGCGCAATCCTTCATGGCTGCGTCATCCGCCGTAATGCGCTGGTGGGGATGAATGCGGTGGTGATGGACGGGGCGACGATCGGCGAAAGCAGCATCGTTGGGGCGGCGGCGTTTGTGAAGGCGAAAGCGGAGATGCCGGCGAATCATTTGATCCTTGGCAGTCCGGCAAAGGCGATTCGTGAGCTGAGCGCGCAGGAAATCGAGTGGAAAAAGCAGGGTACGCGGGAGTATCAGGTGCTGGTGGACCGCTGTAAGCAGACGCTGCATCAGGTGGAGCCATTGCGCGAAGAAGAGCCCGGACGCAAGCGGCTGGTCTTCGATGAGAATTTGCGGCCAAAATCGGCTGGTCGGGATAATTAATCGCCGGTTGTTCGCGTCTTTTAAATCCGTGAGGCCGAGCTTAATACGCTTCCGGCAACGGCCGGTCAATCGACACCAGCCTTCCGCGCTTCACGGTGATATACCCCCCGGCTTTCAGATCTGCCAGCACGCGAAAAACATGCGTTCGCGACAGGTTGGTGCGCTTGATGATAAACAGCGCCAGGCCTTCATTTTCGCCCGTGTGGGTTTCCTGCCGATAGAGATAGCGGTACAGCATGTGTTTGATGGTCTGGTAGCTCGTGACCTGTCCGCGCTCGTTGTGCAGATCGATAGTAAAAATCGACATGAAGGTCAGAATAGTGGCCAGCGCCTGCACACGTTCTGGCCCGCCGTGCAAAAATAGCTGGTCGAAATCGGCGTAGGGAATTTTTACCAGTTTAACCTTCGCACTACTGCGATATTCAAATTTCGCTAGCGGGCAATAGCGTTCCATTAGCCCGATGGGCATATATTCAATGGTATTGCCAATATTCAACCCATCTTCAGGCATTAATATCGTCAGAGAACCTTCGGTACAGAAATAAATATAGCCGGGCTCGACGGCTAACTTTTTATTTGCGGCAACGGTTAGCGCTTCTCCTGAAGACAGGATTTGTGGAAAAAAGCGCCCAATATTGAGCTGCTGATAATAGGTATGGATGTCCTGAAAATTCACGCTAGGCCTCGTCCCGCAACGTCTGTCGTCGCATCGAGTATAGCAGGAGTCGCGTCCTGATGACGAGACAACCTCATACCAGTCCCATATGGGACTATGATGGGAAAGTATTCTGTTTAGAATGGTCCTCAATGAGTTCGCATTAAATTATCCGCCAGCAGTAAATATCCGGGCGGCGAAATTAATCTATGAGGCCATTTAATGAAATTAACGATAATCGCTAAGCAACTGGCGCTGGCCGGTGTGTTAACATCGCTTTCGCTTTCTGCATGGGCTGAAGTGCAGCCGCAGGATGCCACACCCACAACCCAGCAGGCTAATAACGTCCTGTATAATAAACTGCCCTTTGCCGATAAAACCGATTTTGAGAACGCCCATAAGGGCTTTATCGCTCCGTTGCCGCAGGACATGATCAAAGGCGAGCAAGGAAACGTTATCTGGAACCCGGCGAAGTATGACTTCGTGAAAGAGGGTGAAAAAGCCCCGGATACGGTGAACCCGAGCCTGTGGCGCCAGTCACAGCTGATCAACATTGGCGGACTGTTTAAGGTCACCGACGGCGTGTATCAGATCCGTAATCTCGATCTCTCCAACATGACCATCATTGAGGGCGAGAAGGGCATTACCGTTATCGACCCGCTACTAAGCGCTGAACCGGCGAAAGAAGCGCTGGATCTCTACTATGCAAACCGCGGCAAGAAGCCGGTGGTGGCGGTGGTGATCACCCATAGCCACGTTGACCACTACGGTGGCCTGCGCGGCGTGGTTGACGAAGCCGACGTGAAGTCAGGCAAAGTGAAAATCTACGCGCCGGCTGGCTTTATGAAAGAGGCGGTTTCCGAAAACATTATGGCCGGGAACGCGATGAGCCGCCGTGCCAGCTATATGTACGGCAACCTGCTGAAGCCGGACGCAAAAGGCCAGGTGGGTGCGGGCCTTGGCACCACCACCTCTGCGGGTACCGTCACCCTCATCCCCCCGACCAACTACATCACCCATACCGGTCAGGAAGAAGTGATCGACGGATTGACCTACGACTTTATGATGGCGCCGGGTTCAGAAGCCCCGTCGGAGATGCTGTGGTACGTCAAAGAGAAAAAAATGATCGAGGCCGCAGAGGACGTAACCCACACTCTGCACAACACCTACTCCCTGCGCGGCGCAAAAATTCGCGATCCGCTGGCCTGGTCTAAGTACATCAACGCCGCCATTGAGCGCTGGGGCGCGGACGCGGAAGTGATTATTGCACAGCACCACTGGCCGACCTGGGGTAACGAGAATATCGTCAAGCTGATGAAAGGCCAGCGCGATATGTACCGCTACATCAACGACCAGACCCTGCGTATGGCCAACAAGGGCCTGACCCGCGATGAAATTGCCGCAGAATTTAAGCTGCCGGAATCGCTGGAGAAGCAGTGGGCGAGCCGCGGTTACTACGGCTCCGTTAGCCACGACGTCAAAGCCACCTACGTGTTTTATCTCGGCTGGTTCGACGGCAACCCGGCAACCCTCGACGAGCTGCCGCCTGAACAGGCAGCGAAGAAGTTCGTGCAGTACATGGGCGGCGCTGATGCCATTATGCAGAAAGCCAAAGCGGATTATCAGCAGGGCAATTACCGCTGGGTTGCCCAGGTGGTGAGCAAAGTGGTCTTTGCCGATCCTAACAACCAGGCGGCACGTAACCTGGAGGCCGATGCGCTGGAGCAGTTAGGTTATCAGGCGGAAGCGGGCACCTGGCGTAACTTCTACCTGACCGGCGCGCAGGAGCTGCGAAATGGCGTGAAAAAGCTGCCGACGCCGAACACCGCCAGCCCGGATACCGTGCGTGCGATGACGCCAGAAATGTTCTTCGATTACCTGGGCGTGCACATCAACGGGGTGCGTGCCGGCAACGCCAAAGCGGTGTTTAACGTCGATCTCGGTAAGGATGGCGGCAAATACAAGCTGGAACTGGAAAACGGCGTGCTGAACCATACCGCCAACGCGCAGGCGAAGGATGCCGACGCGACCATCGCGCTTGACCGTACCACGCTGAACGACATCATCCTGAAGAAAGAGACGCTGAAGCAGGCAATGGACAAGGATGACGTGAAGGTGAGCGGAGACGGGGCGAAGCTGGAAGAGATGCTGAGCTACATGGATACGTTTGACTTCTGGTTCAATATCGTAACGCCGTAAGTTTAGGTTTCATCCTCATAATCCTGGCGCCTTAGAAATAAGGCGCCATTTTTTTATTCACGCATCGCCAGCGCGCTCGCGCTTGCGGGTTCGAAGAGCGAAATACTCTCAATCTGGTCCAGCATGATCACCTTACGGAAATCCATGGCGCTTTTTGGCTCTGAGTCGAGCGTAACCTCATGCTCGGCGTACCATTTGCTGTAGTTGTGTTCAATGCACAGCTGCATGTTTTTCCCGTCACGATAGCCGCTCAGCATTGGAATAAGCACGATATTGGCGGTTTTTTCATACTCCAGCGTGGCGGTATGGATCATGCCAATATAAATCCGCCGCGATTTCAGCGTGACGTGCGCCAGCTCGCCTTCTTCCATGCACTGATAGAGGAGCTGTTCGATACCGCTCGACTGCGCCAGCCGCTTGTACAATTTTTTCCGGCCTTCGCCGTCGAGCCGCGCGCTGCCAGCCCAGTTCGAGCGGTAGAGACAGAACAGGATCGCAAAGGCCAGCATCACCACTACCGGGGCCTGAATACCCAGGAAGCTCCAGTTCATAAAATCAATTTGCCAGTCGGCATATTTCGCAGACGTGAAATGGAAGGTGTTATCAGCGGCGGAGAGGGCGAACAACAGCAGCCACAGCAGGCCGGTGGCGATTACCCCCTGAAGGACGAAAATACAGCCATAAAGCGCCACGAGAAAATAGACGTCCCAGCCGAATGAACGCTTAATTTTGAATCGCGTTGACAGGTCGCGGCTGGTGTACCAGTACCCGCATACCATCAATACCATAAATATTGCCGTTCCCATCTCAGGCCCTCTTTAGCGCGTTTACATGGCGCAGAAAGTCCTTCCGTACCTCGTTGCTTTTGTAGTTAACCGAGGCGTTTCCATCCTGGTCGATAATGATGCGGTCGCCATCCTCTACGGCTTCGATAATTTCCTGGTGACTCATGACCTGCAACAAAGATTCCGGGCTGGAAAAGAGCGCCATCAGTAAATTTTTCATTGCGTGACATCCTTATGAATTAAAAGGATAAGTCTGGAAGATAAATGGCACTTTTGCCTTAAGGTTATCCCTAAAAAAGCGGGCTTCGGTGAGGGTGTCTAACTTTTATCAAAAAATGGCGCTGCGCGGGCTGCATTTAACCTCTTGAAAATAAGCGGCAATAAAAAATATATTCTCCTGAACTTGGACAAATAACGCTAATTGTGTAAGTTTTAATTATGCGATTTCGCTACGTTGTTTACAGCCAGGATGTGACCTATGAGCACATTGCCGTCCGTCATCAGTCGGTTCGTTGATTACTACACCACGCTGGATACCCAGCCACCCTCGGCGCTGGCGGAGATTTATCGCGCCGATGCCACGCTTATCGATCCCTTTGGCGAACACAGCGGGCTGTTCGCGCTTCAGCGCTATTTCACCCATCTGCTGGCTAACGTTCAGCACTGTCGCTTTACCGTCGATGCACCGTTGCAGCAGGGCGAGCGCTTTGTTGTCACCTGGATTATGCACTGGTCGCACCCGCGTATCGCCCGGGGGGCAATGCGGCAACTGCCGGGCTGCTCCGTGGTAGACATGTGCGACGATCGCATTGTTCGCCAGCGCGATTACTACGATGCCGGAGAGATGATTTATGAACACCTTCCGGTGCTCGGCTGGGCCGTACGCGGCGTTAAGCGGAGAGTGAAATCATGAAAACGGTTCTGATTACCGGCGCAAGCTCGGGTATAGGGGCAGGGCTGGCGACATCTTTCGCCGACGACGGTTACCGGGTGATTGCCTGCGGGCGCGATGCGCAACGCCTGGCGGACCTGCATCAGTACAGCCCCAATATTACGGTGCGCCTGTTCGATATGACGGACAGGGACGCCTGTCGCCAGGCGCTGGCGGACTGTGCTGCCGATACGGTGATCCTCTGCGCCGGAACCTGCGAGTATCTCGATCGCGGCGAAGTGGATGCCGCGCTGGTGGAGCGGGTGATGACCACCAATTTCATGGGGCCGGTAAACTGCCTTGCCGCGTTGCAGCCGCAGCTGGTATCCGGCAACCGCGTGGTGCTGGTCAGCTCGATGGCGCACTGGCTTCACTTCCCCCGGGCCGAAGCGTATGGCGCCTCCAAGGCGGCGTTAACCTGGTTTGCCGACACGCTACGCCTCGACTGGGAGCCGAAAGGGATTGCCGTCACGGTCGTTTCACCCGGTTTTGTCGACACGCCGCTAACCCGCAAAAACGATTTTCCGATGCCGGGCCGGGTTAGCGTGGAGCAGGCCGTCAGCGCTATTCGTCGCGGTCTGGCAAAAGGGAAAGATACTATCGCGTTTCCCGCCGGGTTCAGCCTGGCGCTGCGCCTGCTTTCCTGCCTGCCCAACGTACTTCAGCGCGCACTGCTGCGCAGGATGGTGCGGCCATGAAGATTGCAATTATCGGTAGCGGCATCGCCGGATTAACCTGTGCCTGGCGGCTCGCCGGACATCATCAGGTCACGCTTTTTGAAGCGCAGGCTACGCCGGGCGGCCATACCGCAACGGTAGATGTTGACACCCCGCAGGGTACGTATGCCATCGACACCGGTTTTATCGTCTACAACGACCGCACCTATCCGCGCTTTATGGGGCTGCTCAGCGAGCTGGGCATCAGCGGGCAAAAAACGCAGATGAGCTTTTCGGTGCACAACCCGCAGAGCGGGCTGGAGTACAACGGGCATACCCTGACGTCGCTGTTCGCTCAGCGTCGTAACCTGCTGAACCCCGGCTTCTGGACGCTGCTGAAGGAGATCGTGCGCTTTAACCGGCTGGCGAAACAGACGCTCGAGGGCGACGTTAGCGAGTCCGCCACGCTGGAGACGTTCATGCGCCAGCACCGCTTCACGCCTTTTTTTGCCCGTCACTACATCCTGCCGATGGGGGCGGCTATCTGGTCATCGTCGCTACAGGAGATGAAACGGTTCCCGCTGCCGCTCTTTTTACGCTTTTTCGACAACCACGGTTTGCTGGACATCACCCATCGTCCGCAGTGGTACGTGGTGCCGGGCGGCTCCCGGGAGTACATCCGCGCGATGATGGACAAGATTGGCGATCGCCTGACGCTGCACCTCAACGCGCCGGTTCAGAAGGTTGTTCGCCACGATCGCGGCGTCGACATTGAGCGGGAAGGCGTTACGCATACCTTCGATCAGGTGATCTTTGCCTGCCACTCGGCACAGGCGCTGGCGATGCTCGCCAGCCCGACGCAGGCTGAACGCGAGGTGCTGGGGGATATCGGCTGGCAGCGTAACGAGGTGGTACTTCACAGCGATCCGCGCTGGCTGCCGGTACGCAAGCGCGCCTGGGCCAGCTGGAACTATCGCCTCAGCGAGCAGGATGATGCCAGCGCCTGCGTTACCTACAACATGAATATTTTGCAGGGGCTGCCCGCCGGCAGTCCGCTGTTCTGCGTCACCCTTAACCCGGAAACGCCGGTGGATGAGCGCTTTGTGCTGCGCCGCTTTGTCTATGAGCATCCGCTTTTTAACCCGAAGAGCTGGCATGCCCAGGCCCGGCGCGGCGAGATAAACGGTCGCCAGCGGAGCTGGTTCTGCGGCGCGTACTGGTACAACGGTTTCCACGAAGATGGCGTGCGCAGCGCGCTGGACGTGGTGAATGCTCTCTCGGTCGGGGAGGTCAACTGAGATGAACAGTTGCCTTTACCACGGCGCATTGCGCCATCGCCGTCTTACGCCGACAGCGCACCATTTTACCTACAGCGTGTTTATGGCGTGGCTCGATCTTGATGAGCTGGACGGGCTGCCCTCTGTCGGCGTGCGGCGAAATCGCTTTGCGCCCGCGGCCTTTTATGATGCGGATTATCCGCTGGGCACGCCGCTCAAAGATCGCGTCCTTGAGCGTCTGGAAAATCTGACCGGCGAGTGTCCGGCAGGGCGGATCATGCTCCTGACGCAGCTGCGTTATTTCGGCTTTCATTTTAACCCGGTCAATTTTTACTACTGCTATGACGGTGAAGACACTCTGCGCTGGGTTCTGGCCGAAGTGCGTAACACGCCGTGGAATGAACGGCATTACTACGCCGTGGCGGGGCAGGACGCTCAGCCGACGGAGAAAGCATTTCACGTCTCGCCCTTTAACCCGATGGACATGGTTTACCACTGGCGATTCAACAGCCCGGACAGCACGCTGCGCATGCATATTGAAAACCATCAGGAAACGAAGGTGTTTGATGCCACGCTGACGCTACGCCGGGCGCCGCTGACGCGTGGGGCGCTGCGGGAGATGCTGGTGCGCATCCCGTTGATGACCCTTAAAACCGTTTTTGCCATTTACTGGCAGGCGCTCAGGCTGTGGCTCAAGCGCGTGCCGCTGCATAACCATCCCCTCAGCAGGAGTGAACGATCATGACCGATCCCGTCTTTGCGCTTGAACCCGATATCCCGCGCAACGCTCGCGTCGCGCGCTGGTTGCTTTTTCGCCTGCTGAACGGCCTGCGCGGGGGCTCGCTGACGCTCCGTGAAGGACCGCAGACGTTCCATTTCGGCGACGCGTCCGCCGCGCTTCACGCCGAAGTCCAGGTGCGATCTCCGGGCGTCTACTGGCGAATTTTAACGGGAGGCAGCATTGCTGCGGCGGAAGCGTGGATGGATGGCGACTGGGAGACGGCCCACCTGACGCCGCTGCTGGAGCTGATTGCGCGCAATAGCCAGATCCTCGGGCAGCTGGAAAAAGGGTTTCGCCTGCTCGCGAAGCCGGTGGAGCGGCTAAGGCACTGGGCGCGGCGCAACTCCCGCGTTCAGGCGCGTGAAAATATTGCCGCCCATTACGATCTCGGCAACACTTTTTACGCCCATTTCCTTGATGAGCAGCTCCTGTACTCCAGCGCGCTGTTTACCGGGGAAGAACAGGATCTGGCGGCGGCTCAGCAGGCAAAAATGGCGAGGCTGTGCGACCAGCTGGCGCTTACCGCAAACGATCATCTGCTGGAAATTGGCACCGGCTGGGGGGCAATGGCGGAGTACGCCGCCCGTCACTACGGCTGTCGGGTGACCACCACCACGCTGTCGCAGGAGCAGTACCACTGGGCCACCGCGCGGATCGCGCGGGCAGGCTTGCAGGATCGCGTTGAGGTGCTGCTCTGCGACTACCGCGATCTGACCGGGGTGTACGATAAGCTGGTGTCGGTTGAGATGATCGAAGCCGTCGGCCAACGCTACCTGCCAACGTTTTTCCGCACCTGTCAGGCGCGTCTGCGTCCAGGCGGGCGGATGGCGATTCAGGCCATCACCATTCAGGATCAGCGCTACCGCGACTACAGCAAAAGCGTCGATTTTATACAGCGCTATATCTTCCCCGGCGGCTTTTTGCCCAGCATCACCGCCATGAATGACCTGATGACACGCCACACGGATTTTGTGGTGCGTAACCTCTTTGACATGGGGCCGGATTACGCCCGCACGCTAGCCCACTGGCGGCAGCGCTTCGTTCACGCCTGGCAGGAGATAGAAAAGCTCGGGTTTGATGAACGGTTCCGCCGGATGTGGCTGTACTACTTCGGCTATTGTGAAGCCGGGTTTAACGCCCGCACCATCAGCGTGGTGCAGCTCACTGCGGAACGCGTATGAAGCGCTACGGGCAGGTCTTTCTGCTGGCCATCGGGTTCGATCTCTACTGGACGCTGGTGGTGCTGTTTCGCGAGCAGGGTCTGGTCATCTGGATCGCGCTGGCGGTGCTTGCCTGGCTGCTGTTAACGCCATCGCACCGGCTATACGCCATTGTGCTGGCGGCGTCGGGCGCGCTGCTTGACGCCCTCTGGGCGCTGACCGGGCTGATTGCCTTTACCGGTGCGTCGCTAATGCCGCTATGGATGGTCGCGCTGTGGCTGATGTTTGCCTGCGTCTGGACGCAGCTAACCCGCACGACAACGCTGCCAGGCTGGCTGCTGACGGCGCTGGCGACCGTGGGCGGGCCGGTGGCCTACCTGATCGGCGAGCGTCTGGGGGCCATAACGTTTCTGGAACCCACCTTTATCGTCGTCAGCTGGATGATCCCGGGCTGGCTGGTGCTGATGCTGTTTTTCCACCTGCTGATGGGGAGACAACAATGAGAAATCTGTTATTCATGCTCGCGCTGACCGTATTCACCTGTAGCGTGCAGGCGGCAGACTGGCTGAGCTGGCGCAAGGTGGGCGACGCCACGCTCACCTGGGGGCCGCTTACCGTCTATACCTCTCAGCTTCTCACGCCCGACGGGCGGTACGCGGGGATAGACAGCGATAACGCGCTGATTATTACCTATGCGCGCGACATTGCTGGCGACGACCTGGTTGAGGCGACCCGCGACCAGTGGCAGGCGCAGGGCATTTTGCAGCAGGAGCCGCAGAGTGAAGCCTGGCTACGCATGCTGTCCACGCTCTGGCCCGACGTCACGCCCGACGCGCAGCTCGCGTTTGTGCTGAAGGACGGTCAGGGGCAATTCTGGTATCGCCCTACAGCGTCGCAGAAAAACTTTACGCCACTCGGGCCACGCCAGTCGGCAGCGTTTAGCTCGCGCTTTCTGGCGATCTGGCTCGATCCCCGCACCGAGTATCCTGAACTGCGTCAGCAGTTAATCGGAGGACCAAAATGAAACGTTTCCTGTTAATGGCGCTTGCCCTGACGATGCTGGTGGCCGGATGCAGCACCGAGGTGACAGAGTATCGTCATCAGCAGCCGACGCTGGATATTTTCACCTATTTCCAGGGGAAAACCGAGGCGTGGGGGATGGTTCAGGATCGCAGCGGTAAGCAGATCCGCCGTTTCCACGTCGAGATCGCCGGCGATGTTATCGGCGATACGCTGACCCTGAACGAGCATTTTGTCTACGACGACGGCGAGAAGCAGCAGCGCGTGTGGCACATCCGCCGCGTTGGTCAGAATCGCTACGAGGGCACGGCGGGCGATATTGAGGGTGTGGCGTCAGGCCAGGCGGCGGGCAACGCCCTTAACTGGCGCTACAGTATGAACGTGAAGGCGGACGGTAAAACCTGGCTGTTGCACTTCGATGACTGGATGTATTTGCAGGACGGCACCCGTCTGTTTAATAAAACCGAGATGAAGAAATTTGGCATCACCGTCGCCACGGTGACGCTGTTCTTTACCCGCAAAGAGGGCGGTTAACCCTTTTCGGGCTGAGGTTTACTGCTTGAGTAAATGAAGAAGAGCGCAATACTCAGGCAGACCACGGCCCCCAGACGGCTCATTGAAAACGGAATGGCTTCATTGTTCAGCCAGCCAAAGTTATCAATCAGCATGCTCATGGCCAGCTGGCCCAGGATCACCGCTACCGTTGCAACGGCGGTGCCGATGCGCTGCACCGCGAGCACCATAATCACGATATAAGGCACGCCGCACAGGGCGCCCAGAAGCTGCCATTTGGGCACATCCATCAGGCTGACCGCCTGTTTCGGCTCAAAGAAGAAGATGAGCAGGGCGGTCACCAGCGCGCCGACGGAAAAAGTCAGAAACGCGCTTTTGAAAACCCCCACGCTGCTGCCTAATTGCCCGTTAATGGCAGCCTGAATGCTCAGCGTCGCGCCGCCAATCACGGCCAGAATAATCATAATTACTGTCATAACGTTACCCCTGAGCCACGAGAATGAGCGCCGCAATGATAAATACCAGCGCAACAATGCGTTTTGTATCGATCCTGCGGTGCGGCGTACCCAGCAGGCCATAGTGGTCAATAATCAGGCTTTTAAATACCTGACCGGCCAGAATGCCAATCATCGTCATCGCGATGCCGATCGCCGGGGTGGCAATGGTGAGAATGATGACGTAAACCGGACCGAGCACGCCGCCCAGCAGGTGCCATGACGGTTGCGCAAAAAATGAGGGGCTGTTACGCGGGCTGAAAAACAGCATAAGCAGAAACGTCAGCCCCGTTCCCACGCTGAATATGCTGAACGCAGCCCACAGATCGCCTACCTCCGCGCCCAGCGGCCCCAGCAGCCCGGCTTCCACGGACAGCCCCATGCCGCCGGCAATCACCAGTAAAATTAAAATAATGTGCATAACGCTTTTTCTCCTTCTTCCAGGCGGAGAAGATTACGTCTGAACATCATTGAGAAAAATGCCATAATGCAGGAAACACCTGTGCAGGAAATGCATTAATGATGGATGCCGGACATATCAGCATTCGCGCGCTGCTGATCTTCATCGACGTATACGAAACGCAGAATTTTTCCGTGGTCGCGCGGCGGGAAGGGATCTCCGCGTCGCAGGTTTCACGCGTGATCCACCAGCTTGAGGACGCCCTCGGGCAACAGCTGTTCTACCGCAACACGCGGGCGATTATGCCCACAGAGAGCGGACATCTTTTTGTTCGCTATGCGCGGGCGATGGCCGGGAACCTGGAGGATGCGCGGCGAGAGCTGGATGAACGCGCCCGCGAGCCGTCGGGCACGCTGCGCATCAATGGCCCGGTCTTTTTCGGACAACGGCACATCGCGCCGGGCCTGCCTGGGCTTCTGGCGCGTTATCCCCGTCTCTCCGTAGAACTTACCCTCACCGACGATTTTATCGATCCTCACCGCGACGCTGCGGACGTTATCTTTCGCATCGGCGCGCTGACGGACTCCTCGTTTCACGCCCGGGTATTTGGGCAGCAGTTCTACCATCTGGCGGCCTCGCCAGATTATCTGCGTAAACATGGCGCGCCTGAGGGGCCGGACGATCTTAGCCGTCACCGCTGTCTGGTGTACCGAGGATCGTCCGGGCCTAACCGCTGGCTGATCCGGTCGCCGGGTGAGGCGTGGGTTCACTATCCCGTCGTACCGTTGATGACCTCCAATAACGCGGAAACGCTCCTGATTTCGGCGCTGGGCGGCATGGGCGTTGTGCTTTTTCCCGACTGGATGGTGAGCGAGCGGCTGAAAAGCGGTGAGCTGGTGGCATTGCTGCCGGAGAGGGAGTGTTCAATCAATACGGAGCCGCTGACGATTGCGGCGATTTACCCGAACGCGCGTCATCCGCCCCTGAACGTCAGGGCGGTGATTGATTACTATATTGAACGGTTCGGTACGCCGCTGTACTGGCAAACCTGAGGATTAACGGGCAAGCTCGCGGCGGAGGAGCTCTGCCCCGGCGCTTAGCGCCTTGAGCTTACCGTTGGCAACCTGGCGGGAAAGGGGGGCCATGCCGCAGTTGGTCGACGGATAAAGCTTGTCTGCATCCACAAACTGCAACGCCTTGCGCAGCGTATCGGCGACCTCTTCTGGCGTTTCGATGGTTTGGGTGGCGACGTCAATCGCTCCGACCATCACTTTTTTACCGCGGATCAGCTCCAGCAGATCCATCGGCACGCGCGAGTTGTGGCACTCCAGCGAGATGATATCGATCTTCGAGGTCTGCAATTTAGGAAACGCCTCTTCATACTGGCGCCACTCGGAGCCGAGCGTCTTTTTCCAGTCCGTATTAGCTTTGATGCCGTAACCGTAGCAGATATGTACCGCGGTTTCGCACTTCAGCCCTTCAATTGCGCGCTCCAGCGCGGCGATACCCCAGTCGTTCACCTCGTCGAAAAAGACGTTAAAGGCTGGTTCATCGAACTGAATGATGTCAACGCCTGCCGCTTCCAGCTCGCGCGCTTCCTGATTGAGAATTTTTGCGAACTCCCAGGCCAGCTTTTCGCGGCTTTTATAGTGGGCATCGTAAAGCGTGTCGATCATCGTCATGGGGCCGGGCAGCGCCCACTTGATCGGCTTGTCCGTAAGCTGGCGCAGGTACTTCGCGTCGTCAACGAACACCGGTTTCTGGCGCGCTACCGCATCCACCACGGTCGGCACGCTCGCATCATAACGATTACGGATGCGCACCGTCTGGCGGTTCTCAAAATCCACTCCGCTCAGGTGTTCAATAAAGGTGGTAACGAAATGCTGGCGGGTTTGTTCGCCATCGCTGACGATATCAATCCCCGCGCGGAGTTGCTCGTCCAGAGACAAACGCAGCGCATCCTGTTTCCCTGCCAGTAATTCGTCGTCCTGTAATTTCCACGGCGACCAGAGCGTTTCCGGCTGCGCAAGCCAGGTGGGTTTCGGCAGGCTGCCAGCCGTCGATGTCGGGAGCAATGTTTTCATAAGTAGAAACCTTTTATCCGTATTAAATTAAAGCGTGAAGTGCTGAGACCACTGCTCAAGAAGGGTTTTATAGGGTTTGATAAACCGCTCTTCGGTATATTTCCCCTGCTCAATGGCCAGACGGCTGCGCTCTTCACGGTCATAGACGATTTTGGTTAATGAGTGATCCTGCTGATTCAGGTCGGGCTGATAGCACTGCCCCGCGGCGGAATTAGCATTATAAATTTCCGGGCGATAAATCTTCTGGAACGTCTCCATCGTGCTGATGGTGCCGATCAGCTCCAGATTAGTGTAATCACGCAGTAAATCGCCGGTGAAGAAGAAGGCAAAAGGCGCGACGCTGTTCTCAGGCATGAAGTAGCGAACCTTAAGGCCCATTTTGGCGAAATACTGCTCCGTCAGCGACGCGCCGTCCGGCTGGTACTCCAGGCCCAGCACCGGATGGTGGTTTCCGGTGCGGCGGTAGGTATCTTTGCTGGAGACGCTCAGGCAGATCACCGGCGCTTTTTTGAAGTTCTCCCGATATTCCGCAGAATGCACAAAACACTTAAAAATATTGCCGTGCAGCTCACCGAAATTCTCGGGGAGGGTAAAACGGGATTGATCTTTATTGTGCTCCAGCAGCAGGACGCTGAAATCATAGTCACGGACATAGGATGAGAAGTTATTCCCGACGATGCCCTCAATGCGCTCGTCGGTCTTTTTATCCACAATCGTCGTTTGCAGAATTTCGATGGCCGGGAAGGTAAATTCCCCGCCAATATTCATATCGACCGATACAATCTCCAGCTCGACGGCGTAGCGGTCCGCCTTGGGGTTATCCCAGCTCGCCAGCGCGTTAAAGCGATTGTTGATCATCACCAGCGTATTGCGCAGGTTTTCCTGACGCTTCTCCCCACGGGCGAGGTTGGCGAAGTTGGTGGTCGTGCGCGTGTTTTCTGACGGGTTATAGTTTTCATCAAAGCAACTGCGCTTAAGGGTAAATGTGAAAGCCTGACTCATTTTCGTTATGCATCCTAAGTTCATGTTGCCGGGACGTTATCAATGCATAATTTATGCCTGAGCCACTGGCGCAGGGGAAGTGACTTAATTTCACTGCGTCATGAGGGTTCTTCATGAACTGCGCAATTCAGGTATAATCCCCCGACATTTCCAACCGGTTTAAACGATCATGACAAAACTCACCCTACAAGAGCAGATGCTGAAAGCGGGCTTAGTCAGCAGCAAAAAGATGGCGAAGGTCCAGCGCACGGCGAAAAAATCCCGCGTCCAGGCTCGCGAGGCGAGAGAAGCCGTTGAAGAGAATAAGAAAGCGCAGCTTGAGCGTGACAAGCAGCTGAGCGAACAGCAAAAACAGGCGGTGCTGGCGAAAGAGTTTAAGGCGCAGGTGAAGCAGCTGATTGAGATGAACCGCATCACCGTGGCGAGGGGCAACATCACCTTTAACTTCACCGACGGCAACCTGATCAAAAAAATCGATGTCGATAAGCAGACACAAACCCAGCTAATTAACGGTCGTCTGGCCATTGCCCGTCTGGTGATCAACGCGAATGGCGACTGTGAATATGCGATTATTCCGGCGGTGGTAGCGGATAAAATTGCCCAGCGCGATGCAGACAGCATTGTGCTAAACAGCGCGCTGAGTCAGGAAGAGCAGGACGAAGACGATCCGTACGCAGACTTCAAAATCCCTGACGATTTAATGTGGTAAACCTGTTTCAAAATGGCGCGGCGTGACGGGCATTCATGGTCTCGCCGCTCAGCGGATGCATAAAAGTCAGTTCGCTTGCATGCAGCATCAGCCGGGGCGTTTCTTCAGCGCCCGGCCATTCCAGGCCCCCATACAGATCGCACCCTAATATAGGGTGGCCTAACTGCTGGCAGTGAATGCGCAGCTGGTGGGTGCGCCCGGTCTCCGGGATAAGTTCCACCCGCGTTAACGGCATTTTCGTATCCTGGTTTACACGTTCCACCACCCGGTAGCGGGAGCGGGCGGGTTTACCGGTCAGTGAACAGATCGTCATCAGCGGAAACAGCGCCGGATCTTTGGCAATCGGCGCATCCACGGTCCCTTCATCCTCTCCCACATGTCCGCACAGCAGGGCGGTGTAAACCTTGCTCACGGCGCGCTGGCTGAACTGGTGACAAAGAGCGGCGTTAATCGCCTTGTTACGCGCAATGACCATCAGGCCTGAGGTGCCAAAATCAAGGCGATGCACCAGCGTGCAGCCAGGAAAGGTTTGTACCAGACGGTGGTGAACGGAATCGCGGTTTTGCGGATTTTTCCCCGAGAGGCTAAGCAGGCCAGAAGGTTTGTTGATCAGCAGCAGATGTTCGTCCTGCCAGAGGATCTCAATGTCGTCGTGACAGGGGGGTGCAATAAAAGTATCGATAATGACAGACATCAGGCCGCCCGGCTGGAGAGTGGGTGCGGATGATAACGAAATATGCAGGAAAAGAAAAACCCTCCCACCGGGCGGTGAGAGGGGGAGATCTTAGGCAGCGACCAGGCTGTCGATAGCGGCTTTCGCGTCGGACTGCGCTTTGGTAGCCACTTCCGGGCCGTAAGCGATACCTTCAGCGAACACAAAGTTCACGTCGGTAATTCCGATGAAGCCGAGGAACAGGGTCATGTACGGCGCTACCAGGTCGGTTGGGGTATCTTTGTGAATACCGCCGCGGCTGGTCAGGACGATAGCGCGTTTACCTTTTACCAGACCTTCCGGGCCGTTCTCGGTGTAACGGAAGGTTACGCCAGCGCGCGCCACCAGGTCGAAGTAGTTCTTCAGCTGGGTAGGAATGTTGAAGTTGTACATTGGGGCGTTGATCACGATAACGTCGTGTGCCTGCAATTCAGCAATCAGCTCGTCGGAGAGCGCCAGGGCTTCCTGCTGACGTGGGGACAAAGGCGCATCGCTCGGACGCAGCGCGCCAACCAGCTCGCCGTCCAGCACAGGAATCGGGTTTGCCGCCAGGTCGCGAACGGTGATTTCATCCGCAGTATGCTGTTCGCGCCACTGCTCAACGAAATAGTCGGACAACTGACCAGACTGTGAGTACCCTGCCAGAATACTGGATTTCAACACTAATACTTTGCTCATGGGAAATTCCTGTTTTGTATTTGATTGAAGGGGGTTGCCCCGTTGCTTGTTGACACTTTATTCACAATCCTGCCACAGGGATAGCGCAATATATCGAAGCCTATGTTCGAATTTTTTGAATAAGGCGCGAAAAGCGCTGATGTGGTACTCTATAGCAATCATTAAAAAGAGATTTTATCCGGCAGTGCACTGCCCGTTAACGCTATGACAGAACAACAAAAATTGACCTTCCCGATGCTGATGCAGCAGCTTAATTCGCTGATGCTGCGCGATAAACAGCGGTTTGCGCGCCGCCTGCACGGCGTTAAGAAGGTTAAAAATCCTGATGCACAACAGGCCATTTACCAGGAGATGGCCAAAGAGATTGAACAGGCGGCAGGGAAGGTTGTGCTGCGCGAAGCCGCACGCCCGGAGATTACCTACCCGGAAAACCTGCCCGTCAGCCAGAAAAAACAGGACATTCTTGAGGCCGTGCGCGACCACCAGGTGGTGATTGTCGCAGGGGAAACCGGTTCAGGTAAAACCACCCAGCTGCCGAAAATCTGCATGGAGCTGGGCCGCGGGGTGAAGGGGCTGATTGGCCATACCCAGCCGCGTCGTCTGGCGGCGCGCACCGTGGCGAACCGTATTGCCGAAGAGCTGCAAACGGAGCCGGGCGGCTGCATCGGCTACAAGGTGCGATTCAGCGATCGCGTCAGCGACAACACCATGGTTAAGTTGATGACCGACGGTATTCTGCTGGCGGAAATCCAGCAGGATCGTCTGCTGATGCAATATGACACCATCATCATCGATGAAGCGCACGAGCGCAGCCTGAACATCGACTTCCTGCTCGGCTACCTGAAAGAGCTGCTGCCCCGCCGTCCGGATCTGAAAATCATCATTACCTCCGCGACCATCGACCCGGAGCGCTTCTCAAAACATTTCAACAATGCGCCGATTATTGAAGTGTCGGGCCGCACCTATCCGGTGGAAGTGCGCTATCGCCCGATTGTTGAAGAGGCGGATGATACCGAGCGCGACCAGCTTCAGGCCATCTTTGATGCCGTCGACGAGCTGGGCAACGAGAGTTCGGGCGACATTCTGATCTTTATGAGCGGCGAGCGCGAAATCCGCGACACCGCTGATGCGCTCAGCAAGCGCGACCTGCGCCATACTGAGATCCTGCCGCTGTACGCGCGCCTGTCGAACAGCGAGCAGAACCGCGTGTTCCAGCCGCACGGCGGACGCCGCATCGTGCTGGCGACCAACGTGGCCGAAACCTCGCTCACCGTGCCGGGCATCAAATACGTGATCGACCCTGGCACGGCGCGCATCAGCCGCTACAGCTACCGTACCAAGGTCCAGCGCCTGCCGATCGAGCCGGTATCGCAGGCGTCGGCGAATCAGCGTAAGGGGCGCTGTGGCCGCGTGTCAGAAGGGATCTGTATTCGTCTCTATTCGGAAGACGATTTCCTGTCGCGTCCGGCGTTTACCGACCCCGAGATCCTGCGCACCAACCTGGCGTCCGTTATTCTGCAAATGACCGCGCTGGGGCTGGGCGATATCGCCGCCTTCCCGTTTGTGGAAGCGCCGGACAAGCGTAATATTCAGGACGGGGTGCGCCTGCTTGAAGAGCTGGGCGCCATCACCACCGACGAGCAGGCGACGGCCTACAGGCTAACGCCATTAGGCCGTCAGCTTAGTCAGCTCCCGGTCGATCCGCGTCTGGCGCGCATGGTGCTGGAAGCGCAAAAGCACGGCTGCGTGCGCGAGGCGATGATCATCACCTCGGCGCTCTCCATTCAGGATCCGCGCGAGCGCCCGATGGACAAACAGCAGGCGTCGGATGAAAAACACCGTCGCTTCCACGATAAAGAGTCTGATTTCCTGGCCTTTGTGAATCTGTGGAACTACCTGGGCGAGCAGCAAAAAACGCTCTCTTCAAATCAGTTCCGCCGTCAGTGCCGGGTGGATTTCCTCAACTACCTGCGCGTGCGCGAGTGGCAGGATATCTATACCCAGCTGCGCCAGGTGGTAAAAGAGCTGGGCATCCCGGTGAACAGTGAACCGGCGGAGTACCGCGAAATTCATATCGCCTTGCTGACCGGCCTGCTGTCCCATATCGGGATGAAGGATGCCGATAAGCAGGAGTATACCGGGGCACGTAACGCGCGTTTCTCCATCTTCCCGGGCTCCGGCTTGTTCAAAAAGCCGCCGAAGTGGACCATGGTCGCCGAGCTGGTGGAAACCAGCCGTCTGTGGGGGCGAATTGCCGCACGCATCGATCCGGAGTGGGTTGAACCGGTGGCGCAGCATCTGCTAAAACGCTCGTACAGCGAGCCGCACTGGGAGCGCGGGCAGGGTGCGGTGATGGCAACCGAAAAAGTCACCGTCTATGGCCTGCCAGTGGTCGCTGCGCGGAAGGTTAACTACAGCCAGATCGATCCGGCGTTAAGTCGCGAGCTGTTTATCCGCCATGCGCTAGTGGAGGGCGACTGGCAGACGCGCCACGCGTTCTTCCGCGAAAACCTGAAGCTTCGCGCCGAGGTGGAAGAGCTTGAGCACAAGTCCCGCCGCCGCGACATTCTGGTGGACGACGAGACGCTGTTTGAGTTTTACGACCAGCGCATCAGCCACGATGTGATCTCGGCGCGCCATTTCGACAGCTGGTGGAAGAAAGCCAGCAAAGAGACCCCGGACCTTCTCAACTTCGAAAAGAGCATGCTGATCAAAGAGGGCGCAGAGTCGGTCAGCAAGCTCGACTACCCGAACTTCTGGCATCAGGGCAACCTCAAGCTGCGGCTGACCTATCAGTTTGAACCGGGAGCCGATGCCGATGGCGTGACGGTGCACATTCCGCTGCCGCTGTTAAACCAGGTGGAAGAGAGCGGGTTTGAGTGGCAAATACCCGGCCTGCGCCGCGAGCTGGTGATTGCGCTGATCAAATCTCTGCCGAAGCCGGTACGGCGCAATTTTGTGCCAGCACCGAACTACGCCGAAGCCTTTTTAGGCCGCGTCACGCCGCTGGAGCTGCCGCTGCTGGACGCGCTTGAGCGCGAGTTCCGCCGTATGACCGGGACCACCATTGACCGCGAGGACTGGAACTGGGAGCAGGTGCCCGATCACCTGAAAATCACCTTCCGCGTGGTGGACGATAAAAACAAAAAGCTGCTGGAAGGCCGCTCGCTTTCGGAACTGAAGGACGCCCTGAAGGGCAAAGTGCAGGAAACCCTGTCTGCCGTGGCGGACGACGGTATCGAGCAGAGCGGGCTGCATATCTGGAGCTTTGGCCAGCTTCCGGAAAGCTACGAGCAGAAGCGCGGCAACTACAAGGTGAAAGCCTGGCCTGCGCTGGTGGATGAGCGCGACAGCGTGGCGATTAAGCTCTTTGACAATCCGCAGGAGCAGCAGCAGATGATGTGGCGCGGGTTACGTCGACTGCTGCTGCTCAACATCCCGTCGCCGATCAAGTATCTGCACGAGAAACTGCCGAACAAAGCCAAGCTGGGGCTGTACTTTAACCCGTACGGCAAAGTCCTGGATCTGATTGACGACTGCATCTCCTGCGGCGTGGACAAGCTGATCCACGAGGCGGGCGGTCCGGTCTGGACCGAAGAGGACTTTGCTCAGCTTCATGAAAAGGTGCGCGCGGAGCTGAACGACACCGTGGTAGAGATTGCGAAACAGGTCGAGCAGATCCTCACCGCCGTGTTCACTATCAACAAGCGCCTGAAAGGGCGGGTGGATATGACCATGGCGCTGGGGCTGTCGGACGTGAAGGCGCAGATGGCCGGGCTGGTCTATCGCGGTTTTGTGACCGGCAACGGCTTTAAGCGGCTGGGCGATACGCTGCGTTATTTGCAGGCGATTGAAAAACGTCTGGAGAAAATGGCAATAGATCCGCATCGCGACCGGGCGCAGATGCTGAAAGTCGAAAACGTGCAGCAGGCGTGGCAGCAGTGGCTGAACAAACTGCCGTCGGCGCGTCGGGAGGATGACGACGTGCAGGAGATCCGCTGGATGATCGAGGAGCTGCGCGTCAGCTTTTTCGCTCAGCAGCTGGGCACGCCGTACCCGATTTCGGACAAGCGTATCTTGCAGGCGATGGAGCAGATCTCCGGCTAAAACCTTTGCCCGGTGGCGCTGCGCTTACCGGGCCTACGGAAGAACATGTAGGCCGGGTAAGGCGTGGCTGCCACCCGGCTTTTTATCGTTCCACCATCGCCAGCGTAAACCCATCCCATCCCTTAACGCCCACCGTTTGCAGCGCGGTGGCGGTTAAGCGTGGGTTATCTCCAGTCATCTCGATAAACTTCCGTACCCCCTGCACGCGTGCATCGTCGCTTTGCCCGTTAACCACCTCGCCGTCGCGCACCACGTTATCGCCGATAATGACCGTGCCGGGACGGGAGTAGTGCAGCGCCCACTCCAGGTAGCCGGGGTTGTTTGGCTTATCGGCATCAATAAAGATCAGGTCAAAGGGCGGAACATCACCGAAATTCTCGAGCGACTTTAGCGCCGGGCCTTCAATCAGTTCTATGCGATCGCCGAGTCCTGCAAGATGAATATTTTGGCGTGCAACTGCGGCATGTGTCGACTCCGCTTCTAGCGTAATCAGCTTTCCGTCCGGCGGCAGGGCGCGCGCCATCCAGATTGAGCTATATGCACCAAGCGTACCGATCTCCAGAATGCGGCGGGCCTGCGTCATGCGGACAAACAGCGCCAGCAGTTGCCCCTGATTTGCGGCAACGTCGTGCTCGGGTAAACCGGCGCGTTTGTTGTTTTCAAGAACGTTCTGGAGAACCTCATCGTCAGGAATAAGCGACGAAATCATGTAATTATCTACTGAACACCACTGCTGTTGCATAGATTGACTCCTTGGGCGTATCGCCAGATGCGAAATGTAGGCCGGGTAAGGCGTAGCCGCCACCCGGCATGTTTTCACGCACTGGCCCAACCGCCGCCCAGCGCTTTATACAAATCAATTTGCGCCAGCAGCAGGTTATTTTTCACCTGTACCACGCTGGTCTGCACCGAGAATAAGGTGCGCTGCGCATCAAGCACATCCAGATAGGAAGAGTACCCGTTGCGGTAGCGGTTTTGCGCAATCCGCAGCGTCTCCTGCGCGACCTGCTGCTGTGCCAGCAGCTCGGTAAGCTGTTCCTGATAGCGGGTGATGGCATCAAGGCTGTCATTCACCTCGACAAACGCGTTACGAACGGTTTTTTCGTAGCTGTACAGCGCCTGATTGCGCTGGGACTGGGAGATATCCACCTGTGCATTCAGCGCCTGACGGTTCAGCAGCGGCGCAAGAATACTGCCGCCCACGCTCCAGAGCTGTAGGGGGTTATCCAGCAACCCCGACAGCGTGCGATCTTGCACCGATCCCGTGGCCGTGAGGTTGATCGACGGCAGCAGGCTGGCGCGCGATGACGCCAGCGTCGCGTCCGCCGCAACGAGCTGACGTTCCGCCTGAACGATATCCGGACGTCGGTTAAGTAACGTCGACGGCAGTTGTGAAGGCAGTTTCAGCGGCGTCAGGGCGTCGAAGCTTTCACCGCGCGGAACGTCACCCGGGTTGCCGCCAAGCAGCAGGCTAAGCGCATTCTCCTGTTGCGCAATCTGGTGCTGAAGAAGTGGAACCTGCGCGTGGGTGGCGCGCAGCTCAGAATCCGATTGCATCAGCTCAAGGCGAGAGCTATATCCCGTCTCAAACTGCCGTTTAGCAAGGTTAAACGCCTCTTCACGCGATTTCAGCGTGGAACGGGTCACGCGAAGCTGTTCATCCAGCGACAGCAGGGTGACGTACCCGGAGGCCACTGACGACGCGACGGTAAGATCTGCCGCCGCGGCCGCCGCTTCTTGTGCCTCCAGGGATGCTTCAGCGGCACGGGCGGTGCTGCGGTTTACGCCCCAGATATCCACGTCGTAGCTGGCGGTCAGGCTACCTTTATACAGCGTACCGTATACCGGAAGCCCGGTGGCAGCGGACTGCGAGCGCCCGCGCGTTCCCGTCACGCCCGCATCTAGCGACGGAAACAGGCTGCCGTCGGCGGCATACACCCGGGCCTGATACTCGTTAATCCGTTCGCGGGCAATCAGCACGTCGCTGTTGTTCTTCAGCGCCTGATCCACATAGCGGTTCAGATTGCTGTCGTGAAAATTGCGCCACCAGAGCTGCTCTGCCGGGCTGGTCGGCCCCGACGTGGCGCGCCACTGGGCCGGAATGTGCAGTGACGATGTGGCGGGCTCAACGTCTACCGACTGGCAACCCGCCAGGATAGCCATCATCAGCAGGCCAGCGATCGGGCGAAGCGTCATTGTTTCGCCTCCCGCGTATCGATGGTGACCTGCACCGACATGCCAGGGCGCAGCAGCCGGTAGTCCTCCGCCTCACCGAGTACCTCAATGCGTACCGGGATGCGCTGTGCGATTTTGACAAAGTTGCCCGTGGCGTTATCCGGGGTGATAGCGCTGAACTCCACGCCAGTGGCCGGGGAAATGCTCTCTACGCGCCCCTGATAGGCTTTATCGTTTAACGCATCGACGGTGAATTTCACCGGCTGGCCGACGCGTATATTCGCCAGCTGCGTCTCTTTGATGTTGGCGATCACCCAGTGCTGCGGCGGAACCAGCGTGGTCAAGTGCGTCCCGGCAGTGACGTACGCTCCCAGACGCACCGCAATCTGCCCGAGCTGGCTGTCGCGCGGGGCGACAATTCGGGTGTTTTGCAGATCGATCTGCGCCAGTTCCAGTGCGGCTTTGGCATTTTCAACGTCCGCTTCCAGCGAACCGCGATTAACGATGACCGTTTGTAAATCCTGGCGCGACATCTCAAGCGTCGCTTTTGCCTGATCGATATCGGCGCGACCCTGCGCGGCACTCGCCAGCGCTGCATCGCGCTCGCGGATGGACAGGGAGCCGTCTGCGGTCAGATCCTTCACGCGCCTCAGATCTGCCTGGGTTTTCAGGCTTTGGGCACGGGCGTTTTTCAACGCCGCCTCGTTTCTGGCAATCACCGCTTCCGCACTTTTGCGCTGTTGCAGGTTGTTGTTCAGGGCAGCGATTTTCATTGCCAGCTGCGCCTCGGCCTGATGGACGCGCTGGCGATAGATCCGGTCATCAATCTGCAACAGCAGGTCGCCTTTTTTAACCTGCACGAAATCCTGAACGTGTACCTCGGTAATGTAGCCGTTTACCTGTGGACTGATGAACGTCGTCTGGCCACGCACGTAAGCGTTATCGGTGAACTGCGCGTGACGCGTGAACGGAGGCAACTGCCAGGCATAAAGGATCACCAGCACCCCGACAATACCGATAGCTGCGGCGGTGAAAATGGACACGACGCGCACGTTTTTACGGGTGTTGGCCTGCTCTTTGGCGGCATCCTGCTGACTCATAACCTCTCCTGAAAAATAATCATGACTTATTGCCGGTGGCGTTCTTAAGGGCCATACGGGCGGTAATGCGCAGGCGCAGCAAGCGCCATAAAATCCAGACCAGCGTGGCAGTGGCTATGCTCGCCGTCAGTAAATAAGTATCGTTGTAAGCCAGAATATTTGCCTCAAGCGCCGTCACCGTCTGGAGCTGGGTAATGGCCTGGGTGCCCAGCAGGGAACTGTCGCCAATCAGGCTTTTATACATCTGGGTGTAAAGCTGAATACGTTCGTTCACCAGCGGGTTCAGGGTGGTGAGCTGGTCGGCCAGCAGGCTGGAATGGTACTTCTCGCGCCAGGTCTGGAAGGTGCCGAGGATCGCGGAACCCAGCAGGCCTCCAAGGTTCTGACTCATGCCAAACATTACGGAAAAGCTGACCAGGTTGCGCGGGTCGGCGATCACCCCGCCAATGGCGGCCAGCATCGCAGGCGCGAGGAAGAAAGCGCTGCCGAAGCCCAGCAGGAACTGGCTGAACATTAGCTGATCCGGTCGGGTCAGGTTGTTAGACTGGCTGTCCAGCAGCGAGGCGATAATCATCAGCGCCAGCGAGGTGATAATCGGCCAGGCCAGTTTAGTAGGTTTTATCGTCAGGCAACTGGTGACGATACCGCAGACAATCCCGGCGAAAATAGCCCATGCCAGATGGGTCATCTGTTCATTCTGTAGGCCTACATATTGCAGCCAGCCGATGACGCCGGTGTTCTGCTCCGCCAGCACGATGCGGATCAGCAGCATAATCAGCCCCAGACGTACAATGCTGCCGCTGGAGAGCCAGCGGGTATTGAGCAGCGGGTTGCTGCGGTTATGTTCAAACACAATCGCAGAGACAATCAGCACCAGCGAGAGAGCCAGCGCCCAGCCGATCCACGGCGCTTCAAACCACCAGTCAAGACGCCCTAACGACAGAACCGCGCACAGCAGTGCCATGCCGGGCGCCAGCAAAAAGAAGGTGATGAAATCTTTCTTCTCGAAGACTTTGCGCCGATCGCCCGGTGGCAGCTTTAGCACCATCACGCAGGCCAGTGAGATCAGGGCCAGACCCAGCTCGAAGAAGTACAGCCCGCGCCACTCATCAAGCTGTAACAGCTCTGTTGAGAACAGCCGCGCCAGCGGGATCGCCAGCGACGACCCGGTAATGCCAATGGTCAGCGCCTTCAGTCGGTGCTTCGCGGGCCAGGCCTGTATCTGGTAATAAATGCCGAGAGAGCTGAGCGCGGCGGCGACCATCCCGTGTGCTGCTCGTACCATCAGTGCCGAGCTAAGATCGTTCACAAACAGGTGGAAAAAGGTGACCAGCACATACAGCACCAGGAAGCCTTCCGTAAAGGCGCGCAAACCGTACTGCTGGCGAAACTTTACCAGCAGCAGGTTGATGGAAACGTTGGTCATGACATAAACGGCAGGCAACCAGGCGATTTCAGTCGACCAGGCGCCAAAAGTGCCTTGCAGATTTTGCAGATTAGCGGTGACAACCGCGTTACCCAGCGCCCCAGTCAGACATACCAGTAGGCCGACCACGCCATAGGCGATCCGTTTTGGGGTGGGATGTTCCGGGGTGGAAGGGGAACCCAGCAGGGCGGGTTTCTCGTGTGGCTGCCACTCGCGAGGAGCATAAGGATCGCGTTGGGGCAGGCGCATAACGGGGTTTACCTTTCAAAAAGTTGAATTGTGAGCGGGCTAATGATTCTACGGTTGCCGCAAATCATAATTCAAGTGAATACGATTATTGTATGTTAATCAAATGTAGAGGGAATAATGAAGAAAAAGTGCGGCTCGCGAACGGAGCCGCAATAATATTATCGCTGTTCCGGCTGCGCCTGAAGATGGCGTTCACGGTTGATGCGGCTGGCACAAAAAATTGCAACGAGGGAGATAGCGACCGTCACGCCCAGATACCAGGCCACGGGTACCCAGTCGCCGTCGTATTTCGCCAGCAGTCCGGTAGCTATTAGCGGTGCCGTTCCGCCTGCCAGCGCGGCCCCAAGTTGGTAACCCAGCGTGATACCGGTGTAGCGAACGTTGGCACTGAAAATTTCAGAGCAGAGCGTCCCGAGAACTGCCGTCACCGGTGCCCACAGTACGCCAAAAGCGATAACGGTCGCGAGCAGAATTCCCCAGGTGGTACCGGTATTCAGCAGCATAAACCAGGGCACGATAAACAGGCCGAGCGCGAAGACACTGACGGAGTACATTCGCTGGCGGCCAACCCTGTCGGAGAGCAGCCCCATCAGCGGGATCATGATAGTGGCGACCAGTGCGCCAAGAGTTACTGCCTCCAGCGCCTGGGATTTCTGATAGGTCAGGGTGGTAGTGGCGTAGCTCACCACAAACGTGGAGAAAATATAGAACGGTGCAGTCTCAACAACCTTAAGCCCGGCGGCAATTAGCACTTCACGCCAGTGGTGTTTTAGGGTGTCGCGCAGCGGAGCTTTCGCAACCTGACCGGATTTTTTCACTTTCTGGAAATCAGGCGTTTCGTCAATATCTTTCCGGATCCACAGCCCCAATAATACCAGCACGGAACTGAGCAGGAACGGAATGCGCCAGCCCCAGGAGAGAAAATCCTCTTCGCTGAACAGCGTCATTAGCGAGACGATAAATGTCGCCATCAACATGCCGATGGTAACGCCCGCCTGCGGAATACTGCCGAAGAAGCCTTTTCGTTTTTCTGGCGCATACTCGTAAGCCAGCAGCAGCGCGCCACCCCATTCACCGCCGATACCCATCCCCTGAATAATACGCATCAGGATCAGCAACGCGGGCGCCCACATCCCGATCATGTCGTAGGTGGGCAGCAGGCCAATCATCACGGTTGCACCTCCCATCAGTGAAAGGGTAAGGACAAGCGTTTTTTTGCGACCGATACGATCCCCGATATGGGCAAAGAGAACGCCGCCAATGGGGCGAATAAAGAAGGTCAACGAGAAGGAGAGATAGGAGAGGATCAGCCCGATTACCGGGTCGACCATGGGAAAGAAAATCTTGTTAAACACCAGGGCGGCAGCGGTGCCATAGAGAAAATAATCAAACCATTCAATAGAACTTCCCGTAAGACTGGCAATTAATACCTTTTTGTTTTTCCGCAATACCGTTGTCGTGCTCTCATGTTGTGTCATGACTCAAAACTCCGCCACGTGGATGATAATAGAGGTGTTACCTGGCGCGCTTCAGGTGCAACCTGTCGGTGTGTAATGGTTGTGAAATTGTTAAGAAACTTAGGGTTGGATGTTACGTTTGGCAAGTCAGCCAAAACTAAAACGGGTCAGATCACGATGGATTAAGCAGCAATTGGTGCTTTTTCAGCATGCTGTTGTGGCAGGATGTATTGAAGGACAGATAATCAAAAGCACAAACCCAGGGTGCAACCCAATTGTTTTTGGATGTTTCTGGTTATTTCATCAAAATGACAAATATGCAGCGTAATGAACACCTCCGCTTTCAGAGTGATCTCCTTTTCAACCCCGTTGCGTAAAGTACTCTAAAGATTAACGTTGTAAGGAGGTAACGATGACAATGGCACTTTTCCCCTGTCTGCCTGGCACAACCCTCGACGCCGTGAATACCGTCGGGGCGTGGCTAGCTCAGGATGACTATCAGGACAACCAGCCCGTTGATCTGGTGATTATGACGGGTAACGCGGTGATCCCCGCGATTGATGCTGCCTGTAAAATCGCGGCTGAACAGGGGGTTCCTCTTATCATCAGCGGCGGGATCGGTCACTCGACGACCTTCCTTTACGCCGCGATTGCAAAACACCCCCGCTACAACAGGATACCCACCACCGGGCGGGCCGAGGCGGCTATCCTGGCCGACATCGCCCGCGAGTTCTGGAATATTCCTGCTGAGAAACTGCACGTTGAGGACCAGTCCACCAACTGCGGGGAAAACGCCCGCTTCAGCTGGGCGTTGATGAAACAATCCGGGCTGAACGCCGGACGGGTGCTGGTGGTGCAGGACCCGACGATGCAGCGTCGCACAATGGCTACGTTTGCCCGCGTATGCCGCGACGAGAGCGTATCGCCCGCCTGGGTGAGTCACCCCAGCCTGACCCCGGTGCTGCAAAACAGCGACGACGGTCTGGTCTTTAGCGGCCCGGTTGAGGGGTTATGGCCGGTAGAGCGCTACCTGTCGCTGGTGCTGGGTGAACTTCCACGATTAAGGGACGACATTAACGGCTACGGTCCGGCGGGGCGTGACTTTATTGCCCACGTCGACATCCCCGCCGAGGTGGAGTCTGCGTGGCAGACCTTGCGAAACGACGTTATTCTCACCGACGCGCTGGTAAGCCGTTCTCTACTGTAGCGATCTGCCCGTTTGCGACATCTTTTACGCAAACGGGCATCTTATGTTGCCGATTTGTAATTCCTGAAGCGTGCTGACCCGTTTCTTTTATGAGATATCTCACAAAAACAGGCTCATACGGTAGGCATTTGCCCCGGTAATTATAGTTTTTAACAATAAGTTTACTTGTTAAAAACAGTGTAATTACAGGAGCAGGTTATGACAGTACCCGTACAACATCCTATGTATATTGATGGACAGTTTGTTGCCTGGCAGGGTGATGCATGGATTGACGTGATCAATCCGTCCACAGAAGAAGTCATATCCCGTATTCCCGACGGCGGCGCCGAGGATGCCCGCAAAGCCATTGACGCGGCAGAGCGCGCGCAGGCGGGCTGGGAGGCGCTGCCTGCCATTGTACGCGCAGGCTGGCTGCGCAAAATTTCCGCCGGGATCCGCGAGCGCGTCAGTGAAATCAGCGCGCTGATTGTGGCCGAAGGCGGCAAGATCCAGCAGCTGGCGGAAGTGGAAGTGAACTTTACCGCTGACTATATCGACTATATGGCCGAGTGGGCTCGCCGTTATGAAGGGGAAATCATTCAGAGCGACCGTCCGGGCGAGAATATTCTGGTATTTAAACGCGCCCTCGGCGTGACCACCGGCATCCTGCCGTGGAACTTTCCCTTCTTCCTGATCGCCCGTAAGCTCGCTCCCGCGCTGATCACCGGCAACACCATCGTTATCAAGCCGAGCGAATTTACCCCAAACAACGCCATTGCGTTCGCCAAAATCGTCGACGAGATTGGCCTGCCGAAAGGCGTCTTCAACCTGGTGCTGGGCCGCGGTGAAACCGTTGGACAGGAGCTGGCCGGGAACCCGAAGGTGGCGATGGTAAGCATGACCGGCAGCGTCGGAGCGGGTGAGAAGATCATGGCAGCGGCTGCGAAAAACATCACCAAAGTGGGGCTGGAGCTGGGCGGTAAAGCACCGGCTATCGTGATGGACGATGCCGACCTTGAGCTGGCCGTGAAGGCCATTGTTGATTCACGCGTTATCAACACCGGACAGGTCTGTAACTGCGCTGAACGTGTTTACGTCCAGAAAGGGATCTACGACCGCTTTGTCAATCGTCTGGGCGAGGCCATGAAAGCCGTCCAGTTTGGCAATCCGGCGGAACGAACCGACATTGCCATGGGGCCGCTGATCAACGCCGCCGCGCTGGAGCGCGTGGAGCAGAAGGTGGCGCGCGCGGTACAGGAAGGGGCAAAAGTTGTCCTTGGCGGTAAAGCGGCAGAAGGCAAAGGGTATTTCTATCCTCCAACCTTGCTGCTGGACGTGCGTCAGGATATGACCATCATGCACGAAGAGACTTTTGGTCCGGTGCTGCCCGTGGTGGTTTTCGACACGCTGGAAGAGGCGCTGAAAATGGCCAACGACAGCGACTACGGTTTAACTTCGTCTGTTTATACGCAGGATCTGAACGTCGCCATGAAAGCCATTAAAGGGCTTAAGTTCGGTGAGACTTACATCAACCGCGAAAACTTTGAAGCGATGCAGGGCTTCCATGCAGGCTGGCGGAAATCCGGTATTGGCGGGGCGGACGGTAAACATGGTCTGAATGAGTATTTGCAGACGCAGGTGGTCTATTTGCAGTCGTAATCAAGAGCCCCCTCCGTGCGAGGGGGTTCACATTTTCAGGAAAGGTGGTTATGTTGGCGCGTTAGTTGTTATTTATCGGGAAACGACATGCGCACAAAATATACGGGTCTGCAAATCAGCATTCACTGGCTGGTTTTTCTGTTAGTTATTATGGCCTATTGCGCCATGGAGTTCAGGGGATGGTTCCCGCGAAGCGATCGTCCGCTCATTAATATGATCCACGTTTCCTGCGGGATCAGCATCCTGGTGCTGATGGTGGCGCGCCTGCTTATCCGCCTTAAATTCCCGGCTCCGCCTATTCAACCGAAGCCAAAAGCGATGATCACCGGGCTGTCTCATCTGGGGCATCTGGTTATCTACCTGCTGTTCATTGCGCTGCCGCTGATCGGCATCGTGATGATGTATAACCGGGGAAATGACTGGTTTGCCTTTGGCCTGACGATGCCGCATGCGGCGGAGGGGAATTTTGACCTGGTGGACAGTCTAAAAGAGTGGCACGTGACCCTGGCGAATCTGGGCTATTTCGTCATTGGTTTGCACGCCTTTGCCGCGCTGATGCATCACTATTTCTGGAAAGACAACACGCTGCTGCGCATGATGCCCAAAAAGCGTCAGTAAACGATAATGCCCTGCCAGTCCGCAGGGCATTTTTTTCGCTGTTTATTGGAGCTGCGCGCGCTCCTGCGCCGTTAACGCCAGCGTCTGGGTTGAACCCGTTTCCGACGATTTTACCGCCGCTTCCAGCACCGCCATCACCGCCAGCGCTTCCAGCGGATGGACTGGATTATCAATCTTGCCGTTCAGGGCATCGCGCACGTTGATATAGTACTGTCGCTGATCGCCTTTTGGCGCAGGGATAGCGCTGGCTTCACCCTGAGCATTAAACAGCACCATATCGTCGCTGTCTTCACCCCAGCTTTCGCTGCCTGGAATGACGCCCGCCAGCAGCTGGGCTTCCTGCTGGTCGATGCGCGCTTTCACCACGCTCGCTTTGTCGCCGTGGACGGTAAAGCGTGAAACGCCGCCCGCCACCAGCATGCTGCAATGGAGGATCACTTTGTGTTCAGGATAATTCAGCACCACGTGCGCCCAGTCGTTAATCTCTGCGCCGTCACGCAGCGTGGCGATGTTGCCCTGCACCGACTGTGGCAGTCCAAAAAGCTGTAGCGTCTGGTCAATCATGTGCGGGCCCAGATCGAACCACAGGCCGCTGCCGGGAACGTTTTGCTCTCTCCAGCGCACGCGAACCTCCGGGCGGAAGCGATCGATATGTGACTCAAGGTGTTTTACCTTGCCGATGCTGCCTTGCGCAATCACCTGTTTAATGCCGAGAAAATCGCTGTCCCAGCGGCGGTTATGGAAGACAGAGAGCAGCAGCTGTTTTTCTTCAGCCAGCGCAATCAGATCCCGCGCTTCCTGCATATCCAGCGTGAACGGCTTATCTACCACCACGTGCTTGCCGGCGTTCAGGGCCAGCGTAGCCAGCGGCGCATGGGTCGCGTTGGGGGAGGCGATCACCACCAGGTCGATATCCGGGTGCTGAATCGCCTCTTCTGGCGTGGCGACAACGAGGACGTCGTGCAGATCGCGTTTGACCTTCTCTTCATCCCGGGATGAAACCACCGCCAGCTTCAGGCCATCGACGGACCGGATCAGCGGGGCATGAAACGTCTTACCTACAAACCCATACCCGATCAGCGCAATATTGATTGTCTTCACTTTATTCATGACCTTCTCCACGTTAATGCGCGCAAACGGTAACCTGCAAGGCGCTATGGTCCCCGAGCTCTGCCCAGGGACGATCTAAAAACAGTTGATGAATCTGGGATAGCCCCGAAACCAGATACGGTTCGCACTGGTTGAGCTTCAGGTGATCGGCGACTATCCAGCGCGCCTGGCTTGCGGCCAGCATGGCTCGCTTGACCTCGGCATCCGCCTCCTGACTGGCGCTTAACCCGAGCTCGGCATGAATGGCGCATGCGCCAAGAATGGCGATATCTGCCCGGTAGCGAGAGAGCAGGGAAAGTGTGGCGCTTCCGGCAAACAGGCGCTGTTTCTGATCCCACTTTCCACCGAGCAGGATCAGATCAATATCCTCCCGAGCGCTAACCAGCTGGGCGATATCGAGAGAAGGGGTAATGATGGTCAGCGGCCCCTGAAGGAAAGAGGCAACGGCCAGTATTGTGCTTCCCGCGTCAAGAAAAAGCGTCGAGCCCGCAGGCACATGTTGCGCCACCTGTTTACCCAACTGCTGCTTAATTTCAGGAAGCAAGGTATTCCTGCTAGCCCGGGTCATCGTTGAGAGATTGAGTGCGATGGCACCGCCATGATTTTTTTGCGCAAGGCCCTGCTTTTCCAGGTCGGTCAAATCGCGACGGATGGTGTCAGCCGATACCTGTAGCCTTTCTGCCAGCTCGGTGATGCTGGCCTGGCCTTGTTCACTGATAATATCAAGCACATATTTCTGTCTGGCGGTTTTATGCATGAGGGCACTATCCTGCAAAATGTCGCAATATCTCGCAGTTTACAGCATTTTACAGGAAAAGAAATGAGGCCCGTGTGCAATGTTATCTAAAAACAGTTTAATGAGGTTATTATTGATTTCGCATTAATCATTCTTCAAAAACATGTATTTAACTTTTATCCAGGTTGTTATCGCTATGTTTTACATAGGAATTTGGGTTAAGTCGCCAGTTTATAGACAGTAATTAGAGTTTTTATCTAATTAATAACTATAAAATAGTTATTATATCTATATCTATTAGAATACATAGTGTAATGCTTCAGTTTTATTCTTCGAATTACTTAAATTGACACTTCTTTGAAAATCTTTGTGTCTGATTCGAGCTGAAATTAACGCAAAAATGTACATCACGACATTTCGGAATTTTCCTTAAATTACAGGGGGTTTATAAGTTACATTTGAAATGCGTCTTATAGTGTTTTGTCCAGAAACCCCATCTTTTTTCTTGTTTGCAACACCACGTTAACATTGCGGGTGTGGTTGCACATATCACATTTTGTTATGCTGCAAATCAATTAATTTTTAAGTAATTTCTTAAAATAAAATAGACGTGGAACGACTCTCATCTCAAATGAAATGGGTATGGGTAACTATTACCTGAATTTATCAAACAGGAGTGGGGGAATATTTGGAAAAATATTTATACCTCTTCGTGGGTAATTATTTAGCCATTACCTGGAGTCGGAGGAGATAATGAAGATGAAGTGCAATAACAGGTTGCTTAAATTATCTGCTTCACTGACCTTCATTTCGCTGGTAGTGACTGCGGCGCATGCAAATAACGGCCCGGTGGGAATATCGCCTGTTGCGGCAATGACGATGAAAGAAAGTATTCTTTTCGCACTGGACCGCGATCCCTCGGTAAGCCAGCAGGCGGCACAGCTGGGGATCGGCCAGGCGCAAATAGATGAAGCGCGCAGTGCCTGGATGCCACAAATTGCCCTGAACGGGAGTACCGGTCACAGCCAGACCACCGATTCGAGCGGCTCGTTGCGAAATTCCGCTGCCTGGGGCCTGAGCCTGACGCAGCTGGTGTACGATTTTGGCAAGACCAACAACAGCATCAGCCAGTCTTCAGCGCAGCGTGACAGCTATCGCTATCAGCTGATGGGCACGATGTCTGCCGTCGCGGAAAAAACGGCCCTCAGCTATGTGGAGGTCAAGCGCTACAGCGATCTGTTGCAGGCGGCAACAGAAAACGTGCAGGCGCTTAAAAACGTCGAGCAACTGGCAAAACTCCGCGCCGATGCTGGCGTAAGCTCCACCTCTGACGAGCTTCAGACCCGTACCCGTATCGCCGGTATGCAGGCCACGGTAGAGCAGTACAATGCGTCCCTGAACAGCGCCCGCGCGCGGCTGGCGGTATTAACCGGCATACAGGCTGAACGCTATTCACCAGTACCTGGAAGTCTGGCGGTGGAACCGGATTCTCTCAATCGTATTGATTATTCACTCATTCCTGCGGTGATGGCCGCACAGAACATGGAGCGTTCAGCCCAGTACGGGGTCGAAACCGCGAAGTCTCAGCACTGGCCGACCTTAAGCCTTAAAGGGGGCCGGACCCGGTATGAGTCGGATAATCGCGCCTACTGGGATGACCAGATCCAGCTCAATATTGACGCACCGCTTTATCAGGGCGGCGCGGTCTCGGCGCGCGTGCGTCAGGCTGAAGGGGCAAGGGCGATGGCATCGACTCAGGTCGATCAGGCCCGTTTTGATGTCCTGCAAAAAGCCTCCGTCGCGCAGGCCGACTGGACCGGAGCGCGAGGACGAATGGAAGCCGGGAAACGACAGCTGGAAAATGCGCTGCGCGCCCGCGACGTCTACAAAAATGAATATACCCTGAGCAAGCGCAGCATTAACGATCTGCTCAGCGTGGAACAGGATGTCTGGGCTGCTACCTCAGCAAAAATAATGGCTGAATACGATGGCTGGAGTGCGGCGATTAATTACGCATCCGCAGTGGATAATCTCATGCCGCTTATCGGAATCGAGAAAAACGCTGCCGCGAAGCTACCTGATTTGAGTTAAAAAAAGGCGCGCCTTTCTGCGCGAAATAAGTAAGACAATAATGGGTGATTTTTCCCAGGGATAGCTACATCCATCTGGTGGACATATCCACAGGAATACGCGCACCTGCAAGGAGAAGAATATGAGTAACGCAAAAGTTGTTGATGTCATCATTCGAAAAACGGCAGAAAAAACAAAATTAACCGGTGAAGGAAATCTGTCTGTCTCTATTTCATCGCCGAGCGTAATTGAAATTCAGGGCTCTGCTCAGGACGTGGTGCGGTATGTCCGCCAGGGGAATGACCTCCTCATTTATATGAAAGATGGCAGCGTGATTCGCTGCAATAATTATTTTGTGGAAGATCCTGAGACGCAAAACCACTCAGAGCTGGTCTTCAACGATAATCAGGAACTGACACACATTTCTTTCGCCGATGCCGGTGAAGCATCGGGCGTTGCCGCCACGGAATTAACCGCGCAGGCGACACCCATTAGCAGCATTGAGCCTTTCCTGGAGCCGGGAAGCGTCTTAGGCGATGCGCCGTGGGGCTGGATTGCCGGGGCGGCGTTAGGGGGCGGGGCCATCGGTGCGCTGCTTTCTCACGGCGGTGACGGCGAAACCAAAACAAAAGTTATTGATAATACAAAAGAAGTAGAGAGCGCTACGCCAACATTTTTGCTGACGGATAAAGCGGGTGACAAGCAGGGTGTGCTGAGTGCAAAAGAGGTCACGGACGATAACACCCCAACCTTCAGCGGTACCGGGCAGCCGGGCGCGACCATTCAGATTAAGGACGGTAGCGGCAGCACCATCGCCAGCACCATGGTCGCGAAAGACGGCACCTGGACCGTAAAACTCCCGACCCAGGCGGACGGCGAGCATACCTGGTCTGTCGTGCAGATCGACGGCAGTAAAACGACCTCTGCGGGCAGCATCACCGTTACCGTATCCACGGCAGATGCCACCGTTACGCTTGCCACGACGGCGGGCGATAACGTGATCAACGCCAGCGAACAGTCTGCGGGCTTTACGCTCTCGGGTGCCAGCAAAAATCTGGCGCAGGGCACCGAACTGACCGTTACGCTGAACGGAAAATCCTATACGGCTGAAGTGGGCGCAAACGGCGCATGGAGCGTGAAGGTGCCTGCCGCAGATGCGCAGGCGCTGGGCGATGGCACCTGGACGGTGAACGTCAGCGGTAAGGATGCGGCGGGGAATACCGTGAGCGGCAGTCAGACCATTGGCGTTGATACCGCTGCGCCAGCGATCACTGTCGACACGATCGCGCAGGATAACGTCATCAATGCGGCTGAACACAACCAGCCCCTGACGCTGACCGGTAAAACGGATGCCGAAGCGGGGCAGATTGTCACCGTGACCCTGAACGGCAAAAATCATACCGCGACGGTGGGCAGCGACGGCTCATGGTCCGTTACACTGCCGGCCAGCGAGGTACAGGCGCTGGCTAATGGCGAACATACCCTGACGGTTAACGTCAGCGACAAAGCCGGGAACGGTTCATCCGCAACTGCCGATTTCACCGTGGATACCGCCGCGCCGGTTGTGACTATCAATACCGTTGCGGGCGACGATATTCTGAACACCAGCGAGCAGGGGCAGGCGCAGATCGTTTCCGGCCATGCGAACGGCGCGGAAGCGGGTGATGTCGTTACCGTGACCGTCGGCGGCCAGACCTTTACCGGTGTTGTCCAGGCGGACGGCAGCTGGAGCGTAGGGGTACCGGCCTCTGTTATCGGCGTGTTGGGTGAGGGTAGCCATACTGTTTCTGTCTCCGTCACCGATGCGGCGGGCAATACCGGCAGCGCGACGCACGGTATTACGCTCAGCGGCAACCCGCCAGAATTCACGATTGACACCATCAGCCAGGACAACGTCCTGAATGCGCAGGAGGCTATGCAGCCCCTGAGCCTCAGTGGAACCAGTAATCTGCCAAACGGCAGCGCCGTCACCGTGACCCTGAATAACGTGAGCTATCAGGCCACCGTTGAGAACGGCATCTGGTCCGTTCAGGTGCCGGTTTCCGACGTGCTGGGCCTGGCAAATACCCTTTACACCGTCAGCGTCAGCGGCACCGACAGCGTGGGTAACAGCGGCTCCGCCGAGGCGAATCTGCTGGTCGATACCGTGCTGCCGAAGGTGATCATCAACACCTTTGCGGGGGATAACCTGGTCAATAACGCCGAAGCGGCGGTGGACCAGACTCTTAGCGGACGCGTGACCGGCGCGGCGGCGGGCGATACCGTCGCAATCAGCGTGGGTGGCAAAAGCTACACCGCGACGGTTGGCGGCGATCTGACCTGGAGCGTGACGATCCCATCCGCAGACATTCAGGCGTTTGGCGACGGCGGGTTAACCTTCAGTGCCTCCGTTACCAATGCGCACGGCAATACCGGCACCGGCGAGCGTGATATCAACATCAACACCGGGCTTCCGGGCCTGCGCGTCAATATCATCTCTGGCGATGACGTGATCAACGCCATCGAACAGCAGCAGGATCTGACCGTGACCGGCTCCAGCACCCATCTGGCTGCCGGCACGCCGATCGTCGTCACCCTTAATAATGTTGAGTACGCCGCCGTGATTACCGCCAGCGGCAGCTGGCAGATTGGCGTGCCCGCGTCTGACCTTAAGGCATGGACCGCGGGCGGCATGACCGTCAGCGTCAGCGCTGAAGACGCCTGGGGCAACACCGTTGTGGCTGAACACCCAATTGAGCTTGATCTGAACGCCGTGGCCGTCACCATCAATACGGTAACCGCTGACGATATGCTCAACGCTGCGGAAAAAGGGGCGGATTTAACGCTTTCCGGCCAGACGCAGGGCGTAGAGGCGGGCCAGACCGTGGTGGTGAATTTCGCGGATCGGACCTTTACCGCGCAGGTGCAGCAGGACGGATCATGGAGCCTGACCGTCCCGGCGAACGCCATGGAAACGCTGATCGACGGGCGGGCGCAGGTGAGCGTCAGCGTGACCAACGTCAGCGGCAACAGCGCGAACGCCTCACGCGTGGTGACCGTCGATACGCAGCCGCCGGCCATTACGCTCGATAACCTGACCGACGACAACATCATCAATGCGGCAGAAGCGCAGCAGGATTTGGTGCTCAGCGGCAGTACCACCGCTGAAGTGGGTCAGACGGTCACCGTGACGCTGAACGGCAAAAACTATCAAACCACCGTACAGGCTGATGGCACCTGGACGCTGAACGTGCCTGCCGCAGACGTTGGCGCGCTAACCGATGGCCCGATCACCGTTACGGCCACCGTCAGCGACGTGGCGGGTAACAGCAGCAGCGCGGATCGCGTTGGGCTGGTGGATGCCACCGTGCCGCAGGTGACCATTAATGACTTTGTCACCGACACCAACACCGTTAACCAGCTGGCCCACTCTCAGGCGCAGATCCTGAGCGGCTCCGTCACCGGCGCGGCGGCGGGCGATTTGGTCACCATTACCATTAATAACGTGGACTACACCACTGCGGTGGACGCGGCGGGCAACTGGAGCCTCGGCCTGCCTGCATCCGTCGTTCAGGGGCTAACGGACGGCACCTGGACCATTAACGTCTCCGTGACCGATCGGTCCGGCAACACCGGCAGCAATTCTCTGGATGTGGTGGTGAATACCGTGACGCCTGTTATCGGTATTAACACGCTGGCCGTAGATGACGTGATCAATGCGGCAGAGAAGGGCGAAGATCTGCTGCTTTCCGGTACCAGCAATCAGCCGGAAGGGACCACCATCACCGTAAACCTGAACGGTATCAACTACACCGCCACCACTAACGCCAGCGGCGGCTGGAGCGTCACCGTGCCCGCCTCTGCGGTGAGCGCGCTGGGCGAAGCCAGTTACACCGTGACGGCGAGCGTGACCGACAATGTGGGTAACAGCGCCTCAACCTCGCACGATGTGCTGGTAGACAGCTCGCTGCCGGTAGTCACTATCAACACTTTCGCAACCGACAATATCGTCAACGCGGCGGAAGTGGCCGCAGGGCAAACCCTGACCGGGAAGGTCTCTAACGCGGCATCGGGCGATACCGTCACGATTATCCTCGGCGGGCAAACATATACGGCTACCGTGCAGGACGATCTCACCTGGAGCCTGCCGCTAACCCAGAGCCAGTTAACCACACTTGGCAACGGCGATCTGACCGTATCGGCCAGCGTCACCAACGCGCACGGCAATACCGGTTCGTCTTCTCTGGACGTCACCATCGACGCCCAGCTGCCCGGCCTGCGCATTGATATGGTCGCCGGTGACGGCGTGATTAACGTCATCGAACACGCTCAGAACCTGGTTATCTCCGGCACCAGCACCGACCTGGCGGCGGGCAGCACCGTAACCGTGACCATTAACGGCAATGATTATTCTGCCTCGGTACTGGCGGACGGTACCTGGCAGGCAGCGGTTCCGGCGGCAGACGTCTCCAGGTGGGCGGACGGTTCGCTCACCATCAGCGCCAGCGCGCAGGATGCCTCGGGCAACCCGGTGAAAATCGGCACCGTTGTGGATGTCGATCTCGCCCCGGTAGCGATTAGCATCAACAGCGTGACGGACGACAACGTGCTTAACGCGGCGGAAAAAGGCCAGGATCTGGTGCTTTCCGGCTCTTCCTCAAACGTTGAAGCGGGCCAGACCGTTACCGTCACCTTCGCGGGTAAAACGTATACCACGACGGTCGATGCCAACGGCGACTGGCGCTACACCGTTCCGGCTGCCGACCTGAACGGCCTGAAGGACGGCGATGCCAGCGTGCAGGTCAGCGTGACCAACGTGAACGGCAACGCGGCCTCCTCCTCGCAGGCCTTCAGCGTCGACACCGCCGCGCCAGCGGTGACCATCAATACCATCAGCGGCGACAACATGCTGAATGCGGCTGAGGCAGCGCAGGATCTGACCCTGAGCGGGACGTCCACTGCCGAAGCAGGCCAGACGGTTACCGTAACCTTCAACGGCAACCAGTACACCGCGCAGGTGCAGGCTGACGGCAGCTGGACGCTCGACGTGCCGGCTGCGGATCTGGCGGGCATCACCGACGGTAACGCCACGGTCACGGCTTCCGTATCTGATAAAGCGGGCAATCCGGCCAGCGCGGACGCAGCCCTGCTGGTCGATACCACCGTGCCGCAAATTACCTTTAACCTCGTCGCGGGCGACGACATTGTGAATATTGCCGAGCACGGCCAGGCGCTGATCGTTTCCGGCAAGGTGACGGGCGCGCAGGCGGGCGACGTCATTACCGTAACCCTGAACGGCAAAGACTACACCGCGATGCTGGACGGTGCCGGAAGCTGGAGCGTGGGCGTTCCGGCGGCAGATGTGGGCGCGCTGGCTGGCGGGCATCAGACAATCTCCGCCACCCTCACCGATAAGGCGGGTAACAGCACCACGGCCACCCATGCTCTTGACGTCTCCCTGACGGCACCGACGATTGCCATTGATACCCTGGCGGTTGATGACGTCATTAATGCCACCGAAAAAGGCCAGGATCTGCTGCTTTCCGGAACCAGCAACCAGCCAGAAGGCACAGCGATTACCGTGAACCTCAACGGCATCAGCTACGCCGCGACTACCAACGCCAGCGGCGCGTGGAGCGTGACCGTTCCGGCGGCGAACGTCTCTGCGCTGGGCGAAGCGACCTATACCGTCACGGCAAGCGTGACCGATAGCGCAGGCAACGGCGCGAACGCCAGCCACAGCGTGCTGGTCGACAGCGCGCTGCCGCAGGTCACCATCAACACAATCGCCTCCGATGACGTGATCAACGCGGCGGAAGTCGCTTCCGGACAAACCCTGAGCGGGAAGGTGAGCGGTGCCGCGAGCGGTGACACTGTCACAATTTCGGTGGGTGGCAATACCTACACGACAACTGTGCAGGACGATTTAAGCTGGTCGGTTAACATCGCGTCTGATGTGTTAACTGCCATCGGCAACGGCGACCTGACCGTAGCGGCCAGTGTCACCAACGGCCACGGCAACACCGGCTCCGGCGAACGCGACATCACGATAGATGCCAACCTGCCTGGCCTGCGGGTCGATAAAGTGGCGGGCGACGACGTGATCAACAGCATCGAACACGTTCAAAACCTGATTATCACCGGCACCAGCGACGGTCTGGCAGCAGGTTCTGCATTGACGGTGACCGTGAACGGTAAAACCTACGCGGCCACCGTGCTGCCAGACGGTACCTGGACGGCGGCGATCCCTGCCGCCGACGTCAGCGCGATGAATGCGGGCACGGTCACCGTGACCGTTGAAGGCCAGAGCGCAGCGGGTAACCCGGTTTCGATCAACCACGACGTGAAGGTCGACCTGGCGACGGTTGCTATCAGCATTGACGCTATCGCTACCGACGACGTGATTAATGCGGCAGAAAAAGGCGCAGATCTGGTGCTGTCGGGTGCCACCAGCAACGTGGAAGAGAACCAGACGGTTTACATCACGTTCGGCGGCAAATCCTACACGGCGAAAGTGGATGCCAGCGGCAACTGGACGGCGACCGTGCCGTCGGCGGATCTGGCTGGTCTGAAGGATGGCGACGCCAGCGTGCAGGTGAGCGTAACCAACGTGAACGGCAACAGCGCCTCGGCGGGACGCGAGTACGGCGTGGACGCCACCGCGCCGACGGTATCTATCGAGATCGTCAGCGACAACAACATCATCAATGCCGCCGAAGCGCAGCAGGATCTGGTCGTCAACGGTACCTCTAACGCCGAAGCGGGCCAGACCGTGACCGTGACGCTGAACGACGTGGATTACACCACCACCGTGCAGGCAAACGGCAGCTGGAGCGTGACCGTGCCTTCTGCGGATGTCGGCGCGATTAACGACGGCAACTACACCATCACGGCAGCGGTATCCGATAAGGCCGGCAACCCGGCTTCGGCAGGTCGCGACGTGCTGGTCGATACCACCGTGCCACAGCTGACCATTGACGCCGTTTCCAATGACGACGTGATCAACAGCGCCGAGCACGGGCAGGCTCTGATCGTCACCGGCTCAGTGACCGGCGCGGCGGCGGGCGACGTAGTGACCGTTACCATCAATAACAAAGATTACACGGCGACGCTGGATACTTCCGGCAACTGGAGCGTGGGCGTGCCTGCGGCGGACGTCGGTGCCCTGACCGCCGGGGATTACACTATCACCGCAGCGCTAACCGACAAAGCCGGAAACAGCAACAGCGCGACGCGCGAGGTTGAAGTTAACCTGAGCGCGCCGGTGCTGACCATCGACACCGTCTCCGATGACGATGTGATCAACAGCAGCGAGAAAACGCAGGATCTGACCATCACCGGTACGGCTTCAGGACTGGCGGCGGGCGCGGTGGTGACCGTGATGCTCAACGGCAAAGCCTACAGCGCCACGGTTGAGGCCAACGGCCAATGGTCCACTACCGTTCCGGCGAGCGAGGTAGGTCAACTGGGTGAGGCGCTTTACACTGTCACTGCCTCGGCAACGGACAGCGTCGGCAACAGCACCAGCACCTCGCACACCGTGAACGTCGAGTCCGTACTGCCTGGCGTCACGATCAACACCGTGGCAGGCGACGACGTCATCAACGCGGCAGAAGTGGCCGCAGGCCAGACCATCAGCGGCACCGTGGTGAATGCCGAAGCGGGCAATACCGTGACCGTGAAGATTGGCGGCAACAGCTACACCGCAACGGTGCAGAGCGATCTGACCTGGTCCGTCGCTGTACCGGAATCGGTCCTGACGGCGCTGGGCAACGGCGATCTGACTGTAACCGCCAGCGTCACGAACGGCGTGGGCAACAGCGGCAGCGGTGAGCGTGAGATCGCGATAGACGCCAGCCTGCCGGGCCTGCGCGTGGACATCGTGGCCGGCGATGACGTGATCAACAGCATCGAACACGGACAGAATCTGATTATTACTGGTTCCAGCAATGGCCTGAGCGCAGGCACGGCGCTGACCGTTACCATCAACGGCAAAACCTATCCCGCGACGGTACTGGCGGACGGTACATGGAGTGCGGCTGTCCCTTCTGCGGACGTAAGTGCCCTGGCAGCGGGCACTGTCACCGTGACCGTTGAGGGCCAGAGTAGCGCGGGCAATCCGGTTTCCATCAGCCACGATGTGACGGTGGATCTGGCGAACGTCGCTATCAGCATCGACGCCATTGCCATCGACGATGTGATTAACGCGGCCGAGAAGGGCGCGGATCTGGTGCTTTCCGGCACCACCTCAAACGTGGAGGAAAATCAAACCGTCACTATCACCTTTGGCGGCAAGAACTACACCGCAACGGTGGATTCGACGGGTAAGTGGACCGCCACGGTGCCGGCTGCGGAACTGGCGGGCCTGAAGGACGGTGACGCCAGCGTGCAGGTGAGCGTTACCAACGTCCACGGTAACAGCGCCTCTGCGGGCCGGGAGTACAGCGTGGATACCACCGCGCCTTCCGTCACCATCAACACGATCGCGACTGACGATATCCTGAACGCCACGGAAGCGCAGACTGACCTGACGATTTCCGGCAGCAGCACCGCCGAAGCGGGCCAGACCGTGACCGTGTCGCTGAACGGTAAAGATTACACCACAGCCGTCAGTGCAGACGGCAGCTGGACGCTGAACGTTCCGGCGGCGGACCTGGCGGCGCTCAGCGACGGCAGCGTGACCGTAACCGCCAGCGTGAGCGACAAGGCGGGCAATCCGGCGTCGGTAAACCATAACCTGACGGTGGATATGACCGTCCCTGCGGTCACCATCCACGCTATTGCAGATGACGACGTGATTAACGTCGCCGAGCACGGTCAGGCGCAGATCGTCAGCGGCACCGCCACCGGCGCGGCAGCGGGCGATAAGGTCACCGTGACCATCGGCGGCCAGACTTACACCACCGTGCTGGACGCGGCGGGCAACTGGAGCGTGGGCGTCCCGGCGAGCGTGATTTCAGGCCTCAGCGACGGCACTGTGACCGTCACTGCGTCTGTTACCGACGCGGCGGGCAACACCGGCAGCGGCACCCATAACGTGACCGTCGATACCGGTCTGCCGTCGGTCAACTTCAACGCCATCAGCGGCGATAACGTTCTGAATGCGGTGGAGAAAGGTCAGGATCTGAACGTCGGCGGCACCAGCGCTAACCTGCCGCAAGGCACCGTGGTAACCGTGACCCTGAACGGAAAAAACTACACCGCGACGACGGCGGCGGACGGCACCTGGAGCCTGTCGGTTCCGGCTGCGGATCTGGCCGGTCTCGGTCAGGCCAGTTACACCCTTAATGCGACCGCCACTAACGGCGTGGGCAACAGCGTGAGCAGCGCTGCGAGCCTGCTGGTCGACACCGCGCTGCCGACCGTCACCATCAACACCGTGGCGGGCGATAACGTTATCAACGCGGCGGAAGTGGCGGCAGGCCAGACCCTGAGCGGTACCGTGGCAAATGCTGAAGCGGGCAACACCGTAACCGTGACCATTGGCGGCAACAGCTATACCGCAACGGTGCAGAACGATCTGAGCTGGTCCGTGAACGTGCCGTCTGATGTGCTGACCGCACTCGGCAACGGCAGCCTGAGCGTGACGGCGACCGTCACCAACGGCCACGGCAACACCGGCACCGGCGAGCGCGATATCACTATCGACGCTAACCTGCCGGGCCTGCGCGTGAACATCGTGGCGGGCGACGACGTGGTCAACAGCATCGAGCATGCACAGAACCTGATCGTCACCGGCTCCAGCGACGGGCTGGCGGCGGGCACGGCGCTGACCGTTTCCGTGAACGGCAAAGACTATGCGGCGACGGTGCTGGCGGACGGCACCTGGAGCGCGGCGGTTCCGTCTGCGGACGTGAGCGCGTGGCCGGAAGGTACCGTGAAAATTAGCGTTACCGGCGACAGCGCGGCGGGTAACCCGATTACCATCAGCCACGATGTGACCGTCGATCTGGCTTCTGTTGCCATCAGCATCAACGCCATTGCCACCGACGACGTCATCAACGCGGCGGAGAAAGGGACGGATCTGGTGCTGTCCGGCGCGACCACCAACGTGGAAGCCGGGCAGACCGTCATCCTGAGCCTGAACGGTAAAATCTACACCACTACCGTAGAAGCAGACGGTAACTGGACCTATACCGTGCCGGCTGCGGATCTGGCGGGTCTGAAGGACGGTGACGCCAGCGTGCAGGTGAGCGTCACCAACGTCCACGGTAACAGCGCTTCGGCTGGCCGCGAGTACAGCGTGGATGCCACTGCGCCTTCCGTCACCATCAACACGATCGCGAATGACAACATCCTGAACGCCACGGAAGCGCAGTCTGACCTGGCGATTTCCGGCACCAGCACCGCCGAGGCGGGCCAGACGGTCACCGTGTCGCTGAACAGCAAGGACTACACCACAACCGTCGGCGCGGACGGCAGCTGGACGCTGAACGTTCCGGCGGCGGACCTGGCGGCGCTCAGCGACGGCAGCGTGACCGTGACCGCATCGGTCAGCGATAAGGCGGGCAATTCGGCCTCGGTAAACCACAACCTGACGGTGGATATGACCGTCCCTGCGGTCACCATCCACGCTATTGCAGATGACGATGTGATTAACGTCGCCGAGCACGGTCAGGCGCAGATCGTCAGCGGCACCGCCACCGGCGCGGCAGCGGGCGATAAGGTCACCGTTACTGTCGGCGGCCAGACGTACACCACCGTGCTGGACGCGGCGGGGAACTGGAGCGTGGGGGTCCCGGCGAGCGTGATTTCTGGCCTCAGCGATGGCACCGTGACCGTCACTGCGTCTGTTACCGACGCGGCGGGCAACACCGGCAGCGGCACCCATAACGTGACCGTCGATACCGGTCTGCCATCGGTCAGCTTCAACGCCATCAGCGGTGACAACGTCCTGAACGCGGCGGAGAAAGGCCAGGCTCTGAGCGTGAGCGGCACCAGCACCAACCTGGCGGAAGGCACCGTGGTAACCGTGACCCTGAACGGTAAAAACTACATCGCAACGACGGCGGCGGACGGCACCTGGAGCCTGTCGGTTCCGGCCGCTGATCTTGCAGGCCTGGGCGAGGCGAATTACATCCTTAATGCGACCGCCACCAACGGGGTGGGCAACAGCGTGAGCAATGCAGCGAACCTGCTGGTCGACACCGCGCTGCCGACCGTCACCATCAACACCGTGGCGGGCGATAACGTCATCAACGCGGCGGAAGTGGCCGCAGGCCAGACCATCACCGGTAAGGTGGCGAACGCGGAAGCCGGTAACACGGTGACGGTGAACATCGGCGGCAACAGCTACACCGCGACGGTGCAGAGCGACCTCACCTGGTCCGTCAGCGTGCCGGAATCCGTCCTGACGGCGCTGGGCAACGGCGATTTGACCGTGTCAGCAACCGTCACCAACGGTCACGGTAATACCGGCACCGGGGAGCGCGATATCACTATCGACGCCAGCCTGCCGGGCCTGCGCGTGAATATCATGGCGGGCGACGATGTGATTAACAGCATTGAGCACGGTCAGAATCTGATCGTCACCGGCACCAGCGACGGGCTGGCGGCGGGCACGACGCTCACCGTGACCGTAAACGGCAAGAACTATGCCGCGTCGGTACTGGCAGACGGCTCATGGAGCGCGGCGATCCCGGCGGCGGACGTGGGCGCTCTGGCCGCAGGCACGGTGACTATCACCGTAGCAGGTCAGAGCAGCGCAGGTAACCCGGTCTCCATCAGTCACGACGTCAATGTCGATCTGGCGGCCGTGGCTATCAGCATCGATGCTATCGCCACCGACGACGTGATTAACGCGGCGGAGAAAGGGGCGGATCTGGTGTTGTCCGGCAGCACCTCCAACGTGGAAGAAAACCAGACCGTGACCATCACCTTTGGCGGCAAGTATTACACCGCGAAAGTCGATGCCAACGGCAACTGGACGGCGACCGTGCCTTCCTCGGATCTTGCGGGCCTGAAGGACGGCGACGCCAGCGTGCAGGTGAGCGTAAGCAACGTACACGGTAACAGCGCATCTGCGGGCCGCGAGTACAGCGTGGACGGGACGGCGCCGACCGTGACGATTGATACGGTCGCCGGTGACAACGTGATCAACGGCAGCGAAGCGGCTGCGGGCGTGACCGTTTCCGGCACCACGACGGCTGAAGCCGGTCAGACGGTGACCGTATCCCTTGGCGGGAACAGCTACACCGCACAGGTTCAGCAGGGCGGCGTCTGGAGCGTTAACGTGCCGGCGTCCGATCTGTCCGCACTGGCGGACAACGGTTACACCGTGCAGGTCAGCGTGAGCGACGCCGCGGGTAACCCGGGCAGCGCGGCGAAAGCGATTACGCTCGATACCACACCGCCGACCGTCAGCTTTAACGTCGTGGCGAACGATAACGTTATCAACAGCGTGGAGCATGGTCAGGCGCAGATTGTCAGCGGCACCGCAACCGGCGCCAGCGTGGGCGATAAGCTGGTCATCACCATCGGCTCGAACCAGTACACCACCACCGTGGACGCCAGCGGCAAATGGAGCGTGGGCGTGCCTGCCAGCGACATTTCTGCGCTCGCTGACGGCACCGTCACCCTCAGCGCGACCATTACCGACAGCGCGGGTAACAGCAGCACCCAGACCCACGACGTTGTGGTAAACACGGCCTCCGTGGCGCTGACCGTCAACACTATCAGCGGTGATGACGTGATCAATGCGGCAGAAGCGGGCGCTTCGCTGGTCATCAACGGCTCCAGCGCGCAGTTCGCCAGCGGCACGCAGGTCACCGTAACCCTGAACGGCAAAAGCTACACGGCCACTATTCAGAGCGATGGCTCATGGCAGGCCACCGTTCCGGCCGCCGACGTGGGCGCGCTGGCCAATGGCGCGCGCTATCAGGTTTCCGTGTCGGCGCATGACAGCGCGGGCAACAGCGCCACGGCGACGCACACCCTCAGCGTGGATACCACCGCGCCGGTGATTAGCGTAAACGCTCTCTCGGGCGACGACGTTCTGAACGCGGCGGAAGCTCAGCAGCCGTTGACCGTACACGGCTCCTCCAGCGCCGAGGCGGGTCAGACCGTGACCGTCACGCTGGGCGGGAAAACTTACACCGCAACCGTGGCAAACGACGGCACCTGGACGCTGGACATTCCGGCGACAGACCTGTCCGCACTGAGCCAGGGCGCGCTGACGGTCACCGCTTCCGTTAACGACAAAGCCGGTAACAGCGGTCAGACGACGCATACCTTAACGGTGGATACCGTCGCGCCGACCGTGACCATCAGCGTCGTGGCGGATGACGATATCGTCAACAACGCTGAGCAGCTGGCGGGCCAGACCATCCGCGGCACTACCACGGCGGAGCAGGGTCAGACGGTAACCGTGACCTTCAACGGTCACAGCTATCAGGCGACCGTGGCGGCGGACGGTTCGTGGTCGGTCTTCGTGCCGGGGCGTGATTTCCTCGGCCTGAGCGACGGGCAGTACACCCTCACCGCCACGGTGAGCGATAAGGCGGGCAACCCGGGCAGCGCCACGCACGACGTGACGCTGAACGGTGATGTCCCGACGATTGCCATTAACACCTTTGCGCAGGATGACATTGTTAACGCTGCCGAGCACGGCACGCCGCTGGTCGTCAGCGGCACCACCGACGCGCCTGCGGGCCAGACGGTGACCATTACGCTGAACGGTAAAACCTATGCGGCGACCGTGCAGAATGACGGCACCTGGAGCTACACGGTGGGCAGCGCAGACGTTACCGCGCTGGCAGACGGCGGTTCATACGTGATTAACGCGCAGGTCAGCAACGCCATCGGCAACAGCGCTAGCGACAACCACACCGTCACAGTCGATCTCACCGCGCCGTCGATGGGCATCAGCATTGATTCGCTGCAAAACGACACCGGCCTGAGCGCGACGGATTTCATCACCAACGATAAGCAGGTAGTGGTCAACGGCTCCCTGACCGCGCAGCTCGGCAATAACGAGAAGGCGCAGATCAGCCTCGACGGCGGCACCACCTGGATTGACCTGACGGTGACCGGCACCACGTGGCGCTACACCGATGGCCGCACCCTGACGGACGGTACGTATCAGTACCAGGTGCGGGTGATCGATAGCGCGGGTAACGTGGGGGCAACGGACAGCCAGGACGTGGTGATTGACCTGACGAAGCCTGCGGCAACGACCATTACCGTGGATTCCGTCACCCAGGATACCGGCCTGTCCGGCAGCGACTTTATCACCAGCGACAACCAGATCAGCCTGAAAGGGACGCTCGGCGCGGCGCTGGGCAGCGGCGACCACGCGCAGATCAGCCTCGACGGCGGCGTCACCTGGACCGACGTCAGCGTGAGCGGCCTGACCTGGACCTACGTGGACGGTCGTACGCTGGCCGACGGGGATTACAACTACCAGCTGCGCGTGATTGACGACGCGGGCAACATCAGCGCCACCGCCAGCCAGGTCGTGACGATTGATACGGTTGCGCCGGACGCCAGTAAAACGATCGCAATCGACAGCATCAGCGACGATACCGGCCTGAGCAGCAGCGACTTTATCACTAACGATACGTCCCTGACGCTGCACGGCTCGCTCGGCGCGACGCTGGCCGACGGTGAATATGCCCAGATCAGTATCGACGGCGGGGTCACCTGGCAGAACGTGATTGTCACCGGCAGCAGCTGGTATTACGTGGACGGACGTACGCTGGGTAACCAAACCTATGACTATTACGTTCGCGTGGTGGACGCTGCGGGTAACATCGGTGCCAGCGCGCATCAGCAGGTAACCGTCGACACGGTTGCACCGGATTCCGCGATTACGGTGACCGTGGATAACATTACCGTCGATACCGGTTTTGATAGCAACGATTTCCTGACCAGTTCGACTTCGTACATGCTCAACGGGACGCTCGGCGCCGAGCTCGGCGCGGGCGAGTATGTGCAGGTAAGCATGGACGGCGGCAGCACCTGGGTTTACGCCACGGTAAACGGTACACAGTGGCGCTATAACGACACGCGCACCCTGACCGACGGCGATTACAGCTATCAGGTGCGGGTAGTCGATCAGGCGGGCAACATCGGGGCCACCACTACGCAGACCGTGACGGTGGATACCCAGGCGCCGCAGTACGGCATCACCATCGACAGCATCAGCGATGACACCGGCCAGTCAGGAAGTGATTTCATCACCATGGACACCACCCTGACCCTCAACGGTTCCCTGGGCAGCGCGCTGGCGAGCGACGAACGGGTGCAGATCAGCCTCGACGGCGGGAATACCTGGTCAGATGCCACGGTCACCAACCTGCGCTGGAGTTACAACGATACCCGCGATCTGCCTGACGGTGACTACACCTACCAGGTGCGGATTATCGACAAGGCGGGCAACGTGGGCTCCACGGCTTCTCAGGTCGTCACGGTAGACACCACGCCGCCGACCACGGTAGGTACGATCATGAGCTATACCGATGGTGAAGGCGAGCGTCAGGGCTCCTTTGGTAGCGCGGTGGCAACGGACGATAACTCGCCGCTCATCAACGGAACGCTTAACCGCGCGCCGGAAAATGGCGAGATTGTGCAGCTGTATCGTGACGGTGTGTTGCTGGGACAGGTGACGATGAACGGCGCCGCCAGCTGGTATTTCCAGGACAGCGGTCTGAACGACGGTAATCATACGTATACGTTGCGTGTGACCGATCTGGCAGGGAACTTCACCGATTCAAATGATTTTGTGCTGAAAGTGGATACGAGCATCCCGACCACGACGGTGAGCATTAACCCTCAGACTACGACGGATACCACCCCGATCCTGAGTGGTCTGGTATCGGCGGGACTGACCAACGGCGAGTACGTGGTTATCACCGTGAACAATAAGACCTATACTTCAGAGTCCGGCGGTGCGGTGGTAGTCGATCCGGATAATAACACATGGTATTTGCAGCTCCCGGACGGCGATGCCCTGAGCGCAGCGAGCTATAGCGTCACGGCGCAGGTGAAGAGCAGTGCGGGGAACGGTAACACCGCTGGGTTGACCACCGGTAACCTGGTCGTGGGCAGTGAAGAGTCGTTGACACCGGCCTGGTCATTTACCGCCGCGAACTACTCCTATTCATCCAGTTACATGCTGGATTCGGACGGGATGTGGACGATTATGGCTAACCAACAGTTCGCATCGGCAAACGCCGATAGCCGTAATTCTTACACCGTGTCAGGTAATTTCTCTATGACGGGAAATTACACAACCGGTACCTATGCGGATATCAACCGCGACGGGCTGGCTGACGTGCTGGCGGAAGGAACAAGCTACTCGTACATGGTACAGCTGACTAACAATGGAGATGGGACTTACACCTCCAAAACGCTGACCAATATGGGTGCTGCGGTGTGGTATGGCGCGGTGGTCGCCATTGACATTGAGGGCGATGGCTACACCGACTTTGTGATTGGCGATGCGGGTGGGCCGGATTCCAGCACCGTTATGCTCAATAACAACGGCACGCTGACGGGCAGTTCGAAGTCCGGGACGTACTCCAATTTTGTATCGGGCTCAACGGTAGGCAACTACAACAGCCTGATTGAAACGTCTGGCGTGGATTTGAACAACGACGGAAAAGTGGATATTGCCCAACATACGACCAACGGCAGCAACAACTACGCCCTGTCGACCATGTTTAACCAGGGCAATGGCACATTTACCTGGGGGCAAAACTTTACCAACACCATGTACAGCGGCTATGGCTCAGCCGCAGCGTCTAACGCCGTGAGTATGACCTGGGCCGATTTTAATGGTGATGGTTACATGGACCTGTATATGAGCATGTCGCGCACCTCCAGCGGCACCAGCCAGGGCGGGGTGTTAATGCTGAACGACGGTACTGGTAACCTGCTTACCGGCACCGCGGTTGGAACTGCGACCACGGATAAGTTTGCGGGTAACGTCAGCGTGGCGGTGGACTGGAACCTCGACGGCAAGATGGACATCATCAAGCTGGCGAACAGCGGGCAGTCTTATCTTTATACCAATGATGGACTGGCGGGTACCGCAAGCTTTACCGCCTCAAAATTCAGTACCGCTACGTCAAGTCAGGTATCCGGCGCGGCCCTGGTGGATTACGACTGGGATGGCGCACAGGATCTGCTGATTTTCCGTCAAAACGGTACGGTGCAGCTGGAGCGAAATACCAATACGGTCGCGCCAGGAACGGCACTGCATTTGAAGATTGTCGACAGCGAGGGGATCAACGCCTTCTTTGGCAACACGGTCCAGCTTTATAACTCGGCAGGTCAGCTGGTCGCCAGCGAAATCATCAATGCCCAGTCCGGGATCGGCATTAACGATTCTTCGTCGCTCATCAGTTTTTATGGCCTGGATCCCAGCGAAACTTACCATGCGGTGCTGGTACGTGCCGTTAACGGTGTGTCGAGCAATGAAACCTGGGAGGGACTGACGGCAGGAGACGGCAAAGAAAGTTATGCCCTGACGGCAGAAGCGGCTACGGGGGGGCATCAGGGAACCCTGACAGGTACCGGCTACAACGATACCTTTATCGCTGAGGGAGGGACCTATACCTACAACGGCGCGGGTGGTTGGACGACGACCTCTGAACACGACACCTGGAGCAGTACAGGCGGCATGGATGTTGTGGATTACCGTAACGCCACTTCCGGCGTGACCGTGGATCTGGGACGCTCAACGGCCCAGAGTACCGGCTTCGATACCGCAACGCTGGTGAATATCGAAGGGATCAACGGCTCGGATTATGACGACGTTATCACCGGCAACAGCGGTGATAACCAGTTCGAAGGCCGCGGCGGAAACGACACCTTCAACATCGGCAGCGGCGGTCACGATACGCTGCTCTACAAGCTGATCAATGCCTCGGATGCCACGGGCGGCAACGGTCACGACGAGGTGAACGGCTTTACGGTCGGCACCTGGGAGGGGACGGCGGACACGGATCGTATTGACCTGCGCGATCTGCTTTCCGGCAGCGGCTATACCGGCACGGGCTCGGCGAGCTACGTGGACGGCGTGGCCACGCTGGACAGCGGCGCGGGCAATATCAGTGATTACATCCGCGTGGTGCAGAACGGCAGCAATACTGAGATCCATGTTGACCTGGACGGGGCGGGCGGTCAGTTCTCCTCAACGCCACTGCTGACGCTGAACGGCGTGCAGACGGATCTGGCAACGCTGCTGGCTAATCATCAGCTGTTAATTGCGTAAAACACTGCCGCGGGGAGCGATCCTCGCGGCTTTTTGCGTTTCTTTACATCACTAGCCATAACCCTATATTTCACAAGATTATTTTGCGGGTTCGTTTAGAAAGCGTTCCGTTTTAAATCATTCCGTAAAGGTATCATTTCAGGACGAAATTACCGCCCTGAACAGGACGTAGCATTATGAAGACACATCCACAGTACGAACCCTGGTTGCAGGGCATGCTTATCATCGCGAAGTATTATCGGCTGGATTTTTCGGCAGAGCATGTTCGGGTCACGATTAACCATGAAAGTCAGTCTCCGCGCCAGCTGGTGCTGGAAGAGATGGCGCGCCAGCTTGGGCTGGGGATGCGTTGGGTGGCGGCTGAAGCCGTATCGCTCGATCCGTGGCGTTTACCGCTGCTGGCGGAGTTCACCGGCGGGCAAATCGCGGTCATCAACCGTATGGACAACGAAGGAAACGTCAGCGTGCAGTTCAGCGGCGACGGCGGCCTGGAGACGACGCTGACGCGCGACGAGCTCAGTTCGCGCTTAAAGGGGCTGATGGTATTGCGACCGCTGGAGTCCACGCCGGACGTGCGGGTGGATGATTACATCAAACCCTTTAAGAAAAACTGGTTCTGGCAGCTGGCGCTGAAAGACTGGCGACGTTACGGCGACATCATGCTGGTGGCGCTGGTCGCCAACGTGCTGGCGCTTTCCGGCATGGTCTTTTCCATGCAGGTGTATGACAGGGTGGTGCCGTCGCAGTCGGAAGCCACGCTGTGGGTACTGTTTGGCGGCGTGATGATCGCCATCGTGTTTGAATTCATCATGCGGATGCTGCGTGTGCATATTTCGGACGTGGTGGGGAAGCGCGCCGACCTGCGAATTTCCGAGCGCGTGTTTGCCCACGCGCTGCGGATCAAAAACGGCGCGCGGTCAAAATCGACAGGGTCGTTTATCGCCCAGATCCGCGAGCTGGAGTCGGTGCGTGAGCTGATCACCTCCACCACCATTGCGGCCATCTCCGATCTGCCGTTCTTCCTGCTGTTTGTTTTCATTCTGTGGATGATTGGCGGCCCGCTGGTCCTGGTCGTTCTGCTGGCCGTGCCGCTGCTGCTTATTCCCGGCCTGCTGGTACAGCGCCCGCTGGGAAAACTTTCCAGCGAAGGGATGCGAGAATCTGCCATTCGTAACGCCACGCTGGTGGAAGCGGTGCAGGGCCTTGAAGACATCAAGCTGATGCGCGCCGAGCAGCGGTTCCAGAACCAGTGGAATAACACCAATGACGTGGCCGCGAGCGTCGGCATGAAACAGCGCTGGCTGACGGGGCTGCTGCTGACCTGGACCCAGGAGGTGCAGTCTATCGTCTACGCCGTGGTGCTGCTGGTGGGCTGTTACCTTGTCATCAGTGGCGACATGACCACCGGTGCGCTGGTGGGAACCTCGATTCTTGCGTCCCGCACCATCGCGCCCCTGTCGCAGATTTCTGGCGTGTTGTCGCGCTGGCAGTCGGCAAAGGTGGCCCGAAAGGGGCTGGACGACCTGATGCAGCGCCCGATTGACGATCCCCAGCACGGAAAGAAGGTGCACAAAGCCAACCTGCGCGGGGATTACCGGCTGGAAGACGTCGGCTTCTACTATGACGAAGAAGAGAAACTCACCGTGCTGAACATCAGCAAGCTGCACCTTCGCGCCGGTGAGCGCGTGGCGGTGCTCGGGCGTAATGGTTCCGGAAAAAGCACCTTGCTGCATTTGCTGGCCGGCATGCAGGAGCCGCAGCAGGGCAGTATTTTGCTGGACGATATTGCCCTGAATCACCTTGACCCGGCTGACGTGCGCCGCGACATGCAACTGCTCAGCCAGCAGGCGCGGCTGTTCTTCGGCTCCGTGCGTGACAATATCCTGATGGGCAATCCGCTGGCGACAGACGAGGAAATCCATCAGGCGCTGGTCAACAGCGGCGCGCTGGAGTTTGTGCGCAAACAGAAAATGGGGCTGAACTATATCATCAACGAAGGGGGAGCTGGGCTTTCAGGCGGACAGCGTCAGGCGCTGCTGCTGGCCCGCGCGCTGATAACCTCGCCGAACATTCTGCTGCTGGATGAACCCACCGCCTGGCTGGATGAGGTCAGCGAGAAGCAGTTTATTCAGCACCTGCACCAGTGGCTGGGCAAGCGTCGGACGCTGGTGGTGGCGACGCATCGTCTGCCGATCCTGGACCTGGTTGACCGCATCATCGTCCTGGAAAACGGCAGCGTGGTGATGGACGGACCACGTGATGCCATTTTGCGCCAGCACGGAATGGCCCCGCAGCGGGCGCCACAGCGCACCGTCAAACTGAAAACGGAGGGCGTGGCATGAATGATTTCTCCCGCTTTAACAGCCGTCTGAAGGAACCCCGTCTGCCGCGTTCATCGCTGGTGGCATGGACGTTGTTCGCGTTGCTTGCGGTATTTATCATCTGGGCCAGCCTGTTCGAACTGGATGAGGTCACTACGGGCAGCGGCAAGGTGATCCCGTCCTCCCACGAGCAGGTGATTCAGTCCCTGGAAGGCGGCATTATTCACAGACTGCTGGTTCACGAAGGCGATATCGTCGAGCGCGGTCAGCAGCTTGCGCAGCTCGACCGCACCAAAACCGAATCCAGCGTGCTGGAAAGTGAATCCCGGTTAAACGCCGCGCTGGCCACCGCCGCGCGCCTGAAGGCCGAAGTTAACGACACGGAGCTGACCTTCCCGGCGGAGCTGGATGATGACGTCGAACTGGTTAAGCAGGAAACGGCGCTTTATCAGTCACGCCGCGAGAGCCTGGAGAAAGGTCTGGCCGGTTTGCGTCAGGGCGCGGAGCTGGTGCAGCGCGAGCTGGCGTTGACCCGTCCGCTGGTGGTTCAGGGCGCAGCCAGCAAAGTGGAGGTGTTACGTCTTGAGCGCCAGAAGAACGAGCTTGAGAATAAAATTACCGAGATGAAAAACCAGTATTACGTCCGCGCGCGCGAAGAGCTGGCGAAGGCGAATGCGGAGATCGAAGCCCAGCGTTCCGTCATGAAAGGGCGCGAAGACTCGCTGACCCGCTTAACGTTCAATGCCCCGGTGCGCGGCATCGTAAAGGACATTGACGTCACGACGGTGGGCGGGGTAATCCCGCCGAACGGCAAGCTGATGAGCCTGGTGCCGCTTGACGATCGGATGGTCATCGAAGCGAAAATCTCGCCGCGCGACGTGGCGTTTATCCATCCTGGACAAAAAGCGCTGGTGAAAATTACCGCTTACGACTACTCCATCTATGGCGGGCTGGAAGGTCAGGTGACGATGATCTCCCCGGATACCCTTCAGGATGAGGTGAAACGGGATGTTTATTATTATCGCGTTTACATCCGTACAGACAGTAACCATCTGACGAACAAGCAGGGCAAAGCCTTTCCGGTTTTCCCGGGCATGATAGCCACGGTCGATATCAAAACCGGCAGTAAATCGGTCCTCGATTATCTGTTGAAACCGTTGAATAAGGCAAAAGAGGCGCTGCGCGAGAGATAAAAAAGGCGTTCAGTAAACCGAACGCCGGTCAGATTAGAGTGAAGGCGTCATGTTAAGAGCATGGCGCCGTTCTTTCGGTACCACGTTGATGTAATGCGTGACGTACGCAAAATAGAGTCCGGTATAATTTTCGACAAGCTCGATAAAGGCCGGATAAACCGACATCCGGCCATCGCCGCGATCTTTAAGATAACCTGCCTCCTGCGCCGATTTGATAATCCGGTTAACATGAATACGCGAAACGAAAAATTCTTTTGCCAGCGTGCTGGCTGAATACGCTATCGTGGCGCCGTGTGCGGTTTTATTTTTAATGGCCTGCAAATAGAGATAAAGCATAATCATTCGGCCACCATCTTTATCGATGAACAAGCCTACCTCCGGAAGCACTTTTTTGAATGTTAATCCGCGGAAAAGATATTCTGCGGCGCGCCGGAAAAAGTTGTGCCTCAGAATGTCATTGTCTAAAAGATTAACATCAATATTAAATGCCGGATAAAGAATGCTAACAGGGGTAAACGCTCCGGACATATAGCGCTTAAGCTCATCCAGCCCTTTTTCCGTAGGCGCGATTTTTGTTTTTCGACGATCTTCGGTACAACGCCAGGTCTTAATTCGCCCGGTGGTTTTAAGTATGGTGATGATCGCAATAACGCTGTTAGGACTGGCAATATTATAACGAGAGCATAGCGTCTTAATCTCGGAAACCGATTCAGCCTGATTACCAAAAACAAAACAACACATTGACAGTATTATGTTGAACCGTGATTCCTGAAGCATCGTTTTGTAGAATAAGGGCTGTTTTTTATAAATGGCGTCATTGATTCTGTAGTGTTCTCTTATAGCTTCACTAAATCGCGGGTTGTTTTTAATGACATCCCGTCGATGTAGCAAAGCTCTGGATGAGATGTGATTATCCATAGCATTTTCTCTTTTTTGTCCGAGCCGATGAGATGAAGTATCCGGTCTTCTTTTTCGGAATTTTCATTATACCTTGAGAAAGTCCTATTTACTGTCGTTATATGCAAAGAAAGTAATATTTATGATGCATATGGATGAGCCGGTTGATTAACGCAAAGATGTTCCTGCGTTTAACAATGATAACGGTTTATTAACCAAAGGGGGTGCGGTAACATTATTCAATGCGACAAAAAGATTGGTTTTCATCACACGCGGGAATGATGTTTATATTCTCAGGAGCAGGTTATGTCTCAAACTTTACCTTTTATGCAGGGTGCTTGCTACAAGCAACGATTTGTTATTTCAGCCTGCGGTTTCACCTTCGAGGGGTATAGCTTGCTCCTTAAGTCTTGTGGCGTAAACGTCACGCGGCTTCATTTCGAAGAGGATGAAATATGTTCTGCTGATGTTGAAAAAATGATGGAAAATCAATCGCCTGAGGTTTCCGTCTTTCTGGGTCGTGACGTTGCTGCCTTTCTTGAAAGCCTCAAGCGGCTGGTGTCCGTTCTGAATGCACTGCCGGTTATATGCAACGTCACCCTGTATGGTGCAATACCTGAGCGATGGCTTTATGCAACGTTGAGAAGTCTCGTTACTAATACGAAAAAGCTTTCTACTATCCGGATAGCGAATATTACAGAAATAATAGGCTGTGTAAAAAATAATGCAGACATGCGCACCGACCCATTACGCTTGCTGCGTAACGTACCGAATAAAGAGGATAAAAAAAGTCTGCATGGTTTAACACATCGCGAGTTAACCGTATTGCTGAATTTTTATCGGGGCGTGTCGATAAAAGAGCAGTGTGAAAGGTTAGGGCTGTCAGATAAAACGATTTATACCCATCGGAAGGTAGGTTTAGGTAAATTGTATCTTATTCGGGTATGGTTTAGCGACGCTCGCGTATTCAGGAATGAAGTCTGTGCATTAAAGAATAAATCACAGGCTTTTTCGGAGGCGGAAATAGACATATTGCAGGCGTTACATAAGCGGGAAATCTTTGCGGCTTATCAAATTATTACTGATGGCGATAAAAAAGGCGTTGGATTTGAAATCCTGCTGCGCTGGAATAAAAACGGTCAGATCCTGAAACCCGCCCATTTTCTGGGAGGCGTAAAACATAGTGAAATATGGCTCAAACTGACGGCGCTTGTTATCCATGCGGCTGTGTCGGGTATCAATAAATATAATGGGAAATATTATTTTTCGGTTAACATTCCTCCCCAGCTTGCTTCGGGAAATGCGCTGCCGGGGATGGCAAAAAAGGCCGTCGAAATGTTACTCAAACCGCACTGGGCCGGGAAGTTGGTCTTCGAACTCGCTGAAACGATAGACGTGACAAAGGATAAAAATATTCCCGAAACGCTCAAGCGTTTACGCGCCGAGGGTTGTCGGCTTTTTCTGGATGACTGTTTTTCAAAATATCATGCTATATTGCCCATCAGACAGATTAATGTCGATGGACTGAAGCTTGACCGCGATATTGTTGAGCACTTTATGGCTAACGATAAAGACTATAGCATTATAAAAGCGATACAGGTTTATAGTGACATGACGGGAACCGAATGCATTGCGGAAGGCGTCGATAGCGAGGAAAAATTTCAAAAACTTGTCGCGTTAGGCGTTAAGCGATTTCAGGGGTATTACCTTTCACGGGCAGTGAAAGAAGAGGAGCTGGATCGGATGGTACGGTTATTCAGTTAATCGCCTCATTATGCAGGTGGTACGACATACTTAAGTATTCGACCACCCGCAAACACAGTCACTCACCGTCGTAATAATGACTTCTCAGATATCATCGCGAGTAAAACCGACAACAATTTCAAGCGTGTTACGAATGACATCGCAGGCTTCAGGCTCTTCGGTGATTTCCAGAGCGTGAATCAGTTGCAGAATAATCTCTTTATTCGAGAGATTGTCACCGGTAAGCAGAATACAGCGTATTGCTGAGCCCAACACTTCAGCCTCACCACTCAGATGCCTTCCGGCATTAAGGAAATGTTCTGCCAGTCCTTTATCGTGCAGTGCTTCGAAATTATACGTCTGCTGCGTCATCGCTTTACTCATGGTGGTCACCGTGTCGGTTAAAATTAGTGTTTCTTGTCTGGTGTCAGAAGCGTAGTGTGGCTGAAGAGAGAACGCATGCGACCAATTTCATAGTCGCCCATCACTCTTCCTCGATCGTGCGTTACGCCGGTTACCCGCTGGCGCACTTCATCTTCAGCAGCAATCAATGCATTTTTACGTTCATCATTTGATTCAACGTTAGCCATTGCCCGCAGGCGATTAGCAAGAGACGCAAAGGTAATGGGTCCGTTCTCTTTTATGATGGATAAAACGGCCTCACCGATAAGGTCATCCTTAAGTCGTTCAAATTTAGTTCTATGCATAGCTTCAATCTCACTCTGCTACACGCGCCAGGCTGTAGCATGGGGTTAGTCATCGCATCCAGAGTCTCTATTCTCACTCAGCATGACTAACTTAGTAAGTTAAAAAACAGTGTTCAGGTTAACGCTCGAAGAAGAGGGCAATCAGACCGTTATAGTGCGCTTTTTCAACGTCAGACGTTGATTCTTCGATTCTGCGCAACAGCTTTGTACAAATTGTCATTCTGCTCAATTGTACATTTTCTTTGATGATCTCACTGACGATGGCACCAAGGGTTTCCTGCTGTGTTGGCACGTTATCCTTGTTAAAATACAGAGTAATAGCGCTTTCTGCTGTTGAAGGAGCATGGTTGCGACGCATAATTTTCCACCGTTGACAAACAATTTTGTAACATCACTGGCATCGAATTTATACCATTCAGTTAAATCTGTACACATAAATTGTACAAGTTTTTCGCCGAGGTCGGACTTTCGCCATGAGAACTATCAAAATTAGGGGGGAGTAAGCGGTAAAAGAGGGGAAAGAAAAGGCCCCGAAGGGCCTGAAATTATTTACGTCCCAACAGAAGTCCCAGAACGATACCTACCGCACCCGCAGCGATTAAGCCCGTTAGCGGGTTGTTCCTGACGGCTTCAGTGACGTCCGAGACGGCGTCACTGGCCTGGGCAGCATATTTTTTCGCAGCACCTTTCACCTGGTGTTTAGGCGAATCAACGAATTCACCAAACTGCTGCTGTGCAGAGCCGGACAATTCATCAAGTTTGTTTTTGGCTTTATCGCCAGCGTATTGTGCGTTTTTATCAGTGTCGAAATCAGACATTCTTACCTCCTTTTGTTGATAGTCTAAGGATAGCCGCTGTTTGCAAGAGTGAGAGGGAATTCACTAAAATCGGCATACGATGACTCATTTTTAGGATATGTCTTTCTTACACCGCCACCATGACTTCCGAAGGGAGAAGTTGATGGATATTTCCCTCGCCGTCTTTTTATACGCAGCGGGAAGAGGGATTATTTCCGGCGTTCGTTAGCGCGAAAGGTAACGTAATAGCCAAAGGATGCGGCCAGGCACAGCATATAGCCGAACGATTCCGAACCTTCCTCTACCGCGTTTTTCACGACACGAATATAGCCATGCTCCAGGATGGTGTGCCACAGCGCCTGCATGCCAAAGAGTCGCGAGAAGACCAGCACGGCCAGCAGGCCGCTCAACAAAATGCCATACCAGGGGGACTGGGTGTATTTTGCCAGCTGTTCCAGGGTAGCGCGAATATGCATAACGGGACGAATTAAGGCCAGCAGAGCGGTAATGAGGGCGAACCATACCCAGCTCCCGTGAGCAAGAAGATCAAAAAGCGCATCAAGTTCCCGAATTAACATCGTCAGGAAAAATCCGCCCACCAGAATATTGCAGTAACGCATGGATTCGTCCATTTTTGCCAGACGAAAATGGATAAAGACGATGGTCGCTAATACCGTTTCCTGCATAATTTCCGTTAGTGATAATTCCGGAATATCATGACCAACAAACCGCATATCAACCCAAAGACACAGTATAATAAGTGCGCAAGCTGCCGCCGCGCCAACGAAGAATAAAAAGCTTTTTAGTACAATCATTAACACCACCATTTTGTTTGTAGCAGGTATGTTAGGTGACGAGAATGTTATTTCTGTTCACATCGTGCCATATAAGTGCAGATTTTTAACATTTTGAGCTAAATAGGGTCGGTAGCGGCGTGCCGAGGCAGAAATGAGCGGAAGAGTCCTCTTTGCGCCAGCAGCAGGCATTGCTTTCCAGCGATCATTGTCCTAAAAGTTAATAACCCAATATAAGAAGGACGATTCTATGCTCCTTGAGAGACTGAAAAGCCTTGAATGTTCTCTTCATGGTAACAAGCGGAACGATCGGGAATGGCTTGAGCATATACTTCATGAGGAATTTCGAGAGATAACGCGATCCGGCAAGTTAGTTGATCGGCAAGAAACAATAGCGGCACTTACTACTGAATATAACAGGCCTGTGATTCACAGTAGCGAGTTTACACTTATTATTGTGAGAATTAATTTCGCAATATTGCATTACAGGACTTTTGATCCAGATGGCAGTAATGCCTCTCTTCGTTCTTCATGCTGGGAGATGGGCGGAAATGGCCAATGGCAGTTAGTATTCCATCAGGGAACTCCTGAGCCGAAAGACGTTTAGCTGCAAAATACAACGGCCGCTTCTCGCTCAAAGTAGACTTTCAGTCCGGCCAGAAGGTCTGATGAAGGCCAGAAGCAGACCTTCAGGAAAAAGGTAATAGATAAACATCAGCAAATTTTTCCGATTACAGCACTTCTACCACTTCGAATTCTTCTGCGATCAATTCCATATCTTCAGAAAAATGACCTTCACAGTTGAAAAATCGCTGATGCTCTTTCTGCCAGTATTCAAGACTTAAATCGCCTTCACCTTCTTTGCGCGCGAACTCCTCATTTACATCGCAAAAACGCACAAGTTGCAGCGAAACCAACCGGATCACGCATACCGGGACATGCTGACCATCAAGAATAATGTTATAGCTGCCAATCCTCGGAGCAGACCCATCCTGCTTGTAAGAGGCATAAGATCCACAAGAGGCTGTTTTTATTCCTTTCTTAATCAGGTCCGCAAGCTCGCTTGCCAGTTCTGGACTGTCACCCATTTGCCAGACCCCTGCGCCTGGATACTTAATTGCTATTTCCTTAACCACTCATACTCCTGCCTAACCGTTGATAAAAAACGTAATAACGGTTTTAGCATGGATTACATGAACATTAAAAGTGATACGTTAGTTCAGAAAATGTGGTCCGCTTCTCGTTTAAAGCAGACCTTCAATCCGGACAGATGGTCTGCTGAATGTCAGGAGCGGACGTCATATGTTCATTCAGCCAACAGGCAGGACCCCTTTTCTGATAATCATTTAGCACGTAGACGTCACACAAATAACGAAAAATGGCATAGTCTGTGACCAGACGGGCGAAGCCTATTTGTTTTTAGTAAAACCCAGATGGTGATTTTTCACCGAATTTTTTCCTTCTGGACTACTTGTGATGAGCAGCAGTGCTATCCTCTTTATCGGGGAATGCTCAGGATGCTTTCTCATGCACTGTCATGATGAATACCAATGATTCCTTCTCCCGGTTTTCATAAAAATGAGGAACGTCCGTTCTGGCGGTTGCCGAACAACCAGTTTTTACCCGATACACGTGATCCTGTACGCCGAGTGTGAGCGTGCCTGACTGAACATAAAACAGTTCCAGCGTTCCTTCCGTGTGGCCCGGTGATGCAAACTTTTCTCCCGGCTGCATTTCCCACATCCAGAGCTCGTTCATATCAGGGCCACCCGATCCTGCGAGCAATCTTGCTCTCCCGCCTTTTTCACCTTTCCACAATTCAGGGATCTCATCTTCAGCAATGAGATGCACGGTCGGTTTGGCACTGACATCCACAAAATCAGCCACCGAAACCCCCATCGCGGCAGCCAGGCGACATAACAGGGCAATGCTGGGATTCGCCCGACATCCCTCTATCTCAACCAACGCTCCTTTACTTACACCCGCCTGACGCGAGAGTTCATCCAGGGATATTTTCTTTTGCTTACGATACAGCTTAATTCGCTGCGATACGGCTTCGTTGACGGAGCTGGCGATCGAACTCGCGTCGGTCATTAAATTGACTTTTTTGGTCATTGGTCATTATTATGGAATAAATTGGTCATTACAGGATTATCACGTGTTAACCGTATCTCCGTCAATTGCCCCTGAAATTTACCGTATTGCTCCCGGTTTTCGGGCGCTCAGTATCTGCGTAGAAGCTGCGCCAGTGCTTAATCCCTGCACTGGAGAAACGGCGCTACGAGGCGCCTGTGAGGCGGTTCTGGCCGGTGAGCCTGAATGGGCGGAATCTCATCTGGCCGCATGGGCCGACGTTTTTCAAAAATTCGGTGCGAAACCTAAACGCACCCCTTGCTCAGCTGATGCGTTACGTAGACGCGTATTGCGTGACGGAACTATGCCTGCGCTAGATCCTATCGTGGATCTTTATAATGCCGTAAGTCTCCGCTATGCCGTTCCGGTTGGTGGAGAGAATCTCTCTGCCTATCAGGGGGCGCCGCGTCTGACTGTGGCAAAAGGAACAGAGCCTTTTGATACCATTAAAGAAGGAGAGACCTTCGTTGAACATGCTTCACAAGGCGAGGTTATCTGGTGCGATGATATCGGCGTGACCTGCCGTCGCTGGAACTGGCGACAGGGGATCAGAACCCGCTTAGGCGTGGAAGCGCAGCATATGTGGTTCATTCTGGAGAGTCTCCCGCAGATGCCGCTGGAGACGCTTTACGAAGCCGGGAAAATGCTGACCGACGGCCTGGAAAAAATGATGCCCGGTTTGTGGTTCGACGTTGCTCTCATCCAGGAACAACACCAGTAATATCATTCAGGAACAACATGTATGTTTAACGGCTTGTCGGCATTTCCACTAACCCCAGTCACCGACGGCGGCGTGGATGAAAAGGGTTTCAGCCATATTCTTTCCCGTCTTACTGACGCCCGGGTTGATTCTATGGCCGTCCTGGGTTCAACCGGAAGCTACGCCTACCTGACCCGGGAGCAGCGCAAGCGCGTAGCAGCGCTGGCAAAACAGCATGCGGGGAACATTCCCGTGATGGTGTGTGTGGGAGCGGTCAGTACCGATGACATTCTGCATCTGGCAGATGATGCACAGGCGGCTGGCGCTAATGCACTATTACTTCCGGCGGTCAGCTACCAGCCACTCCGTGACGAAGAAGTGTTCTCACTCTTTGAGACCGTTACCCGGCACGTGTCTGTACCGGTGTGTATCTATGATAACCCGGGCACGACGCATTTTACCTTTACGGATAAACTCCACGGTCGTCTCTCATCACTTGAGGGGGTTCGCTCGGTCAAGATCCCTGGCGTACCGGATAGCCCCGATGCAGCGACTGAGCGGGTAAAGGCGTTACGTCAACATCTGCGCCCTGGCGTAACAATCGGTATCAGTGGCGACGCTTATGCGGGACTGGGACTTAACGCCGGTTGTGAAGTGTGGTATTCGGTGTGTGGCGGTCTTTTCCCTGAGATAGCGAAACAAATCACTGAAGCCGCGGCGGCCAACGATCGTCAACGCGTTACGGCCCTGACAACCCGCCTTGAGCCGTTGTGGTCGCTGTTTCGTGAACATGGCGGCAGTATTCGCGTTATTGCCGCTGCTGCTGGCGTGCTTGGGCTTACCGACATGGATTGCCTGCCTCGACCTTTGCAGCCGTTGTCAGCTGCCGCCATCGCGGATATTGCCCATGTGATAAGCACGCTGGAACTGAAGTGATCTCTCCGCAGGACGGGTAGTCTACCGGTCCTTTTGCAATAACCTCTTCAGGTCCGCTTCTCACTCAAAGCGGACATGATAGCTCGAATCTCTTCTGCTTATTTTCCGTCTATGTCCTGACGCATCCGCTCGCGTGAAATGATGACGCCGCTCATGGAAATTGCAAAATGGCGCTAATGAAGCTGGAAAAAGCCAGGTAAAAGAATGATTTTTGGGGCAGGTAAAAGTCCCTTTATGTCCGAGATTATCTTATTACTTTTGCGCTCACGACTTGCTACCCTCACAAAACTTCATGTTTACATTAACTTTCCATAGTGGATACAATACCCCCCTATAGTATCAGGAGGGCGTATGCCGCATTCACCCGAAGATAAAAAACGTATTCTGACCCGCGTCCGCCGCATTCGAGGCCAGGTTGATGCCCTTGAGCGCGCGCTGGAGTCGGGCGAGCCCTGTCTCGCCATTTTGCAGCAAATCGCCGCCGTGCGCGGTGCTGCGAATGGCCTGATGGGGGAAATGGTCGAAATTCACCTCAAAGATGAGCTGGTGACGGGGGAGACGACCCCGGATCAGCGGGCAGTTCGGATGGCGGAAGTCGGCCATTTGCTGCGCTCTTATCTAAAATAAACCCACACACCTCACAACAAGGGAAAGACATCATGAAATCTCGCGCAGCCGTCGCGTTCGGCCCAGGCCAGCCGCTGAAAATCGTTGAAATTGATGTTGCTCCGCCCAAGAAAGGCGAAGTGCTGATCAAAATTACCCACACCGGCGTCTGCCATACCGATGCGTTTACCCTCTCCGGTGACGATCCGGAAGGCGTATTCCCGGCGGTCCTCGGCCACGAAGGGGGCGGTGTGGTGGTGGAAGTGGGTGAAGGCGTCTCCAGCCTGAAACCCGGCGACCACGTGATCCCACTGTACACCGCAGAGTGCGGCGAATGTAAGTTCTGCAAGTCAGGCAAAACGAACCTCTGTCAGGCCGTGCGCGCCACGCAGGGCAAGGGGCTTATGCCGGACGGCACCACCCGTTTCTCCTACAACGGTGAGCCTGTTTATCACTACATGGGTACCAGCACATTCAGCGAATACACGGTGTGCGCCGAGATCTCGCTGGCGAAAGTTAACCCGCAGGCCCCGCTGGATAAAGTTTGTCTGCTCGGCTGCGGCGTAACGACCGGTATTGGTGCGGTGCATAATACGGCGAAAGTGAAAGAGGGCGACACCGTGGCGGTGTTCGGCCTGGGCGGGATCGGCCTCGCGGTCATCCAGGGGGCGGTACAGGCAAAAGCCGGTCGTATCATTGCTGTGGATACCAACCCGGAGAAGTTCACGCTCGCAGGTGAAATGGGGGCGACCGATTTCATCAACCCGAAAGACTACGATAAGCCGGTTCAGGACGTGATCGTTGAGCTGACCGACGGCGGCGTGGACTTCAGTTTCGAATGTATCGGCAACGTCAACGTGATGCGCTCAGCGCTGGAGTGCTGCCATAAGGGCTGGGGCGAAAGCATTATTATCGGTGTGGCCGGCGCGGGTCAGGAGATCAAAACCCGTCCGTTCCAGCTGGTGACGGGGCGCGTATGGCGCGGTTCGGCATTTGGCGGCGTGAAGGGCCGTACTCAACTGCCTGGCATGGTTGAGGATGCGATGGTCGGCAAAATTCAGCTCGACCCGTTCATTACGCACCGCCTGCCGCTGGAACAGATCAACGAAGCTTTTGATCTGATGCATGAAGGAAAATCTATTCGTACCGTTATCCATTTCGGCGAAAACTGATTATTCTGCCAGCGGTTTTTGCCGCTGGCATTTCTTCCCCAATCTTTTCTAAAGTGTGACCTGTCTGGCGCTTTTAGGCGTAATTTTATCCCCGTCCGTGCCGATGACTCTTTTACAGGCGTGTTTTTACGCATCTTACCTATAAGAGAGTTGACGGTCATGGACAACACAACATCGATGCAGACGCAGCACAAGCTTGGTTTCTTGCATCACATCCGGCTGGTTCCGCTGTTTTCCTCCATTCTCGGTGGCATTATTCTCCTGTTTGCATTGAGCTCGGGTCTGGCAGGGTATTTCCTGCTCCAGGCCGATAACGATCAGCAGGATGTCACGGCAGAAATCCAGGTGCGCACCGGTCTGTCAAACAGTTCTAACCATTTACGCACGGCCCGTATCAACATGATCCACGCGGGGGCCGCGAGCCGTATTGCCGAAATGGAAGCGATGAAGCAAAACATCGCTGAGGCCGAAACCCGCCTCAAACAGTCGCAGGATGGATTTGCTGCCTATATGAAGCGCTCCGTTCGCACCCCGGCTGATGAAGCGCTGGATGGCGATCTGCAAGCCCGCTACGACGCCTACATTGCCGGCATGCAGCCGATGCTGAAATATGCCAAAAACGGCATGTTTGAAGCCATTATCAACCACGAAAATGAGACCGCGCGTCCGCTGGACGATGCCTATAACGCAGTGCTGCTGAAGGCGATTAAAATCCGCACCGAACGCGCGAACGCCCTGACGGCGCAGGCTCACACCCGCACCCGGCTGGGGCTGATATTTATGTTCGGCGCTTTCGGCCTGGCGCTGGCACTGGCCGTCATCACCTTCGTGGTGCTGCGCCGCACGGTGATTAGCCCGCTCCAGCGCGCCGCTGCGCGTATCGAAAATATCGCAAAAGGTGATTTGACCCTGCCGGACGAACCGACCGGGCGCAGTGAAATTGGCCGCCTGACGCGCGATCTGCAAACGATGCAGCACGCGCTGGTTACCACCGTGGGCACCGTGCGGCAGGGGGCGGAGGAGATCTACCGGGGAACCAGCGAGATTTCTGCGGGTAACACCGATCTTTCATCCCGTACCGAGCAGCAGGCGGCGGCCATTGAACAGACGGCGGCCAGCATGGAGCAGCTCACCGCGACGGTGAAACAGAACGCCGATAACGCGCATCATGCCAGCAAGCTGGCGGAAGATGCCTCCGGTAAGGCCAGCCGCGGGGGGCAAATGGTCTCCGGCGTGGTCAAAACCATGGGTAATATTTCCACCAGCTCGAAGAAGATCTCCGAAATTACCGCCGTGATTAACAGCATCGCGTTCCAGACCAATATTCTGGCGCTCAACGCGGCGGTCGAGGCGGCGCGTGCGGGTGAACAGGGGCGCGGCTTTGCGGTTGTGGCGAGCGAAGTCCGCACGCTGGCAAGCCGCAGCGCGAACGCGGCGAAAGAGATTGAAAGCCTGATTAATGAATCGGTGTCACTTATCGATCAGGGCTCGGGGGAGGTGGTTGCGGCGGGCAATACCATGAATGAGATTGTCGAGGCGGTGAAACGCGTCACCGATATCATGCTCGAGATTGCGGCGGCGTCCGATGAGCAGAGCCGCGGTATTGTTCAGGTGAGCCAGGCGATTTCCGAAATGGATAAAGTGACGCAGCAAAATGCCTCGCTGGTGGAAGAAGCCTCTGCGGCGGCGGCCTCGCTCGAAGAGCAGGGCGCACGCCTGACGCAAGCCGTTGGTGCGTTTCGTCTCAACGGGACGCGCGCAGGACGGGCCACCGTGGCTGCATCCGCAGTCAAGCCCGCGCCCTTAACCCCGGCGGCGGCGGTTTCAGGTGATCACTGGGAAACGTTCTGAATAAAACAGACCCGCCCTCGCGGCGGGTCCTGCGTTTACGGTCAGAGAGGCATTGATTTACGAATGGCGCTTAGCAGCGCCTGGGCGCCTTCAGAGAGCGGGGCATCTACCCGCGTCAGGATCCCAATCGGTTCACCCGCCCCGGGGGATGTGACCGGCAGCGCCGTGAGCACACCGCGTCGCAGATCGTCCTTCACCGCGCCGGACGGCACAAACCACACGTAGTCATAATCCACCGTCAGCTGGCGCGAAAGCGACGCGGAAAGCGTTTCAATACATCCTGACGGCAGCGTGCAGCCCTGCATTTGCAGCAATGCTTCCGCATTCTGACGAGGAACGGTTCCTTTCGGTGAAACCACCACCGGCCACTCCATTACGCGGCTTAGGGTGACGGTATCCTGCAACAGGGGATGATTCGGACGCACCACCAGCTTCAGTGATTCCAGGAACAACAGTTCGTAATTAAGACCGCTCATCAGTTCGGGATCGGACATTCGACCAATGCCCAGATCCAGCTCCCCTGACTTCAGACCCGCCAGCAGCATGGTATTATTCATGGTCGCGACCTGAAGCGTGGCATGCTTCTGCTGACGGTGGAACTGGCCGATCGCCGCAGGCAGTATACCCAGCGCCGCCGTCGGCAGCGCGCCCACGCGCACGATATCGCTGGCCGGCTCCTCTTTACGATTTAACGCCTGACCAGCGGTATTGAGTGCGTCAAGAACTTTAACGGCGTGCGTCAGGAACTGTTCACCCACCAGGGTAAGCTGAGCGCCCAGACGGCCACGATCGAACAGGCGCGTTCCGGTAAGCTGTTCCAGTTCGTTCAGCGTTTTGGAGAGTGCAGGCTGACTGAGGTTAAGGGTTTCAGCCGCTCGCCCCAGCGTTCCCTGTTGAGCGACGGCCACAAAAGTATGCAAATGGCGCAAGCGTATGCGCTGACTGAACAGACCATTTTTTTCCATAGGCGATGTTAAAAACAGAGCGACGCGGGTGACAAGTTAAGATGTTTGAATTTGATAACCTGATAGCAAAATATTTTTAACATTTGATCTGTTTGAGTTACAACTGTTTTTCGAAATCGTCCACGCGTTGACCACTCGTCTGCCTGGATCACAATTTCTAAATTCTTCCCAACGAAAGGAACGGGCTTCTCTACACTCCAGGTAGTATTCACTGGAGGCATGACATCATGGCGAACACCATCACGGCTGATGATATTCGGGAACACTTTTCGCAGGCTATGTCGGCGATGTACCAGCAGGAAGTTCCACAGTACGGCACCTTGCTGGAACTGGTGGCGGACGTTAACCTGGCGGTTCTGGAAAATAACCCCCTTTTACACGAACAACTGGCAAACGCAGACGAACTGGCGCGCCTGAATGTTGAACGTCACGGTGCGATCCGCGTTGGCACCGCGCAGGAGCTTTCCACCCTGCGCCGGATCTTCGCCATTATGGGCATGCACCCGGTCAGCTATTACGATCTCTCCCAGGCGGGCGTGCCCGTCCACTCGACGGCGTTTCGTCCCACGGACGATGCGGCGCTCTGCCGTAATCCGTTTCGCATTTTTACCTCCCTGCTGCGCCTGGAGCTGATTGAAAACGTTGCGCTGCGCGAAAAGGCGGCGGAGATCCTCTCCCGACGCAATATCTTTACGCCGCGCTGCCTTGAACTGATCGACCTGCATGATGCGCAGGGACACTTTACCGGGGCGCAGGCGCGTGAATTTGTGCAGGAAGCCTTAGAAACCTTCCGCTGGCATCGCCATGCAACGGTGGATCGGGAAACCTATCTGGCGCTGAGCAACGAACATCGCCTGATCGCCGACGTGGTCTGTTTCCCGGGGTGCCATATCAACCATCTTACGCCGCGCACGCTGGATATCGACCGGGTGCAGGAGCTGATGCCGAAGTACGGCATTGAGCCAAAAATTCTGATTGAAGGCCCACCGCGTCGCGAGGTGCCGATCCTCCTGCGCCAGACCAGCTTCAAGGCGCTGGAAGAGCCGGTGCTTTTCGCGGGAGAAGACCAGGGCACTCATACCGCGCGTTTCGGTGAAATTGAGCAGCGCGGCGTGGCGCTTACGCCAAAAGGACGCGAGCTGTACGACAGCCTGCTAAACCAGGCCGGGACCGGCAAAGACAACCTGACCCACCAGCTTCATCTGCGCGAGATCTTCAGCGCCTTCCCGGACAGCGAAATGTTTCTGCGTCGTCAGGAGCTGGCCTATTTCCGCTACCGTCTGACCCCGACGGGAGAGGCGCATCGCCACGCGTTTCGTCCGGGCGACGATCCGCAGCCGCTGATCGAGCGCGGCTGGGTTGTGGCGCAGCCGATCACCTATGAAGATTTTCTGCCCGTCAGCGCGGCGGGGATATTTCAGTCGAATCTCGGAAATGAAACGCAGGCGCGCAGCCACGGCAATGCCAGCCGCCAGGCCTTCGAAGCCGCGCTCGGCTGTGCGGTACACGACGAGCTTTCCCTTTACCACGAGGCGGAAGTGCGCAGCAAACAGCGTTGCGGTTTGCTCTGAAACCGTTACTCTGCTGGGGTGTGATGGAAAAAGAAGGTTGTTATGGAAAATCCCTCCGCCCCTGTGGTTGAAACGCGCCAGGGCGCACTGATTGGTTTTACTGAAGACGATACGCACGTGTGGTGCGGCATTCCCTATGCGGCCCCGCCGGTAGGTTCCCTGCGCTGGCGCTCCCCGCGTCCTCCCGCGCGCTGGGACGGCGTGCGCCCGGCGACGGCGTTCTCCGCCTCCAGCTGGCAGAGCGGCGAAAGCTGCCAGGAGCTGGGCGGCGGCGATCCCGGCCAGTTCTCCGAAGATTGCCTGTACCTTAACGTCTGGTCGCCGATCGCGCGCGCCGCGCCGCTTCCGGTGATGGTCTGGCTGCACGGTGGGGGATTTACCCTCGGTGCGGGTGGTCTGCCTCCGTATAACGGCAGGGCGCTGGCAAAGCGCGGCGCGGTGGTAGTGACGATAAATTACCGTCTTGGGCACCTCGGTTTTTTTGCCCATCCGGCGCTGGAGGGTGAAGAAGAGCGCGTAGTGCATAACTTTGCGTTGCTCGATCAAATCCAGGCCCTGGAATGGGTGCGCGATAATATTGCCGCGTTCGGCGGCGATCCCGATAACGTCACGGTATTTGGCGAGTCGGCCGGGGCGCGCAGCGTGCTTTCGCTGATGGCGTCCCCGCTTGCGGGAGGGCTGTTCCATAAAGCCATTGTGCAAAGCGGGTACACGCTGCCGGACACCCCGCGCGAGCAGGCCATGCGTAAAGGCGAAGCGATTGCCGCGCATTTCGGCCTTGAAAATGCCACCGCAGAACAGCTTCGCGCGATCCCGCCGGAGGCGTTCTGGCCGCTGACCTCGCCGCTAAATATCGCGCCTGCGCCCATCGTGGGCGACTGCGTTTTGCCTGAAGCCATGCTCGACGTCTTCTTCGCGGCCCGTCAACATCCTGTGCCGGTGATGATTGGGTCGAACAGCGACGAAGCCAGCGTGATGTCGGTGTTCGGCGTCGATCTGGCCGGGCAGATCCAGAAGCTCCGCCGCGAGCGGCGCTTTGGCCTGGGGCTGATCAAGCTGCTTTATCCGGGCGTGAAGGGCGATGAGGAGCTCGGCAGGCAGGTGTGCCGCGACATGGCGTTTACCACCATGGGCTACGTGGTGATGCAGGCGCAGCAGCGAGCGGGCGGCCTGTGCTGGCGATACTGGTTTGATTATGTGGCCGAAGCGGAGCACGCGACGTACATCAACGGCGCATGGCACGGCAACGAAGTGCCTTACGTGTTCGATACCCTCGGACAGGTTGAGCCCTCGCGACAGTACGTGAACGAACGCGATCTGACCTTCGCGGCTCGGGTGGCGGACTACTGGGTGAGCTTCGCTCGGGACGCGGGGAAACGTGACAGCCTGCCGGGGCCGACGCGCTGGCCCGCCTGCCGGAAAGGGCGGGACGTGCTGTTACGTATCGGCGTGAATAAACATGCAGGTTTTCGGCTTGAAAATCGCTTCATGCGTGCCCGTATGAGCCTCTTCAAACGGGTGATGAAACACCACGTCAGCCTCGACTGAGCAGACAGGCACGAAACGCATCCAGCCCGTTCTCCGGGCCGGGTGCGTCGCGGAATACCAGCCGGTAGCTCGCCCCCGTCCTTATGCTCGTATCGTAAGGCCGCATCAGCCGTCCGGTGCGCACGTCCTCCTCCACCAGCGTTTCATCCGCTATGGCGATGCCCAGCCCCTGAATAGCGGCGGTAATAGCCAAATCCATCGTCTCGAAGTGTTGATTTTTGAGCATAGCTGGCGCCGGGCGCGGCTGTTTCGCCAGCCACAGCGTCCAGTCCGTTTTGTCCCGCGTCGGGTGCAGGAAGGTGAGTGTTTCCAGCGCAGAACCGGCCCGAAGCGGGCTCATTACCGGCGTTAAGGCCTCTTCGAACAGCAGATCGCCGGCGCTCATGTGCGTCCCGAACACAATCGCTGCATCATAGGATTCGGTTTTGAAATTGACGTTATGATCGGTGGTGGTGGTCAGCGCAATTTGTAGATCCGGCTGTTCACGCTCCACCTGTAGCAGCCGCGGCACCAGCCAGCGCATCGCGCAGGTTGGCGCTTTCAGGCGGATCACGGTCTGGTGCGTCCGCGCCTGCTCGGCAACGTTTAGCAGGTGCTCAAACGCAGATTGCAGCTCCGGCAGCAGGGCGCTTCCCTGTGATGAGAGACGCAGGCCGCGGGCGTGGCGTTCAAACATCGGGAAGCCGAACCAGTTTTCCAGCGCGGCGATTTTACGGCTTACCGCCCCCTGCGTCAGACAAAGCTCCTTCGCGGCATGGGTCAGATTCAGGTGACGCGCGGTCACTAAAAAAGTCTCTACGGCATTAAGCGGAAATGAACGACGCGACATATCTCACCTTAGCTATGCGTTTTTGTCATGGCTATTATGACAACAATTCGATTGTCCCGACAGTGAAGTTGTTGTTTGAATAGTTATGCATTCACCATGAGAAGGGACAGAGGATGACTTTGAAAACGCCGGTGCAGACACGCTCCAAATTGCCGGATGTGGGAACCACCATTTTTACCGTTATCGGCCAGCTTTCTGCCCAGCATAACGCGATCAACCTTTCTCAGGGTGCGCCGAATTTTTCCTGCGACCCAAAACTGATCTCCGGCGTGACCCGCGCCATGGAGGCAGGGCATAACCAGTACGCGTCCATGACCGGGCTACAGCCACTCAAGGCGCGCATCGCGGACAAAATTGCCACACTCTACGGCACGCACTATGATCCGGCCAGTGAAGTGCTGGTGACCGCCAGCGCCAGCGAGGGGCTTTACTCGGCCATCAGCGGGCTGGTTCATCCTGGCGATGAGGTGATCTATTTCGAACCCTCCTTTGACAGCTATGCGCCGATTGTCCGTCTGCAAGGGGCGACGCCGATCGCCATTAAGCTGACGGTACCGGATTTTGCCGTAAACTGGGACGACGTGCGGGCGGCCATCACCCCGCGCACGCGGATGATCATCGTCAACACGCCGCACAACCCGAGCGGACAGGTGTTTTCGGCCGCCGATCTGCACCAGCTGGCGGCGCTGACGCGCCACACCGACATCATCATTTTGTCTGACGAAGTGTATGAGCACGTCGTTTTTGACGGCGAGCCACACCACGGAATGGCGACGCACCCGCAGCTGGCGGAGCGCAGCGTGATAATTTCTTCCTTCGGAAAAACCTATCACGTGACCGGCTGGCGCGTGGGTTATTGTGTGGCGCCCGCGGAGCTGATGGATGAGATATGTAAGGTCCATCAATTTTTAATGTTCTCTGCCGATACGCCAATGCAGTACGCGTTTGCAGAACATATGGCCGATCCGCAAACCTGGCTGTCGCTGGCGGCGTTTTATCAGCGCAAGCGCGATCTGCTGCAAAACCTGCTGGCCGACTCGCCCTTTACGCTGCTGCCGAGCAAAGGGTCGTTTTTCCTGCTGGCTGATTACAGCGGCTTCAGCGATGAGCGCGACAGCGAGATGGTGAAAAGGCTGATTGTCGAGTGCGGGGTTGCCACTATTCCGCTGTCGGCGTTTTATGCCGATGGCACGGACAATAAACTGATTCGTCTCTCTTTTGCGAAAGATGAGGCGACGTTACGGGCAGGTGCCCAGGCCCTGTGTCGGATTACACCACGTTCAGGAGTTTAAAATGAAATTACGCGCGTTAGTTGTCGGCATGGGGCTGCTGTGTTCATTTTCGTCAATCGCCGCCACCGAGTTGCGGTACGGTCTGGAGGCGGAATATCCGCCGTTTGAAAGCCGCAATGCGTCAGGGGAGCTGGAAGGCTTTGACGTAGAGCTGGGAAATGCCATCTGCAAAGCCGCCGCGCTGAAGTGCAGCTGGGTGGAAACCTCGTTTGATGCGCTGATCCCCGGTTTGATGGCGAAAAAGTTCGACGCGATTAACTCGGCAATGAACATCACCGAGCAGCGTCGCAAGAGCATTGATTTTACCCAGCCCATCTATCGCATTCCCTCCCAGCTGGTGGGCAAAGCCGGCTCTGGGGTAGAGGCCACGCCGGAAGGGCTGAAGGGCAAAACCATCGGTGTTCTCCAGGGGTCAATTCAGGAAACCTACGCCAAAGAGCACTGGGAAAAGCACGGTGTCACCGTGGTGTCTTATAAAGATCAGAATATGGCGTGGGGAGACTTGCTGAATGGCCGCATCGACGCCTCGCTGGTCATGTCGGCGGCCGGGCAGGCGGGTTTCCTCAGCAAACCGCAGGGTAAAGGGTTTGGCTTTATCGGCAAACCGGGGTCAGACGACACGATCCTCGGCAGTGGTATCGGTTTTGGGCTGCGTAAGGGGGATGAGGCCACCAAAAAGCAGCTTGATGCCGCCATTGATAAAGTACGTGCCGATGGAACGATCGCTAAACTGGCTGATAAGTACTTCCCGGGTATTAATGTCAGCGTAAAATAACCGCCTCGTTGGTCCCGGCTGTCGATGTCCAGCCGGGACATTTTATACATAACTTTACCCCTTTTTCAGGCCGTTCTGGTCGACAGAAAATATTTCTCGGTTTGTTCAGATAATCACCCGCCAACAATTGGATTCTTAACCGTTTTTGTTTAGGCTGTGCGTTCTTTCTTGCCGTCATTTCGCCGCGTGCGAAACACATTCACACGACCATAAGGACGTTTTCTCAGGCATGAATCGCAGACGTTTTCTCAAAGGTTCCCTGGCAATGGCTGCCCTGAGCGGCACTTCTGGCCTTGCTTCACTGTTTTCCCAGGCGGCGTATGCTGCTGATTCCGATATTGCCGACGGTCAGATCCGCCGCTTTGACTTCTCCGTTCTGCAATCCATGGCGCACGATCTGGCGAAAACCCCGTGGGGCGGCGCGCCGCGCCCGCTGCCGGAAACGCTGGCCACCATGACGCCGCAGGCGTACAACGCCATTCGTTACGATGAGAAGCAGTCGCTGTGGAATAACATTGAAGGTCGTCAGCTGGACGCCCAGTTCTTCCATATGGGGATGGGGTTCCGCCGCCGCGTGCGCATGTTCTCGCTGGATCAAACCACCTCTCAGGCGCGCGAGATCCACTTCCGACCTGAGCTGTTCAGCTACGGCGATACGGGCGTGGATACCCGCCAGCTGGAAGGGCAGAGCGACCTCGGGTTTGCCGGATTCCGCGTGTTTAAAGCCCCCGAGCTGGCGCGACGCGATATCGTTTCGTTCCTGGGCGCGAGCTACTTCCGCGCGGTGGATGATACCTACCAGTACGGCCTTTCCGCGCGTGGCCTGGCGGTGGATACCTTTACCGACACCCCGGAAGAGTTCCCGGACTTCACCTCTTTCTGGTTTGAAACCGTTAAGCCGGGTGATACCACCTTTACCGTTTACGCGCTGCTGGACAGCCCAAGCATTACCGGTGCCTATAAGTTCGTGATCCATTGCGAGAAGAGCCAGGTGATCATGGACGTCGAAAACCACCTCTACGCGCGCAAAGAGATTAAGCAGCTCGGCATCGCGCCGATGACCAGCATGTTTAGCTGCGGCAACAACGAACGCCGCATGTGCGACACCATTCATCCGCAGATCCACGACTCAGACCGTCTGGCGATGTGGCGCGGCAACGGGGAGTGGATCTGCCGACCACTGAACAACCCGCAAAAGCTGCAATTTAACGCTTTTCAGGATAAGAACCCGAAAGGCTTTGGTTTGTTGCAGCTTGACCGTGACTTCTCCCATTATCAGGACGTCATGGGCTGGTATAACAAGCGACCAAGCCTGTGGGTAGAGCCGCGCAATAACTGGGGCAAAGGTTCCATTGCCCTGATGGAGATCCCGACAACCGGCGAGACGCTCGATAACGTGGTCTGCTTCTGGCAGCCGGAGAAGCCGGTGCAAGCGGGCGACGAACTGGACTTCAAATACCGTCTCTACTGGAGCGCGCAGCCACCGGTGCGTTCGCCGCTGGCAAACGTCTACGCGACCCGTACCGGTATGGGAGGCTTCCCGGAGGGCTGGGCGCCGGGCGAAAATTACCCGAAAGTGTGGGCCCGTCGCTTTGCCATTGACTTCGTCGGGGGGGATTTGAAGGCCGCCGCACCGAAGGGCATTGAGCCGGTGATCACGCTGTCCAGCGGTGAAGCAAAGCAGGTGGAGATCCTCTACGTCGAGCCGTTCGACGGCTATCGCATCCTGTTTGACTGGTATCCAACCTCTGACTCTACCGAGCCGGTCGATATGCGCCTGTTCCTGCGCTGTCAGGGCGACGCCATCAGCGAGACCTGGCTGTATCAATACTTCCCGCCAGCGCCGGACAAACGTAACTACGTTGACGACCGGATTATGCGCTAGTCATTTTGGGATTGTGCCGGGTGAGCGTTAGCGCCACCCGGCAATTAATAAGAGGCACTATGTCTTCAGAAATTATCCCCGTTAACCAGGATATCGAGCTTCGCGCCGTCGAAGAACGTTATACCGCCGATCTGCATAACCTCGTGATTAAAAACAAAACCTGGCTGCAAACCGCCTTTGACTGGGCGCAGCATGTCGGCAGCGAAGAGGACACGCGACGCAACGTGCAGAGCAACCAGATGCTGCACGAGCGCGGTTATGCCAAAATGTTCCTGATTTTCATGAACGACGCGCTGGTGGGCGTGCTCTCCTTTAACGCCATCGAGCCGGCGAACAAGGCCGGGTACATTGGCTACTGGCTTGACGAAGCGCATCAGGGGCAGGGCATTCTTTCTCAGGCGCTCCAGGCGTTTATGCGCTATTACGTTGAGCGCGGCGAGATCCGCCGCTTTGTCATTAAGTGTCGCGTAGAAAACCAGAGCAGTAACCGTGTGGCTCAGCGCAACGGTTTTGCGCTGGAAGGATGCCTGCGGGAAGCGGAAATGCTCAATGGCCGCTACGATGACGTGAATCTTTACGCCAGGCTTTTCTCGCTATAGCGCCCCCAGCAGCGGCGTTCGGGTGATCCGCGTGTCGCCGTTGATCACTTTAGATCCCCGGACGTGAATGCTTTCACCCTCAAGCGCCTCGATAACCGCATCGTCTGAAATTTCCACCTGATGCTCAATCAGTACATCACCACTGATACGCGCCCGGCCCTGAATCACGACGTGGTCGTCAATCAGGATCGGCCCGCCGCGCAACCACGCCTCGCCGCCTATCAGCACGTGATGTTTAATAACACAGTTGCCTTCGACGAGGGCGTTTTCCGCAACCTGTGAACTGTACCGCAACGTCGGGATCGCATCGTCCTCTGAACCGGCCAGCAGGCGGGCGTTGCCGTACACTTTGGCGCAGTCGCACACCCAGACGTTATTAAGCGCGTTGCCCTCAAGCATGGCGCGATCGAACACCTCCGCGCGGTGCTCTACAAAGGCCTAGGTCACCATGGCATCGCCGTAAATTTGCGCCTGATGCACAATACGCGACTGGCTGACCGTGGCGCTGTCGTAGATTTGCAGGATCTGCTCGCGGTCGGGCGTAAGCCCTTTGGCTGCGATCACCATGCTGTTATGCAGCACCCGCGCATCACCTGCGATGCGGCATTCCCCGCGCACCGTAGAGTGCTGAATGGTGACGTTGTCACTTATTATCGCGCCGTGACTCACCTCTGCGGCGTCCAGCCAGCTGTTGTCGCTAACGTGTGCGCGGTGGCTTACTATGCAGGGTTGGGTGAGGCGGGCATTACCGGATACTCTGGCACCGGCAAAGACCACGCTGTTTTCATCGTAAATCCAGCACTCCCCGTCCTGTGCGAGGGCGTTCTCATCCTCAACCCAACCGCCTTTTGTCCCGCGGGCAACATCGTTAAAATCCTCCACAGCAACGATCTGTCTGAGGGGCGTTGTGCGCGGCGTGGTCCCGTCCTGCCAGCGCCACAGACGGGTTTCATTGCTAAGCCGATATTTTGTCATCGTCTGATCCCTGATAAGCCTTTCACTAAACGTAGCAAACTTTTGGCTTGTCGAAGTGCTGGCGTCCACACGGGAAACCCCTTAAAATGGCATTTAAAATACATTTTAAACTTTAAAAAAAATGCATAACAAAAACCAACGCGTTCTTAACTTGCCCGCCGGGTACTTTGGCATGGTATTGGGTACCATTGGCATGGGGTTCGCCTGGCGTTATGCCAGCACTGTCTGGCTGGTTACGCGCTGGCCTGGAGAGATCCTGGTGGCGCTGGCCGTGACGATCTGGTTCTTTTTGAGCGTGGCGTTTCTCACCCGTGCGGTACGGTTTCCACACAGCGTGCTGGCAGAGATGCGACATCCGGTGATGAGCAGTTTTGTCAGCCTGTTTCCCGCCACAACGATGCTGGTGGCCATCGGCTTCGTGCCGTGGTACCGCCCACTGTCGCTGGTGTTATTTAGTGTGGGCGTGGTGATCCAGCTTGCGTATGCCGCCTGGCAAAGCGCCGGGCTGTGGCGCGGTAAGCACCCGGGAGAAGCGACAACGCCGGGCCTCTATCTGCCGACGGTGGCGAACAATTTTATTAGCGCGATGGCCTGCGGCGCGCTGGGTTACCACGATGCCGGACTGGTGTTCCTTGGCGCCGGAGTCTTTTCCTGGCTGAGCCTGGAGCCGGTCATTTTGCAGCGCCTGCGCAGCGCCGGCGAACTGCCCGCAGCGCTTCGTACCTCGCTCGGGATCCAGCTTGCGCCAGCCCTGGTGGCCTGTAGCGCCTGGCTTAGCGTCAACGGCGGCGAAGCGGACACCTTCGCCAAAATGCTGTTTGGCTATGGCCTGTTGCAGCTGCTGTTTATGCTGCGTCTGATGCCGTGGTATCTGTCGCAGCCGTTCAACGCGTCGTTCTGGAGCTTCTCGTTCGGGGTCTCGGCGCTGGCGACCACCGGTTTGCATCTTGGGCAAAGCAGCCCGTCAGGGTTCTTTCACGCCCTTGCTGTGCCACTGTTTATTTTCACCAACGTCATCATAGCGATGCTGCTGGTCCGTACTTTTATCTTGCTGATGCAGGGCAAACTTCTGGTGCGCGCTGATAAGGCACTGCTTATGCAATCTGAGGAAAAACAATGACTGTCGATGAAAACTACTTTACCGAGAAATATGGACTGACCCGCACGCACTCAGAAGTGCTACATAGCGCGAATATTGTTAAGCCGGGTAAAACGCTCGATCTCGGTTGCGGAAATGGCCGTAACAGCCTTTACCTGGCTGCCAACGGCTATGACGTGACGGCGTGGGATAAAAACCCGATGAGCATCGATAACATCGAGCGCATTAAGGCGGCGGAAGGGATTACGAATCTGCACACGGCGATTCAGGATCTGAACAGTCTGACCTTTGAAGGCGAATATGACTTTATTCTTTCTACCGTCGTATTGATGTTCCTTGAGGCGAAAACCATCCCTGGTCTTATCGCCAATATGCAGCGCTGCACCAGGCCGGGCGGCTATAACCTGATCGTTGCGGCGATGGATACCGAGGATTATCCGTGTACCGTTGGCTTCCCGTTTGCGTTCAAAACCGGTGAACTGAGCAACTATTACCAGGGCTGGGAGCTGCTCAAGTACAACGAAGAGGTGGGTGAACTCCACCGTACCGATGCCAACGGGAACCGTATCAAGCTGCGCTTCGCCACGATGCTTGCGCGCAAGCCCGCTTAACGCGCGGCCAGCAGACAGAGTTGCAGGGCGGTGCGGTAGGACGCCTCGAACGACGACAGCGGTAAAAACTCAAACTTTGAATGGAAGTTATGGGCGCCGGTAAAGAAGTTCGGGGTGAGCAAGCCTTTGGCTGACAGCGCTGCGCCGTCCGTGCCGCCGCGCATCGGCGTTGGCTTGGGCGCGATGCCGAGCGATTCCATTGCCTCAAACATCAGATCGATGGCGCGGCGATCTTCACCAATCGCGTTGCTGATATTGCTATAGGTGTCCTCAATGCGGACTTCCACGTTTGCCGTAGGGTGCTGCGCAGCTATTTGCGCCGCCACATCGGCAATTTGCTGCTTGCGGGCGGCAAAACCCTCTTTGTCGAAATCACGGATGTTGGCTTTCAGCACCGCTTCGTTTTGCCCGGCCTGGATGCCGTTAAACCAGATGTAGCCCTCGCGCCCTTCGGTGCATTCCGGAGTTTGCTGGCGATCGAACTGGCTGATGAAGTCCGTGGCCATCAGGAGCGGGTTGACCAGCACCCCTTTGGCGGACATCGGGTGGGCCGTTACGCCGGTAAAGCGAATGTCTGCCGCTGCCGCGTTGAAGTTCTCATAAACAATTTCCCCCAGTTCGCAGCAGTCGATGGTCCAGGCAAAATCGACGTCGAAGCGCTTCAAATCCAGCGCTTTCGCACCGCACAGGCCAATCTCCTCGTCAGGCACAAACGCCACCACAATATCGCCATGCTTATGCCCGGGCGTCAGGTTTTCCAGTACCGTCATAACCACGGTGACGGCCGCTTTATTATCTGCGCCTAATACGCTGGTTCCGTCGCTGAAAATAATCTCTTCATTAGGGTAAGCCAGAATTTCCGGGTGCTCTTTGAGGCGCAGCCAGATCCCTTTCTCTTTATTCAGGCAGAGATCTTCACCCCTAAACGTTAATATTTGCGGATGAATATCCGGAGATAAACCGACGTCCACCGTGTCGATATGGGTAATAAAACCAATGCGCGGCGCACCCGCGACATTGCCTTTTTTCACGGCGGTAACGGTAGCGAATTCATCAATCACAATATCGTCCAACCCCAGCTTTTCCAGCTCGTTCGCCAGTTCCCGCGCCATGTCGTGCTGGCCCGGCGTGGAGGGCAACGTTTTCACTTTTGGATCGCTCTGGCTGGTAATGGCGAGATAACGAAAAAAGCGACGGGTTAATTGTCTGGAGAGTTCAGAGCCCATAGTGTTTCCTTCTGTATTTATTTTTCATGTGTTTGCGCCATCACTTTAATGTTATTTATGGAGCGGCAAAAGAAGTAATTAGCCGTCGAATTAAAAAGACAGGAAATAATGATGAAAAGCACATTCACAACGATAACGCTGGCGCTGGCTGCGCTGACGGTCAGTTCCACCGTCGCGGCAAAAACGCTGGTGTATTGCTCTGAAGGATCGCCGGAAAACTTCAATCCTCAGCTATATACCTCGGGAACCAGCGTGGATGCCAGCGCCGTACCGGTTTATAACCGTCTGGTCGATTTCACACCGGGCACCACAGAACTGGTGCCGAGCCTGGCCGAAAGCTGGGAGGTGAGCGAGGATGGCAAGATCTACACCTTCCACCTGCGTAAAGGGTTGAAATTCCACAGTAATAAGCTGTTTACGCCGACGCGCGACTTCAACGCGGATGACGTGATTTTCTCGTTTATGCGCCAGAAGGATGTGAATCATCCTTACCATAACGTCTCGAACGGCAGCTATTCCAACTTTGAAAGCCTGGAGTTTGGCAGCCTGATAACGGCTATCGACAAGGTTGACGAGCACACCGTGCGCTTCACCCTGGCGCACCCGGAAGCGCCGTTTGTGGCTGATCTGGCGTGGTATTTTGCCTCCATTCTGTCGGCGGAATATGCCGATGCCATGCTGAAAGCGGGCACGCCAGACAAGGTCGATATGCAGCCGATTGGCACCGGTCCGTTTAAGCTGGCGCAGTACCAGAAGGATTCCCGCATCCTCTTTACCGCCTTCCCGCAATACTGGCAGGGGAAATCGAAGCTGGATCGTCTGGTGTTCACCATCACGCCGGACGCCTCGGTGCGTTTTGCCAAAGTTGAGAAGAACGAGTGCCAGGTGATGCCGTTCCCGAATCCGGCGGATCTGCCGCGCATGAAAGCTAACAAAGACATTAACCTGATGAGCAAGGCCGGCCTGAATACCGGTTTCCTGGCGTTTAACACGCAAAAGCCGCCGCTGGATAACCTGAAGGTGCGCCAGGCGCTGGCGATGGCAATTAACAAACCCGCCATCATTGACGCGGTGTTCCACGGAACCGGCACGGCGGCGAAAAACCTGCTGCCGCCTGGCGTCTGGAGTGCCGACAGTGCGCTGAAAGACTACGACTACGATCCTGAAAAAGCGAAGGCGCTGCTAAAGGCGGCAGGATTTGCCAACGGCGTCAGCATCGAACTATGGGCAATGCCGGTGCAGCGGCCCTATAACCCGAACGCGAAACGGATGGCTGAAATGATCCAGGCGGACTGGGCGAAAGTAGGCGTACAGACCAAAATCGTGACCTATGAATGGGGCGAATACCTGAAGCGCGTGAAAGGAGGGGAACATCAGGCCGCGCTGATGGGCTGGACAACGGCGACGGGCGATCCGGATAACTTCTTCGGACCGCTGTTTACCTGTACGTCCGCCAACGGCGGGTCGAACTCGGCAAAATGGTGTTATAAGCCCTTTGATAAGCTGATCGCCGAAGCTAAATCGATAACCGATCGCGAAAAACGCGTGGCGCTGTACAAGCAGGCGCAGCAGATGATGCACGATCAAATGCCGTCGGTGATGATTGCCCACTCGACCATTTTTGAGCCAGTCCGTAAAGAGGTCACGGGCTATGAAATCGATCCCTTCGGCAAGCACCTGTTCTGGCAAGTGGAACTGAAAGAGTAATAGTTATACTGCCCGGTTTCAGCCGGGCACTATTTTCGCTATATGTGCTGTCTTCGTCATTTTTTGCCACACCACGTTCCCTCCTTTTTTGTTATAACTTCAAGTGCATACTTGCAAATAACATGGAATACCATCATGCGTACTCAGACTTTTTTTAAAGTTGCAGTGCTTTCTGGCCTGTTGGCCCTTTCAGGCTGTGCGTCAAAAGTCGCAGCCCCCGAGCAGTATTCAGGTTTTTTAAAAGATTACTCAGGCTTGCAGGAGATGACATCTGCAACCGGGAAGCCAACTCTGCGTTGGGTTGATCCTTCCTACAATGAGGCCAATTACGACAGCATTATCTGGACGCCGATTACCTATTATCCGGCGCCAAAACCGACCACTCAGCTTGGGCAAAAAACGCTTGATGAGGTGTTGAGTTATACCAATACCAAACTGAAAACCGCGATTGGCCAGCGTAAGCCGATTGTCACGACGCCAGGCAAACATAGCCTGATCTTCCGTGGCGCCATCACCGGTGTGAGCTCGGACAAAGAAGGTTTGCAGTTCTATGAAGTGGTTCCTGTCGCGCTGCTGGTTGCGGGAACGCAGATGGCAACCGGCCATCGCACCATGGATACGCATCTGTTCTTTGAAGGCGAGCTGATCGATGCGGCCACCAACAAGCCGGTAATTAAAGTTGTTCGTAAAGGTCAAGGTGAAGAGCTGGCAAACGAAAATACGCCGATAGGCTTTGCCACGCTTAAACAGGTTGTGGATGACATGGCGACGGATGCCACCATGTTTGATGTTCATCAGACTGCAAAATAACAGAAACGGCCTGCATCTTCGCAGGCCTTTTTTTTATGCCGTCCGCAGGCGTCGGAGCCAGGTTTCCGGTTTGGTAAACATCACCATATTTCCCCCCAGTATCAGCAACAGGCCGACGATTCCGTTGAGATGCCATACGTAGCCCTCGTAGATTGTTGAAATCGACAGGGCCACCAGCGGGAACAGCAGGGTGCTGTACGCGGCTTTACCGGGACCAATGCGGCCCACCAGCGTAAAGTAGGCTCCGAAGGCAATTACCGAGCCAAACAGCGCAAGATACAGCAACGCCCCCATATAGCTCACCGTCCATTCCGGCATAAAGCTATCGCCCCTGAAGAGAGCGATAAGGCCCATCACGACGGTGCCATACAGCATCGCCCAGGCATTGGTGGTCATGGTTTCCAGCCCGTTGCGCTGATGGCGCATGCTGATCATATTGCCCAGCGAGAAGCCGTAGGTGCCGAGGGCGGAAAGTCCAATGCCGGTCAGCAACGACGCGCTCCAGCCGCTGGCGAGCAGATCGTTCCAGAACAGGGTGATGATCCCGATAAGCCCCAGCGCTGCCGCCGTCCAGAAGCGTGCGGGCGGGCGCTGGCCGAAGAAGATAAAGCTGTTGATGGCGTTATACAGCACGGCCATCGAGAAGATCACCGACTCAAGGCCGGTATTGATATGGGCGGCGGCGGTGTAAAAGCACCAGAAGTTGAAGCAGAATACGCAGCAGCCCTGAAGCAGGCAGTAGAGGTGATCCCTCAGCGCCAGCCTGCGCAGGCGGCGAAGGGCGAGCAGGACAATCATCATCGTGGCGCTGGCCACGGCGAAGCGCCAGAAAATGGAAACCGGGGCGGGAACCGGCCCCTGTTGCAGAAAAATGGCGATCCAGGTCGTGCCCCAGATAATAACGACCAGCCCATAGAGTAATGCGTTCATGGTTTCTCTCTTCTCATACCGCGAAAAACACCAGTGTGACGAAAGCGCGGGCGTGCGGCTTTCATCGGCTTGCGCCGGACTTGCACATTCTTGCGCTTTTTTCTCACGCGAACGCTGGTAACAGGCTGCAACACTTCATAGACTGACAGTCTGATTAATCACCTGTTTACGGCCATGTCTCTCGTTTACGACACCTTTGAAACGTTACGCCAACAAAATGCGGTGCTGCGGGAAACCGTTGCGCTCAATTCTGGCATTCAACTGGCGGCGTGGTACAACAAGCACGATACGATCACCGTAAAAAGCAACCACCATACGCTCAGCCTGTACGTGGCGGATGGCTATGAAAGCTATCAAAAAACCCCCGGTGGCTGGAAAAATGGCGGCGGGCCGGATCGTTTTTGCCTGATGCCCGAAGAGAGCGAATCCACGTGGGATATTCGCGACGACCTGTCGTTCGTCCATCTCTACTGCACCGATGAACATCTGCGGGACGTGGGGGAGAAAATCTGGGATAAACGTCCGCTATCACTGACGCTGGATGAGAAAATCTTTGGCAGCGATCCGAAAATCACCGCCCTCTATCGCCAGTTTTTGCTGGGCTGCGACTGGCAGCAAAATGCCAACCAGCTCACCCTGAGCACCGCGTCGACCTTACTACTGACGCATTTAGTCCAGCATTATTCCAGCGTACAGTGGAAGTTACCGGTGGTCACCGGCGGGTTATCGCCGTTTGTGCTGCGTAACGTAGTGGCCTTTATCGAGGAAAATCTGGCGCAACCCTTAACGCTGGCGGAGCTGGCGGGTCAGGCAGCACTCAGCGAATATCACTTCGCAAGAATGTTCCGCCAGTCGATGGGGCTGGCGCCGCATCAGTACGTCATGCAGCGCCGCATGGAGAAGGCCAAAGCGCTGGTGCAGCACACCACCACGCCGCTCACCGAGATCGCGCTGGCCTGCGGATTCAACTCCGCCAGCCACTTCAGTAACCGTTTTCGCAGCATGACGGGGATTACGCCGTCACGGTTACGCGCGGCGAAGGCGTGAAAAGACCGCGTAACATAACCCACCCAGCACCAGCCCCCAGAAGGCGGAGCCAATCCCCAGGATCGTGACGCCGCTGGCGGTCATCAGGAAGGTGACGATCGCCGCGTCGCGCTCCGCTTCATGATTCAGCGCCTGATACAGACTGCCGCTAATCGTACCGAGCAGGGCCAGCCCGGCCAGCGTCTGGATCCCGCTCAGCGGCAGGGCGGCCATCAGCCCGGAAATCGAGCCGCCGAAAACCCCCGCCAGCAGATAAAACCCGCCTGCGGCCGCCGCGGCCAGCCAGCGTTTCCCGGCATCCGGGTGGGCGTCCGGGCTCTGGCAAATGGCAGCGGTGATGGCGGCGATGCAGATGGAATAGACGCCGAAGGGGGATAGCATCAGCGCCAGCCCGCCGGTCGCAACGATAAGCGGTGATACCGCCAGCGGATAGCCCGATGCCTGCATGGTGGCGAAGCCGGGCGCATTCTGCGACGCCATGGTCACAAGAAAGAAGGGCAATCCAATGCTTATCAGGCTGGTGAACGTGAACGCAGGGGCAATAAATTCAGGCATGATAACGGATAACGTTACCTTATCTGTGACAACGTCACCTCCAGACCAGGCCGCGAGAATGCCCACCAGCAGCGTGGCGACAATGGCGTACCGGGGAGCCATGGCTTTGGCCACCACCCAGGCGGCCAGCATACTGCCGCAAAGAAAAATGTGTCCCTCAAGGTTGCTGAATGCCTTCAGGCCGAACTGTAACAGCACGCCCGCGAGCATAGCGGCGGCAAGCGAGTGCGGGATCAGCTTCATCAGCCGGGCAAACAGTCCGGTTACGCCGCACAGCAGGATCAGCCCATTTGCAAACATAAATACCCCGATGGTTTCCGCCAGCGTGACGCCATGCAGGCTGGTGGCGAGCAGCGCCGCGCCGGGCGTTGACCAGGCGGTCAGCACCGGCGCCTTGTACCACCACGATAACGCAAGCGTGCTGATCCCCATCCCGAGGCCCAGCGCGGTCATCCATCCGCCGATTTGCTGTGGGGTTGCGCCTGCCGCCGCGGCGGCCTGCCAGATAATGGCGGCAGAGCTGGCATAGCCCACCAGGACGGCAACAAAACCGGCCAAAACGGCAGGAAAAAGAGGGGCTGTCGATCGCATGGGAACTCCGTTGTGCGTTATAACGTCCGGCGTAAGGTATCACTGTGCGCTATAGCGTACAAGTGGTATGCTTCGCACAACGGGAGGAACCATGGATATTACGCAACACCTTGCCACTACACTGAAAGCGCTGCGTCAGGCGCGGGGCTGGAGCCTGTCGAAACTGGCTGAAGAGACGAGCGTGTCGAAAGCGATGCTTGGGCAAATCGAACGCAACGAGTCCAGCCCGACGGTCTCCACCCTGTGGAAAATCGCCACCGGGCTGAACGTACCTTTTTCGGCGTTTATTACCCCAGAGAGCGACCCGCAAGCGGTATTTGATCCGCAGCAGCAGGCGATGGTGGTGAAGCCGCTTTTCCCCTGGGACGACCAGCTCAGGTTTGACCATTTCTCCATCACGCTGTCGCCCGGCGCGCTGAGCGAGTCCACCCCGCACGAAGCCGGGGTGATTGAATACGTGGTGGTGATAAGCGGTGAACTGGAGATGCAGATCGACGGCATCTGGCGGACGATTTATGCTGATTCTGGGGTGCGTTTTGCCGGCGACAAACCGCACGCATACCGCAACAGCAGCGCCCGGACGGTCCATTTTCACTCTCTGATCCATTATCCCCGATAAAGCGTCGCAAAACGGTTTCACTGACAAAGACTTCTGACTACAATAGCCGCCATTTTGACCATAACGGATAACGACGAAGTATGCGCCTGCACTCCCATCATCTTGAACTGCTCAGCCCGGCCCGCGACGCCGCCATTGCCCGTGAAGCCATTCTTCACGGTGCGGATGCCGTCTACATTGGCGGCCCTGGCTTCGGTGCCCGTCATAACGCCAGCAATAGCCTGCGCGATATTGCCGAACTGGTGCCGTTCGCCCACCGTTTCGGGGCGAAGGTGTTCGTGACCCTGAACACCATTCTTCATGATGATGAGCTCGAGCCCGCGCAGCGTCTGATAACCGATCTCTACCAGACCGGCGTTGACGCGCTGATCGTTCAGGATATGGGCGTGCTGGAACTGGATATCCCGCCGATTGAGCTGCACGCCAGCACCCAGTGCGATATCCGCACCGTTGAGAAGGCAAAGTTCCTTTCGGACGTTGGGTTCACACAGATTGTTCTGGCGCGCGAGCTGAACCTGAACCAGATCCGCGATATTCACCAGGCGACCGACGCCACTATTGAATTCTTTATCCACGGTGCGCTGTGCGTGGCGTATTCCGGGCAGTGTAATATCTCTCATGCCCAGACGGGTCGCAGCGCTAACCGGGGCGACTGCTCTCAGGCCTGCCGTCTGCCGTATACCCTCAAAGACGATCAGGGCCGCGTGGTGGCGTTCGAAAAACACCTGCTGTCGATGAAAGATAACGATCAGACGGCGAACCTCGGCGCGCTGATCGACGCCGGCGTGCGCTCCTTCAAAATTGAAGGGCGCTACAAGGACATGAGCTACGTGAAAAATATCACCGCCCATTATCGTCAGATGCTGGATGCCATCATCGACGATCGCGGTGATCTGGCCCGCGCCTCCGCCGGACGTACGGAGCATTTCTTTATTCCGTCCACGGACAAAACCTTCCACCGCGGCAGCACGGATTACTTTGTGAATGCGCGCAAAGGGGACATCGGCGCGTTTGACTCACCAAAGTTTATCGGCCTGCCGGTGGGTGAAGTGCTGAAGGTGGCGAAGGACCATCTAGACGTTCAGGTTACAGAGCCGCTGGCGAACGGCGACGGTCTCAACGTGATGATCAAACGTGAAGTGGTCGGTTTCCGCGCCAACACCGTGGAGAAAACCGGCGAAAACCGCTATCGCGTCTGGCCGAACGAAATGCCTGCCGACCTCTACAAAGCCCGTCCCAACGCGGCGCTGAACCGTAACCTGGACCACAACTGGCAGCAGGCGTTGCTCAAGACCTCCAGCGAGCGCCGCATTGCGGTGGATATCGCGCTGGGAGGCTGGGAAGAGCAGCTGATCCTGACCATGACCTGTGAAGACGGTATCAGCGTGACGCATACCCTCGACGGCATGTTCGAGGTAGCGAACAACGCGGAGAAAGCGCTGAACAGCCTGAAGGACGGCGTGGCGAAGCTGGGTCAGACCATTTATTACGCGCGTAATATTGAGGTGAATCTGCCGGATGCGCTGTTCGTGCCGAACAGCCTGCTGAATCAGTTCCGTCGTGAAACGGCTGAGATGCTGGATGACGCGCGCCTGGCAAACTATCCGCGCGGCAGCCGTAAGGCCGAAGCGGTGCCTGCGCCGGTTTATCCGGACACGCATCTCTCCTTCCTGGCGAACGTTTATAACCACAAAGCGCGTGCGTTTTATCATCGTCACGGCGTACAGCTGATTGACGCCGCGTATGAAGCGCATGAAGAGAAGGGCGACGTGCCGGTGATGATCACCAAACACTGCCTGCGGTTTGCCTTTAACCTCTGCCCGAAGCAGGCGAAAGGCAATATCAAAAGCTGGAAAGCAACGCCGATGCAGCTGGTGAATGGCGACGAAGTGCTGACGCTGAAATTCGACTGCCGTCCGTGTGAAATGCACGTTATCGGTAAGATGAAGAATCACATCTTCAAAATGCCGTCGCCTGGCAGCATTGTGGCCTCCGTCAGCCCTGACGACTTGATGAAAACCCTGCCGAAGCGTAAAGGCAGCTAACCCGGAAAGTGGGTATCGGGTTTGCGCGATTTCAGCCAGGAATGGCGCTCGCGCAACCCCTCCGCAGATTCCTCTGCCTCGCTGCGTAACGCGTCGCTGTCAGCTTCATGACGAAGCTGATGGTCGGCGTTTTTCACATACAGAAATTCATGTCCTTTGTGCTCCGCCATAATCTGCCCTGAGAACAGAGCGCTTATCAGCAGCAGTAGCGACAACCCTTTTCTGAACATCCTTCATCCCCCGAAAATACGCCAGGGTTATCGTAGGGATAATTTCATAGAGTAATTATTTGACTGTTCAAATTTGAGAAAACAGACTGTCAAAATTTGTGATCGCAATACAGCGCACCTGAGACTATTCTTAAAAGCAATATTGACGTTGTAAACTCCCATTTCTGGTATGAAAAGAGCAGCTAGATTTATGGGGAAATCATTTACAATAAGATTTTTCTGGCTAAGGATTGGATCTAATAAATGAAAAAAATAATCGTGCTATCACTTCTGGGCGTAGTGGTTGCTGTGGGTGCTGCTGCCAGCATCTATTCAAACGAAGAACCAGACTATATTCAGTCAGCGAAAAGCCGCGTCGGATCGTATTTAACCAGTGATTACGGCCGCGTCGAATGTAATAGCACCCAGGTCAGTGAAGATCGCTGGGAGCTGGGCTGCACCAACAAGGCGAGGGGGAAAACCTTTCAGTTTGCCGTTTACCCATCCGAGCAGGCACCGTACGGAGTCTCTCGCGCGTTCTATCTCGAAGCGATTAATGATGATGCCCGCCAGAGCGCCGAGCAGGGGCTGATGCGTTATCTGCAAATTAATACCAAAGCGGGTTAATCGATTCGTTTATGCTTCGTTGAGGCTCACGGTGGTAGATTGCAGGTGATCCACATCCCGGTATGGAATACCGGAGCGTAGATACCAAAATACAAATCTATCCATGCAAGCATTTACCGCCAGAATATGGCGGTTTTTTTTTGCCTTTTATCGGGTCGGCTGCAAAAACTGCTTTCGATATTGCGTCGGGGAAAGGGCATATTGCTGGCGGAAATGGTGGCGCAGCGTGGCGCTGAGCCCAAAACCGGTTTGTTCTGCAATATTGTCGATGCTGAGTCGGCTATTTTCGAGATAATCCTTCGCCCGCTGCAATCTCGCCGTCAATAACCAGCGTGCGGGCGTGGTTCCGGTCGCGTCCTGGAAACGGCGCAAAAAGGTACGCTGACTCATGCCAACCCGCAGGGCCAGCGACCCGACGGTATGTGGCACGGCAAGATGCTGATGAAGATAATCAAACAGCTGTCCCAGGCGCTGACTTTCCCGTAGCCGAGCCACCGGCCGGCTAAGCTGCTGGGTTTGCGAGCCGTCTCTGTGGGGCGGGATCACCAGCCGACGCGCCACGCGGTTTGCCGCCTCCATACCGTAATCCCGGCGCACCACGTGCAGGCACAGATCGATCCCCGCCGCGCTGCCGGCGGAGGTAAGAATATCCCCCTCGTCCTGATACAGCACATCTTCCACCACGGTGACGGCGGGATAACGTGATTTCAGCGCGTGCGTGTAACGCCAGTGGGTGGTTGCCTTCCGCCCGTTGAGCAGGCCCGTGGCCGCCAGCACAAAAACGCCAGAACAGATTGAGAGCAGCTGACAGCCGCGGGCGTGCGCCGCGCATAACGCCTGACAGAGCGCCTCGGGTACGGGTTCGTCCAGCCCTCGCCAGCCGGGTACGACTACCAGATCCGCCGTCTCCAGCAGGTGCAGATCGCCATCGGCCAGAATGCGTATCCCGCCCGTTGCCCGGAGTTCGCCTTCATCCACGCTCGCCACGGCGAACCGATACCAGTCGTCGCCCATCTCCGGGCGCGGCAAGCCAAAGATTTCTACCGCCACGCCAAACTCAAAGGTGCACAAACCGTCATACGCCAGCACGACCGCGCGCGGAGGAGTGTGTCTTAAGTTTGTCATCTTTTTGCTGTTTTCTGGCATAGGCGGAGGCATTCATGGGCTGTATTAAGGGATAGAGTAGTGTTAACACAAACACCACAAATGAGGAAGATTCATGAGCTATGTTACTGAATTTCCGGCTGCCGAGCCGCAGGAAGCCGTGGGGCATTTTCTGCGACGCTTAAGCGTAGAGACGGACTGCGCCGATGTGCAACACGCTATATCCAGCGGTGAGCAGGACTTCGCTCTGTTGCACGTCGTCGGGAAGCCCGAGCATTTTGCCCGGCGTCATCTGCCCGGCGCGCAGCATTTACCCTGGAGCCAGATTACCGCAGAGCGGATGAACGCGTGGCCGGCGGGCACGCTATTTGTCGTCTATTGTGCAGGCCCGCACTGCAACGGCGCGGACAGGGCGGCGCTGAAGCTGGCGCGTCTGGGTCTGCCGGTCAAGATTATGCTCGGGGGCATGACCGGCTGGGAGGATGAACAGTTCGCGTTTGCAGGATCGTCATCATCCAACTCTGGAACATGAATTTTTTTCAACACCGATGAAATTTTCTCGTTTGTCGTGAGGCAGGGGGTGTGACATCTTCTTAGGACGTTTAGACATCCAGAAGTCTAAAGATTCAAGAGATGAATTATCACTGTGGGCAATTAACGCCGACAGACAAAGGAGATTTCCATGCAGCGACACCACGCCCCGTTCCGCGCCGATGTAGTCGGCAGCTTTTTACGCCCGGATTCCATTAAACAGGCGCGCCTGCAATTTGCCAGCGGTGAGATCGATGCCGGGCAGCTTCGCGCGGTCGAGGACGAGGCTATTCGCCACGTCGTTGAGCAGCAGTGTGCCTGCGGCCTGCACGTGGTGACGGACGGTGAGTTCCGCCGCGCCTGGTGGCACTTCGACTTCTTTGACGGGTTACAGGGCGTGGAGCGTTATGACGCTCAGCAGGGCATTCAGTTCAACGGGGTGCAGACCAAAGCCCACGGCGTGCGCGTCACGGGCAAGCTGGGCTTCGGCGCTCATCCTATGCTGGAAGACTTCCGCTACCTTAAAAGCATCAGCGGTAACGCGCAGCCGAAAATGACCATTCCTAGCCCGAGCGTGCTGCACTTCCGCGGTGGCCGCAAAGATATTGATGCCACGGTCTATCCAGACCTGAACGACTACTTTGACGATCTGGCAACCACCTGGCGCGACGCCATTCGGGCATTCTACGACGCGGGCTGCCGCTATCTGCAACTGGACGATACCGTATGGGCCTATCTCTGTTCGGAAGATCAGCGCCGCCAGATCCGGGAGCGGGGTGATGATGCCGACGAACTGGCCCGTATCTATGCCAACGTGCTGAACAAAGCGCTGGAAGGCAAGCCGGACGACCTGACCATCGGGCTGCACGTCTGCCGCGGCAATTTCCGCTCAACCTGGATTTCAGAGGGCGGCTATGAGCCGGTGGCGGAAGTGCTGTTCGGCACGGTTAACGTCGACGCGTTCTTCCTGGAGTACGACAACGATCGTAGCGGCGACTTCGCGCCACTGCGTTTTGTGCGCCCGGGTAAACAGCAGGTGGTTCTGGGGCTCATCACCACCAAGCACGGCGAACTGGAGAACCCTGAAGGGGTGAAAGCGCGTCTGGAAGAGGCCGCGCAATACGTCGCGAAAGAGCAGATTTGCCTCAGCCCGCAGTGCGGATTTGCCTCCACGGAAGAGGGTAACAGCCTGAGCGAAGCCCAGCAGTGGGACAAAGTTCGCCTGGTGACGCAAATCGCCAGCGACGTCTGGTAACACCCTCCACAGCGCTGCATTAATACAGTGCAGCGCTGTACCATTCTGAGTCGTTTCCCGTCATCCTTCTCTCGCATCCCTTTAAAATCTAGCCTCTGCAACCTGGCACTCTTTTTGCTCTCCTGAAACTGACGTTACTTTTTCTGCGTCCAAGCGGTAACGGACGTCTTCGCACAGCTTTCTTTTTCAGGAGTGAAAATATGCACCGTCGTACCCTTATTAAAGCGTTCGCCCTGTCCGCGTCCGTCGTCGCCATGGGCATGAGCTTTGGCGTCCAGGCCGCAGACACCATCAAAGTCGGGATTATGCACTCTCTGTCCGGCACGATGGCCATCTCAGAAACACCTCTGAAAGATGTCGCCCTGATGACCATCGATGAAATCAACGCCAAAGGCGGCGTGCTGGGGAAAAAGCTGGAACCGGTGGTGGTCGATCCGGCATCCAACTGGCCGCTGTTTGCCGAAAAGGCCCGCCAGCTTCTGAGTCAGGATAAGGTCGCCGTGGTGTTTGGCTGCTGGACGTCGGTTTCGCGTAAATCGGTTCTGCCGGTCTTTGAAGAGCTTAACGGTTTGCTGTTCTATCCGGTGCAGTACGAAGGTGAAGAGATGTCGCCTAACGTCTTCTATACCGGCGCGGCACCCAACCAGCAGGCGATCCCTGCGGTGGAGTACCTGATGAGCGAAGACGGCGGCAGCGCGAAGCGCTTCTTCCTGCTGGGTACGGACTACGTTTACCCGCGCACGACTAACAAGATCCTGCGTGCCTTCCTGCACTCGAAGGGCGTGGAAGATAAAGATATTGAAGAGGTCTACACCCCGTTTGGTCACAGCGATTACCAGACCATCGTTGCCAATATCAAGAAATTCTCCGCGGGCGGCAAAACGGCGGTGGTCTCCACCATCAACGGTGATTCCAACGTGCCTTTCTACAAAGAGCTGGCGAACCAGGGGCTGAAAGCCACTGACGTGCCGGTGGTGGCGTTCTCGGTCGGCGAGGAGGAGCTGCGCGGTATTGATACCAAACCGCTGGTGGGTAACCTGGCGGCGTGGAACTACTTTGAATCCGTTGATAACCCGACCAATCAGACCTTCGTCGCGGCCTACAAAGCCTACGCGAAAGCGCACAAGCTGCCGAATGCCGACACCGTGGTCACCAACGATCCGATGGAAGCGACCTACGTTGGCCTCCATATGTGGGCGCAGGCGGTTGAGAAAGCCGGTACGACCGACGTGGATAAAGTGCGCGCGGCAATGGCGGGCCAGTCCTTCAGCGCGCCGTCCGGCTTTACGCTGACCATGGATGCCACCAACCACCACCTGCATAAGCCCGTCATGATCGGCGAAATCGAAGGTAACGGCCAGTTCAACGTCGTCTGGCAGACCGAACAGCCGGTACGCGCTCAGCCGTGGAGCCCGTTTATCGCCGGGAACGACAAAAAGCCTGACCAGCCGATGAAAACCGCCAGCAACTAAGCCAACACCAGGGAGAGACGTCATGAACGCCATGCGCATCATTATTGCGATTGTGTGGCTTACCGGACTGCTGCCAGGGATGGCGCAGGCATCGGATGCCGATGATTTCGTTGCCGCCACCCGGAGCCAGCAGACCGCTATGCTGACCCGGTGGGCGGCCGCGCCGGAACCTGCACGTTTGCCGCTGCTTAAGGCGCTGCAAACCGAGAATCTTTATACCGACAGCCAGAAGCATGCTTTTACCCGCATCGACGGCGGCATGGTTGCACTGGGGGCATCAAAAACCGCCGAAGGGGCAACCAAAGCCGTGCGCCTTACCAACCGGCTGCGCGTATTGACCCTCACGGCGCTGGCGACGCATCAGCTTATCAGTGACAGTGTCACGGAAAGGCGTCATGCCGCGCGACAGCTTCAGCGTGATGCCCAGCCGGAGATGCTCGGCTTCTTGCAACAGCGAGCCGGTCGCGAAACGGACGATGTCACCCGGCAGTCTCTGATGCTGGCGCTGGCAAACCTTCAGCTGACGAGCCCACAGGCTGAAATACGGCTGAAGGCGGTTGAGCTGCTGGGGCAGTCTGACGATCCGGACGTGCAGGCCACGCTGGCACCGCTCACCCAGGCGCAAACCGAACCGGATGCACGCGTACGTGCCGCAGCTACCGAAAGCCTGGATCGTATCCAGCACCGTCTGATGTGGGGCGAACTGCTGGGGCAGGCCTTTATGGGCCTGTCGTTGGGATCGGTGCTGCTGCTGGCCGCCCTCGGGCTGGCTATCACCTATGGTCTGCTGGGCGTGATCAATATGGCGCACGGCGAGATGCTGATGCTCGGGGCATATGCCACCTGGATGGTGCAGCAGATGATGGCGCAGTGGATGCCTCAGTGGCTGGCGCTCTATCCGGTGATAGCGCTGCCGGTGGCGTTTTGCCTGACGGCAGGTATCGGCATGGTGCTGGAGCGCACGGTGATCCGCCATCTGTATGGCCGGCCGCTGGAAACGCTGCTCGCCACCTGGGGGATCAGCCTGATGCTCATCCAGCTGGTGCGCATGACCTTTGGCGCACAGAACCTTGAGGTCGCGAACCCGGCCTGGCTGTCCGGCGGCGTGCAGGTTTTCGCCAACCTGACGCTACCGTGGAACCGCCTTGTGGTGCTCGGCTTTGTGCTGCTGGTGCTGTTCTTTACCTGGCTGATTCTGAACAAAACGCGTCTGGGCCTGAACGTGCGGGCGGTGACGCAAAACCGCAGCATGGCGGCCTGCTGCGGCGTGCCGACCGGACGGGTTGATATGCTGGCGTTTGGCCTCGGGTCCGGCATCGCCGGGCTGGGCGGCGTGGCATTGTCCCAGCTGGGGAACGTGGGGCCGGAGCTGGGTCAGGGGTACATCATCGATTCGTTCCTGGTGGTGGTGCTGGGCGGCGTCGGTCAGCTGGCTGGTAGCGTGGCGGCGGCCTTTGGACTTGGCATCTTCAATAAAATTCTTGAACCGCAGATGGGCGCGGTGCTGGGCAAGATCCTGATTCTGGTGGCGATTATTCTCTTTATCCAGAAGCGTCCGCAGGGGTTATTCGCACTGAAAGGGAGGGTGACAGACTGATGAGCCAGCCACTGACCTTAACACTGGCGCGCAGCGCACCGCGTACCACGCAGATTGTCGGCAGCCTGCTGATTGCGGCGCTGCTGGTGCTGCCTTTTCTCGCGCTGTTGCCTTCCACGCATCCGCTGGCTGTCTCCACGTGGATGCTGACGCTCGTCGGCAAAATCCTCTGCTACGCGGTTATCGCCGTGGCCCTCGATCTGGTGTGGGGCTATGCCGGCATGCTCTCGCTGGGGCACGGCATATTCTTCGCCCTGGGCGGGTATGCGATGGGCATGTACCTGATGCGCCAGGCGGCTGGAGACGGTTTGCCCGCATTTATGTCGTTTCTGTCGTGGAGCGAACTGCCGTGGTTCTGGTGGGGGACGCAGCATTTCGCCTGGGCGCTGGTTTTAATCGTGACGGTCCCCGGCCTGCTGGCGCTGGTCTTCGGCTGGTTTGCTTTCCGCTCGAAGATCAAAGGAGTCTATTTCTCCATCATGACCCAGGCGCTGACCTATGCGGGGATGCTGCTTTTCTTTCGCAATGAAACCGGCTTTGGCGGCAATAACGGCTTCACCGGCTTCACCACGCTGCTCGGGTTTTCCGTCACGGTGACCACGACGCGGATCGCGCTGTTTATCGCGACCGTAATGCTGCTGGTTCTGGCTCTGGGCACAGGCTACGCGCTGGCGAAGAGTAAGTTTGGCCGCATTTTGACGGCGGTACGCGATGCGGAAAATCGCCTAACGTTTTGCGGCTACGATCCGCGCGGCTTCAAGCTGCTGGTCTGGACGCTCTCTGCCGTGCTGTGCGGCCTGGCGGGGGCGCTGTACGTTCCGCAAGTGGGCATTATCAACCCGGGCGAGATGTCGCCAACCAACTCCATTGAAGCGGCCATCTGGGTCGCGCTGGGGGGGCGCGGCACGCTGGTGGGCCCGGTGATCGGCGCGGCGCTGGTCAACGGTGCGAAGAGCTTTTTCACCGTGGCGATGCCGGAGTACTGGCAGCTGATTCTGGGGCTGATTTTCATTGCCGTCACGCTGTTTTTACCGCGCGGCGTGTTTGGTCTGTTGCGTAAGGGAGAGAAATAATGCAGCCCTCTGAAGGACTCTTTACCCGCCAGCTGCCGGGCGATCGTTATCGCGAGCAGACCGATCCGGTATTGCAGCTTGAGGCCATTAACGTCAGCTTCGACGGCTTTAAGGCGTTGACCGATCTCTCGCTGAATATCGGCGTCGGGGAGCTGCGCTGCATCATTGGGCCTAACGGTGCGGGCAAAACCACGCTGATGGACGTGATCACCGGCAAAACCCGGCCCATAAGCGGAAAAGCCATATACGATCAGTCCATCGATCTGACAACCCTTGAACCGGCTGCCATTGCCCGGCAGGGGATTGGGCGTAAGTTCCAGAAGCCGACGGTGTTTGAAGCGCTGACCGTATGGGAAAACCTCGAAATCGCCATGAAGGCCGACAGGTCCGTCTGGGCGAGCCTGCGGGCCACGCTCAGCGGCGAACAGCGCGACCGCATTGACGAAATGTTGTTATTGCTGCGGCTTGGCAGCGAGCGCGATCGCCGCGCCGGGCTGCTTTCCCACGGGCAGAAGCAGTTTCTGGAGATTGGCATGCTGCTGGTGCAGGAACCGCATCTGCTGCTGCTGGACGAACCCGCCGCCGGCATGACCGACGCAGAGACGGAATACACCGCCGAACTGTTCCGCACCCTGGCAGGTAAACATTCGCTGATGGTGGTTGAGCACGATATGGGCTTCGTCGAGACCATAGCCGACCACGTCACGGTGCTGCATCAGGGTCGCGTGCTGGCAGAAGGCTCGCTTCGCGAGGTACAGGCCAATGAACAGGTGATTGACGTCTATCTGGGACGCTAAGGAGAACGGATGTTGCAGGTTAACGAGCTGAATCAGTACTACGGCGGAAGCCATATACTGCGCGGAGTGAACTTTGAAGCGGCCGTCGGGGAAGTTACCTGCCTTTTGGGGCGCAACGGGGTGGGCAAAACCACCCTGCTGAGGTGCCTGATGGGGCTGATCCCAGTGAAAACCGGGGAGGTGGTCTGGCAGGGGAAAACCATCACCCATAGTAAGCCGCACCAGCGGGTGCAGTCCGGCGTGGCGTATGTTCCGCAGGGGCGCGAGATTTTTCCGCGTCTCACCGTTGAGGAAAATCTGCTGATGGGGCTGTCGCGCTTTTCCGCGCGCAGTGCAAAAGGCGTACCGGAGGAGATATGGCAGCTTTTCCCGGTGCTGAAAGAGATGAAGCACCGTCGCGGAGGCGATCTTTCCGGTGGTCAGCAGCAACAGCTGGCGATTGGGCGGGCGCTGGCGAGCCGTCCACGGTTGCTGATCCTGGATGAGCCTACGGAAGGTATTCAGCCGTCGGTGATTAAAGAGATCGGCCAGGTGATTCGCAGCCTGGCAAACCGGGGGGATATGGCGATTTTGCTGGTGGAGCAGTTTTACGATTTTGCAGCGGAGCTGGCCGACAGCTATCTGGTGATGTCGCGCGGCAGTATTGTCCAGCATGGGCGCGGGGAAAATATGGAGCAGGAGGGCGTTCGCGGACTGGTTGCGATCTGAGATGTTATACTATAACATCCTCATTCTTATAACACGGAATGAGGGTTTTGCTTTGGCTGCACATGCTGGAAAAATTGCGCTGACTCTGGGAACGCTGCTGGTAAGCGGCTCGCTTTTTGCTCATTCGCACGGTCATCAGATGACGGAGGCGGAACAGAAGGCGGCTAACGGCGTCTTTGAGGATAAAGACGTCAGGGACAGAAAATTGTCTGACTGGGACGGGACCTGGCAGTCTGTGTATCCGTTCCTGCTTGATGGTTCGCTGGATCCGGTCTTCCAAAAGAAGGCAGAGAAGGGTGACAAATCCGCTGACGAGGTGAAAGCCTACTACCGCAAGGGTTACGCCACGGACGTGGACGCCATCGGTATTGAAAACAATATGATGGAGTTCCACCGAGGCAAGACGGTGAGCAGCTGCCGCTACGACTATAGCGGCTACAAAATTTTGACCTATGCTTCGGGTAAAAAGGGCGTTCGCTACCTGTTTGAGTGTAAGGATAACGCGAGCCAGGCGCCGAAATTTGTGCAGTTCAGCGACCATACCATCGGGCCGAAAGCCTCTTCACACTTCCATATCTTCATGGGCAACACCTCCCACGAGGCGCTGCTGAAGGAGATGGATAACTGGCCGACCTACTACCCGAATGAGATGTACAAAGAGCAGGTGGTGGAAGAGATGTTGCACCACTAGGGTGCTGGTTTTGCCGGGTGGCGGCTTCGCCTTACCCGGCCTACGATTAGGGTTGACCAGGTCGGGTAAGCGCAGCGCCACCCGACACGCTATCTTCACTTTTCACGCGCATCCCACGCAAAATCATCAGCCACGCCGCGACGATGGCGGCCATCATAATAATAAATAACGACCAGTGCGGCAGATGTGTCAGGATCAGCCCGGTGATCATCGGGTTCGCCGCCGCCCCCAGCCAGCCCAGCGCCTGCGCGGAGAAGTAGCTCGCCTTCATGCCCGGCGGGGCGATATTGTCGATCAGCATGTATTCGCCCGGCGCGTAGATAATTTCACCCAGGGTGAAAATCGCCGCCGCAATCCCCCAGTAAATCAGGTTCTCCCCAGAGAGCATAAACCCACCCAGCCCGAGGATGAAAAAGAGCGTCGCGGCAGTCATTAGCGGGCGGATGTTGCTGGCGGAGATCTTGCGACCAAGCGCATATTGCAGGGTGACCACCACCACCGCGTTGACGGGCAGCACAACGGCCACCACCTTTTCTGCAAAATCGCTGTCCGCATATGCGGCGAGGACATACTGGGAAATGCAGGTGGCGAACGATCCGCCCACGTAGGACGCCAGCAGGCCGGAGAGCGTGTACCAGAACAGCGCGCGGTCCTTGAGCAGCACCGAGGGCTGCCACGGCGCTTTTTCCTCCACGCTGTCAGACGCTACGCTTTTCTGCACAAAGAAATGGATAAACCCGAGCGGCAGTGCGGCGCAGAAGGCCGCCAGCCAGAACGGCAGTTGCAGGCTGTACATCACCAGCAGTGTGCCCATCGGCGGCCCGATGGTCCAGCCGATATTCAGAAAACTGTAGTTGAGCGAGAACACGCGCGCCTTTTCGCTGGTGGTCAGCACGTCGGCAAACCACGCTTTCAGCACCGTTGAGAATACGGAATAGGCGCAGTTAATCAGGGCAAAGAACAGCACCACCAGCGTAACGTTATTTACCAGCGGAATGGCCACAAACCCGGCAATAAAGGCCACGATGGCGATCAGCATATAGCGCTTTTTGTCGAACTTATCCGCCAGGATGCCAAACCCCAGGCTAAACACCACACCTATGGTCAACGCCACGGTAAGGGCGTAGCCAATATTCTCCACGCTCATGTTGTACACGCGCGTGAGATAAATGGTCATAAAGGGCAGCGTTGCCCCGCGGCCAATTGTTAATAACAATGACGACGCCAACAGTGCTGCGGTTGAGCGCCTGAGAGATGGTTTCATTTTCCTGCCCGACAAATGCTTATGCTTTTTTTGTTGTGTTATTACAGGATTATCACGGGATCGGCAGCTTGTATAGCACCCAATTTATCCGCAAGTGCTTCGCCTCTGTACCAGAATTAATGATCTTCTCGCGGGCCTATTTTTTCTGTTACCTTGAAGTGTTTACAAAAATTTAATAATTCAGGGGCGGAAGATGACGCGTAAAGACGGGCTGTTGGCGTTGCTGGTTGTGGTGGTGTGGGGACTCAATTTTGTGGTCATCAAAATGGGGTTGCACAACATGCCTCCGCTGATGCTGGCAGGTCTGCGCTTCTTGCTGGTGGCGTTCCCGGCGCTGCTGTTCGTTGCCCGTCCGAAAATTCCCCTCAAGCTTCTGCTGGGCTACGGCCTGACCATCAGTTTTGGTCAGTTTGCGTTTCTTTTTTGCGCCATAAAATTCGGTATGCCTGCGGGTCTGGCTTCGCTGGTGCTCCAGGTGCAGGCGTTCTTTACCATCATTCTCGGCGCGTTTGTCTTTGGCGAGCGCTTGCAGGGCAAACAGCTGGCGGGCATTAGCCTTGCGGTCTTTGGCGTGCTGGTGCTGATAGAAGGTAGCCTTAACGGTCAGCATGTCGCCCTGCTGGGCTTTATGCTGACCCTGGCGGCGGGGCTAAGCTGGGCGTGCGGCAACATCTTCAACAAACTGATAATGCAGCACGAGGCGCGTCCGGCGGTGATGTCGCTGGTGGTCTGGAGCGCGTTGATCCCGATTGTGCCGTTTATGGCCGCGTCGTTTATTCTGGATGGCCCGCAGGTGATGCTGAAAAGCCTGGTGGAGATCGACCTGACGACCATTTTGTCGCTGGTCTATCTGGCGTTAGTCGCCTCAATCATTGGCTACGGCATCTGGGGATCGCTGCTCGGGCGCTATGAAACCTGGCGCGTGGCGCCGTTATCGCTGCTGGTGCCGGTGGTCGGGCTTGCCAGCTCCGCACTTTTACTGGACGAAACGCTCAGCGCGCTGCAACTGTCTGGTGCGGGGTTGATTATGGCCGGGCTGTATATCAACGTCTTTGGCTTACGGGTGCGTCGGGCGACGCGAGTGCGGAGTTAAGGCAGAAAAAAGCCCCGCCATAGCGGGGCAAAAACGAATTACAGGTCGTGGTTGTAATACGGCACGCCTAATTCGTCGGATTTGTCGCTGCCAGCGCCCATGTGATTGAAGTCATAGGGAGACTGGCTTTGCGTGGACGGCATAATCATGGTGCCACGATTATTTTGCTGCCCCGCACTGGGAGTTTGCTCCGCGAAACTCTGGCCGGAAACCAGCACTAGCAAGGTGAGGGCGGCGGAGACGATAAATTTCATGATTTCCTCGGTTACGTCTTAACAGGCGATGATTAACTGCAATGTTTTAGCGGATACAAATAACGGGATTCACCCGGCATACTGGTAATACGGTACTTATGAGGCGGCACGTCAAAGTAGTTCTTGAACGTACGCGTCAGGGTTTGCTGCGATTCAAAACCATAACGCTCCGCCAGATAAAGGATCGGCTCATTGCTTTCTTTCAGCTTCTGGGCAATCTCCGTCAGCTTGCGGCTGCGAATATATTGACCTAATGAATGACCGGTCTCTTTTTTGAACATCCGTTGCAGGTGCCATTTTGAGTAACCTGAACGCTCAGACACTTTTTCAAGAGAGAGCGGAGATTCCAGGTTATCTTCGATCCAGTCCAAAATGCTATGAATGGTGATAGCGTCAGTATTGCGTCTGGACATCGTCATACCTCTTTTTCTGTTTACGGCAGGATTTTCTTGAGTAAAAGCTCAAGCGTTGCCACTTCATCTGCCGTTAAGTTTTTTGTTAGTTCCTGGTGCAGTGTTTGTCCTACTAATTGATGACATTGCTCACACATGGCCGCGCCATCGCTGGTCAGTTTCACCAGTACGCCACGTTTGTCATTCGGGTTAGGGCTTCGTTCGACCCATCCTTTACAGACGAGACGATCCAGCATGCGGGTTAACGCACCCAGATCGACAGAGAGCACCTTTTTCAGCTCAACCGGCGTGATACACACTTCGCAGCGAATGGAACACAGCACTTTGAACTGTGTTGCGGTGATATCCAGCGGTGACAGGTAGTCATTGAGCAGGCGATCTTTTTTCTGGTTAACCATATGAATAAGACGACCCAGTGGGATTATGTCGTTGAAGAGGTCACTGGTGCTTTTCACAATGGTTGCCCTGGCAAGTAGTTTAGTCACGGCAGATATTATTGCTCAGGCAAGTATAAGTCAACTGAATGAATCAGCCGATGCCACGAATTGCTAAAACGCTTCAGGAACTTTTTCAGTACGCTTTTAAATCAGTGACATAATCTGAGGTTATTGGTTGCACGGGACAATGAGAGTTACGTTACGTGGATGGCTCAGGACGAGGGTTTCCCCTTATAATTGCGGTGTTGAATAAGGATAAGGACTGCGGTGCACTATGTTGGATTTGATTAAGGCAGTGGGGCTTGGGCTGGTGGTGTTGCTGCCGCTGGCGAACCCGTTAACGACGGTAGCACTCTTTCTGGGGCTGGCGGGGAACATGAACAGCGCGGAGCGCAATCAGCAGTCGATGATGGCCTCCGTATACGTTTTTGCCATCATGATGGTGGCTTATTATGCCGGGCAGCTGGTGATGAATACCTTCGGCATCTCCATTCCCGGCCTGCGTATTGCCGGCGGGCTGATCGTGGCCTTTATTGGTTTCCGGATGCTGTTCCCGGCGCAAAAAGCGCACGAATCACCGGAAGCGAAAAGCAAATCGGAGGAGCTTGAAAGCGAACCGAGCGCCAATATCGCCTTTGTGCCGTTAGCCATGCCGAGCACGGCGGGGCCGGGGACGATTGCGATGATCATCAGTTCCGCCTCAACGGTGCGTGATGGTTCGACTTTCCCGGACTGGGTTATTACCGTTGCGCCGCCGATCATTTTTGGGCTTATTGCCCTTATCGTCTGGGGATCGTTACGCAGTTCCGGGGCGATAATGCGCTGGGTAGGTAAGGGGGGAATTGAAGCTATCTCCCGTCTGATGGGCTTCCTGCTGGTCTGTATGGGCGTGCAGTTTATCATTAACGGCGTGCTGGAGATTGTGAAGACGTACCATTGAGAACAGTGCCGGGTGGCGGCTTCGCCTTACCCGGCAAACTCATCGTCAACCGTGGCTGGTCTGTTCTTCCATCGCAACCGGCCATTTACGGAAGATCAGCACCGACCAGATCAGTGCGATCAGCGCCGGAACAGCCCCGAGATAGCCAATGGCCGACATCGACACATGCAGGCTGATCTGATTTCCCACCAGCGCACCGGCCCCAATTCCCAGATTAAAAATTCCGGAGAAGAGCGACATCGCCACGTCCGTGGCATCCGGCGCCAGCGCCAGCACTTTGACCTGCATTCCCAGACCGATAATCATGATCGCCACGCCCCAGAACAGGCTGAGGATCGCCAGATGGATTTCGCTACCCGCCGCAGGCATCAGTAACAGCAGGCACGCCAGCAGCAGGCCAATCGCACCGCTTACAAGCGCGGATGCGTGTCGATTGCCCAGCTTCCCAAACAGGACACTGCCGATAATCCCCGCGCCGCCCAGGATCAGCAGCAGAACGGTGGCGAAGTTGGCGCTGAAGCCCGCGACAACCTGTACGAACGGCTCAATATAGCTATAGGCCGTATAATGGGCGGTCACCACAATTACGGTCAGCAGATAGATGCTCATCAGCGCCGGACGACGCACCAGCAGCGGCAGACTTTTCAGCGAACCGGAGTGTTCGCTCGGCAATTTTGGCAGCAGTTTAACCAGACACACCAGGGTGGTCAGCGCGCCCATGCCGATGGCAAAGAAAGTGGTGCGCCAGCCGAAGTATTGGCCCACGATACGCCCGATGGGCAACCCTAATACCATCGCCAGCGCCGTTCCGGTGGCAATCAGGCTCAGCGCCTGGGCGCGTTTCCCCGCGGGCGCCAGACGAATGGCGAGCGACGCGGTGATCGACCAAAAAACGGCATGGGCAAAGGCGATACCCGTTCGGCTGATGACCAGCACCGTAAAGTTCCATGCCATAAATGACAGCATATGGCTGGCAATGAACACCACAAACAGCCCAATCAGCAGCTTACGGCGTTCCATCTGGCTGGTCAGCAGCATAAACGGCAGTGACATCAGCGCCACGACCCATGCATAGATGGTCAGCATGATGCCTGCCTGTGCCGTCTCCATGTTGAAGCTGGCTGCGATGTCAGACAGCAGTCCAACCGGAACAAACTCCGTGGTGTTGAAAATAAACGCTGCGATGGCGAGCGTGACCACGCGTAGCCACGCGACCCTGCGGGAAACCGTGTGTGTTGTCATAGGGACATCTGGGATTCATTACGTGAAAGATGAGGAGACGATCTTAAAGCGTTATACGGCGAAAACTCAACCGTTATGTGACGTGAGTCACAAAATATACCTTCATGCAGCGGTAGCGAGCGAGGGGGATTTCATTGAAGATAGAGAACAACACAACAAAAACGGGCGGTAACTCGATGCAGGAGATTGATTTTTATCTGGTAGATGCGTTCAGCGCGTCCTCCTTTGGCGGCAACCCGGCGGCGGTATGCCCGCTGAAAGCGTGGCTGCCGGATGAGACGTTACTGCGTATGGCGCAACAGCATAACCAGTCGGAAACTGCGTTTTTTGTCTGCACCGAAGGGGGGATTGAGCTGCGCTGGTTCACCACGCTTACCGAGGTCAATCTCTGCGGTCACGCGACCCTGGCCGCAGCGTATGTTCTGTTCAACCAACTGGACTATCCGGACTCGCGCATTCATTTTGATACCGCTTCCGGCCGCCTGACCGTCAGCCGTGAGGGTGACTGGATGACGCTGGATTTCCCCGCCTGCCCGACGCAAGCGCAGATGCCGCCACCGGAGATGCTCTCCGCGCTCGGTATCAGCCGCTATGTCGACGCCCGTAAAGGCCGTGCCTGGGTGCTGGTGCTGGAAAACCGCGAGCAGGTGGAAGCCGTTACGCCGGATTTCTCCGCCATGTCGCCGGGCGTGCATAAGGTGGCTGTGACCGCCCGGGATGAGGGGGAGTATGATTTTGTCAGCCGTTTCTTTTCGCCGGGCGTGGCCGTGCCGGAAGATCCGGTCACCGGCTCCGCACACACCATGCTGATCCCATACTGGAGTGAGAAACTCGGTAAAACAAAGATGTTTGCGCGTCAGGTTTCTGCCCGCGGCGGGGACGTCCGCTGCGAACTTAAGGGCGACCGCGTGCTGATGGGCGGGCAGGCGTCACTGTATCTCAAGGGCACAGTTTTTCTGCGCTGACTAAATGGATAAGAGGAATAAACGATGCAGGAAATTGATTTTTATCTGGTGGATGCCTTCAGCGACAGGGCATTCGGCGGAAACGCAGCGGCGGTCTGTCCGCTGGAATCCTGGCTTGCGGACGAGACGTTGCTCAACATGGCTAAACAGCATAACCAGTCGGAGACGGCGTTCTTCGTGCGCACGGACGAAGGCTTTGAGCTGCGCTGGTTTACCACGCAGGATGAAATTAACCTGTGCGGCCACGCGACCCTGGCCGCCGCGCACGTTATTTTTGAATACCTGGACTATCCGCATACGGAGATTACCTTTAGCACGCGCTTCGTGGGGGATCTGACGGTAACTCGCAGCGGCGACTGGCTGACGCTGAATTTCCCGGCCTGGTCAACCGAGGCCGTCGACAACCCGCCGCCGGCGCTGTTCAGCGCGCTGGGTATTAGCACGGCGAAAGAGGTGCGCGTCGGTCGTGACTATATGGTCGTGCTCGACAGCCAGCAGCAGGTTGAGGCCCTGACGCCGGACATCGCGGCGATGATCCCGCTGGGGAAAATGGTCTGTATCACGGCGCCGGGGGATGCGTATGATTTCGTCAGCCGCTTCTTCTGCCCGGGGGAAGGGGTACCGGAAGATCCGGTCACGGGCTCAACCCACAGCATGCTGATCCCGTACTGGAGCGAAAAGCTCGGTAAAACGCAGATGGTTGCCCGGCAGGTGTCCCAACGCGGCGGGGATTTGCGCTGCGCGCTGAAGGGCGACCGCGTATTGATTGGCGGGCAGGCCACGCTGTATATGAAGGGGAAAGTTTACCTTCGCCTTCAGGATTACGGACAACGTTAATTGCCCGTACGCTGATGCTGTTATGAAGAAGTCGCCGATGGCTGACGTTCGTTCAGCAACGCGATAAATGCCTCGAGCTGGCGCGTCATCGCTCCGCGTCGCCACACCAGCCAGGTGGTGAGCCAGCGCCAGTTCTCCGACAGCGGCCACGCCGCTACCTGGTGGTGCCCCGGCATGCTCTCCAGCATGGAGCGGGGCATCAGCGCAATGCCTGCTCCCGCGATCACGCAGGCGAGCATCCCGTGATAGGACTCCATCTCATGGATCCGTCCCGGTGTGACACGGTCAGCATGAAACCAGCTTTCCAGATGACGCCGGTACGAGCAGTTGGCGCGAAAGGCGTAAACGTCGCTGCCGCTTACCTGCGCGGCTTTTAATACTTCTGCGTGCCCCGCAGGGGTGACCAGCATCATCTCTTCCCGGTAAACCGGCATGCCTTCCAGCTCCGGGTGCGAGAGCGGCCCGTCGACAAAGGCCGCGCTGAGCGTGCCCTCAAGCACGCCGTCAATCATCGTACCGGAAGGACCGGTAGACAGCGCAAACTGAATGCGCGGATAGCGCTGGTTAAACAGCGCCAGGCTTTCCGGAATGCGCACGGCGGCGGTACTTTCCAGCGCGCCGAGGGAGAATAATCCCTGCGGTTCATCCCCGGCGACCACCATTCGGGCTTCGTCGACTAACGCCAGGATCTGCTTGCTGTAACGTAAAAAATTGTGCCCGGCGGGGGAAAGCCGCAGGCGCTGATTCTCGCGAATAAACAGCTCCACGCCCAGATCTGCCTCAAGCTGACGGATGCGGGTGGTGAGGTTTGAAGGTACCCGATGCACCTTCTGCGCCGCCTGGGTAATGCTGCCGGTCAGCGCGACGGCGTTAAACATCTCAAGCTGTGTTAAGTCCATACCATTCTCGATTCGTGAATAAGGTGGTGAGTATTATTCATTTTTAAGAAATACCAGAGTGGGCCACAATGAATCAACCGTTATTACGTGGAGAACATCATGACCTATTCATCTGCAACCCATGCTCTCTCTGTCAACCCGGCGACCGGCGAAACGCTGTCCGCCTGGCCGTGGGCAACGTCTCAGGACGTGGAGCGAGCCATTGCGCTGGCCGATGCCGGTTTTCGCCAGTGGCGACGCGAAGGCATAGTGCACCGGGCACAAAAACTTCGCGATTTGGGGACGGCGCTGCGCAGCCGTGCGGAAGAGATGGCGCAGACTATCTCCCGCGAAATGGGCAAGCCCATTGTCCAGGCGCGTGCGGAAGTCGCGAAATCAGCCAGCCTTTGCGACTGGTACGCCGAACACGGCCCGGCGATGCTGCGCGCTGAATCCACACAGGTCGAAAATGCGGTCATTGAATATCGTCCGCTGGGGCCGATTCTGGCGGTGATGCCATGGAACTTCCCGCTCTGGCAAGTGCTGCGTGGCGCGGTGCCGATCCTGCTGGCGGGGAATAGCTATCTGCTTAAGCATGCGCCAAACGTGCTCGGCTCGGCGGACCTGATTGGACAAGCGTTCGCGGATGCCGGCTTCCCGGAGGGTGTCTTTGGTTGGGTAAACGCGACGAATGACGGCGTCAGCCAGGCGATTAACGATCGTCGTATTGCGGCGGTGACGGTGACCGGCAGCGTTCGGGCTGGCGCGGCGATTGGCGCGCAGGCAGGTGCGGCGCTGAAGAAATGCGTGCTGGAGCTGGGTGGCTCCGATCCGTTTATTGTCCTGAACGATGCCGATCTGGATCTGGCCGTCAGCGCGGCGGTGGCTGGGCGTTATCAGAATACCGGACAGGTTTGCGCGGCGGCGAAACGCTTTATCGTGGAAGCGGGCGTGGCGGAAGCCTTTACCCAACGCTTTGTAGACGCGGTTGCGGCGCTGAAGATGGGCGCACCGGATGAAGAAGAGAACTACATTGGCCCGATGGCGAGATTTGACCTTCGCGATGAACTGCATCAGCAGGTGCAGGCTACGCTGGCGGAAGGGGCGACCCTGCTGCTGGGCGGAGAGAAGATGTCCGGGACCGGTAACTATTACGCGCCGACCGTACTCGGCGGCGTCACCCCGGAGATGACGGCCTTCCGTCAGGAGCTGTTTGGTCCGGTAGCGGCAATTACCGTTGCGAACGATGCGGCGCATGCCTTGCAGCTGGCTAACGACAGCGACTTTGGCTTATCTGCGACGGTCTTTACCGCGGACGACGCGCGGGCTGAAACCTTCTGTCGCGAACTGGAGTGCGGCGGCGTGTTTATCAACGGCTACAGCGCCAGCGATGCGCGCGTCGCCTTTGGCGGCGTGAAGAAGAGCGGCTTCGGGCGAGAGCTTTCTCATTTCGGTCTGCACGAGTTCTGTAACGTTCAGACGGTCTGGAAGGATCGCGTGTAATGGTGTTGCCGGGTAGGGCAAGGCCGCTACCCGGCAGTTCACGTTTCCTGTCATTATTCTGCAATGGTTCTGTCATTTTCGTTTCGTAGACTCGCTCGCGTCTAACGTATTGTTACAGAAGAAAATTATGAACCTAACGCAAATTTTTCGCCGTCTTGCGCAGCGCATTATTCCCCGTCAGTTTGGCCTGCTGACCGGCATCTTTTGTATTATTGGCCTTTTCTCCGCTCTGCAACTCTCTTCCTCCTTCCTGCTGACCGCCTCCCTCAATGAAGCCCAGCGTAACGAACAACGCAATCAACTGGCCTGGCAGCAGCAGAGTAAGCTGGATCAGGCACGCGTTTCCCTGCTGGCCGCCAGCGATCTGCTCAACCGCGCCGGCGTTTACTTTATGCAGGATAAAGAGTCCGGCTCTGAAGGGAGCTGGCATAGCCTGATGGACGAGGCGCAAAAATCCATGGCGGCGTCTCAGCAGGCATGGCAAGCCTGGCTCGCACTTAATCCGCCGAAAGACGAAGGACTGGTTAACAGCTATCAGCTTTTCTTCGGCGCCATCAGAGAGCAGGCGGAAGGGTTGGTGAAATCCAACAGTATCGATCTCTTTTTTGCCGTACCTGCCCAAGCGTTTCAGACCGATTTTAATGACAACTTTGCGCGCTATCAGCAACGGAGCGAGAAGCAGACAATACAGGGGCGTCAGTCGTTGATGGAACAACTCTCAGGCCTGCAACGGCTGTTCCTGTTTGCGCCGCTGGTGCTGCTCGCCATTGCCATTGCCGTCTGGTTCGGAATGGCGAAATGGGTGATATCTCCGCTACGCCGTCTGATCGCCCATATCAACCAGCTTGCGGCAGGGGACCTGTCGGGCACGCCGCCTGATGTTATGCGCTTTAACCGGGAAATCAGCCAGCTCAGCAACAGTATTACCGCCATGCAGCGCGGGCTACAGCAACTGGTCACTCAGGTTAGCGAGGCCACCACCTCCATGGTTGAGAATATCGGGTCACTTGCCCAGGGAAATCAGAAGCTTTATCAGCAGTCTACGCGTCAGGCAAAAGAGCTGGATGAGGTAACGGCACATATTGCCGACCTCGAAAATCACGTTGAGGGAAACACAGGTTATGCAAAGCTCGCCCGCTCGCGCGCCGATGAGGCCCGACAGGCTGCCGCCGGCGGGGAGCAAATGATGTCTGCGGTGAATGGCTCAATGCAGACGATCGTCGACCGATCCTCAGAAATGCGCGGGATCGTCTCGATGATCGACAGCGTGGCGTTTCAGACAAACATTCTGGCCCTTAACGCCGCTATTGAAGCCGCCCATGCGGGGGAACAGGGGCGCGGGTTTGCGGTGGTCGCCCGGGAAGTGGGGCTACTTGCCCGAAAAAGCAGTCACTCCACGCAAACCATCCAGGCGCTGATCAACCACTCGCTTCAGGGCATTGAGGAAGGTTCTCAGGTGGTCAACCGTCTGGAGGATAATCTGCAACAGGTCACCGGACTGGTGGCTAATCTGAGCAGCCTGCTGAACGATATTTCGCTGGCTACCCTGAATCAGGGGGAAAGTATCCATCAGATGACCCGTCAGCTTCAGGCGCTGAATCAGGTATCGCGCCAGACGGACGTGCTGGTCAGCGAAGCGTCGAGAGCTTCTGAACGCCTGCATCAGGAGTCCGATCTTTTAATTAAAGCAGTCTCGCGTTTTCGTCTCCCTGCCTGACGTGACGTATCAGCCTCTGTTATACTCGCAGCCCGTTTTAGCCTGAGGGCAAGGAGCAAAGTGTGGCTGCGGTCATTCATAATGAGATGCTGGACGAGATTCTGGCGCAGGTTCGTCCGTTACTGGGGCAGGGTAAGGTTGCCGATTACATTCCCGCGCTGGCTTCAGTCAGCGGGAATAAGCTCGGCATCGCCATTTGTACTATTGACGGTCAGCGCTTTCAGGCGGGAGACGCGCTGGAGCGCTTTTCCATTCAGTCGATCTCAAAAGTGCTTAGCCTGGTTGCTGCCATGCGCCAGTATGACGAGCAGGAGATCTGGCAGCGGGTGGGCAAAGATCCGTCCGGTCAGCCGTTCAACTCCCTTCTTCAGCTCGAAATAGAGCAGGGTAAGCCGCGTAACCCGTTTATTAATGCCGGAGCGCTGGTGGTGTGCGATATGCTGCAAAGCCGGCTGAGCGCGCCGCGGCAAAGAATGCTGGAAATTGTACGTCAGCTTTCCGGCGTACAGGACATTGCCTACGATCCGGTGGTGGCGCGGTCCGAATTTGAACACTCCGCCCGTAACGCCGCCATTGCCTGGCTGATGAAGTCCTTCGGCAATTTTCATAATGACGTCGCTACGGTGCTGCAAAACTATTTCCATTACTGCGCGCTGAAGATGAACTGTGTCGAACTGGCGCAGACTTTCCTTTTTCTGGCGCATCAGGGCCATGCCCCGCATCTGGCCGAGGACGTCGTCTCTCCGATGCAGGCCCGGCAAATTAACGCCTTAATGGCAACCAGCGGCATGTATCAGAACGCCGGGGAGTTTGCCTGGCGCGTGGGGCTACCGGCCAAATCCGGCGTTGGCGGTGGGGTTGTGGCAATTGTCCCCCACGAGATGGCGATTGCCGTCTGGAGCCCGGAACTGGACGAGACCGGCAATTCACTGGCGGGCGTGGCGGCGCTGGAACAGCTGACCAAACGTCTGGGACGGTCCGTCTACTGATGTCCACGCTCGATCCTTTATTTGCGCGCCTGGCTCGCTCCACGTTCCGTTCGCGTTTTCGTTTAGGTACCAAAGAGCGGCAATACTGCTGGGATAAGGGCGTGGAGACTATCGATCGGCATGCGGCCGATTTTGTATCCGCGCGGCTGGCACCTGCACACCCTGTGAATGACGGTAAGCAGACGCCGATGCGCGGCCATCCCGTCTTTATCGCCCAGCATGCCACGGCAACCTGCTGTCGGGGCTGTCTGGCTAAGTGGCACGCTATCCCGCAGGGCGTGCCGCTCAATGCGCAGCAACAACAGTATATCGTTAACGTGATCCATCATTGGCTGGTCATTGAGGTAAATCGTGCCTCCTGAACTGACAATGTCTCTGTTTAAGCTACGCTTTTACTAATGCTCAGCGTCAGGAGACGTTATGAAAGCACCTTTAGTTCCTGTTAATGAAGCGGAGCGCTTGATTGCTCTGAGCGAGTCCGGTCTGCTCGAGATCGACAATAATCCCGCGTTTAATCGTCTCACGCGGCTGGCAACCCGCTTTTTCAGGGTGCCGCTGGCGATGATAACGCTGGTGGATGACAACGCGGTCATCGTGAAGTCTGCCGAGGGCAAAGTGCCCGTCAGCCAGCCTCGCGATCTCTCGTTCTGTGGCCATACGATTCTGGGTGATGCGCCTCTAGTGGTGAGTGACACGCTGCTGGACGAACGCTTTGCGGATAATCCGCAGGTGGTGGTAGAGGGCGGCATACGCTTTTATGCCGGTTTTCCGCTGCGTTTACGCAACGGGGCGTGCGTAGGCTCGCTGTGCATTATTGATTACGTACCGCGCGAGTTTACGGCGGCGGATTCCGCCGTGCTGGCCGATCTCAGCGCGCTGGCAGAAGATGAATTTGCAGCAGTCAGCGCGGCCACGACCGATGAGCTTACGGGGTTGTTCAACCGTCGCGGGTTTAATCAGTTTGCGCATTTTGCCCTGTCGGTTGCGCGGCGTCGGGCAGAACCGTTAACGCTTGGCTGGCTGGATCTGGACCATTTCAAAACCATTAACGATCGCTTCGGCCATCAGGAGGGGGACAAAGCCCTGAAAGCGATGGCTAACCTGATGCGTTCCTCCTTCCGCGAGGCCGATCTGCTGGTACGTTTCGGCGGAGATGAGTTCGCGGTGCTGTTTGCGGACACCGATGAGCCAGGCGCCTGGATCGCCATGCAGTATCTCGTCGAACAAACGGAAAAGTACAACGCGCGCCAGCTGCATCCCTGGTCGTTACAGTTCTCCTGGGGGCTGAGCGAGTTCGATCATCACCGGAACGATATGCAGGCGTGGTTAAAACAGGCGGATACACAGATGTATGCCATGAAGCAGCAACATCATCGCGAAAAATGACATAACGAAATCCTATGTCATCGCTTGTTGCGTTACAAAAATGTTAATAGCAAAGTGGAGAGATTCAATCTAAGGACGCGCTATGAACTCTCCCATGCTGATTAAACCTCTTTCCCGGCAGGACATTCTTACCCACCTCGATGACCTGATCGATATTCTCGTCAACTGCGTTAACGGCGGTGCCTCCGTCAGTTTTATGCTGCCTTTTTCTTCTGAAAAGGCGCGTACGTTCTGGCTCGGCGTTGCGGACAGCGCCGTGCGCGGCGAACGAACCCTCCTGGGCTGTTTCGATGAAGAGCAGGGCCTGATAGGAACGGTACAGCTCATCACCGATCAGCCTGAAAACCAGCCGCACCGCGCAGATGTCGCAAAACTTCTGGTTCACGAGAAGGCGCGCCGTAAAGGGGTAGCCATGGCGCTGATGGAAGCGCTGGAGGCGGTTGCGCGTGAAAAAGCGCTGACGGTGCTGGTGCTTGATACCTCGACCGGCAGCGGCGCGGAGACGTTTTACCAGCGTGCAGGGTGGCAAAAGGTGGGGGAGATCCCACTCTACGCGTTGATGCCGAACGGCGATATGGCGGCGACCTCGGTGTTCTATAAATTTTTGTGATTATTTCCCGCCATTGCGTCATGAGTTGATCCAGACAGGGGTTCTGGTTGTGAAGTTTTGATAAGTTATTACACCAATCTTATCAGGCTGTATGACTAATCATAAAGGACCTCCATTGTGAACACACTCAACCGTCGTGATTTCCCCGGTGCGCGCTACCCTGAACGTATCATCCAGTTCGGCGAAGGTAACTTCCTGCGCGCGTTCGTTGACTGGCAAATCGATCTTTTGAACGAGCACACCGATCTCAACTCAGGTGTGGTGATTGTTCGGCCGATCCAGAGCGATTTTCCTCCGTCGCTGAGTACTCAGGATGGTCTTTATACCACGATTATTCGGGGTCTGAACGAGCAGGGGGAAGCGGTAAGCGATGCGCGTCTTATTCGCTCTGTGAACCGTGAAATCAGCGTCTACAGCCAGTACGATGAATTTCTGGCGCTTGCCCATAACCCGGACATGCGGTTTGTCTTCTCCAACACCACGGAAGCGGGCATCAGCTATCACGCGGGCGATAAGTTTGACGATGCGCCTGCTGCCAGCTATCCGGCCAAGCTGACGCGTCTGCTGTTCGAACGCTTTACCCACTTCAACGGGGCTGCGGATAAAGGCTGGATCCTCATTCCTTGCGAACTCATTGACTACAACGGCGAAGCCCTGCGTGAACTGGTGCTGCGTTATGCGCAGGAGTGGGCGCTGCCGGCGGCGTTCATTGCCTGGCTGAACGACGCGAACACATTCTGCTCGACGCTGGTTGACCGCATTGTTACCGGCTACCCGCGTGATGAGGTGGCGGAGCTGGAAGCCGGGCTGGGCTATCACGACGGTTTCCTGGACACCGCTGAACATTTCTATCTGTTTGTTATTCAGGGGCCAAAAACGCTTGCAGCCGAACTGCGCCTGGATAAATACCCGCTCAACGTCCTGATTGTTGACGATATCAAACCGTATAAAGAGCGTAAGGTAGCGATCCTCAACGGCGCGCACACGGCGCTGGTGCCGGTTGCTTATCAGGCCGGACTGGATACGGTAGGGGAAGCCATGAACGACGCGGAGATTTGCGCGTTCGTTGAAAAAGCTATCTATGAGGAGATTATTCCGGTACTGGATCTGCCGCGCGACGAGCTGCAATCCTTCGCCCGTGCCGTAACGGGGCGCTTCCGTAATCCGTACATAAAGCACCAGCTGCTGTCGATTGCCTTAAACGGGATGACGAAATACCGCACCCGCATTCTGCCGCAGCTGCTGGCAGGGCAGAAGACGACCGGCAAACTGCCCGCACGACTCACATTTGCCCTTGCGGCGCTGATTGCCTTCTACCGTGCCGAACGCAACGGTGAGCGTTATCCGGTGCAGGACGATGCGCACTGGCTGGAGCGTTATCAGCAGCTGTGGACGCAGCATCACGACAAGCAGATTACTACGCACGATCTGGTGTCGTCGGTGTTAAGCGTGAGCGAGCACTGGGAGCAGGACCTGACACAGGTGAATGGACTGGTAGAACAGGTTGCGCAGGATCTGGATGCGATTTTAAGCAAAGGGATGCGTGATGCGGTGAAACCGCTCTGCTAATCAGACTGCCCGGCGTTTGCCGGGTTTTTTATCAAGCCTCTTTAGTTACAACATACTATAGCTTCTTTTTTTTAAATCACATGCAGCACCGTGCGATTTAGGCTAATCAGGTGAGAAAATGCAATGAGTTGTTAACATGCTTGCAACCGTGACGGGGATCACGTTTAATAGCCGCGCTCTTTACTTTTCTGAAGCTGATTATGATTGTTCGTCCTCAACAGCACTGGCTGCAACTGATTTTTGTCTGGCATGGTTCGGTACTACCCAAAATTTATACCCGACTGCTGCTTAACTTCCTGCTTTCCATCGCCGTGATTGTCATGCTGCCGTGGTATACCTCGCTGGGCATCCGGTTTACCGTCGCGCCGTTCAGCATTCTGGGCGTGGCTATCGCTATCTTCCTTGGTTTTCGGAACAACGCCTGCTATTCGCGCTACGTTGAGGCTCGTCTGCTTTGGGGGCAGTTGATGATAGCGGCGCGCTCGCTGTTTCGCGAGGTAAAAAACACCTTACCGGATGATAAACATCTCGGAGAGTTTGTCCGCCTGCAAATCGCTTTTGCTAACTGTCTGCGCATGACTCTGCGCAAAGAAATCAATGCCGAGCGGCTTTCTCGCTATCTGTCTCCGGACGATTTACGTAAGGTGATGGACGCCAACTCCCCGGCGAACCGTATCCTGCTGATAATGGGGGAGTGGCTGGCCGTACGTCGGCGTAGCGGGCACCTCTCAGACATCCTGTTTCACAGCCTGAACAACCGCCTGAACGATATGTCCATCGTGCTGGCCGGCTGCGAGCGTATCGCCAATACGCCCGTCCCGTTTGCCTATACGCTGATCCTGCACCGAACGGTGTATCTGTTCTGCATCATGCTGCCGTTTGCGCTGGTTGTTGATCTGCATTACATGACGCCGTTCGTCTCCGCGCTGATTTCGTACACCTTTATCTCGCTGGATACCCTGGCGGAAGAGCTGGAAGATCCGTTTGGGACTGAAGATAACGACCTGCCGCTGGATGCCATCTGCAACATGATGGAGCGCGATCTATTGCAGATGAACGATGAAGAGAACATCCCTGAAAGGCTGATGCCGGATAAGCATTATCAGCTGACCTGACGGGCATTCCACTCGTCGCGGGTGATTTCCCACAGTTCCGAGTCCAGCACGCCGCTGACGTAGGCTTTTTTTTCTGTTCTGATGAGCCGCATGCCGCTACTGTCTGAAATACGTCGGGAGCGGCTATTGGCAGCCGCTTTCGGCGCACGTAGCACCGGTTTGTTAAGCGTATTGAACCAATAATCCGTGGCCGCAATACTCGCCTCCCGCATATATCCCTGTCCCTGAAATTCCGGCGAGAGCCAGAAGCCCCGGTTGTTGTCTTCCACGTCGTACAGGCAAATTAATCCCATCAGTTCATCAGGCGCTTCGCGACGGCGAATCGTCCAGAACCACGCTTTACCTTTGGCCATATCGGGCAGCGCAACGTTGTTGACATAGCTTTCAGCACCGTCGTCCGGATAGGGCCAGGGAACGGAAGCCACCATATAGCGAACAATTTCCCAGCGTGGATAACGCTGCTGGATCTGAACGGCATCGGCGGCAACGAGGGGTTTAAGCAATAGGCGTGCTGTCGTCAGCGTGGGTATCGTCATCCGGTGATCTCCATATTTGAGCGTTATGCTTTTGTTTGGGTTCTGGTATTTTTATCTTAATGACATTCTGAACGGATGTAGTGCATTTTTTTGATTCTAAGGTAGTAGTGCAAACGCTTCATTGATGTTTAATGATGATTCTAAGTGGTCATGTTTCCATAAAGTTAAACTTAACGAGCATACGGGTCTAATATGAAGCAATTCTTTAATTTCCTCATTTACCTTCTTTTTTTCATTATCGCCTTTACCCTTTTGAAATACGCTGATGTTCTTGAGTTTGCCGAAGCATCACGATCGGGGGTTGTATCAAGGTTTCTTATTGCGTTGATTGTATTAATAGCGGTAACCCGATGGGGCGTTAACTTGGTGAACCGATTGAAAAATAGATGAAATACATTGTTCGATATCCAAACTTACCCCTATCTGGAAGATCTGTTAGCTGATGCTGCCGAACGTGACGCAGGGGCAGGTAAAGCCTCGACGATTACGTCCGTTACCGAATCACCTTTTAACCCGATTTGTATCACACTGTATCTGCGCCTGAGAGACATACACGGGTATGCAATAAAACCTCATCCGCACACATCCCCTATACAAACCCATGGTGTTATATCTCCGTCAACTGAACTCACCCGGAGATAACATCATGCTTAACAAACTCGCCTATTCAGCAGTCGCATTGACCGTTTCGCTTGGCACCGTAATGTCCTGTCAGGCAGAAGCGATGGGTAAGGATTACTCGTCGGCTTTTAACCAGGTAAAACAAATTAACGCCGGCGATCTGAACGTCGGTTATGTCGATATCGGGCCGAAAGACGGGCAACCGGTGATCCTGCTGCATGGCTGGCCGTACGATATTCACAGTTACGCGGAAGTTGCCCCCGCGCTGGCCGCCAAGGGGTATCGTGTCATTGTGCCGTCACTGCGCGGTTACGGCACCACGCGATTTATTTCTGATAAAACACCGCGTAACGGCCAGCCTTCGGCAATGGCGAAAGACATCGTCAACCTGATGGATGCCCTGGATATCAAACAGGCGGTGTTTGCCGGTTATGACTGGGGTGCACGTACGGCGGATATCGTTGCGGCGCTTTGGCCGGAGCGCGTGAAATCTCTGGTCTCGGTGAGCGGCTACCTGATTAGCAGCCAGGCGATTGGTCAACAACCTTTACCGCCGAAAGCGGAGGTACAGTGGTGGTATCAGTTCTACTTCGCCACGCCGCGCGGTGCTGAAGGCTATGCTAAAAATACGCACGATTTTGCCCGCCTGATCTGGTCCCAGGCTTCGCCTGACTGGACATTCAGCGATGCCACCTTCAATACCAGCGCCAAATCCCTCGATAATCCGGACCACGTTGCCGTCACGCTCAGTAATTACCGCTGGCGTCTGGGGCTGGAGAAGGGTGAGCAGAAATATGACGCCTATGAACAAAAGCTCGCCGCGTTGCCGAATATTACGGTGCCGACCATCACCATTGAGGGCGGTAACAACGGAGCTCCACATCCGGCACCTGCGGCCTATGCCGGAAAATTTACCGGGAAATATGAGCACCGCACTTTTGGCGCGACGGTTGGCCACAACCCGCCGCAGGAAGATCCGCAGGACTTTGTTAAAGCGGTTGTCGACGCGGATAAGCTCTGACATGTGCTATTTTCAATCCGTTACCTCTTAATCAGGAGCCTGCGGTGGAGCATATTGATCGCATCCTTGTCGTCGATGACGACAGGGATATTCGTGAACTGATTGTCGATTACCTCGTGAAATCCGGTTATCACGCCTCTGGCGCGGCGAACGGGAAAGAGATGCGCGTGATGCTCGACAAACAGCATATCGACCTGGTGGTGCTGGACGTGATGATGCCCGGCGATGACGGTCTGACGCTGTGCCGACAGCTGCGCAGCAGCAAGCATAAGGATCTGCCGATCCTGATGCTTACCGCGCGCAACGAGGACACGGACCGGATCCTGGGGCTGGAGATGGGCGCAGACGATTACGTGGTAAAACCGTTTGTGGCCCGCGAACTGTTGGCGCGCATCAAAGCCATCCTGCGTCGGTTTCGCACCATGCCGCCTAATCTTCAGGTGACCGAGGCAGGGCGCCTGGTGGTGTTCGGCGAATGGCAGCTGGATACCGTGGCGCGTCATCTGATCGATAATGAGGGGATGATCGTGGCGCTAAGCGGCGCAGAATACCGGCTCCTGCGCGTGTTCCTCGATCATCCTCAGCGGGTGTTAACCCGCGATCAGCTGCTGAACCTGACACAGGGACGCGATGCCGAGCTGTTTGAGCGTTCGATTGATCTTCTGGTGAGCCGCGTGCGGCAGCGCCTGAATGAGGATGCCCGCACGCCGGCCTACATAAAAACCGTACGCAGTGAAGGCTACGTGTTTACCATGCCGGTGACCATCGTTGAGGCCAATGAATGACGCTGTGGCCCAAAACATTACTGGCCCGGCTGCTGATCATTGTGCTGCTTGGGCTATTGCTGGCTAACGCACTCAGCCTGACGCTGGTTATGGTTGAGCGAATGCACAGCGCGCGCACGGTTATGCTGGGCAACCTTGAAAATGACGTTGCCACCAGCGTGGCCATTCTCGACCGACTTCCCGCCGAAGAGCGGCCGAAGTGGCTGGAACGGCTCAGCAGGGGGAATTATCGTTACATCCTTGGCCCCGGTGAGGCCGGCGCCGCGCCAGCGGATAAACGCTCGCGGGACGCGGTTCATACCCTTAAAGTGGCGCTTTCTGCCCAATATCCGCTCCAGTTCACGGCGGTTCCGGGGCCGATCTCCCATATTCAGGCCCATCTGACGCTCCGCGATGGGGCACCGCTCACCATCGATCTGATCCCGCGTATGCCACCCGTCGCCAGCTGGTTACCCGTGGTGCTGGTTCTTCAGCTGTTACTTGTCGCGCTTTGTTCCTGGATTGCCGTGCGCCAGGTTGTCCATCCGTTCCTGCAATTCACGCGTGCGGTTGACTCGCTCGATCCTGCGGCCCATTCACCCATGACTGAAAAAGGACCGATTGAGGTGCGTCAGGCGGCGCATGCGTTTAATGAGATGCAGTCGAGGATACAGACTTACCTGCGTGAACGCGCGCAAATTCTGGCATCCATTTCTCACGATCTCCAGACACCCATCACACGCATGAAGCTGCGGGTCGAAATGGCGGATCGGCCCGAGCTGCGCGATAAGTTGATGAGTGACCTCGATAATATGTCGCGCCTGGTACGGGAGGGTATTGCCTATGCCCGTTCATCAGAATCCCTTGAAGAGACCATGCTGAAGCTGGAACTGAATGCGTGGGTTAACAGCATCGCCAGTGATTATCAAGACATCGGTAAAAACGTGCAGTTTCATGCACCCGCTACGCGTCTGCCTATCGTTACCCGCCCGCAGGCCTTGCGTCGGGTGATGACCAATCTGCTGGATAATGCGCTGAAGTTTGGTGATAGCGCGGTAATAGACATTGATGCGGATGAAAATCAGGTGGCGATCCGCATTCTGGATGACGGCCCCGGCATTCCTGAGGCTGAACTGGAGGCCGTGTTACAGCCGTTTTATCGGGTTGAAACGTCGCGCAACCGCGATACGGGCGGCACCGGATTAGGCCTCGCGATTGCCGCGCAGCTCACCGCCCAGCTTAACGGGAAACTGCATCTTGCAAACCGTAACGAGGGCGGGCTGGCCGTCAGCGTGACCCTTCCGCGCGGTTAATTGTACTCCTGTGTATCTGCATGCCGCGCCGATACACGGGCAGACGAAATGCAGCTTTTAGCACACAGCCTGAACACATTCTTACGGTGAAATGACCTCACTGCACCTTCGCAGCAACGGTATTGTGAGGTCCTTATGTTTCTGATAATTGCTTTTTTGGGCGGCATGATTAGCCTGCTCAGCCCGTGTACGCTTCCCGTCATTCCTCTGCTGTTCGCCGGTTTCCAGGGGCAGCGCAAACACATTCTGGCGCTACTCGGGGGAATGATTGTGATGTTTACGTCGGTGGCGATGGTGGTCACGGTTGCCAGCGAGTGGATCGCCGACGCTACCGTGATCGCCCGCTGGATTGCGCTTCTGGTGCTGGGCATCGCCGCACTGGCCCTCATTTTTCCACCGTTCGCACAACGGATTGCCAGCCCGGCGGTCAGCGTCGGGAACGTGCTAAACACCCGAAGCGCACAGACGCGCGGCATGCTGTCGGCATTTCTGGCAGGGCTGTCCGTAGGACTCCTGTGGTCTCCCTGTGCCGGACCGATTCTCGGGGCAATATTCAGCATCAATATTGCGGGTCACTCGGCCATTGCAACCGGCGCGCTGTTAGCCGCTTACGGCGGAGGATGCGCGCTAATGCTGGGGCTGCTTGTCATCGGGGGGCGTAAGCTGATTACCCCTCTGAGGGCAAAATCCGCGTTGATGACGCGTCTGCGTCAGGGCGCAGGGGTAATGATGTTAGCCGCCGTGGCCTTTAACGCCTCCGGAATGACTTCGTCGCTAAAAGGAGCTAACGGCATTGCCGACCGTCTGGAAAACGCCCTGTTGAACCTTGCGCAACCAGCCTCCACGCAGGTGAAACTACAACCGGTGGCTGACGCGGTGCCGAGCAGCCAGCTGCCGTCGCTGGACGGCGGTACGGGCTGGATAAACGGTGACCCTGTCACGTCTGCATCCCTGCGGGGGAAAGTGGTGCTTATTGATTTCTGGACGTGGGACTGCATTAACTGCCAGCATACGCTCCCGCACGTACGTGACTGGGCGAAGAAATACCAGTCTGAAGGCCTGGTGGTGATTGGCGTCCACACCCCGGAATATCCATGGGAAAAGCCGTTATCATCGGTGAAAAACGCGGTCAACAAATGGCAGCTGCCGTACCGCGTAGTGACGGATAATAACTATAAAATCTGGAGCGCGTTCGGAAATCAGTACTGGCCGGCGCATTACTTTTTCGATGCGAATGGGCAACTGCGTTACACCTCGTTCGGCGAAGGTCACTACGACAAGCAGGAGGCCGTTATACAACAGCTGCTCAAGGAGGCGCGTTCCTGATTCGGCTCAGGGTGCCCGCTGAGCAACCATAAACAGGCGTGGAAAGGCCAGCAGTATCTGCCCGTTCTCCTGGAGCGGATACTGCTCTACCAGCCGTTCATGATAGCGTTTCAGAAAGTTTTTCTGCTCGTTCTCGTTGAGATCCTGCAACCACGGCCTTAACCCCGTTGCGCTGACCCAGTCAATGATCGCCTGATGAGAACTCATCTGATGGAAGTAGGTGGTGCGCCAGATATCCACGTCGCATCCCGCTTCGGTCAAAATATCGTAGTAGGCATGGATGCCCGGCAACGGCTCGCGGCCACGATCGGGGTAGCCCTGTTCCGCTGCGACTTCACGCATCAGGGCGTGCGTCGGCTCAAGCCAGTTGTCGGGCATTTGCACCGCCAGCACGCCGTTTAGCTGAAGCAGTGAAACCAGATGTGGCAGAAGGTGATAATGGTCCGGGATCCATTGCAGGGAGGCGTTGGCGTAGATCAGGCTAAGAGGCTGTTCAGGTTTGTAGTGACGAATATCCGCTTCAATAAACTGACAGTCTGGCAGAGCCAGTCGGGCTTCATCCAGCATGGCAGGGGAGTTATCCACGCCCGCGATCTGCGCTGTAGGCCAACGCTGTTTCAGCAGTGCCGTGCTGTTACCCGGCCCGCAGCCCAGATCCACGGCAGACGTTACGTCTGCAAGAGGTATTCTGGCGAGTAACTCAGCGGCGGGACGCGTGCGCTCTGCGCTGTACTGAAGATAAAGAGAGGGATCCCAGTCGGCCATTTTCGCATCTCCATGTTGAGGTGTTCAGCAAGAATAGCACAGGCAGAAACCTGCGCCGTGGCAGGTTTCTGGATGACCGTGAGATTATAAAATGCCTTTCAGGGCTACGTGATAAAGCAGCATGATGGTTTTACCGTCGACAATCTGGCCGTTCTCAATGCCCCGTAGCGCGTCATCCAGCGTCATTTCCAGCACGTCGATATCTTCCCCCTCGGCCTTAACGCCGCCGCCCGCGCTGGCCCGATCCTGCGGATGATATTCCGCCAGATAGAAATAGAGCTTTTCGGTAACGGAGCCCGGGCTCATGTAGGCCTCAAAAATTTTCTCAACGCGCGTCACCTTGAACCCGGTTTCTTCTTCCGCTTCGGCCTTAATCCGGCTTTCAGGATCCAGGTTATCAAGCAACCCCGCTGCTGCCTCAATGAGATCCTCTTCGTGACCATTGATAAACACCGGGAAACGGAACTGGCGCGTCAGAATGACCGTTTTGCTGTCGCGTTTATAGAGCAGGATCGTCGCGCCATTCCCGCGGTCATATACTTCGCGCTCTTGCCGCTGCCAGTCGCCATCGCTGCGCTGGAGGTCAAAAGTGTATTTTTTCAGGTTATACCAGTTATCGGACAACGTTTCGCTGTTGATGATGCGTATATCTGCACGTTTTGATTGCACGTTTAGCTCTCCTCTCGTAGAGTAAACATCATAAGCAGCACTATCGTGCAAAAACAAGATGTATCGTGCAATATCAGGAATAAAAAATGCTCACCAGTCAGCGTAAACAGTTAATCCTTGAAAAGCTGGAGGCGGAAGGCCAGGTTCAGTCTACTGCGCTTAGCCACTTATTTTCGGTGTCAGAGGACACTATTCGCCGGGATTTGCGCGAACTGGCGGCAGAAGGGCGTTTGCAGCGTGTCCACGGCGGCGCGCTTCCGGCATCTTCAGCGATTGCGCCTTTTGCCGAGCGCCAGTCCGTTAAAATGGATGCCAAGAAACGCGTGGCCCGTCGGGGCGCGCAGCTCATTTCGTCGGGGCAGGTGGTGATTGTCGATGGCGGGACGACCACCTCAGAACTGATCACGTTCTTACCGCCAGATTTACGGATTACCGTGGTGACGCACAGCCCGGGTATCGCATTGGGGCTGGTCGACCATCCGAGCATAGAAGTGATCCTGATTGGCGGCCGTTTGTATAAACATTCCATCGTCACGGTCGGCGCGGCCGCTATTGAAGGCATCAACAGTATTCATGCAGATCTGTTCTTCATGGGCGTCACCGGCGTTCATCCCGAGGCCGGGCTGACTACAGGAGATTATGAGGAAGCGTGCATCAAACGTGCATTTTCCGGCAGAGCGGCAGAAACGGTAGTACTGGCCTCGCCGGAAAAGATCAATACGGCCTCGGCGTTTGTGATTGGCGATTTGTCGCTGGTGAATACGTTGGTCGTTGAAGATACAACGGATGAACGCTGGGTCAACGCCATGAAAGAAAAGGGCATTGCGGTGATCGCAAGCCAGTAAATATCCGCTTTTTTGCCAGCCTGGCTGCGGGGCTGTCAAACAGACAAAGGTTATACGTTACGCTGATTCTTAGACTAACGCTTTCATTCGTTTAAGGACAACCCATGAAAGCGATCTCCATTCTGGCCTTCGGCGCGGATCCAACCGCGCAACGCCTGTCAACTTCCGCCATTCAGCAGGCCATCAATACCGCGCAACGGAACGACGTCGTCGTTATCCCGCAAGGCCATTTTCTGACCGGAGCGCTGTTCCTGAAAAGTGGAGTATCGCTTCGTCTGGACGCCGGCGCTCGGCTTATGGGAAGCCAGAATTTAGCAGATTATCCGCTGATTGATACCCGGGTAGCCGGCATAGAAATGCGCTGGCCAGCAGGCATCATTAATATCATCAACTGTGAAAACGTCAGCATTATCGGTACGGGCACGATAGACGGGCAGGGTGCAGTCTGGTGGCAACGCTTCTGGGGCGAGGACGAGCACAGCGGAATGGTCGGTGACTACAGCGCCAGAGGGTTGCGCTGGGTGGTTGATTACGACTCTCAGCGCCCGCGTAATGTTCTGGTTTATGAAAGCCAGACCATTTTGCTGCGTGACTTCACCAGTCGGGAGTCAGGATTCTGGAACATGCACCTCTGTTATTCGCGCCATATCGCGGTTGAGGGCGTGCAGATTAGCAATTCTGCGGGGCCGAGCACCGACGGAATTGACATCGACTCCTGTGAACAGGTGCGGGTTGAAGGCTGCATCGTTTCCTGCAATGACGACAATATCTGCATCAAATCAGGACGGGGTCGCGAAGCGGCGCAAAAAGCACGTCCGGCGCGGGATATAGTGATTCGCGGCTGTACGCTGAATAAGGGGTCCGGGATCACCCTTGGGAGCGAAACCTCAGGCGGCATTGAACGCGTCCTGATCGAAGATAATGCGTTTAACGGTACGGGCGTTGGATTTCGCATTAAGTCTGCCCGCAACCGAGGCGGGTTCATTCGGGATATTACCGTACAGAATTTGCGACTTACGGACGTACGCTTTCCTGTTCTGATCCAGCTGAACTGGTTTCCGCAGTACAGCTATGGCGACCAGGGCAATTTATCGGAAAAACCAGAACACTGGCGCAAGCTGGCTGAGGGCGTCGAGGGAGAAGCCGGGCTTACTACGGTCAACTGCCTGACGATTAAAAACATCGTGGCACGGCGATCCGCCAATACCATTTTTTCACGCGCATTTTTCATCGAAGGGTATCCGGAGCGTCCGTTATCCGGGCTCGTGCTGGAAGGTATTACGATTGATGCCACCGAGTTCGGTAAGATTTCGGGCGTTGACGGGCTGCACTTTAACGATGTCCATGTCACGGCAAGGGAGGCCACGCGGGACAGCAATGATGTTTATGAGCGTTGAGAGCACAAAACTCATCGCATTTTTTAAAGCAATCTTTTCGATGCTACACTGTCCGCCACCATAAATTTCCTGAATCAAATAACTGATGGCTATGACTAATTTTGAACGTCCGAAACTACAGCTACCAAACGGCGCAGATAAACTGTTGTTGCACTCGTGTTGCGCCCCTTGTTCCGGTGAGGTCATGGAGGCCATTCAGGCGTCGGGCATTGATTACACCATTTTCTTTTACAATCCGAATATTCATCCGCAGAAAGAATATCTCATCCGCAAGGAGGAGAATATTCGTTTCGCTGAGAAACATGGCGTGCCATTTGTCGATGCAGATTACGATACCGATAACTGGTTTGAGCGCGCCAAAGGTATGGAATGGGAGCCTGAGCGCGGCGTTCGGTGCACCATGTGCTTTGATATGCGCTTTGAGCGCACAGCGCTGTATGCCGCTGAAAATGGGTTCAGCGTGATCAGCAGCTCGCTCGGAATTTCCCGCTGGAAAAATATGCAGCAGATTAACGACTGCGGACAGCGCGCCGCCGCGCATTATCCGGGAATGGTGTACTGGGATTACAACTGGCGTAAGCAGGGAGGATCGTCGCGCATGATTGAGATCAGCAAGCGCGAACAGTTTTATCAGCAGGAGTACTGTGGCTGCGTTTATTCACTGCGTGATACTAACATGCACCGTAAATCGCAAGGCAGGCCGCTGATTAAACTCGGTAAACTTTACTATGGTAAGGAAGATGAAGGTCAATAGTACGAGAGACGCCTGGAACCGCACCAGATTTTGGGCCGTGGTGTAACTTTCGCGGATTGGGGATTGGCCTGAGACGGACGCTAGAATTTAGCTTCTTTAACCTTAGTGCGCATAATGTATATTATGTTAAATATGATGGGTTTGTTCTTAGATTCATGAGTTCCTCTCTTTCAGGAACTTACCGATGAATCAGTCAGTTGCCAAAGTTTAGTTGTGGACTTACGATGACTTCATAACGCAAAAATTACGGGGCATCCGCTAAGTTCATGGCATATTCCATCTTACATTTATCGAGGAACAACCAGAGAACTCATCTCATAGTTGATGATGTGACTACCCTACCGGTCATGTTCGCCACAATATTACGCCCATCTGTGAAAAAAACTCACAACACCATTCGATGACGCATGCTGGTTTCCTTCATGCCAGTACAATACCCTGTCACATACAGAATTGCTGGCAATAAAGGAAGGAACACAGAATGAAGTATGTGAATCTGGGACGTAGCGGTTTAAAAGTCTCCCGTCTTTGTCTCGGTTGTATGAGCTATGGTGAACCAGAACGTCTGCCTCAACCCTGGTCCCTGGATGAAAAGGCGTCACGTCCGCTCATTCGTCAGGCTCTTGAAGCTGGCATTAATTTTTTTGATACCGCGAATATCTACTCGGGCGGAAGTTCTGAAGAGATCGCTGGAAAAGCACTGAGAGAAATGGCCAGACGCGATGAGATCGTTGTGGCGACAAAGACCTTCTTTCCGTGGCGCAACTCACCCAATACCGGGTTTCTTTCCCGCAAAGCCATTTTTCAGTCTATTGACGATAGCCTGATGCGCTTAGGTATGGATTATGTGGATCTCTTTCAGATTCACCGCTTTGACCACTCCACGCCTGTTGAAGAGACCATGGAGGCTCTGCATGACCTCGTTAAATCAGGAAAAGTACGTTACATCGGCGCATCATCTATGAAAGCCTGGCGCTTTGCAAAAATGCAGCATACGGCAGAGCGTAACGGCTGGACCCGATTTATTACGATGCAACCGCAATACAATCTGCTTTACCGGGAAGAAGAGCGCGAGATGTTGCCCCTGTGTGAAGACCAGGGCGTTGGTGTGATCCCCTGGAGTCCGATGGCACGCGGCAGGCTCACGCGCGACTGGAGTATCACTTCCCGACGAACGCAAAACGATGCCTTTGCGTTAAAAATGTATGAGAACGCAGCCCTTCTGGATAAGCCCGTTATTGATGTTGTTGCAAGCATTGCTGAAAAGCACCATGTGCCAAGAGCCCATGTTGCAATTGCCTGGTTGCTATCAAAAACGGTCATCACAGCACCGATCATCGGCGCGACGAAACCAGAACATCTTTCCACGGCTATCAGCGCACTGGACTTTTCACTTAGCGATGACGAAATCATGGAACTCGAGGCACACTATCTGCCGCACCCCGTTGACGGGATCATTCCCCCGCTTCCGGATACGCCACCGTCACTCACGCCGCCTTCAGCAATACAGGACTGTTAATGCCCTACCCTGGCCCGGCGTTGCCGGGTCCCCCAGGACACTCATGCCCGGTCACTGATGTGAAAAGGGAAGCGGTGCCGGCGCGAATGCGCCCGATCGAAAAATCATCGCTCCACCAGGTTCGTTCCCGCTGTTGGTGACAATGAACAACTCGTGATGTCCGGGTTGAATCGCCAGGCTTGTCGATTTAAGGTTACGACCTTTGTCGCGGTCAGGCAGCACAATTTGCCCAATCGGCAGTCCGTTGCGGTTGAAGACCATGACGCGCCCCTGGCCTGAGATGGCCACATATACATTGCCTTCGCTGTCGACACGGGCCCCATCTGGAGCCGGCCCGGTGAACTGATAGGTAACAACCGAACCAAAGGGGGCAATCGTGGTGGCGTCTGACAATCTTACGCGATGAAGCCTGTTTTTAGCGTGTTCTGTGGCCCATATCTGAGAGCCGGCGGAGTCAATCGCTATGCCGTTCCCGACCGCGAGTCCAGGCAGGATGGTATGAATTGACCCGACGTTGGGACTAACGTAGAACACCCCACCCTGTGGATCGGCTGAATTTCCCCGGCTGTCAGTAAAATAAAATCCGCCCTGATTATCAAAGACCAGGTCGTTGACAAGAAATCCAGCATCAGGAGTAACAACCATCTGCTCACGGGTGCCGTCGGGTTCGATAGCCCGGACTGAACCTCGCTGCATATCGCCCACCGACGCAATAAAGATCCGTCCATCCTTGTGTACCGCCAGGCCGGAAGCACCGAATGTATTCCCCTTAAGTACAATGGAAAGCTGCCGCTCCGGGGTGAGCTTAAACACGCGTCCCGTCACCACATCAACAAACAGCAGGTTATTGTTCCGATCGAACACAGCCCCTTCAAGCACAAGCGCCCCCTCTGAAACGCTGAAGTACGGCTGGGCCTCCACGGTCTGAAGAGAACGCTCGCAGGGCGGTATGGGGACGGCACTGTGGGTAAGCGCGTTATGATTTAGTCCATTCATGTGGTTTATCCCCGGCAATAGCACTGAGGGAGACTTTACCTGCAGTCTCCCTGTGACAGCAGGTATTAATTTTTATCAAACTGACTTTCGGTAAACGGATCGGCGCGACCGCCCTGCAATGGGATTTTGGCAAGCGCCGCATCGATTTCGCGTAGCTCACTGTCCGTCAACCGGACTTGCGGTGCACCGCTGTTTTCTATTAGGTGCGGATATTGCGTCGTACTCGGGATAGGGACAATCCAGGGCCGCTGCGCCATCACCCAGGCCAGCGCGAACTGAACCGGAGTGGTGTTTTTGCGACGGGCCCACGACTGTGCGAATTCAAGCAGCACCATGTTTTTGACCAGTGCATCGGGCTGGAAGCGTGGCAGGTTATGCCGCCGATCGGTGCTGTCGAACCGCTGGCTTGGATTGACTGCCCCGGCAAGGAAACTCCGGGCGGTCGGGCAGTAAGGTACAAAGCCGATACCCAGCTCTTCGAGCGTTGGAAATATCCGCGTCTCCGGTTCACGCCACCACATGGCATACTCACTCTGTACTGCAGTCACAGGGAGTACCGCATGTGCGCGGCGGATTGTCCTGGCACTCGCTTCCGACAATCCCCAGTGTTTCACTTTACCCTCCTGGATCAACGCCTTCACGGTTTCCGCCACATCCTCAATCGGCACATTCGGATCGGGGCGATGTTGATAAAGCAGATCGATGTGGTGCGTTTTCAGACGCTTTAGCGAACCCTCTACGGCGCGGCGGATATGGTCAGGATGGCTGTTGAGGGAGGTTGGCTTCCCCTCCTCCACGCCGAAACCGAACTTAGTGGCAATCACCACACGATCGCGAACGGGGGCCAGTGCTTCCCCGACAAATTCTTCACTGAGATGGGGACCATACACCTCGGCAGTATCAAAGAACGTAATGCCTTGTTCGAAGGCGGCCCGGATGAGCGAAACCATGGCTTTACGATCGCGCGGACCACCGCCGTAATACCCCACCATAGGCAGACACCCGAGCCCCATGCTGGATACCTCCAGCGAGCCGAGTTTACGCGTGGTTAAGGTCTCCTTCTGGACGGGAACAGCATCCGAAGGGGCTTTCGACGTGTCCTGACCAGCCGGGTTCGCCATCACTGCTCCGCTACTGCCAAGAGTACTAGCGGCCAACGCCAGACCGGCGCCGGCGATCAGAAAATTGCGACGATCCCGGGAAGCGGGTACAGAAGCAGAATGCTGGTCATGCATCATCTTGCTCATAAACTGGGACTCCCTTAAGCGAAGAAAGGATTCATTAATTTGGTGATTACCAGGCATAAGCCTGGGGCGCTTCTCCCCCGGGTCCGGGCCAGATTTCGTCGAGACAGCTCATTGTGTCGTCTGATAGCGTGATTGTCGTTGCGTGAAGCGCCTGATGGAGTTGTTCGACCGTACGAGGCCCTATAAGTGGAGCAGTAACGACAGGATTCTGCAGGAGCCACGCAAGCGCCACATCGGAAGGGGTTTCGCCGAGGTCCTCACATAATCCTTCGTAGGCTTCCAGCTGCGGACGGTGCTGTTCAATTAGACGGGCAAACGCGGGCCTTGCACGGCGCCCGCTTGCCATCTTCTTCAGTGCGCCACCAAGCAACCCTCCTGCAAGTGGGCTCCAGGGAATCAGTCCCAGGCCAAAATGGCGGCATGCGGGAATGACCTCCAGCTCAACAGTTCGGGCAGTCAGATTGTAGAGACTTTGCTCAGCAGCCAGGCCAAGGGAATGACGGGCCGTGGCAACTGACTGCGCAGTCGCAATGTCCCAGCCCGCGAAATTGCTGCTACCGATATAAAGCACTTTTCCCTGCTGAACAAGGAGTTCCATGGCCTGCCAGATCTCTTCCCATGGCGTATAGCGATCGATGTGATGCATCTGATAGACGTCAATATGGTCGGTCTTAAGCCGTCGCAAACTGTCCTCGCAGGCCTTGCGAATATGGTAAGCAGAAAGACGGCGATCGTTCGGACCTGGCCCCATTGGCTGATAGACTTTCGTCGCCAGAACGATACTGTCTCGCCGGCCACCCTGCTGGAGCCAGCGACCAATGATCTCTTCGGACAGCCCCGAGCCTTGCTGGATATCGGGTGATTGTTCAGTGCCATACACGTCTGCTGTATCAATGAAATTTATACCCGCCTCAAGCGCTTCATCCAGAATGCGGGCGCTGGTTTTCTCGTCGGTGACGTCACCAAAATTCATGGTTCCGAGACAAAGGCGGCTGACTTTCAGGCCGGTGCGGCCAAGATGCGTATAGTTCATACACGGCTCCGTTAGGTGAATGTTCCGCCCTGACCGACGGCCAGAGCGCATAATTTTCAAGAATAACGAAGCACAACGTGTTCAGTGAGAGGCGATGAGTGGATGGACTTGTGAAAAAAATTCAGCAACGGATGAGCGCTAATCGGTCTATGGTGTATATCATTTCCGTATCAATACATTCGGGCCTTAACGCACAAGGAAAACGATTCTGTATGCAAATAAGCAGAGCTGATGTCGCCGATCTCATTTATTTCATGGCTATTGCACGTCATCGCAGTTTCAGCCGTGCGGCGATTGAATTAGGTGTCAGTGCATCAGCGCTTAGTCATGCCCTGAAGGGACTGGAAACCCGGCTCGGGGTTCGCCTCCTTAATCGCACGACCAAGAGCGTTACACCTACGGCTGCAGGTGAAGAACTGGTTCAGTCGGTCCTTCAGCCTTTCGACAAGATAGAAGGCGCGCTTGAATCGCTTAACCGGTATCGTAATACCCCTAGCGGACGTATCCGCATCAATGCTGCCGTTGAAGCGGCCAATCTTTTGCTTGCGCCGGTTATGCCCGCATTTATGGATCGCTATCCCGATATTGAAATCGATATTGTGGCCAGCAACCGTATGGTTGACGTCACTGATGCGGGCTTCGATGCCGGTATCCGCTATGGTGGCACCGTCCCGGAAGACATGGTTGCCCGGCGTTTATCTGCCGATATTCGCTGGGTTATCGCAGCATCCCCCGACTATCTTGAACGCTACGGAACGCCTGAACATCCTGATGATTTATTACACCATCGCTGTATAAGCAATCGTCTCGGCGACGATCGGATTTATCGCTGGGAACTTGAGCGAGACGGCGAAACGTACCAAATCACTGTGCCAGGCTCTGTGACGGTCAATCAGGCTGAAACGGGCCTTGTGGCCGTATTAGGCGGAGCCGGCCTGATGTATTTTCCGGAGCCTCTTGTTGCACCCTATGTGAAGGATGGACGGCTCCGCCTGGTGCTTACGGAGTGGTCCCCGCTGGAGGAAGGTTTTCATATCTATTATTCAAGCCGCCGGCAATTGCCGACCGGGCTTCGCCTTCTGATTGAGTTCATACAGGAGGCCCGGCCGCTGGGGTTGTGAAATAGCGCCTCCATACTGAACGAGGCGTTATCGTCCCGTAGCGGATATCAGAAAATCAATCAGGGCCTTAACTCTTTTCGTTTTGCCCGCGTTTTTGGGGTAATAGAGATACACTGGCGGGTAGGTTTTCCAGTAGCTCTCCATCACGGGTATAAAGCGCTCCCTGTCCGGCTGTAACTGCAAGATGGGTTCAAACAAACGTCCGATTCCCAGGCCGTTACGGATCCCGTCTGCCATAACGTCAATATCGTTGCTGATTAACTGCCCGGGCATCTCAACCGTCAACTGCTCTCCGCGATCGTTCAGAATCAACGGAAGGATGCGGTTGTTAGTAATAAAACGGTAGCCAATCAGCTTGTGTTGACTGAGGTCAGCCGGCACCTCGGGCATTCCATGCTCGCTGATATAAGCTGAGGATGCATACAACCCTTCACGAAAGGGTTTCATTAACGGCCGCGCCACCACCCCACCTTCGAGGATATCGCCAAAACGGATCCCAAGATCAAAACGCTCTTCGATAACATTCACGGTACCGTCGTAAACCGAAATTTCAAGCTTTATACCCGGATATTGCTGACAGAATTTCGCCATTGCAGGCTTAAGAATTAACAGATAGGCAAAACGCGAGAGCGTGATTCGCACGATACCAGAGGGCTCCTGATTCTGGTCGCGAATGCTTTCAAGCGAATTTTCCAGCGACTCCACCGCCGCAGCGGTCTGTTCCAGCAACAGCTGCCCGGTTTCCGTCAGCTCAATACGGCGGGTCGTACGCACAAAAAGCGGATGGCCAATATGATCTTCCAGCAGCTTAAGCGCATTGCTGACGGAGGGAGGCGTAATTTCCAGTTTTCTTGCGGCTGCCGAAATATTGCCCTCATGTGCAATGCTCTGAAAGATCCGTATCTGGTTATACAGGGCGTTATTCATAATGTGTTCCTAAAGCAATCTCCGCCTGATTATTAAGTACAGTCTAAAGATGCTTAAGTCAATGCTCCTCTAATCTTCGTGAAATTCGCCTCTTATACTTTTATCTCTTTCTACAACGACCTGAGTTCAGGAGACTATGATGCGAATTTTATGTCTGGATATCCCCGCACCTGGAGCATCGCTGGAAAAATATGCTCCACACCTTAACGCTGAAGCGCTACACGCCTGGGGATTGTATAAATCCGGCTTCATCCGCGACATCTACTTCCGTCAGGACAGACCTGGCGTCGCTATTTTTCTTGAATGTGACTCTGTCGATGAAGCGATGAACGTAATGGCCGAATTCCCGCTGGCAAAAGCTGGCTTATTAAGCTTTGAGTGCATTCCGCTTGGCTCCTTTATTAACTGGGAAAATCTCTTTGCCGCTGAATTTAAAAATAAATAGTGAGGCCCGATATGAAACCTGCAGATAAACCCGTGCTGTGTGTCGTTTCCAGTCATCCGATTAAAGGCGCATCCGGTGTACCAACCGGTTTTTTCCTGGCTGAGCTGACGCATCCGCTGAAAGTACTGGAAGATGCCGGACTAAAAACGACGATAGCCAGCATTCGCGGGGGACAGCCGCCGGTGGATGGATTTGACCTCAGTGACTCTGTCAACGCCTGGTTCTGGAACGAAACCGATTTTCAGCAGCGCCTGGCCACAACGCCTGCGTTATCTGAGCTGAACGGTTCCGATTACAGCGCTGTTTTCTTTGCGGGCGGGCATGGAACCATGTGGGATTTCCGCGACAGCCATGATGCCCAGCGTATTATCCGCGAAGTGTATGAAAGTGATGGGATTGTCTCAGCCGTCTGCCACGGGCCTGCGGCACTGGTTGACGCAAAGCTCAGCAGCGGCGAATACCTGGTGAAAGGCAAAAACGTGGCGGCCTTTACCAACAAGGAAGAGGAAGAAGTTCACACCACAGATGTGGTTCCCTACCTGCTTGAGACTGCACTCCGCGAGCATGGCGCGCTTCATCATGAAGCCCCGAACTGGTCTGAAAACGTGGTTACCGACGGACGCCTTATCACGGGGCAGAATCCCGCTTCAGCGCACGGTGTCGGTGTGGCGCTGTTAAATGCCCTCCGCCAGCCAACTTAATTCATTCATCTGTCTTTCATCGTTACTCACCCTCTTTGGCCGGTTTACGTCAGCAACGTTCCGGCCTTTTTTCAGGAGCTGAATATGAAAACTCTTCCTCCAGTCGCGCTCGGCACATGGTCCTGGGGCACAGGCTTCGCCGGTGGCGACACCGTCTTCGGCAATCATCTTTCTGATACTCAGATGGCAGACGTGTTCATCACGGCCATGAGTAAGGGTCTCAACCTCTGGGATACCGCAGCAGTATATGGCATGGGGAGTTCCGAGGCAGCGCTGGGAACATTAGTCCGTCAGTTCCCCCGCGAGGATATGATTTTATCCACCAAATTCACGCCGCAGATTGCGAACGAGCAGTCTGCACAGCCTGTCAGCGATATGCTTGAGGCCAGCCTCGGACGCCTGGGCGTGGACGCGATTGATATCTACTGGATCCATAATCCCCTCGACGTCGAAAAATGGACGCCAGGACTGATCCCACTTTTACAAAGCGGTAAGGTAAAACGCGTAGGTGTTTCCAACCACAATCTGGCACAAATCAGACGCGCCAACGAAATCCTTAACGCTTCCGGTTATTCCCTCAGTGCAGTACAGAATCACTACAGCCTGCTTTATCGCGCCTCTGAAGAGGCCGGGATCCTTGATTATTGCCGACAAAATAACATCACGTTCTTTGCTTACATGGTCCTGGAGCAAGGCGCGCTCAGTGGTCGTTATGATTCAAATCATCCCATGCCTGCCGGGAGTGGCCGGGCCGAAAGTTATAACGCAGTACTGCCGCAGATAGAAAGACTAACCGCCGCCATGAAAAAAATGGGAGCCGAAAGGAATGCCAGCGTGGCACAGATAGCCATCGCATGGGCTATTGCGAAAGGTACCCTTCCCCTCGTTGGTGCGACTAAAGTCCATCACGTTCTGGACGCCGCCAGCGCTTCAGATATCCAGTTACGCGATGAGGAAATCAGCCTGCTTGAACAACTCGCCGCAGAGACCAGAGTGGATACACGAGGCGCCTGGGAAAAACCGATGGTGTAAACCCCGTCCGGAACAGGCTGTCATGAATGTCACTCACGAGCGGGCTGTTCCGGGCGCTCCTGATCTGCATCACTTCTACCGCTTTGTATGAAGGCTAAGAATATGAAAATCATTTGCCTCGAAGAACATTATCTCGACAGCGAGTTAGGGCGAGCGTGTATGCCCGTTGCGCTTGAGCAGGCGCCTTTCCTTGGCGACTGGGGGAAAACCGTCCCTGATGGTCATAATCCTGACCGAAGCCGGCCGCAGATTGAAAAGAATGCGCTGATAAACCAGAAAGGCGCTGATTTGGGAAGCCGCCGCCTCAGGGATATGGATGAGGCGGGAATTACCCTGCAGATACTCTCTGTGGGCGGATTCCCCCAGCTGGCACCCGAGGATGAAGCGGTAACATTAAATACGGCGGCAAACGATCGCCTTGCCGGGGCGGTAAGAAATCACCCGGATCGCTTCGCGGCATTTGCCACACTTCCCTGGGCACAGCCGAAAGATGCTGAAAATGAGCTTGTCCGCGCAGTTGAAAAACTAGGATTTAAAGGAGCACTGCTGAATGGCAGACCCTCTTCATGCTTTCTCGATCATCCTGACTATGACTCCCTGCTTTCCCGCTTTAATAAACTGAATGTGCCACTCTATCTTCATCCCGGGTTACCGCTTAAAAGCGTACAGCAGGCCTACTTCACGGGCTTCAGCGCAGAGGTCAACGCCAGGCTTTCTATGTTTGGCTGGGGCTGGCATCACGAAGCGGGGATCCATTTGTTGCGGCTGATGTTATCGGGCGCATTTGATAAATATCCCAACCTGCAGGTAATCAGTGGCCACTGGGGGGAGATGTTACCCTTCTGGCTCCAGCGTCTTGATGACAGCCTACCACTGGCTGCAACGGGTCTGTCACGCACGCTAACGAGAACCTTCCAGGAACACGTTTACGTTACCCCGTCAGGTATGCTGACACTGCCGCACTTCAAGTTTATCTACGAGTTAATGGGGGCAGAAAGGATCCTGTTCTCCGTCGATTATCCCTATCAGACCCTGGACGGTGTAAAAACCTTTATAGACAGTCTGCCCGTCAACAAGGCTGAAAAAGAGGCCATCGCATTTCGCAATGCAGAACGTTTACTGGGCATCACGGCGTAGTTCACGGGTTCGTGATGACCGGTACAATGTGAACAGTTGACCATTATTAGTTTTTGTCTAAAAGTGAATGAGTCTTTACTGCTCTAAAAAAAATAATGGTGTCACTCTATACTGGGTTAAATATTCACAAAGACATTTAACCCATTGAAATGAAAAATATCCTTGTTATTTCAGGTCATCCTGAGCTGAACCATTCCGTCGCCAACGCCACTATCCTCGATGAAGTGGCGAGCGCCCTTCCCGATGCTGAAATTCGTCGTCTGGACTGGCTCTATCCGGACGGCAAATTCAACATCGCCGCGGAGCAGGAAAGCCTGCTCAGGGCCGATGTGATTGTCTGGCAGTTCCCTTTTTCCTGGTATGGACTGCCCGGGTTAATGAAACAATGGCTGGACGAGGTCTTTGTCCACGGTTTCGCGCATGGCTCAACGGCGAAACTGGGCGGTAAAAAGCTGATCCTCTCCTTCACTACAGGGGCGCCACAGGCGCTCTATACCGCTGACGGTTTCTTTGGCCATCCCATTGAAGCGTATCTTATTCCGTTCGAGACCACAGCAAAGCTGTGCAATCTTGAACTACTGGCGCCGGTTTATACCTGCGGTATCAGCTATGCCGATCGGGATGCCGACAAACTCGCGCAGCAAAAAGCGCTTGCCTGGGAACACGCTTCAAGGCTTGTCGATCTGCTCAATTCCGTCGTGAATAATCCAGAGGGAGAATAAAGATGCAGTATACCCGGCTCGGTAAAAGTGACTTACTGGTCTCCCGCATCTGTATGGGATGTATGGGATTTGGCGACCCGTTAACGGGCCAGCATCGCTGGACGCTGGACGAAACAGCAAGCCGGGACATTATCCGCTACGGTCTCGAAAAGGGTATCAATTTTTACGATACCGCTATCGCCTATCAGAACGGCTCCAGCGAGCGGTACGTTGGCCGGGCGCTGCGGGAGATGGCAAAACGCGAGGACGTGGTACTGGCCACCAAGTTTCTGCCGCGGACCGCCGCGCAAATTGCCGGGGGGATCGGCGGAAAAGAGGCAATAGCCCGATCGCTCGACCAGAGCCTGCAGAATCTGGGGATGGAGTACATCGACCTCTACATCTACCACATCTGGGATTACAACACGCCAGTTATTGACGTGCTTGAAGCGCTTCATGCCGCCGTTACTGCGGGCAAAGTGCGCGCTATTGGTATTTCCAATTGCTATGCCTGGCAGCTTGCGAAAGCGAACGCCCTTGCCGAACGCGAAGGGCTGACGCCCTTTGTCTCCGTGCAAAGCCACTACAACCTGATTATGCGTGAAGATGAACGAGAGCTCTTCGGGCTGTGCGCTGAAGATAATATCGCCATGACCCCCTATAGCGCGCTGGCCAGCGGTCGCCTCTCCAGGAAAGAAGGCCACACGCGGCGATCCACCGAGGATGATTATGCGCGCGGGAAATATGACAGCACGGCTGAACAGGATCGGCTCATTATTGAGCGTGTAGCTGAACTTGCTGAACGACATCAGGTGTCCATGACGGAAATATCTCTCTCCTGGCTGCTGACAAAAGTCACCTCACCTGTCGTAGGGGCCACAAAAAAAGATCACGTCGATGGCGCGGTAAACGCCGTAAATCTTCAACTAAACACGGAGGAAATCCGGTTTCTGGAAGAAACCTACCAGCCGCACGTTCTGACGGGGATCATGGCGCAAAACACGCCGCAAACGAAAGACGCCAGGCAGGTCTGGACGCGGTAGCCCTTATTCACTTTCATGAAAGCTTATGAGGAGGAAGGATGATTTTCAAAACAGTGGTAGCCACTCTTTTCACCCTCTCCGGGCTCGCGTCAGCCCTGGCAGCAACGCCTGCTTATTACATCGCAGAGTTTCAGGCGACCGATCTTGACGCTATCAAACCGTACAGCGCTCAGGTTGAATCCACCTTCAGACCTTTTGGTGGACGCTTCATCGTCAGAGGAGGTGAACCCGATGTTAAAGAAGGGTTTGGAGCACAGGGCAGACTGGTTGTAATCAAGTTTGAGAGTCTCAAAAATGCCCAGGACTGGTATAGCTCGGCCGCGTACCAGAAGATCATTCCTATCCGACACCGTGCCGGCAATTCGCGAACCTATATCGTAGAAGGATTGCCAGAACGGGCTCCTGTTACACCATAGCGTTTTACAATCCTGTTAAGACAAAGGAGGTTTATGATGGTGTTACTTCAGCGCAGAGCAGCAGCATTGTTTTTGTTTGCCTTTATCTTCCTCATGCCCGTTAGTCATGCTCATAGCCGTGAAAAGACCGACATTAAAACGCTCGTTATCGTCTCTCACCCTTATCCGGAACGCTCAGTTCTGACAAAAGGGCTGCAGGAAGCCGCTGAGAGTCTGGAAGGCGTGACGGTTCGCAACCTTGAGACGCTGTATGGCTATGACACACGTCGGATTAATGGCGACGCTGAGCGAAAAATGATGCGTGAGCACAGGCGTGTTGTTTTTATCTTCCCGACACACTGGTTCAACATTACACCAATGATGAAGGCCTGGCTGAATGAAACCTGGGGAAGTGTCGGACCCGGTCTTTGGCAGGGAAAGGAGATGTTTATTGTCAGTACGGCTGCGGGGGGAAGCTCCACTTACGGGCCGGACGGCAGGATCGGGGTATCGCTTTCGGATGTGTTTTTACCGATGAAGGCAAGCGCCCTGCATGCAGGTATGACGTGGCTTCCTCCCCTGGTCTTTGAGAGCGCCAGCAGCGATCGGTTACCTTCTTACCAACACCAACTTATAGAACGTCTTAAACAGCCATTTCAGTAAAAGGATCATCGTGAAAAAGACTCTTATGCTTTTAATTTGCATGCTAATAAGCAGCCCTGTCTTTGCAATAAAGCTGGACGCGCCGGATAAGGTAGTGATGAATATCTTTGAGCTCGGCGTCAGGCCCGATCGGGACAAAGATTTTGCAGACGTAGCCAGACAGACGATTTCCGCTTCGGTTGATCATGAAGCAGGTACGCTGGCGATGTATGCCCTGCAACGCAGCGACAATCCACGTCAGGCATTCATGGTCGAACTCTATGAAAATGAGAGTGCTTATCGCAAACATCTCAATGCCGGCCCATACAAAGCATTCGCTGCTCGTGCACCTGACATTATTGACAGGAAAAATAAAATCGCCCTGGAGCCACAGTTTCTGGGCGATAAACACATTATACCGAATGAGCGAACCATCAATAATCTGGTGATCGTCGAGGTAAAGCCTGAATTTCAGAGCGAATTTAAAAACATCGTCCTTCCTGAAATGGCCGAGTCGCTCAAAGTAGAGAAAGGCGTGTTAGCCATGTATGCCGGTACAGATTCAGAGACGCCAAACCGCTGGTATTTCTATGAGATTTACGCCAGTGAGGAGGATTATCAACTGCACCGACAAACGCCGCACTTCCTGGATTATCTCAGGCAAACGGCGCATATGAGCGCCAGGAAGGACGCTATCCCGGTAAAACCGGTATTTCTTCGTAACAAAGGCGGAATCAAACAGGATCCGCAACGTTGACCAGTAAGGACTAACATGAAAAGCGTACTTGCAGCGGCGGCCATGTCGCTTGTTATTTCTGATTTTGCCAATGCTGAGGAAACAAGAGGTAACGCTATGATGAAAATTGAACCTTCAGCGATCTCGGAATCTGATATTCGTGCCGTCTCACCGGCTCTCGCACGCTTTGGTCGCGAAGCGATTACTGAAGATCTGTGGACACGCGACGCCCTCTCGCCCAGGGATCGTAGTGTGGTAACCGTCGCCATGCTGATAGCCCGCAACCAGCCTGCCGAGCTTAAGCACTATCTTGACGTCGCTCTCGATAGCGGCGTGACGCCAGCGGAATTATCAGAAATCATTACCCATCTGGCGTTCTACTCAGGTTGGCCAAATGCAATGTCAGCCGTCGGCGTGACCAAAGCGGTTTTTGAATCTCGCGGCGTCACGGCAGATGCACTTCCTGAAGCTTCTCCGGACCTGCTTCCCCTCAATCAGGAAGCAGAGAAGCAGCGTTCAGAGACGGTGGAAAAAAACGTGGGCCCAATATCTCCAGGCCTGGTTAAATTCACTGCCGATCCACTCTTCCTGGATCTCTGGCAAAGACCCGCGCTGAAACCCCGCGACAGAAGCCTGGTTACGGTCAGCGCGTTAATCGCATCCGGACAAAGTGCGCAGATTGGCTATCACCTCAACAGAGCGATGGATAATGGACTTTCTGCCGAAGAGGCCGGAGAGATAGTTACCCAGGCCGCGTTCTACGCTGGCTGGCCAAACGCATTTACTGCTGCTCCGGTTGTCGGAGAGGTGCTAAACAATCGATCATCGAGTAAAAGGTAATATTACTGAACACTAAAACCTGACGCACATCACAAAATTAGAACGAACAGTTCATGAACCAACAGGCGTGACATCGAGTGATTTATGGACAGCGTTTAACACAGTTATGAACCAAAACTGAGTTCATAACTGTGAGTTTGAATCGCCATTTGATTTATATCCATTTAAAACAGTTTGTTATACTGTTTCTGGTGCTGTCGTAAATTATGTATATTCCTCAAACCCAGAATAGTTAAATGCGATATCCTAAAGCTTATCCCCAATCCTATGAGCTCCTCACATTCACCCCTTCCCCTTTATCTCTACTGAGGAAGTCTCAGAAACAGTGTCCGTTCCTGAATCTGCGATGCCCTGAAACCATGGTGAATATAAAAAGCTTTGGCTTCCTCAGTCAGTGCATGAACCATGATCGCCCGTACGCCGATGTTTTCTGCCACCCGATAACAGCGTAAAACCGCATCATGGAGCAAATCGGCTCCCAACCCCTTTCCACGTAATGAGACATCGACTGCCAGACGGGCAAGTACAATCACGGGAATGGGATCCGGCATGTTACGCCGTAGATTACCGGTCGCTTCCGTATGGTTAACGCTGCCGGTAGCCAGTGAGTAATAACCCGCTACCTGCTTCGTGCCAGTTTTACAAACAACGAACGTTCGGGCTGCGCCGAGCGCCTGGTTTTTCAGACCTCTTTGTTTTATCCATTCATCAAGCACGGCTTCCCCACTGAAGAATTCCGCCAGTTGATGGACGCTGGTTAAAGGCTCTGGTGCGGTTACACGTCCCACTGGGGTTTCCTTGCCAGCAGTTTTTCTAAGGCAGGATCGTCCGCGACCGGGGCATCGAGCATATCAATGAACTCGGCATACTGTTCATCGTTAAAATTGAATACACGTCGATCGAGGATCACATTCTCGGCCGCCTGGCAGGCCATCTCCAGAATGAAGTCCGTACGTGATTTATGGAGGATCTCTGCGGCGGCATCGATAAGCGCCCGCTGAGATTCTTTGGCTCTAAGGTTGAGCTGAACATCTGATTTCATGGGAACACCTCTTGTATAGCATTTGCTTTACAAGAATAGCATAGGCGTTGTGTATAGCAATCTCTATACAAAATCATACGAAAGCCGTTAACGGTAAGATCTGCGCTCACCACATATACCAAGAATTGTCTCTCTCAGCCAGCGATGGCCAGGGTCGCGTTCCATTCGCGGGTGCCACATCTGCGACACCGTTATACGTCGGCTTTTGAACGGCAGTTCGAAAACGTGAACCTGGTCCGTTACCTGCTGATTAAGTAAATAGAGCGCGGGTATCATGGCGATAAGATCTGATTCCAGCGCCACGGACAGTGCCGTCGGAAATCCCGGTACGACGCTTGCGATTTTACGCTTCATCCCCAGCCCGGCCAGCGCATCGTCCACGGATCCGTGCAATGTACCCTCGGGTGACGCCACCACATGGCCCCACGAGACATAGTCGTCCACGCGTATGTCTGCCAGGGAAGCCAGCGGGTGTCCTTTACGCACCACGCCCACAAACCGATCCTCAAACAGCCGTTGCAAACGGATTTCAGGCCCCATATTGCTCTGGACGCCAATCTCCAGATCGACCAGTCCTTCCCGTAGATAGCGCGACGTCTTTTCCGGCTTGGGTGCAAAGCGTATACAGACGGCCGGCGCGGCGTTGGCCACAGCCGCTATAAGCGCAGGCCCAAACGCCACCACAAAACCATCGTTTGCCCGGATGGTGAAAAGGCGCTCCAGAGTTTCCACGTTGAACGTTTCGGTTGAGGGCTGCAATACCGCCTTGGCCTCGTACACCGCGCGCCGGGCGCGATCCCGCGTTGCTTCGGCCCACGGGGTCAGGACCATGCTTCGTCCGGCGCGTACCAGAATCGGATCGCCTGTGACGTCACGTAACCTGCTCAGCGTGCGGCTCATGGCCGAGGTGCTGAGGTTCAAACGACGTGCCGCGCCTGCCACGCTCGCTTCACTCAGCAGTATGTCGAGCGCTATTAGCAAATTAAAATCCGGATCGGACATTTCCCCTCCTCCCTGCAAATTCGGATAAGGCGTTTCATGCAACGATAAAGTGCAAATGGTGCGCCTTCCGCCCGGTAAAAGCCATCTTTATAGTTTTGTCATCCCAATAATCTTTCAGAGGACAACATGACGACGCTTTTTTCCAGTCAACCCGGCGACGAAGGACTGCCTGGCCCGGCGCGCGCACGGGTGATGGCCGCAGTCATGACCACCACGTTAATGGGCGTGTTTGATGGCACCATGATCAATATTGCCCTGCCGACTATGGCTCAGGATATACAGGTATCTGCCAGTTTTGCCGTCTGGTTCGCCAACGGATATTTACTGGCGGCTGCGATGTCGCTGGCGATATTCGCGGCGCTTGCGGCCCGCCTGGGTTACCGCCCCGTATTTCTCGCAGGCCTGACGACCTTTACCCTGACGTCACTGGGCTGCGCGCTGGTGAATTCCCCGGCAGCGCTCATCGGTATGCGTGTACTTCAGGGGATCGGCGGCGCAGCGACGCTGAGTATTGCCCCCGCGATATTGCGGTCCGTGTTTCCTGGACGATTGCTTGGCCGCGTTCTTGCGCTGCACGCCCTGCTCATCGCCTTCAGCTCCGCTATCGGGCCGGTATTGGGCGGTACAATTCTTCATATGCTGAGCTGGCAATGGCTGTTTGCGATAAACGTTATTCCGGGCGCTCTCGCCTGGTATCTGGCTGTCAAAGCGCTGCCGCGTGACGCAGTTCGAAATCAGGCGCCCTTCGATACACCGGGGGCAATATTGTCGGCGCTGCTGTTGGGCTCGACGATCGTGGCGGCGAACAGTTTCCAGAATGCAGAACAGCACATCACCAGCCTCTGCTGGTCGGCGCTCGCCGCGCTAAGCGGCATCGCCTTTGTCTGGCAGATCCGCCGCTCGGCTAACCCATTATTGCCGCCTGCCATCTTCAAAAATGAACGTTTTACCCTCGCGGCGCTTACGTCGATGATGGCGTTCGTCAGCCAGGGGATCGCCTTCATTGCCCTGCCGTTCCTGCTTCAAAGCGTCTATGGCTTTAGCTCGCTCGTCTCTGCCCTGCTGTTTACGCCGTGGCCGTTGGGGATCGTGCTGATTGCACCGCATGCAGGCCGGTGGGCGGACACGATTTCCGCTCCGCCGATCTCCACTCTCGGGCTGATGATTTTCGCGGTGGGGTTGGGGCTACTGGCGACGCTGCCTGCCAGCCCAGCCATGTGGGACATCTGCCTGCGGTGCCTGGTGTGCGGTATGGGGTTTGGCTGCTTCCAGAGCCCCAATAACCGGGAGATGCTCTCAAACGTTACGCGTGACCATGCGAGCTTTGCTTCAGGCGTTTTGTCCATCATGCGGACGTTCGGACAGTGTCTCGGTGCAGCGGTTGTAGGAGTTATGCTGACAGCAGATGGAAGATCCGTTCATACTGCATTGTGGATCGCCACGGCAGCCTCAGCGGTATCCGTATTGGTTAGCGTAAGCCGGTTACGGTCGCTGAGGCTGATAAAATGAAACCAGGCTGGGCTACTCCAGCGCCAGTAGCGCAAAGCTCGCCAGCCAGTGTCCGCCGCTGTAGTGACTGCCGACGACATGCTCCACGCTTGCCGAAAGATGGCGCGCAACGGCATCGCGTAATGCCTGCCGGGCACGATGATTCTCCGGTAAGGCACGGGCAATGTGCTTCATGCACCACGCGCGGCTGAGGTTAAGCCCGTCCAGGTGTGCAATTTTCGGATCGGTGCGGTCGCTCACCTCTGCCGGATGCATCAGCGCTGCAACGGACGCGATTTCGGGCAGGAACGCATCGAACCAGGCCGGGAAATCCTCCGCCACCTTACTCATCAGCAGGGCCTCGGTCAGTGCCCCGGAGATATATTCGTCGCCGCCCGGCTCATAATGTGCCGGATAATGCGTATCCGCGAGATAAAACCGCGTCGACGCGTCCAGGATGGCGTGCTCAAGCGTGTCGTCGTTCACCGCGCGGGCATAGTCGAGCCCCAGCGCGAGGGCAAACGCCGTGTTGTAGTGCGTCCCGACGCGGATCGGATAGGTAAGCTTGCTGAGGTAATCCACCAGCCGCTGGCGAATGTCCAGGGTTAACGGTTGCAGCGTCTGGTACCAGCGCTCCGCCTGCGGCAGCGCCGATTGTTGCAGCTCCTGCGCCAGCGCCAGCAGCCAGCCGTAGCCATAGGGCCGTTCAAACGACGCGCGGAACGGCGCGGTAAAATAGGCCAGCTCCTTCGCCACCTTCTCATCGTTCAGGTGTTCGTCGAACAGCGCGATAATCTCCTCCCGACACGGCAGTTCGGGATAGAGACGCAGGCAGCGCAGCAGTAACCAGTAGCCATGTACAGCCGAATGCCAGTCGAAGCAGCCGTAAAATATCGGATGCAGCTCGCGAGGCGGCAATACGTCACCGTCGTCGTTGAGCAGGTGCATAATGTGGTTCGGGTATTCCTGACGTAAATAGGTCAACGGCATTCTGGCGAAGGCGTCAGCCTGATGTTGCGTTAATTCCATAGCGGCTCCTTAGCGAAACACGAGGAAATACATTAAGAACACGTTCACCACCAGCAGGGTTAACGCGGTCGGGATCTGGATCTTGATGACCTGATATTTGTCTTTTAGCTCCAGCAGCGCGGCGGGCACGATGTTGAAGTTAGCGGCCATAGGCGTCATGAGCGTGCCGCAGTAGCCCGCATACATGCCGATAGCCAGCAGCGGCGCCGGGTTACCGTGATGAACGTTAATCAGGAACGGCAAGGCAATACCGGCGCTCAGCACCGGGAACGCCGCAAAAGCGTTACCCATGATCATGGTAAACAGCGCCATCCCCACGCAGTAAATCACCACCAGCATGAAGCGGCTGTCCGGGTTCACAAACAGGCTGACCACCTTCTGCACCGATTCACCGGTATTGGCCACCACAAACACCCCACCCAGCATGGCGAGCATCTGCGGCAGGATCACCGCCCAGCCGATGGTGTCGACCAGCCGACGAGACTGACGAATCGCGTGCAGCGGCGTGCCTTTCGTCAGCCACCAGCCGGTGAGGATCGCCGCCACGCAGGCCACGCACAGCGCCGCCAGGGTGAGCTGTTTCTGGTCGAGCAGGTAAACGCCGCCGATCGAGACGCCCTTCAGGAACAGCGTCCCGATCACCGTCACCACCGGGATCATCAGCGCGGGTAAAAACAGCCAGTTTTTTAGCCGGTTCGACGAGGAAACGCGCTCCTCCTCGGTAGCCATTTTATAGTGCCCCTTCCCGACCAGCCCGAAACCGGCCAGCAGCGCGATCACGATCACGGCGCCGCCAATAATGCGATACGCCAGCGACCTGCCCAGCTCCTGCACCATCAGATCGCCAAACAGGAAGATCCCGCCGAAGAGGAACCAGAACAGCGCGGTCGTAAAGCGTTTCGGGTTGGCGCGATCGCGAAGGGTCATGACCACCAGCAGCATCACGACGAAGCCAATCAGGTAGTACACGCGGTTAATGGTGATGAGCGTCATCATGATGCGATCTCCTGCGTGCCCTGCTCTGCTTTCCAGGCCATCACGTCGCGACGAATGCTGGCGTCAAGGCGCAGCAGGCGTGTCATATGGATAATCAGGGCCGCGATGGCGGTCGGGATGGCCCACAGGCCGATATGCAGCGGCTCGATCCCCTCGATCCCGTTCTCCTTGAGGAAGGCGTCAATCAACAGCACCGCGCCGAAGGCAATAAAGATATCTTCCCCAAAGAAAACCGCGATATTGTCGCAGGCGGCGGCATGGGCTTTGATTTTGTCGCGAATGTGCTGCGGCAGGTCGCCGTATTCATTCAGCGCGGCCCCTTCCGCCATCGGCGCCAGCAGCGGACGCACCGTCTGCGCATGGCCGCCCAGCGACATCAGCCCAAGCGCAGCCGTCCCTTCGCGGGCGACAAAGTAGAGCATCAGGATACGCGCCGAGGTGGCGCTGGCGATCTTCGCCACCCAGGCCTGGGCGCGCTCTTTCAGCCCGTAATACTCCAGCAGGCCAATCACCGGCAGGATCAGGATGAAGGTGGCAAGCGATCGGCTATTCACAAACTTTTCGCCGAAAGTTTCCAGCAGCATGCCGAAATCCATGCCAACCAGCAGGCCCGTCGCCAGCCCCGCCACCACGACAACCAGCAGCGGGTTGAAACGCAGTGCAAAACCAATAACCACCACCGGAATCCCGATAAGCGGCAACAGTGTAGAACTGTCCATAAACGTTACCCTATCCAAAGTGAGCGTTGCGCGCCGACGGCTATTTTTTATACTTCGCAGCAGAGCGAAGCCGGTGCATTACGGCGCGCGATGTTGTGTTTTGCGTCAGGCTCCGCAGAACCTGCACTAAAAAGCTATATCTGAACGTCAAAAACATGTAAACAATTTATCAATAAAATGTTCTTATTTTATCGACGGGTTTACATTCTGGAGAAAGGATCGGTATGACGACTAAGAAAACGAAGGCAGCGTTAAACCACGACGATATTGCGGACGGGCGTATCGTCTCCTCCCGTCATCTGGTCTCAGAGCGGTGTGCCGAATTATCAGAGCTGGAATACGCCCTGATCATGACCAGCAACGCGTTCAACAAGTGGATGGTGCGCTGCATGGCCGCAGCAGGTGAACCGGATATGGGAGCCTTTGACGTTTCGCTTCTGCACCACGTGAATCACCGCAACCGTAAGAAGAAGCTGGCCGACATCTGCTTTGTGCTGAACGTGGAAGATACCCACGTGGTGACGTATGCGCTGAAAAAGCTGGTGAAGGCGGGCTACGTCACCAGCGAGAAAGCGGGGAAAGAGCTTTTTTTCTCTACGACCGAGGACGGGAAAGCGCTGTGCATGAAGTACCGTGAGGTGCGGGAAGCCTGCCTGATCAACATTCATGCGGAAAGTGGCATTCCGGGAACGTCAATAGGCGAGACCGCGCAGCTGCTGCGCGCGATCTCATCTCTGTACGATACCGCCGCACGCGCGGCGGCCTCGCTTTAAGGGCGGCGGAACAGGGTGATACTCCGCCCGGCCAGCTCATAATCTACAGATTCAGTAATGATTTCCCCCGTGGGGGCATCCTCCGCCGTCGAGAGTTCGAGCACCCAGCCCCCTTCACCAAACTGCGGGATCTGGAAAGGCACGGTGCCTTCAAACGGATTGAACAGCATCAGCACGTCGTGCCAGACGCCCTCTTCCTGCTGAAGGTCCGGACGGCTGATGGAAAGGCCAAGGGTGGAGCCCTCGTCCCACTGTTCCGACTGCTGCGGGCCGCCGCCGGCGTTAAACCAGCGGATCTCCAGCCCGTCGCGCCAGTTCTCCCGGCGCAGCAGCGGTTGCTCCGCGCGCAGGGCGATCAGCCGACGGGTAAACTCGCGCAGCGCCTCGTCGTTTTCTGACAGCCCTTCCCAGTTTATCCAGGAGATCTCGCTGTCCTGACAGTATCCGTTGTTGTTGCCCTTCTGCGTCCGGCCAAACTCATCTCCCGCCAGCAGCATCGGCGTGCCGTGGGAGAAGAAGAGCGTAGTGAGGAAATTACGCTTCTGCCGCTCGCGGGTGGCGATGATATCCGGGTTTTCCGTCGGCCCTTCCTCGCCGTAGTTATACGAACGGTTATCGTTATGTCCGTCGTTATTATCTTCCCCGTTATCGGCGTTATGTTTCTCGTTGTACGACACCAGATCGTTGAGCGTGAAGCCGTCATGCGCGGTGATAAAATTGACGCTGGCCCACGGACGACGACCGCGCAGATCATACAGATCGCCGGACCCCAGCAGGCGGGCGGCAAAATCGTTAGAGACGTTATCCCCCTTCCAGTATTCACGCACCGTATCGCGGTATTTATCGTTCCACTCGCCCCAGCCAGGCGGGAAGCCCCCTACCTGATATCCACCCGGGCCGATATCCCACGGCTCACCGATGAGCTTCAGCTTCGACAGCACCGGATCCTGGGTCACGGCATCGAAGAAGCCGCCGCGCGGATCGAATCCCTCCGGCTCTCGTCCGAGTATGGTCCCGAGGTCAAAGCGGAAGCCGTCAATCTGCATCGATTCCGCCCAGTAACGCAGGGAGTCCATGACCATCTGCAACACGCGCGGGTGCGACGTGTTAACGGTGTTCCCGGTGCCGGTATCGTTGATGTAATAACGGTGCTGATCCGGCATGGTGCGGTAATAGCAGAAGTTATCAATCCCTTTAAACGACAGGGTTGGCCCCAGCTCGTTGCCCTCCGCCGTGTGGTTATAAACCACGTCGAGGATCACCTCGATGCCCGCATCATGATACGCGCGCACCATGTCGCGGAAACCCTGGATACCCGCCGGACCGTAATAGCGGGACGCTGGCGCAAAGAAAGCCAGCGAGTTATAGCCCCAGAAGTTTTTAAGACCGCGATCGAGCAGGTGCTGATCGTCCGGGAACCAGTGAACCGGCAGCAACTCCACCGAGGTGATGCCCAGGCTTTTGATGTAATCCACGGAGGCTTTATGTCCCATCCCTTCAAACGTACCGCGCAGTTCGGGCGGAATGGCCGGATTAAGCTGGGTAAAACCTTTCACATGGCTTTCATAGACCACGGTGTATGGCCACGGAACGTCAGGCCGACGCGAGTCCTGCCAGTCGGCGGCGTTTGGGTCGATGACCTTACATTTCGGCGTAAACGGCGCGCTGTCGCGCGTATCAAAGCTGAGATCGAGCTCGTCATGCCCCAGCTCATAGCCGAAGTGGGCATCGTTCCACGCAATGTCGCCCACCAGTTCGCGGGCATACGGATCGATAAGCAACTTGTTGGGGTTAAAACGATGGCCATTCTCCGGATCGTAGGGGCCGTGAACGCGATAGCCGTAGAGCGCGCCCGGCTCGAGGTCGGGCACATAGCCGTGCCACACCTCATGCGTATATTCCGGCAGCTCCAGTCGGGCGATTTCGGTTTTGCCGGAGGGGTCAAACAGACAGAGCTCTACCCGCTCCGCGTGGGCGGAAAACAGGGCGAAGTTTACCCCCTTTCCGTCATAATTTGCGCCAAGCTGCTGGCCATCGCCGGCCCGAATTTCAAACGTTGTATCCTTTGGCATTTTTGTTCTCCTCGATTATTCGCAGGTAAGCAGAACCAACAAACATCCCTTTTCAGACGTTAAATCCAGCGTCTCTGGCAGAAGGCGACGCTCTCCGGTAAACAGATCCCGATAGTGTTTTCCGGCCAGCGCCTGGGGTATGGCCACGGTGGTATTGGCCCACAGGGCCGCATTGTCGGTGACGTCAAACACCAGGCGCGGCACGGCAACGATAAGCGCCTCTTCCTCGTGAAGGCGCGCATAGACAATCAGGTTCTCCTCGCGCTCGCCGGTCACCTTCAGCGGCAGCCAGTCGCCGTAGCGGAAAAGCGCTGGGTAATGCGGTCGGATCCGTAACAGCGTGGCGGTGACATACTGCTTCACGCTGCCGTCGCGCCAGCGTTGCGCATCGTTAAAGATGTTGCAATCCGTCGTGCTCAGGTTCTCCGCCAGCGCGGTGAAATCCGGTTCGCGTCGGTTATCCGGGTCGACCAGGCTAAAGTTAAGCCCTTCGCTACCCTGATAGATGTCCGGTACGCCGGGGGCAGTCAGCTTGATCACCGTCTGGCTCAGGCTGTTCATTAATCCCGCCCGAATGAACGGCTGTAGTGCGGCACTGAAATCACGCAGGAACAGGGTGTTATCCGGGGAGAGCAGATGCCGCACGTAGTCCAGCACCACGCTCTCGTAATCTTCGTTGCTGTCGATCCAGTCGGTCCGCTGCTTGGCCTCGCGCAGGGCTTTTTCGATAAAGCCGAGGAAACGCTCTTCCAGTGACTTAAGCCCGTCGCGATCGTCAGGCGAGAGTGTTGCAGGCCAGACGCCCGCCAGCGCCTGGTAGATCATCCAGGTATCGGCGGCGTTCGGCGCGGTGCCGTCGTTCAGGAACCGGACCTGCGTCTGGTTCATCTGCCGCCAGCGCGCCAGGTTTTCTCCCCACAGATCCGGCACTTCCGTCAGCGTGTACAGACGCGCTCGCGCATCCTCGCCGCGTTTGGTGTCGTGGGTAGAGGTCCCCAGCAGCGCGTCGGGCTGCCGGGCAAGACGAATGCGCATCTCCTGGTGAAAACGGGAAAGTGAAAACGCGCGCGGCGTCGGGTCGGCGCCTACTTCGTTCAGCGCCAGCTCCAGGTTGTGGCGGAAGAACAGCGTATCCTCTACCGATTTCGCCATCAGCGGCCCGGTCAGCTGCTGAAAACGGGTGCGGAAAAGGGAAGCCTGCGCGTGGTCATGCTCCGGCAGATCGCCGGTGAGAATACGGACGATCAGGCTCAGGGCGGGTTCGGACGTGTTCACGCTGGCGACCACCCGGCTAAGCAGCGCTACGTCCGACGGCGTCATCCCCTCTGCGGTGCCGTAGGTGCGATACACCGGAAAGGCGATAAGCAGCTCGCGCAGGGCGTGGCGAATATCTTCGTGCTGCACCGCCACGTCGTTGCGCCGGGCCAGCTCGCTGGCGATAGTCAGCAGCGTAGTAAATTCGCCCTCAAAGTTACGATCGGTCATCAGGCCTTTGGCCTTGCGCAGCTCCGTATGCCTGTCCACGGTCATGCCCAGCGTCTCGTCGTGGAGCGTCTCCAGCCGCGAGAGGTTGTTATCGTCCACCAGCACTTCCGCCAGCGAGGCGATAAACTCATAGCCCGTGGTACCCGAGACGGGCCACTCCGCAGGAAGCTGTTCCCCTTTCGCGAGGATCTTCTCCACCGTGATGTAGCAATCCGGCCCGGTAGCCGCCCGCAGGCGCTGCAAATAGCCCAGCGGATCGGCAAGCCCGTCCACATGGTCAATGCGCAGGCCGTCGACGACACCAGCGTGAACAAGCTCAAGGATCAGGCGGTGCGTGTCTGCAAATACCGCCTCATTCTCCACCCGCACGCCCACCAGCCCGGTAATTTCAAAAAAGCGTCGCCAAGACAGCAGTTTCGGCGCTTCCCGCCAGGACATCAGGCGCCAGCTTTGCGCCTCGTGGATTTCAGCGATGCTTTTGTCCTCGGCAAACGTGCCGGGATTAAGCGGATAAGCGGTGTCGTAATAAACCAGCTCCGCCTTATTAGTGACACTGTCACGTTTAACAGTGATAGCCCCGCGCTCCAGCTCGGCTTCAAAGGTGTCACCAAGAAACGGCAGCGTTAGCGGTCTGGACCAGTCGATATCAAAATAGGTCGCGTAGCGGCTATGCCTGCCGTGCTCGATCACATCGCGCCACCAGCGGTTCTCCAGGGAAGTGGACATGTGGTTCGGCACAATATCCAGAATCAGCCCCATCTCTGCCTGCTTAAGCGCCGCCGCCATGCGGTCAAACCCTTCCCGCCCGCCAATCGCCGGGTCGATTTCATTGGGGTTCGTCACGTCATAACCGTGAGTGGAATCCGTGGTTGCCGTGAAAACAGGCGACGCGTAGAGATGGCTGATACCGAGATCTTTCATATACGGTATCAAGGCCACCACGCGGTCAAAGGTCATGCCGTTGCGAAACTGAATGCGATAGGTTGAGGACGGGATCATAGCGTTGCTTCTCCTTCAGCAAAGCGAACAACAATGCTGTTCGGCGGCAGGTTTTCGATTGCCTCCGGCCAGCTAAAGATCGGTTTTCCGGGCAGGTCCGGCAAGGTGAGCGGCTTTTTACCGATATTCAGCGCCAGCGACAGCGTACCGGACGGAAAACGCCAGCTCACGGCAACCATGCCGAGCGTTGTTTGCAGGACGTTACCCTCAACCGCGCCGTGCTGCTTCAGCAACGGGACGACATAGCGCTGACGCAGCGCTATCAGTCCGCGCGTCAGGTGCACCCACGCCCTGCCTTCCTCCGTATCCACCCTGTTCCAGTCAAGCTTCGAACGCATAAAGGTATTCAGGTCGTTGGGATCCGGTACGGTTTCATCGTGCCCGGCATGACCAGTAAACTCTTTCGCGCGCCCTTCCCGCACCGCTTTCGCCAGGTCGCCGTGGAAGTCGGTGAAAAAGAGGAACGGTTGCGTTTCGCCATACTCCTCGCCCATAAACAGCAGCGGTATATGAGGCGACAGGAGCAGTGCCGAGAACAGCACCCGCGTTTTATCCGCGCCAGCCAGAGAGATGAGCCTCTCACCCTGGGCACGGTTGCCGACCTGATCGTGGTTCTGAATAAAATCGACAAAAAACTGCGGAGGCTGCTCGCGACACTCTACCCCGCGCGATTTTCCGGTCTGAAGCGAGATTTCGCCCTGGTAGACAAAGCCTTCGGCCAGCGCTCGCGCCAGCTTTTTCTCCGGTTCAAAGGCGAAATCCTGGTAATAGGCGTGAGATTCCCCGGTCGCGAAGACATGCGCGGCGTTGTGAAAATCATCATTCCATTCGGCGGTGAAAAGCGGCGTCTGACCATGCTCATCGCGCGGATGCAGGAAAATGACGTTGCGACTGTCTTCGGTGGTGAGATGGATATGACGATCGGGAAATGCGGCGCGGATCCGTTGCGCAATGTGGGGAAGAATGTGGGTCTCTGCATCGTCATGGATCTGGTCGATGGCGTCGAAGCGCAGGCCGTCAAGATGATACTCCGACAGCCAGAATAACGGCGCCTCGGCAATGTATTGCCGGACCGCGTCAACCTCATAGGCAATCCCGTTGCCCCACGGGGTCATCCGATCCTGATGGAAAAACGCCGGCGAGAGTAACGGCAGGTAGTTCCCTTCCGGGCCAAAGTGATTGAGTACGATATCGAGCACCACGGAAAGCCCGAGCGCGTGGGCGGCGTCGATAAAGGCATGAAAATCTTCCGGCGTGCCATAAGCCGAGTGCGGGGCATACAGCAATACGCCGTCATACCCCCAGCCGCGTTGCCCCCCAAACTGGGAAACGGGCAACACTTCCAGCTGCGTAATGCCCAGTTCGGCCAGATAAGGCAGTTTTTCGATGGCCGCCCTGAAGGTTCCTTCCTCGGTGAAGGTCCCGATATGCAGTTCGTAAATTACCGTCTCTTCCCATGGCCGCCCTTTCCATTCTGATTGCGCGGGCGGATTGCGTCGGGGGTCAATCACCACCGACGGGCCGTTGACGTCATTCTGCTGGGCACGTGAGGCCGGATCCGGCACTGCCAACCCATCCTGTAAAACAAACTGATACGTCGTACCGTGCCTGACGCCGGGAACGTCAATCTGAAACCAGCCGTCGCCCACCGCCGCCATTGGAATGTCGGTGTCGGTTAAACGCAACGTGAGATCTTTCTGCCCTTCAGCCCAGACGCGAAAACGTACAACGTCATCGGAAATAAACTCGGCACCCCAGTGCCTGCGACATGTTCTGAATTCCATTCACTGTCCTCGAATGACCACATTTTACGCGGAACGAAATACAAGCTTAGACCAGGATCAACAGAGTGTTATGCCAGCAGGGTGTGCCGCTTCGTCTATTATCTATTTATAACTCCCACTTAAGGAATACCATGCATATTCGAAAAGGATTAAGTACCGATCTCGCCCGTCTTGAATGCTGTGATTTTTCTTTCACGGTTGATGAGGTTGCCAGAGAGCCCTTTCTCAATGGCGATTTGCATATTGAAGCGTTAACAGAGCCTTATCTTAAAACGTATGAACTGGATCTCCAGACGCTGGAAAACCATTGCGTTAATCCGGATTCAATATTTCTGATCGCCGAAACGGATGACGGAGAAATCGCCGGTTTCATTACCGCATCCTGTAACTGGAATAAATTTATCTCGGTGGATTACATTGCCGTGGAGCGTTCAAAACGCCGGACGGGCGCCGCGCATAAGCTGATGTCTGCCACCCACGTCTGGGCGCGAAGCCTCAATGCGCCCGGCTTGCGGCTGGAGACGCAAAACGTCAACGTTTCGGCCTGTCTGTTCTATCGTCACTATGGATTTATTCTGGGCGGTTACGACCGCTATCTTTACAACGCCCTACCGGAAAAAGATGAGGTCGCTCTTTTCTGGTATTACATGCTGGCTTAAGAAAATATTTTACATCCGGCAATGGAATATAGATTTGTCTGAATTTGTCAATTTTGCCCGCTTGCGTCTAATTAACGACTAATCTTGGAATTCACTATTTAAGGAGGCCGGTATGTCTACAGGAAATAATCACACGCTGCATTACCCTCGTCCACCGTTTGCTGAACAACCGCAAATGGCCCCCGGACTGGCATCGGAAATGAAGCCAATACCGGATCATGGTGAAACAAGTTATATCGGGTCGGGAAAACTGGCAGGAAAAAAAGCGCTGATCACCGGTGGTGATTCCGGCATTGGTCGCGCGGTCGCCATCGCCTACGCTCGCGAAGGGGCAGATGTCGCTATCGGCTATCTGCCTGAAGAGGAATCCGATGCCGCATCGGTTATTGCGCTGATCAAGGCTGAAGGCCGTAAAGCGGTCGCTATCCCCGGCGACATTCGCGTAGAGTCGTTCTGCGATACGCTGGTGGAAAAAGCCGTCGCCGAACTGGGCGGCCTGGATATTCTGGTGAATAACGCCGGGCGCCAGCAGTTCTGCGAATCGATCGTCGATCTCACTACCGCTGATTTTGACGCGACGTTCAAAACCAACGTCTATGCGCCCTTCTGGATCACGAAAGCCGCGCTGCGCCATTTGCAGGAAGGCGCCGTGATCATCAACACCACTTCCGTTCAGGCATTTAAGCCGAGCGCGATCCTGGTGGACTATGCGCAGACCAAAGCCTGTAACGTGGCCTTTACCAAGTCTCTGGCGCAGCAGCTGGGGCCGCGCGGCATTCGTGTGAACGCTGTCGCGCCGGGTCCGTACTGGACGCCTCTTCAGTCCAGCGGCGGCCAGCCTCAATCCAAGGTCCAGAAGTTCGGGGAAGATACTCCGCTGGGCAGACCGGGCCAGCCTGTTGAAATCGCACCGCTGTACGTGCTGTTTGCCTCCGATACCTGCTCATACGCCTCCGGACAGGTCTGGTGTTCTGACGGCGGTACCGGCGTTCTGTAAAAACTTCTCTCAGACCTATCCATTTCATGGATAGGTCACATTCACCCCCCTGCCGTTCTCAAAAATCTCAGTTGAACTATGATGAACTTACTATTGAGGAGCCCATCATGTTTACTGTGAAAAAACTTGCTTTATCAACCCTGTTTACCGGTTCTGTTCTTTTCTTTCCCGCGATCCATGCGGTGGCCAGCGTTCCCCAGCAAGTGGTGAAACAGCAGGCTGGCGGCTATAGCGTTCAGGTTGGCGATACGATTGTCACCGCCTTTACGGACGGCAGCGTGCCGCAGGATCTGCACGCCCTGTTGCGCCGGACAACGGCGGAAAATACCGATGCGTTACTGGCAAAAAATTTCCAGGCCAACCCGGTTGAAGCATCGATTAATGCGTTCTATATCGCGCTGCCCGGCCACAAAATCCTGGTGGACACCGGATCAGGCCAACTCTTTGGGCCCGGCAAAGGCGGCCGACTGATTGAAAGCCTGGCGACGCAGGGCATCAAACCCGAAGATATTACCGATATTCTCATCACCCATGCTCACTCCGATCACGCCGGTGGCCTGGTGAAAGACGGCCAGCGCGTGTTTACTCATGCGCAGGTCTATGTCGGCAAACCGGATATCGAATTTTTCTTTAACGACGATAACCAGAAAAAATCTGGCTATGACCAGAACTACTTTGACGTTGCGCGCAAAACCTTAAAGCCTTATCTGGACGCCGGAAAAGTGAAGACCTTCTCCGGGACGGAACAGCTTCTGCCGGGCATCCGCGGAACGGTACATCCGGGCCATACCCCAGGCTCGGCGTTCTATACGCTGGAGAGCAAAGGTGAAAAAATCACCTTTGTCGGCGACATTATTCACGTCGCTGCGGTTCAGTTCCCCCAGCCGAATGTGACGATTGCTTACGATGAGGATCAGGACGGCGCCGCCAGGGTGCGTAACGCGGCGTTCGCGGCGTTTGTGAAAAACAAAGAACTCATTGCGGCTCCGCACCTGCCTTTCCCCGGTATCGGTTATGTCACGCAGGGCGAGCGGCAAGGCTACGCGTGGGTCCCGGTGACCTATACCAACCGTGACGCAAAATAAGATGCCACCTTCCGATATAAATATAGATCTGCTTCTGACGCTGGATGCCCTTCTCAGGGAGCAGAATATCACCCATGCGGCCGCGCGGCTGGGCATCAGCCAGCCGGCAATGTCTGCCCGCCTTGCGCGCCTGCGTCTCCTGTTCGGTGAGCCGCTGTTTGTCCCTTCCCCACACGGACGTGGGGTGTTACCTACGCCGCGCGCCGAGGCGTTAAGGCCGCAGGTCACGACTATTTTGCAGGGCATTTCGTCAATGCTCGAACCCACCACGTTTAACGCGCAAAACAGCAACCGCACCTTTGTGATTGCCCTGCATGAGAACCCGGCGCTGATGCTCGGGGCGGAGTTGCAGAATCAGATTAGCGTTGCGGCACCAGGCATCCGGCTGCGTTTTGCCCTCCCCGAAACCCAGCTGCTGGCGGCGCAGATGGAAAATGGCGAGGTGGATATTTATGTCGGCATTAACGCGGGCGCGCACGATGCATGGGTCAGACGAAAACTGTTTGACGATGAATATGCCACCGCCCAGCGTAAAGGCCATCCGCGCGGTACGGGGCCGATGGATCTGAAAAGCTATTGCGACCTTTCCCACCTGGTGGTTTCGTCCGAGGGGGACCCTTTCTCAGGCTTTGTCGATCGGCATCTGGCAGGGCTTGGCCACCAGCGTAACGTGGTGATGTCGACGCAAAGCTACGCGATGGCGCCTGCGATTGTTGGCGGTACCGATTTGCTCTGCACCCTACCCAGACGCATGCTGCAACGCTTCTCGCAAACGCTAGATATTTTTCAGCCACCGCTCGATCTGCCGCCGATCGTTATTGGTATGTACTGGCACCCTAAAAACGGTCAGGATCCAGCTAACCGCTGGCTGCGGGACCAGCTTCTACAGGCCGCCGGGCGTCAGGTATGATCGAGAATGTTCATCAATTTTTTTAGAACCTCAGAGCGAATCACCCGATGGCAAACCAGCGTCAGCTCACTCTCCCGGAGTCGGTCAAGAATATCCACAAAGACCACGTTTTGTACGCGTATCGCTTTCGCTGAGGCCGGCAGCATGGCGATGCCAAACCCCGCGGCGACAAGGCTTATCACCGTGGGGACATCGGTGGCATTTTGCACGACGTTAGGCTGTATACCCGCGCTGTGGCAGGCGTCATAGAAGTATTGCTCCAGACCCATACCCTGCGGATCGCGCAGGGTAATCCACTTTTCCTCCTTCACAGACGAAAGCGTCAGCGCGGAAGATCCCGCCAGGCTATGGTGATGCGGTAACGCCAGCACGACTTTTTCCGTGGTGAAAGGACGGCTTTGCAGATCGTCAGGCAGCAGCGGTAGCGGCGCACGGATGATGGCCACATCCAGCTGGTTGCTTTGCACGCCGGTGTAAAGGGTTTGCACGTTCCCCGTCATCATAGAAAGGGTGATGGCCGGCCATTTCTCATGAAGAAGCCGCAGCGCGGCGGGCAGTTTGCTGTCGAATATCGCGCTTGAAACACATCCGAGATTCAGCACGCCCTGCTCACCCCTGGCCGTTTGCCTGGCGTCCAGAATCGCCTGATCGGTCATAAAAATCGCGATTCTGGCTTTATGGAGAAACGCCTCTCCGGCTGGCGTCAGCGTTAAGCGACGATTCGCCCGGCTGAACAGCGTGACCCCCAGGCGATCTTCGAGGGTTTTGATCTGCTGGCTCAGCGCGGGCTGCGCCATGTTCAGGCGCTCTGCTGCCCGGTGCATGTGGAGCTCTTCGGCCACCACGATAAAATTGCGCATCAGTCGAAACTGCAAATCGTGCCTCCGTCATTGATATTAATTTTGTTATCAAAATAGCATAAATGATGCAATTGATAGCAGTGTTCGTCCGGTTAAAAATGGAAGCATTCAATCAAGGAGGTAAATATGGAAAACCACATTAACGATCTCAGAAGTGCCATCGAACTGCTCCAGCGCCACGAAGGCCAGTACATTGAAACTGACCATCCTGTCGATCCGAATGCTGAGCTGGCGGGCGTTTACCGGCACATCGGCGCTGGCGGTACGGTCAAACGTCCGACGCGCATCGGCCCGGCTATGATGTTCAATAACGTGAAGGGTTACCCGGATTCCCGCATCCTGGTGGGCATGCACGCCAGCCGCGAACGGGCGGCGCTGCTGTTGGGGTGCGAGCCCTCTGAACTGGCAAAACACGTCGGCCAGGCGGTGAAAAACCCGGTTGCGCCCGTTGTCGTTCCGGCGGCGCAGGCGCCGTGCCAGGAGCAGGTGTTTTACGCCGACGATCCGGACTTCGATCTGCGTAAGCTGCTTCCGGCCCCGACCAATACGCCGATAGATGCCGGCCCGTTCTTCTGCCTGGGGCTGGTGCTGGCGAGCGATCCGGAAGACGCGTCGCTGACCGACGTCACCATTCACCGTCTCTGCGTTCAGGAGCGCGACGAACTCTCCATGTTCCTTGCCGCAGGCCGTCACATTGAAGTGTTCCGTAAGAAAGCCGAAGAGGCGGGAAAACCGCTGCCGGTCACCATCAACATGGGTCTTGATCCGGCTATCTACATTGGCGCTTGCTTCGAAGCGCCGACCACGCCCTTCGGCTATAACGAGCTGGGCGTCGCCGGCGCCCTGCGTCAACGCCCGGTTGAACTGGTGCAGGGCGTGGCCGTGAATGAAAAAGCGATTGCGCGTGCGGAAATAATCATTGAAGGCGAACTGCTGCCGGGCGTGCGCGTAGAAGAAGATCAGCATACCCATACCGGGCATGCGATGCCGGAATTCCCCGGCTACTGTGGGGAGGCAAACCCTTCGCTGCCGGTGATCAAGGTGAAGGCCGTCACGATGCGCCATCAGGCGATCCTGCAAACGCTGGTCGGTCCAGGCGAAGAGCACACCACGCTTGCCGGTTTACCCACTGAGGCCAGCATCCGCAATGCGGTGGAAGAAGCCATCCCCGGTTTCCTGCAAAACGTCTATGCGCATACCGCTGGCGGCGGCAAATTCCTCGGCATCTTGCAGGTGAAAAAACGCCAGCCCTCAGACGAAGGGCGTCAGGGTCAGGCGGCTCTTATCGCGTTAGCCACCTATTCCGAGCTGAAAAACATTATTCTCGTCGATGAAGACGTGGATATTTTCGACAGCGACGACATTTTGTGGGCGATGACCACCCGCATGCAGGGCGACGTCAGCATCACCCATCTGCCGGGGCTCCGCGGTCACCAGCTCGATCCTTCCCAGTCGCCGGACTACAGTCCCTCAATTCGAGGAAACGGGATAACCTGTAAAACGATTTTTGACTGTACAGTACCCTGGGCGCTGAAGTCTCGCTTTGAGCGCGCGCCGTTTATGGAGGTAGACCCAACGCCGTGGGCGCCAGAACTGTTTAAAAAATAGTAATCTCCTCTTCTTCACCCTCTCAAGGGTGAAGAACCTCACGCTGAAATTGCCGCGTCCCCTGCTTTCTTGTAACCTTTGAGCGTTTATCACATCCCCATATAAATTGAGACTCCCGGACGCCTATGACTGCACATACTTCCAACGATCCTTTGCATGGCGTAACGCTCGAAATGCAAGTTAACGCGCTGGTTGCGCGATATGGCTGGAATGAACTGGGCAACCGAATCAAAATCAACTGTTTTCGCAAGGACCCGAGCGTTAAATCGAGTCTGAAATTTCTGCGCCGTACCCCATGGGCGCGGGCGGAAGTCGAAGCCCTTTACCTCGAATCCCTTCACGATGACGGTCCCGGGGAACAGGACGAACCGGCCTTTAATCCCTGGACGGAAAGCCGGACACCCAGGAGCTAAAACGCAAATGATGCGACACGTAAAACGGACCGGCGCGCTGCTTGGCTGCGCGCTTTTACTGGCAAGTTGCACCTCCAAACCACCCAAATCACTCGTTACCCCGCTGCCGCAGGCGAAACCAGTACAGCAGACCAACGAACCCATGCGCGGGATCTGGCTGGCGACCGTCTCCCGTCTCGACTGGCCACCCGTTTCCTCGGTGAATGGCCGCAGCGCGGACCAGCGTATCGCCCAGCAGCAGCGGGCGCTGACGGACAAGCTCGATAAGCTGAAAACTTTGGGGATCAATACCGTTTTCTTTCAGGTAAAACCGGACAGCACGGCGCTGTGGTCCTCTAAAATCCTGCCGTGGTCGGATACCCTCACGGGGACTATCGGGGAAGATCCCGGTTACGATCCGCTCCAGTTTATGCTGGATGAGGCGCACAGGCGCGGCATGAAGGTTCACGCCTGGTTTAACCCGTACCGCGTTTCCACCAATACGAAGCCGTCGACCATTGCCGCGCTTAACCGGACCTCGTCGCTTCATCCCTCCAGCGTGTACGTCCAGCATCCGGAGTGGATCCGTACCTCGGGGGAGCGTTTTGTCCTCGACCCGGGCATTCCCGAGGTGCGTGACTGGATAACCCAGGTGGTGATGGACGTGGTGAATCGCTACCCTGTCGACGGCGTTCAGTTCGATGACTATTTTTATACCGAAACGCCGGGTTCTGCCCTGAATGATGCCTGGACCTTCAGGCACTACGGCGAGGGATTTGCCTCAAAAGCCGACTGGCGGCGACATAATACCCAGGAGCTGATTGTGCAGGTCTCCCGGGCGATTAAGCAGGCCAAGCCTGAGGTTGAATTTGGCGTAAGCCCGGCGGGCGTCTGGCGCAACCGCTCCTTCGACCCGGCAGGTTCGGACACGCGCGGTGCCGCAGCCTACGATGAATCCTACGCTGACACGCGCAAGTGGGTACAGCAGGGGTTACTCGATTACATTGCGCCGCAGATTTACTGGCCCTTCGCCCGCGACGCGGCACGTTACGATGTGCTGACAAAATGGTGGGCTGACGTGGTGAAACCGACCCATACCCGCCTGTATATCGGGATCGCGTTCTACAAGGTGGGCGCGCCTTCCAGAAATGAACCTGACTGGACGGTGAACGGCGGCGTGCCGGAGTTGAAAAAACAGCTCGATCTTAACGACTCCCTGCCTGACGTAAAAGGCACTATCCTGTTCCGCGAAGATTACCTTAACCAGCCGCAGACGCAGGATGCGGTGAATTACCTGCGGGGACGCTGGGGAAGCTGATCCAGAAAAGGCAGAAACGCCCTGTTTCTGCCTTTCTTTTACGGCTTCGGCCCGAACATCGCCTCAAGTTGTTTCGCGTCCGGCATGCCCACGACCTGTTGCAGTTCGTTTTGTTCATTCAGGTAATAAATTGCCGGCGTGGCATTCGCGCCGAGGCTGTCCATTAACGTCTGATGATTTTGCAGGATCTCAACGGTTTCCCGGGAGGCCGCGCCTTCCGGTTTCGGCAGCTTTTTGCCGCCGGAGAGCTCGTACTCTTTCCAGGCCGATACCGGATCTTTCGCATTCAGGATCGCCGAGGCATTACGCCCGCTGTTCGGGTTGAGGAACGCGACCAGCAGCGTGTTAAGCTGGACCTTCCCGGCCTTCACCCACGGCTGCGCTTCTTCCCAGAACTGTTTGCAGTACGGGCAGAACGGGTCGGCAAAGACAAAAACTTTCTTCGGCGCAGTCTCCGCGCCCTCCTTCAGTGGATGCGCCGCATTGAGCTTCTTCCACATCTCGCGGCCCATCGGGGCGTATATTTCCTTCTGGAAATAGGCCTCGCTGAGGTTTGTTCCCTTATCATCATACAGATAGCCAGACACCACGTGCTTTCCGTCAGGGGTCAGAAAGAGCGTCACGCCCATGTCCTGATACTGCCCCAGCCACGCAGGCGCGCCGCCGGGAGCATCAATTTTCTTTATGATTTTGATGTCCTGCTGTTCGCTGAAGTGCTTCACCACATCCGGAAGCGTCTCCTCTGCCCTGACCAGCCCTGAAGCCAGCAGAGCAGAAAGTAACAGCACTTTTTTCTTTGCAAACCGTTGAAGCATAACGACCTCTCTAAGATAGAGTTTTAGAGTGATCGAAGATGCGTGCCCTGTCAACGCTTGCCCGTTACGCCGTCCTGGGCAGACTGAAACTTGAAATACTCTGCGACAGCTGCTGCGCCTGCTCCTCCAGCGAGGCTGCCGCAGCGGCGGACTGCTGCACCAGCGCCGCGTTCTGCTGTGTTACGCCGTCCATCTCGGTTACGGCCTGCCCAACCTGACCAATTCCGCGGCTCTGCTCTTCAGAGGCAACCGAAATCTGCTCCATCAGCGCATTCACTTTATTCACAGAGCTGATAATAGAATGAATCACCTCTCCCGAGCGGTTCACCAGCTCCGCCCCGTTTTTCACGCTGGAGACAGACTGGGCGATAAGGCTTTCGATATCCTTCGCCGCCACCGCGCTTTTCTGCGCCAGCGTGCGGACTTCACTCGCCACGACGGCAAATCCTCGCCCCTGCGTACCGGCACGCGCCGCTTCAACGGCCGCGTTCAGCGCCAGAATGTTGGTCTGGAAAGCAATACTGTTGATGACGCTGGTGATGTCCTCAATACGCTTCGAATTGGACGCGATAGTATTCATCGTCTCGATGACTTCACGGGTTACCGCTTCGCCGGTATGGGCATTTTTCACGGCATCCTGTACCAGCTTACCGGCCTGGAAAACGTTATCGGTGTTGTTCGCCACCGTCGCGCTCAGCTCTTCCATGCTGGTCGCCGTCTGGGTCAGCGCGGAGGCCTGCTGCTCTGTACGCGAGGCCAGGTCGATATTGCCGGAGGCAATTTCCTGCGCCGCGTGGGTCACGGTATGGCTGGCATCGCGCACCTGAGAAAGCGTGGAGAGTAGCGCCTGACGCATCTGCTCCATTGAGGCCATCAGGCGATCGATTTCATTCCCGGAATCACCCTTGACGGGTACCGGTACGTCCAGCTTCCCTGCCGCAATCTGGCTACAGTGCTCACGCGCCAGGTCAACCGGCGCAAAGACAAGTCGTTTCATCAGCAGGCTGACGGCGAGGATCACCACCACGAACAGCGCGGCAATACAGGCGATAATGACCAGTCCTGACACGAAATTACGGCTCGCATCCTCATTCAGCGTTTTCGCGTACTTTTGGTGAACGGAAAGCACCTGATCGAGCACAATTTCATATTGGCGATCGAGCTGGGACACCACGGGGATGAGAGTATTGAATCGTGGCACATCGTGCGCGGCAGCCGCAGCGATCAGCGGCGCCAGCCCCTGGTTACGGTAGTTTTGCCACGCCACCTGGTAGTCGTTGACCAGTGGGGCTTCATCCTGCAAACGCGGCGAGGCCATAAACGCCGAAAAGGCACGGTCGGCTTTGGTCAGGGCCTCTTTCACCGAGGCCAGTTTTGCGGACGAAACGGCTGCGTCCCCAGCTTCCACCATTTTCACATACTCCATGACCCTGACGCGCAGGGTTCGGCTGTGGTTAATGGGGTCAATAATCGACAGAACCACCTGAATTTCTTTGTTCACGTTATCCAGCGAATTATTACTTTTGATGATGAGCCCAACGCTGGTGATGGTGCTGGCCACAAAGAAGAAAAGCAGGGAAAACAGGATAATCAGTGATGATTTTTTCAACGACATAACAATAAACCTCAGGAATATAGTTTCCCTTTGGTTATCGGCGAAAACAGATCTTTAATTAATTAAAGTTATGGGCGTATTCGCGAGTTGCTCATCTTTTATTCGGCTGACCGGTAACGACGTTGCAGGGTTGCATCCAGCTTGCGCTGAATCGGCTCCGGCGTCTCCCCTTCAATCAGTTTGCCAATCAGATCAAAGCAGTGCCAGGCGAGCTGTCGGTTATCCTGACGAACGGTATCGACAGGAATAGACAGAGAGTCATAGAGATAGTGATCGTCGAAGCTGGCGAGACGGATATCACTTTGCAGCAGGTTATGTTGCCCCATGTAGCGCAACACCCCTTCCAGCAGGCCACAGGCGGCGGTAAAAAGGGCTTTTGGCGGGCGGCCCAGGCGCGCGCAAAGCTCGGCAAACATTTCGTAGCCGGAACTCGGGTGGTAATTACCATGAATGATCCACTCCGGACGTAACTCGACGCTGGCGTCGCGCAGCCCCTGCTTAAAACCTTCAAGACGGTCACGGGTTGGAGAAAGCCGCGGCTGCCCGCCGAGGAAGTAGAACTCGTCCGGATGCTGGCGCGCAATGTCGGCCACCAGTCTGGCGGTTGGGGTAATCGAATCGGTGATGACCAGCGGCAGAGAGCTGTCGTTCATATGACGGTCAAAAAGCACAACGGGCAGCTGTTCGCTCAGCTTTTGGTAGTCCGCGTCGTTGAGCATGCTGGAGGCGACGATCAGCCCGTCCACCTGGCGGGCCACCATGTTGTTGACCACCACCGTCTCCTGGCCCGGATTTTCATCGCTACAGGAGATCAGCAGTTGAACGCCCGCCTCGCGGCATAGGGTCTCAAGCTCGTGCGAAAAAACGGCAAAACCGTAGTTGGTGATTTCCGGCACCACCAGTCCAATAGTGTGGCTGCGGTTATCCCGCAGCGAACGGGCGTGAATACTGGGCTGATAATGCTGTTCTTTGGCAATCGCCAGCACGCGCTCCCGCGTCTCTTCTGCCACGCGAAGCTCTTTGCTGCGGCCGTTCAGAACCAGGCTGGCGGTGGCTTTTGATACCCCCGCCAGCTCCGCGATATCTTTGATGGTGACGCGTTTTGTTTTTCTCACAACGACTTAGATCCGGCTGCCAAAACGCCTATTCTATCATGCAGGTGCGCAGCGACCAGTAGCGTAATGTGATGTCGGACGCACCTTCGACGCGCACCCGTGCCGGATGGTCAGGAAAATAGCGGCTGCTCATGACGCCTTCACCGTGATTGATGAAAATTTCGACGCTGGAACGGTCACATAGCACGCGCAAATGATTAACGTCACCCCTCCAGTAGCGGGTCATCGTTTCTCCGGTTTCCAGACTGGCGCGCGCCAGACGTAAACCCTCATCATCCATAACCAGCCGCAACGCACCGGCAAAATTCACCTTCACGTGCGAAGCGCTTAGTTCGAACTCAAGGCGCGTCCCGTCCAGGTCCGGCGCATCGTCGGCGCGCCCCTGCCAGTGATGTTCATCCTCACGCAGCGCTTCCAGCTCGCGCACCGGCGTTTGCCAGAGCTTACCGTCGCGGTAGCGCAGCTCTCGTGGACAGGTCATCTGGTGTATCCAGCCGTGCGCGCGAGTGGGCTGGAGCATCTCCTCGCCGTCCGGCACGCCCATCCAGCCGATGAGGATGCGGCGGCCATCCTCTGCTACTGCGGTTTGTGGCGCATAAAACTCGAAGCCAGCGTCAAGCTCGTGCAGTTCGCCATGCGCAAAGGCAGACGTTTGATAATCGAACGCCCCGCTCATCCAGACGGCCGGATAGGTATTGAGATAGCGATGCGGCTCGCGCGCCAGCCCCTGTGGGCAGGAGATCAGCACGTACGTGCCGTCGAGCGCAAAGAGATCCGGGCACTCCCACATATAGCCTGCGTCCGTCAGCCCGTTGACGCCATGACCGGCGATTTCGCCGCAGGATACCCAGGCGTGCAAATCGGCTGACGTAAACAGCAGCACTTTGCCGCGCTTATGCCGATCCTGCGCCCCGAGCACCATGTACCACTGCCCGTCATGGCGCCACACTTTCGGATCCCGAACGTGCCCGGTATACCCTTCCGGCAGGGGCAACACCGGCCCCAGCTTGGCAAAAGTGCCATCGTCGTTTTGCACCGCCAGACACTGCCAGGCGGTGCGGCCCCCATCGTCAAACTTTACGTTGCCGGTATAGCACAGGGTCAGCACGCCGTTGTTATCCACGGCGCTGCCGGAGTAACAGCCGTTGCGGTCGTACTCTTCGTCGGGCATCAGCGCCATGGGCTCGTGCCGCCAGTGCACCAGATCCGCTGAACTCCAGTGTCCCCAGCACTTATAGCGATGATCGCTGTCCAGCGGGTTCCACTGATAGAACAGGTGGTAACGTCCGGCAAACCAGATAAAGCCGTTCGGATCGTTCATCAGCCCCGTCACGGGCGCGGGATGCCACTGCGGATAATGGCTGTCTGCCAGCGCGCGCGGCTGGCCTTGCATCACGGCCTGCAACACGGCAGGCCAGCGGGAAGGTAACGTCATTATTCAGAGTCCGTTTTATATTTCAGCAGCAGAGAGACGGTGAACGCCACGCCAAAAGCAATCACCATACCGATGATATAGTTGAGCAGCGAACTGGCCTGGACGATCGCCATCCCGGGAAGCGCCGTCAGCCCAACGGCGGTCATGTAGACATGCACCGATACCACCCAGGCACCGCCCGCCGCGCCACCGATCAGCGCCGCGATAAACGGCTTCACGAAGCGCAGGTTAATACCAAAAATCGCCGCTTCGGTGATGCCCAGCATCGCAGAAAACGCCGACGGTAAGGTAATGGCCTTGATTTTGGCATCGCGGGTTTTGAACCATACCGCAAGACACGCCCCGCCCTGTGCCACGTTCGCCATCGCCCAGATCGGCAGCAGGAAGTTAACGCCGATTGACGGATTACCCAGCAGCCCGGCCTCAATGGCGTGGAAGCTATGGTGGATACCGGTAATGACAATCACCGAATAAAGCCCACCGAACAGCAGCCCGGCCAGCCAGCCTGCGTGGGCAATGAGGGTGCTGAGAATGAAGGAGATCCCGTCGCCCAGCGCGCGCCCCGCCGGGCCAATAATCAACAGCGCAATAAAGCCGGAGATAATGACGGTCAGGAACGGCGTCAGGATCAGATCTAACGCATCCGGAATCGCCCGGCGCAGCTGTTTTTCCACAATGCTCATAAACCATACCGCTAACAGCACCGGGAAGACGGTTCCCTGATAGCCAATCATGGCAATTTCGAGGCCGAAAAAGTTCATGGTGTGGAAGCCGGACGCCACGCCCCAGGCGTTGGTCAGCGCCGGGTGCGTCAGAATGCCGCCCAGCGTCGCGCCCAGATACGGGTTGCCGCCAAACTCACGCGCGGCAGTGAAGCCAATCAGGATCGGCAGAATAATAAACGCCGCCGAGCTGCACATATCCAGCATGATATAGAGCGCGTTATCCGGGTTGACCCAGCCGTAGGTTTTAACCATCCCGAGCAGGCCCATCAGCAGACCCGAGGCCACGATCGCCGGGATAATCGGCACGAAAATATTGGAGAGCAAGCGCGCGATACGCTGGAACGGGTTCAGCTTGCGGGCCGCAATATCCGCCGCTTCTGATTTACTGGACTCGCTAATTCCTGCCGCCTGAATAAATGCCGCGTAAACCTTATTCACCACGCCCGTGCCGAAGATCACCTGCATCTGCCCGGCATTGCGAAAGCAGCCTTTTACGCCTTCAACCTTGCCGATAGCCTGCTGGTCGGCAAGCGCATCGTCGACCAGTACCAGACGAAGACGCGTGGCGCAGTGCGCCGCGCTGGCAATGTTCTCTTTGCCACCGAGCAGCGGAATAAGCTCGCGAGCAATATGATTAAAATCCATAGATACCTCTTCCTGACCTCTTTTTGTGATGTTCTAAACGCCCCCGCGATGCGGGAGCGTGAAGGGTTAAAACCAGGTTTCCATCTGCACCCCAAAGTTCCATTCCCCGCCCGCGTTGAACCCGCTGCTGCCAAAGGCGTCATCGCTGGCGTAGTTATCCAGCCTGCTGCTCCAGTCCATCCAGGTGGCGAACAGGCGCAGCTCCGGACGGCTGAAGAAATCGCCAATGTTGCCCGCCTTTAGCGTCGGGGCGAAGGTCAGCTTGTAGAAGCTACCGTTAACCGCATTGCGATCCTTGTAGCCTTCCGGGTGTAAATCCATGTACTGATAGCTGCCCTCGAACGCGAGGGCGAAATTCTGGGTGAGCTCTTTGATCAGACGCGTGTTAAGCGTGACCCACTTATAGCTGTCGCCCTTCACGTAGCGGTCCTTACTGCTTTGCGCCAGCACGGCGGGCGCGATATGCCAGCCACCGCCCAGCGGCGTGACACCGTAACTTGCGAAGCGCCAGGTATCGGCCTCAGACAGCAGCGCGCCGTCAGAACCGATACTTTTCACCTCGGCACCCAGACCGTGGCCGTAAAGCAGCGCCGTTTTGGCGGAACCTTCCCGCAGGCCGTAGAAGCTCTCGTTATGCAAACCAACCAGCGCATGCACCCCGTTGTTCGCCGCGTCGGTTTTAATCGGATCGCCGTTGCTGTCCTTACGGTCGTCATTATCTTTTGCCCGCAGGCCGCTGACCATCAGCTGCACCGGCCCGGCGAAGTGATTCATGCTGAGGATATAGTTCTGAACGTTATTGTCGATCTCCTCTTCGCTGCCGAAGTTACGGCCATAAAGAGAGAAGTTACTGCGCAGCGTATCGTTCCATTTCACGTCATAGACGCCGCCGCCGGTCCCGGCGAGGAATACCACGTCGGAATCCAGCCAGTGAATGTCGAAATTGTCGCGATCAAAACGCTTGCCCGCCCAGAAGGTGCTGCCTTTCAGCGCGCCGGTGAAGTCCGGCAGATTGCCCAGTTCGGCAAAGGCCTGACGGACGTTCAGGTCGCTGCTATCTGCTGACCAGTCGTTATAGGTTTTCTGTCCGTCGGCCAGCATTGCTTTGAAGCGCGTCGTCGCGCCGTTATCCAGCGTCTGCTTATGCTCAACGTTCAGCTCCACGTAGGTATCCGCTTCGTTCCCCAGACGCCCGATGGCCCCGCCCGTTTCCCCTGCGGGAGTCAGATAGGGACCGCTTTTGCTGCTGGAGGCCGCGTCGTTCATCAGCAGGCCGGAACGGGCATAACCGTGAAACTCAAAGCCGCCGGACCGATCGGCTTTCTCCTCCAGAGCCGTGGTACGCTGCGCCACCGCCTGGGTGGTGGTTTGCGCTTTTTGCTGCGCGGTGACCAGCTGCTGCGTTTTCTCTTCCGCGATCGTGGCGCGCTTTTCAGCGGCCTGCGCGCGGGTTTCTGCCTCCTGCAAGCGCTGCTCCAGCGCCGCCAGGCGCGCTTCGATACGCGTCATATCCGTCTGGGCAAAAACAGAGGTACTGCCGGCCAGCATGCCTATCATCACGGCAAGTCTGTGTTTTTTATACATTTTGTCGCATCCCGAAAATATTGGTGAAAGTGCTAAATTGCTAAACCGGTTTAGGTTCATGATACTAAACCGCCAAATTTTGGATCGGCAACTGTTTTTGCTAAACCGTTTTAGTAAGTGTGATCGAGGCGACAATTCAGGCCGCCGACCGGCGGCCCATGAGTGGAGAATTACAGTTCGTGATGGTAAGGCAGCGCGGTCATTGCCCCTTTTGCGGTTGTCGCCAGCGCCCCGCAGCGCTGGGCTAGCGTGATAACGTCTGAGAGGCTGGCTTCGCCATCACGTGCCAGGCCGAACAGCAGCCCGGCGACGAAAGCATCTCCCGCCCCGGTGGTATCAATGCATTCCACGGGTGATGCAGGATAGTGCGTCAATGTGCCTTCCTGCCAGGCGGTCACCCCCGCTTTTCCCTGCGTCACCAGCACCCGTCTGGCCGGACAGGTACGCGTCAGTGCCGCCAGCCCCTCATGCACCTGCGCATTTCCGGTTAAGAACGCCAGTTCTTCTACCGAGAGTTTCACCACATCTGCACAGGCCAATGCCCGCTCAAGACAGTGGCGCAGCTCGGCTTCATCGTGCCAGAGATCGGCGCGAATATTGGGGTCAAAGCTGACGAAACCGCCCGCCTGTCTGACAGCGGCCATCGCCTGAAACGTCGCGGAACGGCTGGGTTCGGCGCTGAGCGCGATGGAACAGACGTGCAGCCACTCCCCGGCACGAAATGGCGGGAGGTCGCCAGCATCGAGGAATAAATCCGCGCTCGGGCGAACCATAAAGGTAAAGGAACGTTCACCGTCGTTATCGAGATCCACTACCACCGTGGAGGTCCGCTGCTGCGGGTCCAGACGCAGCCATTCTGTATTAACCTGCTCATCCGCAAGCGTTTTTTGCATAAAACGCCCAAACGGATCGTCGCCCACCCGGCCGATAAACGCGCTCCTGCCGCCCAGACGCGCAATCCCCACCGCAACGTTGGCCGGCGCGCCGCCCGGACATTGCAACAGTTTGCCTTCGCCATCGGGCAAAAGATCCACCACCGCATCGCCAAGTACCCAGATCGTCTCCATATCACTCTCTTAGCTAAATAATGTTAAACCGGTTTAGCTATTTAAACACAGGCGTTGTATTGGGGAAATAAGACGAGGTAAAATTTGCTTAACGCACCCGATGGGGCCAGTGGATATCCCCCACGCCGTTGAGCTGTGGACGGGCGAACAAAAAGCCCTGAAAGCGGCGAATACCGGCAGACTCAAGCCAGCACCACTCCTCTATCTTCTCGATACCTTCCGCGACCAGGGTAATCTCCAGATCGGTGCAGCAGCTGATTATCGACTTCACAATCGCCTGCTTGGGGCCGCTCAGGTGGATATCGCTGACGATCTCCCTGTCGATTTTAAGCTTGTCCGGCTGGAATCTCGTGAGCAGCGACAGGCCGGCATAGCCGGAACCAAAATCATCTATCGCCAGCCCAACCCCCTCCGCGCGCAGCTGTTTGATGGCGCTGTTGAACTGGTTGAAGCCGGAAATCATCTCGTTCTCAGTGACTTCAATGACCACCTGCTCTGGCTGGAGACCGTGCTGTTTGATCTGCGTCACCAGAAACTCAACCGCACCGGGCACGTTAACCAGCGACATCGGCAGGAGATTCACCGCCAGCTTGTGGCTTCCAATGCCCAGCTTTTTCGCCAGCGCAAAGGTCCAGGCTTTGGTTTGCAGGTCGACTTCGTAAATTCGTTGGTGATCGAGGCTTCTGAAGAAATGCTCCGGGCTACCGCCGTCGTTTCCGCGTATGAGCGCCTCAAGAGAGCTGATTTTACCTTCGGACGGCTCGACAATCGGTTGCAGCGCAAACTGGCAGGGCTGCCCCGCAAGCAGTCCTAACCCTTCACCAAACGGCGTGCTTTCCCGCGACAGCGTCCATTTATCAGGCTCATAGTTCGAAGCCGGTGGCGCAGAGATTTTGCCGGTGATAAAGGTCTGGATAAATTTGAAGACCCGATCCTCAGAAGTGAGGTAGCTTTCCAGCTTGCTGTAGTGTAGTACCGACGCCAGAATCGCCTTCGGGGTCTGAACTTCCAGGTCGAATCGCAGCATCCCCACGTTATCGAACCGTCTGCGCGGACCATAGTCGCGCATCAGTTCCACTACGCCGGTATGCCGGTTATCTTCGCGGATGGTATTAAACAGCGCGACTACGCTCTGTTCCGTTCCCTCAAGAATTTGCAGGACGTCACGGCCACTGGAGAGAAGAATGCCGGATATGCCTTGCTCCGTATTGCGGATCCTGGCCTGTTCAACCAGCTCGCTTAACGCTGCGGAGGTGCAGGTTAAGCTCAACTGGCTTCGATAAATGAGAGTTGTCAGCACAGAAAGAGGTCCGATAGGGATATAGGCCAGAGCGGTACTGTTTAACACAGTTCCCCGGCGGGACCTAATCTATTCCGCAGCGGAAATAATTTTCCCCGATACGGCTGTCAATCCGCGCCTGCATGTAATCGTAGAACGGATTCGACGTCACGCGCATTAGCGCATCTTTGCCGACGCTCAGCACCGATGTTTCTCCCCACAGAGCAATCGTCCCGAGGCTAATGCCATAGTGATTTTTTACCTCAGGATGTTGGCCATACAGATCGTCATTGGGCGGGAACGGAATGGCAACGTGCGACAGGGAATACACCTCTTGCGGATAAGAGACCGTCAGCGGCACCACCGTTTCTTGGGTGCTACCCGCTGGCGTTGCCTTTGCCACCATATCGAAGCTGTCGGGGCTGGCATTGGTTACAATCGTGACACTGTAACGTCTTTTTGCCACGGGCAGCAGATCGGCCACCGCCGTCCAGGATGACGGCCTGAACAGCGGACGGAAGCTCCCGGCCTGGTTGATATCAAATACCACCAGTTCGCTGCCGTTAGCCGGAAGCCGATCAAACAGCCCGGTAACCACGGCGCGGGTACTGACCGTTGAATCCATAACCGACTGAAACGCCAGAACCGGCGGGAGCTGCGCCAGTTTGTGGGCCTGAACATCGCGATTTAACTGCTCATGCAGCGCCTGGGTAAGCAGCCAGGACTGACGTGCCGCATTCACCGGAAACGAGTTGTATTTGTAAGGGTTGTATTCCGGCGCAATGTTGAGCCAGGCGGCTTTGGCAAACGCCGGTAACATGGCCGGTAACCCGGCGAAACCGGCAAAGCGAGCAAACGCCGTGACGCCAATCATCGGTGACAGCAAAACAATCTGCTGGGGTTTACGCAGTGCCGGCGCATCAAGGGCGTCGAGGGCGTATTTCATCGCCAGCGCCCCGCCGTTGGAGTAGCCCACCAGATGCAGGGGAAGATCGCTACCCGTCAGACGCGTCGCTTCACGAACCGCAAGGCGCGTCGCCGCGAGCCACGCTTCCCACTCGACGTTTGTCAGCGCGCCCGGCGCCGTGCCGTGTCCGGGCAAACGAGGAACAACGGCCACAAAGCCGTGCTTTTGATAATTGAGAGCCAAATGCCTGACGCTGTAGGGCGAATCCGTCAGACCGTGAAGCAGCACCACCGCCCCGCGCGGCTTTCCGGCTGGCATCAGTACAAACGACCGGTTCGCATCCGGAGAAAACTGTCCTGGCCACACCAGGCTCTGGCGATAATAGCGGTTTAACGGCGTGCGCTCTGCTGGGGTGGCTTTCGCCGTCACCTCAGCGTCGAGATCGGTGAAGATGGCGTTTTCACGGGTGACATAGGCCGCGAAGCTCGCGTTATCCATCTCCTGCACGGACATCTCGTCAGCGCGCCAGGTGTGCCAGTGATGCAGGGCCGGTCCCTGCTGGGACAGATAAGCCCGCACCGCAAGCAGGACGAGCACAATGATCCCGATAACCATCGCCAGTTTTTTTGCGAGAGCCATCAGGCGCACGCTGACCCGCCAGGGCAAATTCGCCATGTGAGGCTCCCTCTCTTGTCCACAGATCCTTCATCTTACCAAAAAATGTGAAGAGACTGACGTATTCACCAAATAGATATCTTTCGGGTCGGACACTGCACCAAAAGTGAACTACGCTGCACAAATGTTGATCACCTGTTAAACAAATATTGCATTAACTTACCTGCACAGCGCGTTTTGGCCGCAATGTGAACATGGCACGCGTCCTGCATTGTTAATAAGGTAACAGAAATCCGGCCAATGACAGCCAGTTAACAGCGAGGCGGTATGACGACCAAACCTGAGGTGCTGAGCCGTATCGAAGCGACCTTCAGCTAGCTCACCCCGAGCGAAAAGCGGGTGGCAAGCTGGATGCTGGCGCACGTCGGGCAGATCCCGTTCGAAACGGCAGAAAGCGTGGCGCTGGCCACGGCCACCAGCGGGATCACTGTCGGGCGTTTTCTGCGCAAGCTGGGCTATCGCAACCTGGACGATGCCAAAAAAAGCCTGCGCGATCCCCATCAGCCCTGGGGCATTAACGAGCGCCTCGACTCCTGGAAGCAGCAGCAGCCGCTGTCGGATCGCGTTCAGCACTCCCTGTCGCTAGAGGTGGAGGCCATTGCCCATGTCTACCAGCTGGCGCAAAGCGAAACGTTCAGGCAGGTGGTCCATCAACTTGCTCATGCCGATGCCGTCTTCGTGCTGGGGATCCAGTCCACGCGCGGGATCGCCAATGCCTTCTTCAGCCATCTGGAGTACCTGCGCCCGCGCGTGAGCTATTCCGAAGGGCTCTCCGGCAGCTGGGTGGAGTCGCTTAACTCCGGCTTTGCGCACCCGTATATCGTGCTGACCGATACCCGCGCCTACTCCGCCATTGCCCGCCAGTACTGCCGCGTGGCGAGCGAAAAAGGGCTGTCGATGGCGCTGATCACCGATATCTGGTGCCCGTGGGCGCGGGATTACCCAATTGATTTACTTCAGGTGAAGACCGACACCGGCCAGTTCTGGGATTCGCTGGCGCCGGTGAGCTGCCTGTTCAACCTGCTGCTGTCGGGCGTCGTGGAGGCGCTGGGAGATGCGCTGCCGGAGCGTCTGGCCGTCAACCGACAATTACAACAAGAGTTTGGTCAATTTGAACGCTAAAGGAGCGGAGCTATGCCTGAAGAGAGTCAACTGATTGATGTGGCGAAAACCTTTCCCACGCTGCATATCGATCTTAAATACGCCACTGCCGATAACATTACAGGCCGCCCAATCTACCAGCACGCCGCGTGTCTGCTGCATACGGACGCCGCCACCGCACTGGCAAAAGCGATCGGCATCGCCGCGCTGGCCGGTCTGAAACTGGTGGTCTACGACGCCTATCGTCCACAGCAGGCGCAGGCGCAACTCTGGGACGCCTGCCCCAATCCGCAATACGTGGTGGACGTCGCGATTGGCTCCAACCACAGCCGGGGCACCGCCATTGACGTCACGCTGATGGATGAACACGACAACGTGCTGGATATGGGCGCTGCGTTTGACGAAATGCACGACCGCTCTCATGCCTGGCACCCTTCCGTTCCGCCCGCGGCACAGCGTAATCGTCTGCTGTTGAACGCCGTGATGTTCGGCGGCGGTTTTGTCGGCATCAGCAGCGAATGGTGGCATTTCGAGCTGCCGAACGCCGCAAGCTACCCGCTGCTGGACGACCAGTTCGCCTGTTATTCGACTACACCCTCACTGTAATTCTGGAGCCCGGCCATGAAAACAACGCTGCTTACTACCCTGATTGCCGCTACGCTCGCCCTCAGCGCTCCGCTCGCGCTGGCGGCAGTGCCAAAAGATATGCTGGTAATTGGTAAAGCTGCCGATCCGCAAACGCTGGATCCGGCGGTGACTATCGATAATAACGACTGGACGGTGACCTACCCCTCGTACCAGCGTCTGGTGAAATACAAGCCTGGCACCACGGAGGTGGAAGGCGATCTGTCGACGGGCTGGAAGGCGTCAGACGATCAGAAAGAATGGACGTTTACCCTGGCGGACAATGCAAAATTCTCCGACGGCACGCCGGTGACCGCCGAAGCGGTCAAGCTGTCGTTTGAACGCCTGCTGAAAATTAACCAGGGGCCATCCGAAGCGTTCCCGAAAGATTTGAAGGTGGACGCGGTGGATGAACATACGGTGAAATTCACCCTTAGCCAGCCGTTTGCCCCATTCCTTTACACGCTGGCGAATGACGGCGCGTCGATCGTCAACCCGGCGGTGCTGAAGGCCAATGCCGCCGACGATGCGCGGGGTTTCCTGGCGCAAAACACCGCGGGTTCCGGGCCATTTATGCTGAAAAGCTGGCGCAAAGGTCAGCAGCTGATAATGGTGCCCAACCCGCACTGGCCGGGCGAAAAGCCGCACTTTAAGCGCGTCTCGGTGAAGATTATCGGTGAAAGCGCCTCGCGTCGCTTGCAACTTTCCCGTGGCGATCTGGATATCGCCGACGCCCTGCCGGTGGATCAGCTTGCCGCCCTGAAGCAGGAAGGCAAAGTGGCCGTGGCGGAATACCCCTCCCTGCGGGTGACCTATCTCTATCTGAACAACAGTAAAGCCCCGATGAATCAGGTGGATTTGCGCCGCGCGGTCTCCTGGGCGACCGATTATCAGGGGATGGTGAAAGGCATTCTCAGCGGGAACGGCAAGCAGATGCGCGGCCCGATCCCGGAGGGCATGTGGGGCTTCGATGCGAACGCCATGCAGTACAGCTTTGACGAGGCCAAAGCCAAAGCGGCGCTGGAAAAAGTCAACGATAAACCCGCCAGCCTGACGTTCCTCTACTCCGATAACGACCCGAACTGGGAGCCTATCGCCCTCTCCACTCAGGCGAGCCTGAGCAAGCTCGGGATTAACGTTAAGCTGGAGAAACTGGCAAACGCCACCATGCGTGACCGCGTCGGCAAAGGTGATTATGACATCGCGATAGGTAACTGGAGCCCGGACTTCGCCGATCCGTACATGTTCATGAACTACTGGTTCGAATCGGACAAAAAAGGGCTGCCGGGCAACCGCTCATTCTATGAGAACAAAGAGGTCGATGCGCTGTTGCAGGCGGCACTGAAAACAACCGATCAGGCGGAACGCACCAAAGACTATCAGCAGGCGCAGAAAGTGGTGATTGACGAGGCGGCTTACGTTTATCTGTTCCAGAAGAACTACCAGCTGGCGATGAACAAAGAGGTCAAAGGCTTCACCTTTAATCCGATGCTGGAGCAGGTCTTTAACATCGCCACCATGAGTAAGTAACGGTCCATGCCGGGGGAAAGTGTATGACGTTCTGGAGCATCGTGCGCCAGCGCTGCTGGGGGTTAATCCTGGTCGTGGCCGGTGTCTGTATTATTACCTTTATTATTTCACACCTGATCCCCGGCGATCCGGCCCGCCTGCTGGCCGGTGACCGCGCGAGCGATGACATTGTGCAGGGCATCCGCCAGCAGCTGGGTCTGGACCAGCCGCTTTATATTCAGTTTGGTCGCTATGTTGAGGCGCTGGCGCACGGTGATTTGGGCACCTCCATTCGCACCGGTCGTCCCGTTGCGGAAGATTTGAAAGCCTTTTTCCCCGCCACGCTGGAGCTGGCCTTCTGCTCCTTGCTGCTGGCGCTGGTAATTGGCGTACCGCTGGGAATTTTATCGGCGGTGTACCGTAACCGCTGGCTGGATCACCTGGTGCGGCTGATGGCGATGACGGGCATTTCGACCCCTGCCTTCTGGCTGGGCCTGGGGGTTATTGTGCTGTTCTACGGGCAGCTGCAAATTCTGCCCGGAGGCGGCAGGCTGGACGACTGGCTCGATCCCCCTGCCCACGTGACTGGCTTTTATCTGCTGGACGCCCTGCTGGAAGGCAACGGTGAAGTATTTTTCAACGCGCTTCAGCACCTGATTTTGCCGTCCCTGACCCTGGCCTTTGTGCATCTGGGGATTGTGGCGCGTCAGGTGCGCTCCGCCATGCTGGAGCAGCTGAGCGAGGATTATATTCGTACCGCCCGCGCGAGCGGTTTGCCGGGCTGGTACATCGTGCTGCGCTATGCCTTACCCAACGCCATGATCCCCTCCATTACCGTGCTCGGGCTGGCGCTGGGCGATCTGCTGTACGGGGCCGTCCTCACCGAAACCGTGTTTGCCTGGCCGGGAATGGGCGCCTGGGTCGTGACCTCCATTCAGGCGCTGGACTTCCCTGCCGTCATGGGCTTTGCGGTCGTGGTGTCGCTGGCCTACGTCTTCGTCAATCTGGTGGTAGATCTGCTGTATCTGTGGATCGACCCGCGAATCGGGCGCGGAGGTGCCGAATGATGTTAACTCAGGAAACGCCTGTCCCCGTTAGCACCGCTAAACAGCGCATCCACTGGGCGAAGCTGTTATGGATGCTACGCAAAAGCCCGCTCACGCTGATCGGCGGAGTCATTATGATCCTGATGCTGCTGATGATGGTGGTTTCGCCGTGGATAGTGCCGCACGATCCGAACGCGCTGGATCTCACCGCACGTTTGCAGGCACCGTCACTCCAGCACTGGTTTGGCACCGATGAGGTGGGCCGGGATCTGTTCAGCCGGGTGCTGGTGGGCAGCCAGCAGTCCATCACGGCGGGGCTGGCGGTGGTGGTGATTGCGGGCGGCATCGGCTCGCTGCTCGGCTGCTTGTCCGGCGTACTCGGTGGGCGCGGCGACGCCATCATCATGCGCATCATGGACATTATGCTTTCTATCCCCTCGCTGGTGCTAACCATGGCGCTGGCCGCCGCGCTCGGCCCAAGCCTGTTTAACGCGATGCTGGCGATTGCGATTGTCCGTATTCCGTTTTACGTACGGCTGGCCCGTGGTCAGACGCTGGTCGTGCGCCAGTTTACCTACGTGCAGGCCGCCCGCACCTTTGGCGCATCGCGCTGGCACCTGATTCGCTGGCATATCCTGCGTAACGCCCTGCCGCCGCTGATCGTTCAGGCGTCGCTGGATATCGGCAGCGCTATTCTGATGGCTGCCACGCTGGGCTTTATTGGGTTAGGCGCGCAGCAGCCCACCGCCGAATGGGGCGCGATGGTGGCCGTGGGACGTAACTACGTGCTTGACCAGTGGTGGTACTGCGCGTTTCCCGGGGCGGCCATTTTGATTACGGCAGTCGGGTTTAATCTGTTTGGCGATGGTCTTCGCGACCTGCTGGATCCCAAATCAGGAGGGAAGCAGTCATGAGTGATTCCGTATTATCGATTGAAGATTTACACCTGAGCTTCCCCATTTTTCGCGGCGATGTACATGCGCTCAACCACGTCTCGCTGGAGATTGGCCGGGGTGAAATTGTTGGCGTCGTGGGCGAATCCGGCTCGGGAAAATCGGTCACCGCGATGCTGGCGATGCGCCTGCTGCCGGAAGGCAGTTACCATGTTCACCACGGGCGGGTCACGCTGCTCGGGGAAGATGTGCTGAACGCGTCAGAAAAACAGCTTCGCCAGTGGCGCGGCGCAAAGGTGGCGATGATTTTTCAGGAGCCGATGACGGCGCTCAACCCCACGCGGCGGATCGGCAGGCAGATGGTGGAGGTGATCCGCCAGCATCAGCCGCTTTCACGGCGCGATGCGCAGCAGAAGGCGATCTCCCTGCTGGGCGAGATGCAAATTCCGGACGCGGCGCAGGTGATGGATCGCTATCCGTTTGAGCTTTCCGGCGGCATGCGCCAGCGAGTGATGATCGCCCTTGCCTTCTCCTGCGAGCCGGAGCTGATCATTGCCGATGAACCCACCACCGCGCTGGATGTGACCGTCCAGCTCCAGGTGCTGCGGCTGTTAAAACATAAAGCGCGCGCCAGCGGAACGTCGGTGCTGTTTATCAGTCACGATATGGCGGTAGTGTCGCAGCTTTGTGACCGGATGTACGTCATGTACGCGGGCAGCGTGATCGAAAGCGGCAGCACGCAGGCCTTGATTCACCATCCTGTGCACCCCTATTCGATTGGCCTGCTGCGGTGCGCGCCGGAAAATGGCGAACCGCGTGAGATCCTCCCGGCCATTCCCGGCACGGTGCCTAATCTCAGCCACCTGCCGCGCGGATGTGCCTTTCGCGAGCGCTGTTTTGCGGCCGGTGCGAAATGCGGTGAAACGCCGCGCTTACACTCCACGGGCGCAGAAGGCCAGCAGGCAGCCTGCTGGTATCCACAACAGGAGACACGCCATGTCTGAGGTATTACTGGAACTGGACGACGTGCACGTGAATTTTCCCGCGCGCAAAAACTGGCTGGGGCGCGTGACGGAACAGGTGCACGCTCTGAACGGCATGGATCTCCAGATCTGTCGCGGCGAAACGCTGGGCATTGTGGGGGAATCCGGCTGTGGAAAGAGTACGCTGGCGCAGCTGCTGATGGGCATGCTTAAACCGAGCACCGGCGCCTGTCAGCGCGCGAACGCGGCGGGCGGTATGCAGATGGTATTTCAGGATCCGCTCTCATCCCTCGATCCGCGTTTACCCGTCTGGCGCATCATCACTGAGCCGGTGTGGATACAGCAACGCCGCAGCGAGCGGGAGCGTCGTGAGCTGGCCGAAGCCCTGGCCCAGCAGGTGGGCATTCGTGCTGAATACCTTGACCGTCTGCCGCATGCGTTTTCGGGCGGACAGCGTCAGCGAATCGCTATTGCCCGGGCGCTCTCCTCCGATCCGGACATCATCGTGCTGGATGAACCTACCAGCGCGCTGGATATTTCCGTCCAGGCGCAGATCCTCAATTTGCTGGTTGCCCTGCAACAGCAGCGAAATCTCACCTACGTGCTGATCTCGCACAATGTCTCGGTGGTCCGGCATATGAGCGATCGCGTGGCGGTGATGTATCTGGGGCAGATTGTAGAGCTGGGCAAGGCGGAACAGGTGCTGGGCCAGCCGCGCCATCCGTATACGCAGCTGCTGCTTGACTCCGTTCCCCGCACCGGCGAGCCGCTGGATGACGCGCTGGCGCTGCGAAAAACCGACCTGCCCGGCAACCGGCACCTGCCGGTGGGATGTTATTTCCGAGACCGATGCCCGCTGGCGACGCAGGGATGCGAACAGCCGCAACAACTTCAATCCTCTTCCGGGAGCCGAAGCGTGCGCTGCTGGCGTAACCTTTAAAAAATAAGCCGGGCATCTGCCCGGCCTGAAATCAGTTCAGCTTATAGTCCAGCGTAATTTCCGCTTTCAGCAGCTGCGAGACCGGGCAGCCCGCCTTCGCTTTCTGAATAATGCCGTCGAACTGCTGCGGATCGATACCCGGTACCGTCACCTTGCTTTGCAGAGTGACCTTGCTGATAGCAAAACCTCCGTCGGTTTTATCCAGCGAGACATCCGCCGTAGTATCGATGGAGTCAGCGGTGTAGCCCGCTTCACCCAGCATCAGCGACAGGGCCATGGAGAAACAGGCTGCGTGCGCTGCGCCAATCAGCTCTTCCGGGTTGGTTCCCTTCTCGCCCTCAAAGCGGGTGTTAAAGCCGTAAGGTTGCTGGTTAAGGACGCCGCTTTCGGTTGATACTGTCCCTTTGCCGCGCTTAATGTCGCCTGACCAGTGTGCTGAACCGTGCTTATGAATCGTCATTGTTGCTCTCCTTTTGGCTTACAAAGGGTTAAGTATAGGACGCCTCCCCCATTTTGCAGAGAACACAGACTAGTCCGAAGGCGCAGCCAGGTGGTTTGCCAGCGCGTCGAGAAACACGCGCTGCGCCGCAGGCTGATAGTCACGCGACTGATAAATGCCAAAAATGCCGATCGGTTTTGGCGTAAAGGCGTTAAGCACCGGCACCAGGCTGCCCTCTTTGAGCGCCGTGCTGGCCTCGCGTTCGGGCAGCATGGCAATGCCGCAGTGGTTTATCGCTGCCTCCATCAGCAGAGACGAGATACTGGCGCTCAGATTGCCGCTCACCGCCGTTGCGATCGCTTCGCCTTCGGGCGTCAAAAAACGCCACGATTGCCCCGCGAAGAAGCTGTAATGCAGGCAGTTGTGCTGGGCTAAATCTTCAAGCTGTTCAGGAACGCCCCGGCTGGTAAGATACTGCGGCGAGGCGCAAAGCACGGACCTGCACTCTCCCAGCCTGCGGGCGATCATGCCGGGCTCTGGGCTATCGGTGATGCGGATCGCCACGTCAATTCGCTCTCCCACCAGGCTCACGGGATGGTTATTGACATCCAGTTCGATGCGCAGCTGAGGGTAACGCTGCAACAGATCCGGTAGCACCGGAGCAATCAGCTGGGTCGCGGTAAAATGCGCGCAGGCGACGCGCAGGGTGCCTGAGGGCAAATCCTTCACGGACTGATCTTCGATTTCCTGAGAAATTTGCGACAGCGTACGGGTCTTTTGCAGCACTTTCTCTCCCGCCGCCGTCAGCGTCAGCTTGCGGGTGGAACGGTTCACCAGCCGCGCACCGGCCCACTTCTCCATCTGCTCCAGATAACGGCTCACCATAGGGCGAGAGATCCCCAGCGCCCGCGCCGCCGCGCTTAAACTCCCCAACTCACAGATGCGGTTGTACACCTGAGCGGCAATTACGCGATCCATTCTGACCTCCATTTGCTCGGTTTATGAAACTAAGCATCTCCTGTTTCAGGAATTCTGGCAAATGCAGAGATCCGTACAATAGAGACTTTCCTGATGAACAGAGAGTTGACCATGACCATCGCCCGCCTTGCTTTGCTGACCACCCTTGTTACTCCGGCCGCGTTTGCCGCGCCGTTAACCATTGATACGTACAACCCGCAAGAAAAAGGGATTTTTGCCGTCTCATCCACCCTGGTTTCTGGGCCGAAAGAGGCAGTGCTGTTTGACGCGCAGTTCAGCGTGAAGGATGGCGAAGCGCTGGTGGAAAAAATTCGCCACAGCGGTAAAACGCTGAACAAAATTGTGATCACCTCCGGCGATCCGGATTTCTATTTCGGTCTGCAACCGCTGGTGAAAGCCTTCCCGAACGCCAAGGTTGTCGCTACGCAGCAGGTGGTGGACCATATCAACGCCACTAAAGATGCTAAGCTCGCCTTCTGGGGGCCGCAGATGAAAGACGGCGCGCCCACGAAGCTTTACGTACCGCAGGTGCTTGCCTCAACCACCTTTATGATTGACGGTGAGAGAGTGAGCATTGAAGAGCCTGAAAGTTATGCGGCGTACGTCTGGATCCCTTCCGCGAAAACCATCCTCGGCGGCACGGGCGTCTCGTGGGGCATTCACGTCTGGACGGCGGATACTCAGACGCCAGAAAGCCGCAAACAGTGGCAGCAGACCCTGGATAATATGGCCGCCCGTAAGCCCGATCGCGTGATTCCGGGCCACTACCTGGGGACACCGCCCGCAGGAACCGGCGCGATTGACTTTACCCGCGACTATCTACAGCGTTTTGAACTGGCCCTCACAACGCATAAAGAATCAACCGGCGTCATCAACGCGATGAAAAAACAGTGGCCGAACCTTGCGGAAGAAAGCTCTCTGGAACTGAGCGCCAAGGTGAATACCGGCGAAATGAAGTGGTAATAACCTGATTATCTCCTGCTATATTTAAATTTTTTATAGCAGGAGTTTTATATGCAATCGCCAGTAAGGGGCATCGACCATATCGGTATTACGGTGCCCGACATTGAAAAAGCCACCCTATTTTTTGAACGCGCTTTCGGCGCGAAGGTTTTATATCATTCAGTAGATGCTGAAACCGATAATATTGACCAGTCCGCTCAGCAACACACCTTAAAATTATTTCCCGGCACTAAAATTCACGCCATCCGCATGCTCGCCATGCCTCACGGCCCCGGCATTGAACTCTTCGAAATGCACGGACCTGAGCAGGGTATGCCCGCCCGCCCCAGCGATTTTGGCCTTCAGCATTTTGCTGTTTATGTTGATGATTTTGAAAGTGCTATCGCGGCTTTCACCGCCGCAGGCGGCGATATGTTTACCGCGCCGAAGCCGCTTAGCTTTCCGGATGAGCAAGGTGAAGGCAATGCTTTCTGCTATGGTCAAACCCCCTGGGGCAGCGTTGTAGAATTGATCACCTGGCCGTCCCCCATGCCTTATGAAAAAACGACGAATTTACGCCGCTGGAAGCCCTAAAATTTATTTCTGTGCTACGGCATGTGATATTTTTATTTCCAGGACGAATCTGAGCCACAACGACGAAAATATTTGTCACTCTGAATGTGAATTACGATTTTGCACGCCGTAACATTAAACAGACAACGACACGGAGGCAGCATGTTTACTTATTACCCGGCACATACCACAGCAGCACAACCGGAACTTGTTAACGCGATCGCACAAGGTCTCCACGCCGAGCACGGTGTTGTTACTGAAGATGACATTTTGATGGAACTGACCAAGTGGGTGGAAGCCACGGACAATGACATCCTCAGTGACATCTACCAGCAAACCATCAACTATGTGGTTAGCGGGCGCAACGCACCTTTATAAAAACCTGCTAAGCTGGATCTGCAACCTAAGGGGTTACATTTCGTTTGCGTAAGCAAGCTTGTCCTTAAAACTATCAACAGGATTGAGGAGTTAATATGAAATCGAACCGTCAGGCACGCCACATTCTGGGACTGAACTACAAGCTCTCTAACAAGCGTAAAGTGGTTATTGAGGAGGGTAGCGAAACGCAGGTTACCCACGCTACCGGCAGAAAACGCCCTTCCGGCAAGTAAGTTCCGGCACGATATTCACAACACCATCGGTAATCCCGATGGTGTTTTTGTTTATGTGTTGCGGTAATTAATATTCAGCTCCTTTATAATACCTACCGACCGCACCCCGTAGCACAGGCCAGAAAGATGACAAACAGCAGTGTCAGGGACGGATCTTCTTAAAAAGAGTGAGTGACATGGACAACAAACTGAAAAAACATCGTTCCCTTTATATCCCTTACGCCGGTCCGGTTTTACTGGAGTTCCCTCTTCTGAACAAAGGCAGCGCCTTTAGCATGGAAGAGCGCAGCAGCTTTAACCTATTGGGCCTGCTGCCTGAAGTGGTTGAAACCATTGAAGAACAGGCAGAACGTGCCTGGATCCAGTATCAGGGCTTTAAAACCGAAATCGACAAACATATCTACCTGCGTAATATCCAGGATACCAACGAAACCCTTTTCTACCGCCTCGTGCAGAACCATCTCGAAGAGATGATGCCGGTGATTTACACCCCAACGGTCGGCGCGGCGTGCGAACGCTTCTCCGAGATCTATCGCCGTTCCCGCGGCGTGTTCATCTCCTATCAGAACCGTCACAACATGGACGACATTCTGCAAAACGTGCCGAACCACAACATCAAAGTGATCGTGGTAACCGATGGCGAACGTATTCTTGGCCTTGGCGACCAGGGCATTGGCGGGATGGGTATTCCCATCGGTAAGCTTTCTCTCTATACCGCCTGCGGCGGGATCAGCCCGGCCTATACCCTGCCGGTGGTGCTGGACGTGGGGACCAACAACCAGCAGCTGCTGAACGATCCGCTGTACATGGGCTGGCGTCACCCGCGCATTACCGACGACGAGTACTATCAGTTTGTTGATGATTTCATTCAGGCCGTGAAGCACCGCTGGCCGGACGTTCTGTTGCAGTTCGAAGACTTCGCGCAGAAAAACGCCATGCCGCTGCTTAACCGTTATCGCGATGAGATCTGCTCGTTCAACGACGACATTCAAGGCACCGCGGCCGTGACCGTCGGTACGCTGATTGCCGCGAGCCGTGCGGCGGGAAGCCAGCTCAGCTATCAGAAAATTGTCTTCCTGGGCGCGGGCTCTGCGGGCTGCGGCATCGCCGAGCAAATTATCGCCCAGACCCAGCGTGAAGGCCTGAGCGAAGAGCTGGCCCGCTCCCGCGTCTTTATGGTGGACCGCTTTGGCCTGCTGACCGACGGCATGCCAAACCTGCTTCCGTTCCAGACCAAACTGGTGCAGAAGCGCGAGAATCTGAAAAACTGGGATACCGACAACGAAGTGCTCTCGCTTCTGGACGTGGTGCGCAACGTCAAGCCGGACATTTTGATTGGCGTGTCCGGGCAGACTGGCCTCTTTACGGAAGAGATCATTCGCGAAATGCACAAGCACTGCGAACGTCCTATCGTGATGCCGCTGTCAAACCCGACCTCACGCGTGGAAGCGACGCCGCAGGACATCATCGCCTGGACCGAAGGCAATGCCCTGGTCGCGACCGGTAGCCCGTTCGATCCGGTGGTGTGGAAGGACAAACTTTACCCCATCGCGCAGTGCAACAACTCCTACATCTTCCCGGGTATTGGCCTGGGTGTCATCGCCTCCGGCGCATCACGCATCACCGACGAAATGCTGATGTCCGCGAGCGAAACGCTGGCGGGTCACTCTCCGCTGGTGAACAATGGTGAAGGACTGGTACTGCCGGAACTGAAGGACATTCATAAGGTTTCCCGTGCCATTGCCTTCGCGGTGGGCAAAATGGCGCAGCAGCAAGGCGTAGCGGTGAAAACCTCTGCCGATGCGTTGCAGCAGGCAATTGACGATAATTTCTGGATGCCGGAATACCGTAGCTATCGTCGTACTTCGATTTAAACATTGCCCCTTACCCCAGCTCTCTCCCTTAAGGGGGGAGGGTCAGGGTGAAGGGAATATACGGCACTTCCCGCTAGCCAAACCCACATTCCCCCGCTACACTCCCTTCATCCATCAACCCACTGAATATATAAGGAGGCCAATTATGCTGTACTGTGAAATTTTCAATGTTTCACATACATTTGGTGATCGCACCAGCTCAAGCGTTATCGGTATCGTGCTGCGATAACTTCCGCTTGAGCGAAGACACCAACCCCTGAAATCCCTTCTCTCGGGCTTACTGAGTTATCGTCAGCGATGTTTGACGAGGCATAAACATGCCTGTAACTCCTGGGTAAGCAACAATGAGCACTCTACTCACTGCACATTCATTACGTGTTGATACCGCGTTTGGCACGCTCTTCGACTCTCTCTCCTTTACGTTGAAAAAAGGCGACCGCATTGGCCTGCTGGGTGATAATGGCTGCGGAAAAAGTACGCTGCTGAAAATCCTCGACGGGACGCAGTCCCCTGCTGCCGGAACCGTTTCACTGGCGGGACATTGCCTGCTGGCGCGCGTGGAACAACATCTGCCGGAAACCCTTTATCCCCTGACCATGCTGGATGCAGTGCTGGCGCATCTGCCGAGCGGTGAACGCGACAGTCTGCGCTGGAAGGCCGAGACGCTGCTGGCCGGAATGGGCTTTACGGCGCAGGAAACGGCGCTGCAATCCGCCACGCTGAGCGGCGGTCAGCATACGCGTTTATTGCTGGCGAGAGCGCTGATAAACGATCCGGATCTGCTGTTACTGGACGAACCGAGCAACCACCTCGACCTGCCGACCCTGCTGTGGCTGGAGCAGTTTTTACAGCGCTGGTCCGGCAGCTTTGTGCTGGTCTCTCACGACAGGCAGCTGCTGGACGCGGTAACCAACGGCAGCTGGATCCTGCGCGATAAAACACTGCACTACTTCGCCCTTCCCTGCACTGCCGCCCGTCAGGCACTGGAGGCGAAAGACGAAAGCGATGCGCAGCGCCATAAGGCAGAGCAAAAAGAGATCGACCGCGTTACGGCCAGCGCCAGACGCCTCGCCACCTGGGGCAAGGTCTACGACAACGAAGATCTCTCCCGTAAGGCTAAGCAGATGGAAAAACAGGTCGAACGGCTGAAAGAAAACCAGACGGAACTGACGGCGGGAAGTCCGTGGACCTTAACCCTGCGCGGGGACGCGCTGCGGGCCGATCGCCTGCTGGAAATAACCGACCTCGGCGTGCCTCCGGAGCCGGGTCTGCCAGCGCTGTTTACCCTCGACAGCGCGCGGCTGAAAAGTGGGGATCGCGTGGCGATTGTGGGGCGTAACGGCTGCGGTAAATCATCGCTGATGAAGCTTATCTGGCGTCATTTTCGCGACGAGATTTTAGACGACAGGCTTAAGCGTCATCCGCGCGTCTCGGTCGGCTACTACGACCAGACGCTGCACCAGCTGCCGGACGATGCGGCGTTGCTGGATGCGCTGGAACGTTTCGCGCCAGATCCGCAGACCCGTAAAATGGCGCTCATCAGTGCCGGCTTCCCGTGGGCGCGGCACGGGCAAAAAGTCAGTACGCTGAGCGGTGGGGAACGTTCGCGCCTGCTGTTCGTCGGCCTGACGCTTGCCCGCTATAGCCTGCTGATGCTGGATGAACCGACAAATCATCTGGACATGGAAGGCAAAGACGCGCTGGCTGTTACCCTGCAACAGTTTGAAGGCTGCGTGCTGCTGGTAAGCCATGACCGTCAACTGATCGGCAAGAGCTGTAACCGTTTCTGGCTTATTGAGGACGGCAGGCTGAGCGAATGGCATGATGCGGAGGCGGTGTTCGATCGTCTGCGCGAGGGGACCGGTCCGGTTGTCCCCGAGCCGTCGATATCAGCGCTAAACGCGCCACCTGCTGCGTCTGATGATTTACTCGAACGCCTGGTCGCGCTGGAAACGCTGCTGGAAGAGGATTTGGCGCGCAAGCCCAAACATCAAAAACCGCAGTTGCAGGCGCAATGGCGAAAAGAGATTGAGGTGATAGAAGCCCAACTGTAAGTCTGTACCCGGCGATCGCTACGCCGGGTCTTTTTTTGATGTCAGTGTTTTCCCCTACTGATTATTAGAGGATCGCCGTATTCTTAATCCGAAACTGCACTAAATGATGACATTATGTTGCGGCTACCTTGCATTACTGCGCCAAAGTATTAATCCTTAATGGGTATTACACCTGCAATGCAGAGACTCATCATGAAAAGGAGAAACACATGAAGGCTGCTGTTGTCACTCAGGATCATCAGGTTAACGTTACAGAAAAAACCTTACGCGCGCTCAAGCATGGTGAAGCGCTGCTGAAGATGGAGTGCTGTGGCGTTTGCCATACCGATCTCCACGTTAAAAATGGCGATTTTGGCGACAAGACCGGGGTGATCCTCGGCCACGAAGGGATTGGTATCGTCAAAGAAATTGGGCCGGGCGTCACCTCGCTAAAAGTAGGCGATCGTGCGAGCGTGGCGTGGTTCTTCGAAGGCTGTGGCCACTGTGAATATTGTAATACCGGCAACGAAACCCTGTGTCGCGACGTGAAAAACGCGGGTTACTCTGTTGACGGCGGCATGGCGGAAGAGTGCATCGTAACCGCGGATTACGCGGTTAAGGTCCCGGAGGGGCTGGACTCAGCTGCGGCCAGCAGCATCACCTGCGCCGGGGTCACCACCTACAAAGCGGTGAAAGTGTCCGAGATCAAACCGGGTCAGTGGATTGCGATCTACGGTCTGGGCGGATTGGGTAACCTCGCCCTGCAATACGCGAAAAACGTCTTTAATGCAAAAGTCATCGCCATTGATGTGAACGATGAGCAGCTTAAACTGGCTGCCAGCATGGGCGCAGACTTAACCGTGAACTCCCGCAATGAAGATGCGGCAAAAGTCATTCAGGAGAAAACCGGCGGCGCCCATGCGGCGGTGGTGACGGCGGTAGCGAAAGCGGCCTTCAACTCTGCCGTTGACGCGGTTCGCGCCGGTGGGCGCGTGGTGGCCGTTGGCCTGCCGCCGGAAGCGATGAGCCTGGATATTCCTCGTCTGGTGCTGGATGGTATTCAGGTGGTGGGCTCCCTGGTGGGTACCCGTCAGGATCTGCTCGAAGCCTTCCAGTTTGCCGCGGAAGGTAAGGTGGTTCCGAAAGTCACGATGCGCCCGCTGGAAGATATCAACGCCATCTTCAAAGAGATGGAACAGGGCCAGATCCGTGGCCGTATGGTGATTGATTTACGTTCTTAAACGGCAGTTGCCGGGTGGCGGCTTTGCCCTGCCCGGCCTTTCACGTGGACGAACGCCGATCGGAAATCCATTCCTGAACTTCAATCTGGAACGTGTCCGGCGCTTTTCGGTACATTTTACGCGCCAGGTCGAGGATAGTATGGCGCCCTAACTCCTCTTCCATCCGCTGCTGCGCGCTGTCCATAACTGACCGCACCCCGCACGGGCCGTCGCACACCCAGGCAGGTGGCGTTTCATCAAACACCGCCAGGCGTTGTCGCACTTCCCGACACTCAAACATATTTTTCTCGCCGTCGATGGCATGCGCCACGTCCAGCACGGTAATCAACTCTGCCGGACGCGCCAGCCGGAACCCGCCCCCTTTGCCTTCGGTGCTGATAACCAGCCCCGCACGAGACAATCGGGTGAAGATCTTTCCAAGATAGTCGTACGGCACGCCCTGCAAGGCCGCCATCTCCCGGACGCTCATCTCACGCTCATTACCTTTAGCATCCACCATACACATCAGGCTGTGAATGCCGTATTCCACACCAGAACTGTAAAACGCCATGGCTTACTCCGGGTTATTGTTCGCTGCATTATAACGATTTTTAACTCAGAAAAAAGTTGTCGCAGTTAACTCCGACAAGTATAGTGGCAGTTATGTCAGACATACGGCCTGACGATCAAAAGGATCGAGTATGAAAAAGCAGATTTTAATTGTAGGTAGTGGGTTTTCCGGCATGTGGGCTGCGGTCAGCGCCGCGCGTCTTTCTGCTCTGGAGGGTAACAACAGCCTTAACATTGCCGTGCTGGCCCCCGTCCCGGAACTGCGCGTTCGCCCCCGCTTTTATGAGGAAAATGTGTCAACGATGGTCGCGCCGCTGACCGATCTGTTTGCTGAGCTGGATATTGCGTTTATTTCGGGTGAAGCACAACGCATTGATACAACGTCAAAAACCGTTTTTTATCGCGATTCAAACGGCGCCACAGCTGAAATCACCTACGAACGCCTGATCCTCGCAACCGGTAGCCAGACTAAGCGTCCCCCGATTGCCGGTCTGGCGGAATACGCCTTTGATATCGACCAGCTTGAATCCGCCAGGCTGCTCGAGCAACACCTGGACGCCCTGGCTACACGCCCTTCCTCCCCTGAGCGTAATACCGTGGTAGTGTGCGGCGGCGGTTTTACCGGGATTGAGCTGGCAACGGAACTCCCAGCCCGACTCCGCACTCGTTTCGGCGCCGATACGAAGACTAATTTAATCGTAGTTGAGCGAGGCGCAACCCTTGGAGGACGTTACAGCGAGGCGCTGCGTAACACAATTGAAGAAGCCAGCAACGCGCTGGGGGTTGAATGGCGTTTAAACAGTGAAATTGAAGCCATTGATGCCTGCGGCGTGACGCTCAAAAACGGAGAGCGCATTGCCAGCGCTACCGTGGTGTGGACGGCAGGTGTCGAAGCGAACCCCCTCAGCCAGCACGTTACCGGGGAACGCGACTCGCAGGGACGTCTGAAAGTCACCGACACGTTGCAGGTGCCTGCGCATCCGGAAGTTTACGCGACGGGTGATATGGCGCACGCAAAAACGGACGACGTGGGCAACACGGCGCTCATGACCTGCCAGCACGCGATCCAGCTGGGAAAATTCGCCGGACATAACGCCGCCGCCAGCCTGCTAAATCTGGCGCCGTACCCTTACCGTCAGGTGAATTACGTTACCTGTCTGGATCTGGGGGGCTGGGGCGCGGTGTATACCGAGGGATGGGAACAGCGTGTCAAATCCGTGCGCGATGAGGCCAAGAAAATCAAAGTGGCCATCACCAACGAACTGATTTACCCGCCAGCAGCAGACAGAGCGGTCGCATTTGCCGCCGCTGACCCGCTGGCGAAATTTGTGTAGTTCACGCTTACGTGCCGCGACCTGCGGGCAACGTGTGAAATCAGGCCAATGCCCCCGCGTTGGCCTGGCGCTTTTTAGCGCACCGATGGCCATACAGCAGCAGTGAGGTCATTGCGGAGAAGGATAAGATCGCTGCCGGCAGCGTGACATAACTCCAGCTAAAGCCGAGGGTAATCATCATTCCACCAAAACAGGCGCCAATCGCGCTGCCGAGATTGAACGCCATTTGCCCGCCTGCGGCTCCCAACATCTCGCCTCCCTTCGCATTTTGTAGCAGCAGAATTTGCAGCGGCGCTGAGAGCGCAAACAGCCCGGCGCAGCAGACAAATCCCATCACCAGCGAGGCCGTTTTCAGTTCGCCAAACGCAAACAGTAACAGCAGCGAAGCCACAATCACCAGGTCGGTGGTGGCGGCAATACGTAATGGACTAAAGCGCGCCGATAGCTTACCGCTGAGCAGATTGCCCAGCACCATGCCCAGCCCCATCAGCATCATGATCGCGGTCATGACGCCCTCGGAGAAGCCTGACACGTTGACCATAAATGGCTTCACAAAGCTAAACCAGGCAAACACCCCGGCGTTACCAAACATCGTTGCGGCAAATATCAGCCACGGTTCAGGCTTCTTCAGAAAGTGGAATTGCTCTGCCAGGCGGGTGGTGGATTTGTCATAGACAGAGGGAACCCAGAGCAGGACAGACAGGATCACCAGGGCGTCAAACACCGCAATTAAAAAGAAAGTGTAACGCCAGTTAAATTCATGTCCCAGCCACGTCCCGAGCGGGACGCCAAGCAAATTGGCAACGGTCATCCCGGCTATCATCCCGGCCACAGCGACCGTTACTTTTCCCGGCGGCGCAATTTTTGACAGGATTATCGCCCCCACACCGAAAATCGCGCCATGCGGGAAACCAGAGATCAACCGCCCCGCTGCCAGCCCTACGTACGAGTCAGAGAAAGTAAAGAGCGCATTACCGACGACGCACATCGCCACCAGAAACAGCAGCGTGGTTTTCAGCGAGACTTTGCTGGAGAACAGCGCCACAATCGGCGCACCGATCACCACGCCAAACGCGTAAAACGAAATCATATTCCCGGCGGAGGGAATGGAAATGCCCGTGTCATGAGCCAGCTCTGTCAGCACGCCCATGATGCCAAATTCAGCCATCCCCAGGCCAAAGGTTGCCAGGGCTAACGAAAAAATTGTTTTTTTCATACCGCGACCACTGTTGAAAAATATGCAGCGAGCATTATTGAATAAACTTGTATGGTGAACCAGTTCAAATCAGCTTTCTGACACATTAATCCATTCATTCAGGTCGATTACACTCTTAGTACGGCCTCGATTCCGCGACCGCACACAAAGGGAGACCCACCATGGTCAGTAAGAAGAAAACCCGTATTGTTGATGATGTCGCTAAAAATGCGCCACTCAAAACCAAAGCGTATGAGCAAGAACTTCGCCGCCTCCATGTTGAACTGGTTAAGCTCCAGCTATGGGTGGTCGCCAAAGGGTTAAAGGTCTGTATTGTTTTTGAAGGACGGGACGGCGCCGGTAAAGGCGGCACCATCAAAGCCATCACCGAGCGCGTCAGCCCTCGGGTTTTCCGCGTCGTTGCGCTACCGGCCCCTACCGATAAAGAGAAAAGTCAGCTCTATTTTCAGCGTTACGTATCCCATCTGCCCTCTGCCGGTGAAATCGTGATTTTCGACCGCAGCTGGTACAACCGCGCAGGCGTGGAAAAGGTAATGGGTTTCTGTACCGAAGAGCAGGCCGAAAAATTTCTTGATGGAACGCCGGTGATGGAAAAAGCGATGGTCGATGCCGGGATCATTTTGCTGAAATACTGGCTTGAGGTCACGCCAAAAGAGCAGGAGCGCCGCCTGCGCGACCGCATTAACGACGGTCGCAAGATCTGGAAGCTGTCTCCAATGGACATTAAATCTTTCAATCTGTGGGATGAATATACCCTCGCCCGTGACGCCATGTTTAAAGCGACCGACACCGCCTGGGCACCGTGGTTCGTGGCGCGTTCAGAAGATAAAAAAAGGGTGCGGCTGAATATTATTTCGCATCTGCTTTCGCAGATCCCTTATAAAGACGTTCACGTCGACAAGGTGGATTTACCGAAACGAAAAATCGGCAAAGTGAAGCCAACAAAATATCCCTTCCGGTATATTGCAGAGCGGTTTTGATATTGAGAAGTAGGCCCGCGCAAGCGCAGCGCCGCCGGGTAAAGCCGACGGCGCAGGGCATTTACTTCATCCCTTCTGAACTCTCTTTTTGCGCTTCAAGACGCTCAACGTCCCGGTACCAGCGCGGGTGGTGCTTCTGCGCCCAGCGGCGGCTCACCTTCCCTTCAATCATGCCTTTAATTGAACCTTTCACCCAGAATGCCATATACATATGGATCAGGATGGCATGGATCAAAATAATGGCTGACGTCGCGTGGATCAGCAGTGCGTAGCGCACCACCTGAATCGGGAAATAGTGCGCAAAATACGGTCGCCAGATAATCACCCCGGTCACCAGCAGCACAAAAATCATGCTCATGATGGTCCAGAACATCATCTTCTGCCCGGCGTTGTATTTGCCTACCTTCGCGACCTTATGCTCGTTGCCTTTCAGCACCTCTACAATCCCTTTAATCCAGGGAATATCCTGCTTGTCAGGGATGTTGTGATGAACGAAACGCACGAACATAAACATCAGCACCACGAAAATCAGCACGCCGAAGAACGGATGCAGAATGCGCCCCATCTGCGGCGTCCCGAAGGTTTCCGTAAGCCACTGTAACGTCGGGAAAAAGAACGAAATGCCGGATACCGCTACCAGGAAGAAGCAGATCACCACCGTCCAGTGACAGGCGCGATCGACAAACTTTGTGCGCACTATCATTTTAGACTTACTCATGATGCTCCTCCTCGTCGTCATCCACCTCTTTATTCGGCCCGATACCGATGTAGTGATAAATCAGCCCGGCAAAGGTGGCGATAAAGCCCGCCGCAGAGAGCGGTTTAAGCGCCCCTTTCCAGAGGTTGATTGAGGTATCGATTGCCGGATCTTTCGGCAGATTGTGATACAGCTCCGGCTGGTCATTGTGGTGCAGAACATACATGACGTGCGTTCCGCCCACGCCCTGCGGGTTATAAATGCCTGCCTTGTCATAGCCCCGCGCTTTGAGCTTATCCACCCGCTCCTGCGCCACTTCCAGCATCTCTTTTTTGGTGCCGAAGTGGATCGCCCCTGTCGGACAGGTCTTCACGCACGCAGGCTCCTGGCCAACGCTGACGCGATCGACGCACAGCGTGCATTTGTATACCCGGTTATCCTCTTTATTGAGGCGCGGGATATTAAACGGACAGCCCGCGATGCAGTAGCCGCAGCCAATGCAGTTATCCTGCTGGAAGTCGACGATGCCGTTGGCGTACTGAATAATGGCGCCAGCAGACGGGCACGCCTTCAGGCAGCCGGGATCTTCACAGTGCATACAGCCGTCTTTGCGGATCAGCCACTCCAGCTTGCCGTTCTGGTCAGTTTCGCTAAAGCGCATCACGGTCCAGGACTTGGCGCTCAGGTCAGCCGGGTTATCGTAAACCCCGACGCAGTGCCCTACCTCGTCGCGGATATCGTTCCACTCCGAACAGGCCACCTGGCAGGCTTTACAGCCCACGCAGGAGGAGACATCAATCAGCTTGGCGACTTCTGCCTTGTAGTCCCGCGCACGCGGCGCGGGGGTTATCGGGTTGGTCGCGGAGCGTTTAATAATGTCTTGTGTTTCCATCGCCATTTAATCGCTCCTTACGCTTTCTCGATATTGACCAGAAACGCTTTGTACTCCGGCGTTTGCGAGTTGGAATCGCCGACGTTTGGCGTCAGGGTGTTGGCGATATAGCCTTTCTGCGCCACCCCTTCAAAGCCCCAGTGCAGCGGAATACCCACCGTCTCGACCTGCTGGCCGTGCACGTTCAGCGACTGCAAACGACGGGTCACCACCGCCACCGCACGAATAAAGCCGCGCTTGCTGCTCACCTTCACGCGATCGCCGTTTGCAATGCCCTTCGCTTTCGCCAGCGTTTCGCTGATCTCCACAAACTGCTCCGGCTGCGCGATAGCGTTAAGCCGCGCGTGCTTGGTCCAGGTGTGGAAATGCTCGGTCAGGCGGTAGGTCGTTCCGACATACGGGAACTTGTCCTTTTTGCCTAAACGCAGAACGTCGTCTTCATAGATGCGCACCACCGGGCTGGACACAACGTTCGGGTGCAGCGGGTTAGTGCCGAGCGGCGTTTCCATTGGCTCGTAGTGTTCCGGGAACGGCCCTTCCGCCAGCTTGTCGATAGCAAACAGACGTCCCAGCCCTTCCGGCTGCATGATAAACGGCCCGGTGTTGCTTCCCGGCGCGGCGGTATTGAAGTCCGGGATATCATTCCCCGTCCACTTCGTGCCGTTCCACTCGATCAGCATGCGTTTCGGATCCCACGGCTTACCGTTCACATCGGCGGATGCACGGTTGTACAATACGCGACGGTTTAGCGGCCACGCCCAGGCCCAGCCCAGGGTATTGCCCAGGCCTGACGGGTCAGCGTTATCGCGGTTAGCCATCTGGTTACCCTGCTCCGTCCAGCTGCCGGTGTAGATCCAGCAGGAAGAGGCGGTAGTACCGTCGTCACGCAGCAGCGCGAAGCTGTTCAGCAGCTGGCCTTTCTTCGCCACCAGGTTGCCGTTGGCATCGTAGAGATCCGCCAGCGCCACGCCGTTGTTCTCTTTAGCCACCTCTTCGGACTCGGGACGATCCGGCTGCTTGTAGTTCCAGCTCATCTTCAGCAGTGGTTCGGCGCCTTTGCCACCTTCGGTGCGGTACATTTCGCGCAGACGATGGTAAATGCCGGCCAGAATTTCGCCGTCATTACGCGCTTCGCCCGGCGCATCCTGACCTTTCCAGTGCCACTGAAGCCAGCGGCCAGAGTTGGCAATAGAACCATCTTCTTCCGCAAAGCAGGTAGATGGCAGGCGGAAGACCTCGGTCTGGATCGCTGCCGGATCGACATCGTTCGATTCACCGTGGTTCTGCCAGAAGGTAGACGTTTCGGTGACCAGCGGATCGATAACCACCATGTACTTCAGCTTGCTCAGGCTGCGAACGACTTTGTTTTTATCCGGGAATGACGCAACCGGGTTAAAGCCCTGGCAGATATAACCAGTGACGTCGCCCTTATCCATCATGTTGAAATACTTGATGACGTCATACGCCTGGTCCCATTTCGGCAACCACTCAAAGCCCCAGTCGTTTTCCTTCTGCGCCGCGTCGCCGTAGAACGATTTCATCAGGCTAACGGCAAATTTCGGATAGTTACTCCAGTAGTTCACCTGATCCGGACGCGTCGCTTTCGGCGTGTTGGCGTCAAGCCAGCTTTGCCAGTCGCTCTGCTTCTCGGACGGCAGCGTCAGGTAGCCCGGAAGGCTGGTCGACAGCAGGCCGAGGTCGGTTAAGCCCTGAATGTTAGAGTGTCCGCGCAGCGCGTTCACGCCGCCGCCGGCCATGCCCATGTTGCCGAGCAGCAGCTGAATCATCGCCATGGTGCGGATGTTCTGCGCCCCAACGGTGTGCTGTGTCCAGCCCAGCGCATACAGGAACGTGGTGGTTCTGTCAGCGGCGCTGGTGGAAGCCAGCACTTCACACACCTTCAGGAAATCGGCTTTTGGCGTTCCGCAGATGTTCTCAACAACGTCCGGCGTGTAGCGGGAAACGTGCTGCTTCAGCAAATTCCACACGCAGCGCGGATCGGTCAGGGTGTCGTCGCGTTTAGCGTAGCCGTTTTCGTCAAACTGATAGTTCCAGGACGATTTATCGTACTGACGCTTTTCCGCGTCATAGCCGCTGAACAGGCCATCTTCAAAGGCGAAATCTTCCCGCACCAGCAGGCTGGCGTTGGTGTAGTGCTTAACGTATTCCGCGTTGATTTTATTGTTTTCAATCAGGTACAGCAGCACGCCGGAAAGGAACGTAATGTCCGTACCGGAGCGGATCGGCGCATAAATATCCGCCACCGATGCCGTACGCGTAAAGCGCGGATCGACGACGATGAGCGTCGCATCGTTGTTATTTTTCGCTTCCATCGCCCAGCGGAAACCCACCGGATGGGCTTCAGCGGCGTTACCGCCCATCACCACCACGACGTTAGCGTTTTTGATATCAACCCAGTGGTTGGTCATCGCACCGCGACCAAATGTTGGAGCAAGACTTGCTACCGTTGGTCCGTGTCAGACGCGCGCCTGGTTATCTACCGCCAGCATGCCGAGGGAGCGCACAAACTTCTGCGTCAGCATGCCGGTTTCATTACTTGCCGCAGACGCGCACAGCATCCCGGTGGAGGTCCAGCGGTTAACCGTAACGCCCTGCTCGTTCTTTTCAATAAAGTTGGCGTCGCGGTCCGCTTTCATCAGTTTTGCAATACGGGAGAAGGCCTCGTCCCAGGAGATGCGCTGCCATTTATCGGAACCCGGTGCACGGTATTCCGGATAGCGCAGGCGATTTTTACTGTGAACGTAGTCCAGCAGTCCTGCCCCTTTCGGGCAAAGTGCCCCGCGGCTTACCGGATGATCCGGGTCCCCTTCAATATGATAAATCGCTTCTTTGGCGTTCTTCGCGCCATCACCCAGGCTATACATTAATAGCCCACAACCCACGGAGCAGTATGTGCAGGTGTTACGGATCTCTTTCGCACGCAGCAGTTTATAGTTGCGTGCCTGAGCCAGCGCCATTTTGGGAGCGAATCCCAGCATTGCGGCTGTTGTTCCGGCCATACCGCCCGCGCAGATTTTAAAAAATTGTCTGCGGCTGACGTCCATTGCTGTCCTCGTTATCTGAAAAGACTTCGCGCCGCAAACTAACAGCAAAGCCCCTGTTTTTTTTGCGTCAAATCAAGGTCGTCGAACTTCGCCCCCTTAATAGTCACCACCGGTATGATTTATTACTCCTTTCGGGTTAACCGCGAAACAGAAAATTCGCCTGGTGAATGGGTTAGATGCTATAAGTTTACCCTTTGATTTTTATAAGACTGGCAGGGTAATGGACAGAAAAAAAGCAACGCTGATTGGTCTGGCGGCCATACTGCTGTGGAGCACCATGGTGGGTCTCATCCGCAGCGTCAGTGAGGGACTGGGCCCGGTGGGGGGCGCAGCGATGATCTACACCGTAAGCGGGTTATTGTGTCTGGCGACGGTGGGTTTCCCGGATATAAAACGGTTTTCGAAAGGCTATCTCATTGCGGGCAGCGTCCTGTTTGTTAGCTATGAAATGTGCCTTGCCCTGTCGCTTGGCTTTGCCGCGACACGCTCGCAGGCAATTGAGGTGGGCATGGTCAACTATCTCTGGCCAAGCCTGACGATTGTGTTCGCCATTTTGTTCAACGGGCAAAAATCCACCCTGTGGGTGATCCCCGGCTTAGCGATCTCCCTGCTGGGCGTGGGCTGGGTCTTAGGCGGCGAAAACGGGCTGCACGTTCACGACATCATGCAAAACATCGTTTCCAGCCCGCTGAGCTACGGGCTGGCATTTGCCGGCGCCTTTATCTGGGCCGCCTACTGCACCGTCACCAGCAGGTATGCCAGAGGGCAAAACGGCATTACCCTATTCGTCCTGCTGACCGCCTTAAGCCTGTGGGTGAAATATGCCCTAAGCGACCAGCCCGATATGGTGTTCAGCGTGCCGGTAGTGGTGAAGCTGCTGATGTGCGGCGTTGCTCTTGGCTTCGGCTATGCTGCCTGGAATATTGGGATCCTCCACGGTAACGTGACGGTGCTTGCAGCCGTCTCCTACTTCACCCCGGTACTTTCCGCCGCGCTGGCGGCTATTGTGCTGAGCTCGCCGCTTTCATTCTCATTCTGGCAAGGCGCATTAATGGTTTGCGCCGGGTCATTACTGTGCTGGTATGCCACCCGTAAGTAGACATTTTATTTTTGGCCGGGTTTGCCATGCCCGGCCATTAATTAACATAAATTTAAAATGTGATCACACTTGAGAATATTATTTATAACATTAGAGAGAATGACACAATCCGCTTATATTGCCCTTATGCAACTTTGCCTGCGGCGTTAAATTGACAGAAACTGACAACGCACGTAATTAATTGCAGCGAAATATTCCCGCCCTATATAGCACAAACTGCAATAGTTTATTTCTGGATGTGTCTATTAAAGCCAACTTCCCTTTTTACAACAATACTCACAACATGCTGTTTTAAAAGCATTTAAAAATAATTCCACTTAAGTAACGTCATTCCATCGCTTTGAATTAGAAAATAAAGCGCCCGCGAATAAATTATAAGCCGCTAAATTATCATGGCGAGTTAATAAACGTTTAATGTATAAATATTATTCTAATTACCCACATTTAGGGCAATTTTTCAGATCGCGATCACACTAATTGAAATTTTCTTTAATATTTTGAAACTTATTATTGAAAGCAGTCTACAGAATTTTAAAAATAGTCTGCCATTGACGATAAACCTCGTTTAAAAATCGCTCATATGGTTTAGGAAATACCTAATTAAAATTATAAAGGTCAATTAAGATGAAACTTAAATTAGTTGCAGTGGCAGTCACTTCCATGTTGGCAGCAGGCGTTGTTAACGCGGCTGAAGTTTTTAACAAAGACGGTAACAAGCTGGATCTGTACGGAAAAGTAACAGGTCTGCACTATTTCTCTGATGATGCAGGTAGCGACGGCGACAAAACGTATGTTCGTCTGGGTTTCAAAGGTGAAACGCAGATTAACGATCGTCTGACCGGTTACGGCCAGTGGGAATATGAGTTCAAGGGCAACCGCTCTGAAGCTCAGGGTTCCGACGGCAACAAAACCCGTCTGGCCTACGCGGGTCTGAAGTTCGATGAATTCGGTTCTTTCGACTACGGCCGTAACTACGGTGTTGCTTACGACGTTGGCGCGTGGACTGACGTTCTGCCAGAATTCGGTGGCGATACCTGGACGCAAACGGACGGCTTCATGACCGGCCGTACCACCGGCGTTGCAACCTATCGTAACACCGACTTCTTCGGTCTGGTTGACGGCCTGAACGTTGCCGCTCAGTACCAGGGTAAAAACGACCGTACTAATATCACCAAATCAAACGGTGACGGCTGGGGCCTGTCTTCTACCTATGAATTCGACGGCTTCGGCGTGGGCGCAACCTACGCGAAATCTGACCGTACTGACCGTCAGGTTCGTGCAGCAAGCAACCTGAACGCAGGCGGCGATAACGCAGAAGTATGGGCAGCGGGCCTGAAGTACGATGCGAACAACATCTACCTGGCAACCACCTACTCTGAAACCCGCAACATGACCGCGTTCGGTGACGGCCACGTTGCAAACAAAGCGCAGAACTTTGAAGTTGTTGCACAGTACCAGTTCGACTTCGGCCTGCGTCCGTCCATCGCTTACCTGAAATCCAAAGGTAAAGACATCGGCTCTTACGGCGACCAGGACCTGGTGGAATACATTGATGTTGGTGCGAGCTACTACTTCAACAAAAACATGTCCACCTACGTTGATTACAAAATCAACCTGGTTGATGACAGCCAGTTCACCAAAGATGCCAAAGTGGCGACCGACAACATCGTTGCTGTTGGTCTGACCTACCAGTTCTAAGACAGGTTCGTTATGAAAAGCCAGCCTCTGCGGCTGGCTTTTTTTATGCCTGCTCTCCTGCCTTCGCCAGACTAAACCAGATCCCGACCGCCAGGATCAGCAGCATGCCTCCCGCACTGCCTAACGCTACGCTGTGTGACGTGATAAAGGCCGTTTTCGCTGCGTCAATCACCGAGTCCGCAAGGGCTGGCGTCAAGTCCTGCGCCACCTTGACCGCTTCGCCGATGGATGACGAGGCCTTATCTACAAGCGACGCGTCCAGCGCCTGCGGCAGCTCAATAGATGCCGAGAAGCTGCGGGTTAACAGCAGACCGAAAATGGCGATCCCCAGACCTGCCCCCAGCTCATAGGACATGGTTTCGATCGCACCTGCGGCGGCGGCTTTCTCTTTCGGCGCGGCGGCCATGATCGCCGACGTGGAGGCGAGCAGCGCGCTGGCGGCGCTAAAGCCCAGCAGCACCATCAGGCTCCACGCCTGCCACTGTTGCGTACTGAAATCGAGCGTCGACAGGCCGATAAAACTGACAGCGCTTAGCCCCATGCCCCCGGCCGCGACAATGCGCAGCCCCAGACGTCCCACCAGCACGCCGGCAATCGGCCCGCTGAAGCCGCTCGCCACCATCACCGGCAGCATAAACATCCCTGCTTCAAACGGCGTAAAACCATGCACGAACTGCAACTCCTGCGCCATCAGCAGCTCAAAGCCCACCAGCGCAATCATGGCGGTCATCGCCATCACCACGCCGCTTAGAATGATGCGGTGGCAAAACAGGCGCATGTCGATCATCGGCACGCTCGCGCGCAGCTGGATACGGACGAAGACAAACAGCATCGCCGCCCCGGTCAGTAAGGTGCTGGCCACGATCCACGGCGACAGTACCCCTTTCAGGGCCGTTTTGGCGCTGTAAACCAGCAGCAGGATCGCCACAATCAGCATGATTGCATGGCTGATATTCAGCGGCTGCTCTGGCCGTCCCTGCTGAGCAGGCACAAAGCGCGCTGCGAGCGACACCACAATCAGGACAATGGGCACGTTAATCAGGAACACCGATCCCCAGTAAAAGTGTTCCAGCAGCATGCCGCCAATCAGCGGGCCAAACGCCGCCCCGCCCGAACCCACCGCCGCCCAGACGCCAAGCGCGATATTACGATGCCGCGCGTCGACAAACAGCGTGCGGATGCCCGCAAGCGTGGCCGGGATGATCATCGCCGCGCCAATCGCCAGCGATGCGCGGGCGGCAATCAGCCAGCCCGCCGTAGGTGCGAAGGCCGCCGCCAGCGACGACAGGCCAAACAGCGTACTGCCAATCATCAGCAGGCGCTTGAAGCCAATGCGATCCCCCAGCGCGCCCATGGGCAGCACCATTCCCGCCATCACCAGCGAGTAGATGTCAATAATCCACAGCAATTCGTTGCCGCTGGCACCCAGCGTCATGCTCAATGTCGGTGCGGCCACGTGCAGCACCGTCGCGTCAATCGCCACCGGGATATACACCAGCACGATAATCACTAACGCTAACCACTGACGAAACATAAATTTCCTTTTCAGTTAAAAACTGGACACATGTCCAGAATGCGATCCTACGTAAAGTTGAACACTTGTCCAGCTCTTTGTTACACTCGTTGCGTTGTCATTGAGAGTGAGGAAATATGCGTTATCTGAGCAAGGACGAGCGTCGGGAAGAAATACTACACGCTGCGATGCGCGTGGCCCTTTCTGAAGGGCTATCGGCGATGACCGTTCGCCGCATCGCTACCGAAGCGGGCATCGCGACCGGACAGGTTCATCATCATTTTGCTTCGGCGGGGGAACTCAAAGCGCTGGCGTTCGTACGGCTGATCCGCGATCTGCTGGATGCGGAGATAGTGGGTGAAAATGCCGGCTGGCGCGAACGCCTGCATGCCATGCTCGGCAGCGATGACGGTGGGTTTGAACCCTACATTCGCCTGTGGCGCGAAGCCCAGATCCTGGCAAGTCGGGATAGCGACATAAAAGGTGCGTACGTTCTGACCATGGAAATGTGGCACCAGGAGACGGTGGCGATAATTCGTGCCGGGGCGGAGGCCAACGCCTTTACCCTCACCGACCGGCCAGAAAATATTGCCTGGCGCTTAATCGGGCTGGTCTGCGGTCTCGACGGTATTTACGTTTTAAATATGCCGGAAATGGACGATGCGGCATTTAATAAGCATCTGGACAAACTTATCTCCCTCGAATTGTTTTAATACTCCCATCGGAGTATTAATTTCCGTAAATGTTACATTTCGTAACACATAAAGCGAACCCTGATTCCCTTTCTAAACTCAGGGATTCGCTTTTTTTATCTATCCTTTCAGATGTATCCCAAAACATCCAATAACATCTACATACTACCAACAAGTATCTAACTGTTTTTAATTGTTTTTTCTCTTAATCTGGTTGAGCAAGAGGGCGATATGTCACAACAAAGTGAGAAAAGTAATCAGCATCTATTGAGTAACTGGAAACCGGAAAACGCGCAATTTTGGGAAAATAAAGGGAAACATATCGCACGAAGAAACCTATGGATTTCCGTTGCTTGTTTACTGCTGGCGTTTTGCGTATGGATGTTATTTAGCGCCGTTGCGGTTAACCTTAATAAAGTCGGATTTAATTTCAGCACCGACCAGCTTTTTATGCTAACTGCATTACCTTCCCTGTCCGGCGCGATATTGCGTGTCCCCTACTCTTTTATGGTCCCCATATTTGGCGGGCGTTACTGGACCGTGCTAAGCACCGTTATTCTGGTGGTTCCCTGCGTCTGGCTTGGTTTCGCCATTCAGAATACCGCCACGCCGTACTGGGTGTTTATCATCATCGCGCTGCTGTGCGGCTTTGCCGGGGCTAACTTTGCCTCCAGCATGGGCAATATCAGCTTCTTCTTCCCGAAAGCCAAACAGGGCAGCGCGCTGGGCATTAATGGCGGGCTGGGTAACCTGGGCGTCAGCGTCATGCAGCTGGTCGCACCGCTGGTGATTTTCCTGCCAATGTTCACCTTCCTCGGCGTGCACGGCGTGCCGCAGGAAGACGGCTCAACGATGTGGCTGGCGAATGCCGCCTGGATCTGGGTGCCGCTGCTCATTCTGGCCACGATTGCCGCCTTCTTTGGCATGAACGATATCGCCAGCTCGAAAGCGTCCATTGCCAGCCAGTTGCCGGTACTGAAACGCTTTCACCTCTGGCTGCTGAGCCTGCTGTATCTCGCCACCTTCGGCTCGTTTATCGGCTTCTCGGCGGGCTTTGCCATGCTGTCGAAAACCCAGTTCCCGGACGTTAACATCCTGCATCTCGCCTTCTTCGGCCCGCTGATTGGCGCCCTGGCGCGTTCGGCGGGCGGAATGATCTCCGACCGGCTCGGCGGCGTGCGGGTCACGCTGATCAACTTCGTCTTTATGGCCGTCTTCAGCGCCCTGATTTTCCTGACGCTTCCCGGCTCCGGCTCCGGCAGCTTTATGGCGTTCTATCTGGTGTTTATGGGGCTGTTCCTCACAGCGGGTCTCGGCAGCGGATCGACCTTCCAGATGATTGCGATCATCTTCCGCCAAATCACCCTCGACCGCGTCAAAAAGCAAGGCGGCACCGACGAACAGGCGCAGCACGAAGCGGTGACGGAAACCGCCGCCGCGCTGGGCTTCATCTCCGCCATCGGCGCAGTGGGTGGATTCTTTATCCCTAAAGCGTTCGGTACATCGCTGGCCATGACCGGTTCGCCGGTTGGGGCCATGAAAGTTTTCCTCGTGTTTTACATCGTCTGCGTGTTCGTCACCTGGCTGGTGTACGGCCGCAAATCCTCAAAAAAATAATAACTACATTTTCGCCGGAGCGTGATGCATCGCCCTCCGGCAATGCTATCGAAGCAGGAGAAATGTCATGAGCAAACTGTTGGACCGCTTCCGTTACTTCAAAACAAAAGGCGACAGTTTCGCCGAGGGGCACGGGCAGGTGTATCACACCAACCGCGACTGGGAGGACAGCTACCGTCAGCGCTGGCAGTTCGACAAAATTGTGCGTTCCACCCACGGCGTGAACTGCACCGGCTCCTGTAGCTGGAAGATTTATGTTAAAAACGGCCTGGTCACCTGGGAAACCCAGCAGACCGACTACCCGCGCACCCGCCCTGACCTGCCTAACCATGAGCCGCGCGGCTGCCCGCGTGGCGCAAGCTACTCCTGGTATCTCTACAGCGCCAACCGTCTTAAGTACCCGCTGGTGCGCCGCAGGCTGATCGAACTCTGGCGCGAGGCGCTGACGCAGCACAGCGATCCGGTGCTGGCCTGGGACGCCATCCAGAACGATCCGCAAAAGGCGCAGAGCTACAGGAAGGCGCGGGGTAAAGGCGGATTTATCCGCTCGAACTGGAAAGAGCTGAACCAGCTGATTGCCGCCGCTAACGTCTGGACCATCAAACATTACGGCCCGGACCGCGTGGCCGGTTTCTCCCCTATTCCTGCGATGTCGATGGTCTCTTACGCCGCCGGTACGCGCTACCTCTCCCTGCTCGGCGGCACCTGCCTCAGCTTTTACGACTGGTACTGCGATTTGCCGCCCGCGTCGCCGATGACGTGGGGCGAACAGACGGACGTGCCGGAATCCGCAGACTGGTACAACTCCAGCTATATCATCGCCTGGGGCTCGAACGTGCCGCAGACGCGTACTCCCGACGCCCACTTCTTTACCGAGGTGCGCTACAAGGGCACCAAAACCGTTGCGATTACGCCGGACTTCTCGGAGGTCGCCAAGCTGAGCGACCAGTGGCTGGCGCCCAAACAAGGCACCGACAGCGCCCTCGCCATGGCGATGGGCCACGTGATCCTCAAAGAGTTCCACCTCGATAACCCGAGCGACTACTTCCTCAACTACTGCCGACGCTACACCGACATGCCGATGCTGGTGCTGCTCGACGAGCAGGTGGACGGCCGTCTGGTGCCGGGCCGGATGCTGCGCGCGTCTGATATGGCCGACGGGCTGGGCGAAGCCAACAATCCGGAGTGGAAAACTATCGCCTTTAACGTAGCCGGGGATCTGGTGGTGCCAAACGGCTCGATCGGCTTCCGCTGGGGTGAAAAAGGCAAATGGAACCTGGAGTCGCTCGCCGCAGGCCAGGAAACCGAGCTGACGCTTTCCCTGCTCATGACCCACGACAGCGTGGCGGACGTCGCCTTCCCGTACTTTGGCGGCAACGAGAACCCGCATTTCCGCAGCGTGAAGCAGGAGCCGGTGCTGACGCGCCGCGTGCCGAGTAAAACCCTGACGCTGGCCGACGGCAGCCAGAGACGCGTGGTCAGCGTGTACGATCTGGTGCTCGCAAACTACGGCCTCGATCGCGGCCTGGACGACAGCAACGCCGCGTTAAATTACGCCGAGATTAAGGCCTATACCCCGGCCTGGGGCGAGCAAATTACCGGCGTACCCGCCTACCTGATTGAAAAGATTGCCCGCGAGTTTGCCGACACGGCGCACAAAACCCACGGCCGCTCGATGATCATCCTCGGTGCCGGTGTGAACCACTGGTATCACATGGACATGAACTACCGCGGAATGATCAACATGCTGGTCTTCTGCGGCTGCGTCGGGCAGAGCGGCGGCGGCTGGTCCCACTACGTCGGCCAGGAGAAGCTGCGCCCGCAAACCGGCTGGCTGCCGCTGGCCTTCGCGCTGGACTGGAACCGCCCGCCGCGCCAGATGAACAGCACGTCGTACTTCTACAACCATGCCAGCCAGTGGCGCTATGAGAAGCTCACCGCGCAGGAGCTGCTCTCCCCGCTCGCGGACGCGTCGAAGTTTACCGGTCACCTGATTGACTTCAACGTTCGCGCCGAGCGCATGGGCTGGCTGCCGTCCGCACCGCAGCTCAACCTCAACCCGCTGCACGTGAAGGCCCGCGCCGACGCCGCCGGGATGTCGCCGCAGGATTACACCGTGCAGGCGTTGAAATCGGGCGATATCCGCTTCGCCTGCGAACAGCCCGACAACGGCAAGAACCATCCACGTAACCTTTTCGTCTGGCGTTCAAACCTGCTCGGCTCGTCCGGTAAAGGCCACGAGTACATGCTGAAATACCTGCTCGGCACCGAGAACGGGATTCAGGGTGAAGATTTAGGCTCAACGGACGACGTGAAGCCTGAAGAGGTCGAGTGGCAGACCGCCGCCATTGAGGGCAAGCTCGACCTGCTGGTGACGCTCGATTTCCGCATGTCCAGCACCTGCCTGTTCTCCGATATCGTTCTGCCTACCGCCACCTGGTACGAAAAAGACGACATGAATACCTCGGACATGCATCCGTTTATTCATCCGCTTTCCGCCGCCGTTGACCCGGCGTGGGAATCACGCAGCGACTGGGAGATCTACAAGGGCATCGCCAAAGTCTTCTCGGAGGTGTGCGTCGGCCACCTTGGGACCGAAACCGACGTGGTGCTTCAGCCGCTACAGCATGACTCTCCGGGGGAGCTGTCGCAGCCGTTTGATATCCTGGACTGGCGGAAAGGGGAATGCGACCTGATCCCTGGCAAAACCGCACCGAATATTGCGGTCGTCGAGCGCAACTATCCGGAAACCTATGAGCGCTTTACGGCTCTTGGGCCGTTGCTGGACAAGCTCGGCAATGGCGGGAAAGGCATTTCGTGGAACACGCAGAACGAGGTCGATTTCCTCGGCAAGCTCAACTACGTCAAGCTCGACGGCCCGGCGAAAGGCCGTCCGCGCATTGAAACGGCCATTGACGCTTCAGAGGTGATCCTCGCCCTTGCGCCGGAAACCAACGGTCAGGTGGCGGTAAAAGCCTGGGAAGCGCTCGGCGAACTGACCGGGCGCGACCACACCCATCTGGCGCTAAACAAGGAAGACGAGAAAATTCGCTTCCGCGATATTCAGGCGCAGCCGCGCAAAATCATCTCCAGCCCGACGTGGTCTGGCCTTGAGAGCGAACACGTGTCGTATAACGCGGGCTATACCAACGTGCATGAGCTGATCCCGTGGCGCACGCTGTCTGGTCGCCAGCAGCTGTATCAGGATCATGCCTGGATGCGCGCCTTCGGAGAGAGTCTGGTGGCCTATCGCCCACCGATTGATACCCGCAGCGTGACCCACATGCGCGAGATCCCGCCAAACGGCTTCCCGGAAAAAGCGCTGAACTTCCTGACGCCGCACCAGAAATGGGGCATCCACTCCACCTACAGCGAAAACCTGCTGATGCAGACCCTGTCGCGCGGGGGGCCCATCGTCTGGATCAGCGAAACCGACGCGCGCGAGCTGGGCATTGAGGACAACGACTGGATTGAAGCCTTTAACGCCAACGGCGCCCTCACCGCCCGCGCGGTGGTCAGCCAGCGCGTGCCGCCGGGCATGACCATGATGTACCACGCCCAGGAGCGCATTCTGAACATCCCGGGCTCGGAAGTGACCGGACGGCGCGGCGGGATCCACAACTCGGTCACCCGCGTCTGCCCAAAACCGACCCATATGATCGGCGGCTATGCGCAGCTGGCCTATAGCTTCAACTATTACGGTACCGTCGGCTCGAACCGCGACGAGTTCATCATGATCCGCAAAATGAAAAACATTAACTGGCTGGACGGCGAAGGTCGGGATCAGGTTCAGGAGGCGAAAAAATGAAAATACGCTCACAGGTTGGCATGGTACTGAATCTCGACAAATGCATTGGCTGCCACACCTGCTCGGTCACCTGCAAGAACGTCTGGACCGGGCGCGAAGGGATGGAGTATGCGTGGTTTAACAACGTGGAGACCAAGCCGGGCATCGGCTATCCGAAAAACTGGGAAGATCAGGACGAGTGGCAAGGCGGCTGGATACGCGGGATCCACGGCAAGCTGACCCCGCGCCTCGGCGGCAAAATGGGCGTGCTGTCGAAGATTTTTGCCAACCCCGTTCTGCCGCAGATTGACGATTACTACGAACCGTTCACCTTTGACTATCAGGATCTGCACCGCGCACCGGAAGGCGATCACCTCCCTACCGCCCGCCCGCGCTCGCTGATTGACGGCAAGCGGATGGACAAAATCGTCTGGGGGCCAAACTGGGAGGAGCTGCTGGGCGGCGAGTTCGAAAAGCGCGCCCGCGACCGCAACTTCCAGAAGATCCAGAAAGAGATGTACGGCCAGTTTGAAAACACCTTCATGATGTATCTGCCGCGCCTGTGCGAGCACTGCCTGAACCCGAGCTGCGTGGCCACCTGCCCGAGCGGCGCAATATACAAGCGCGAAGAGGACGGTATTGTGCTGATTGACCAGGACAAATGCCGCGGCTGGCGCCTGTGCATCAGCGGCTGTCCGTACAAGAAAATTTACTTCAACTGGAAGAGCGGCAAGTCCGAGAAATGCATCTTCTGCTATCCGCGCATCGAGTCCGGCCAGCCGACCGTTTGTTCGGAGACCTGCGTCGGTCGCATCCGCTATCTCGGCGTGCTGCTGTATGACGCGGACCGTATTGAAGAGGCCGCCAGCACCGAGCATGAGACCGACCTGTACGAGCGCCAGTGCGACGTGTTCCTGGATCCGAACGACCCGGCGGTGATTGAAGAAGCCCTGAAGCAGGGCATCCCGCAGAACGTCATCGACGCGGCGCAGCGTTCACCGGTCTATAAAATGGCGATGGACTGGAAGCTCGCCCTGCCGCTGCACCCGGAATACCGCACCCTGCCGATGGTCTGGTACGTGCCGCCGCTGTCGCCAATTCAGTCCTACGCGGATGCCGGCGGCCTGCCGCAAAGCGACGGCGTTCTGCCCGCCGTCGAGAGCCTGCGCATCCCGGTGCAGTACCTGGCAAACATGCTTAGCGCGGGCGATACCGGCCCGGTGCTGCGCGCCCTGAAGCGCATGATGGCGATGCGTCACTACAAACGCTCCCAGACCGTGGAAGGCGTGACCGATACCCGCGCCATTGAGGAAGTGGGCCTGACCGAAGCGCAGGTTGAGGAGATGTATCGCTACCTGGCTATCGCTAACTACGAAGACCGCTTCGTGATCCCGACCAGCCACCGCGAAATGGCGCGCGACGCCTTCCCGGAAAAAAATGGCTGCGGCTTCACCTTTGGCGACGGCTGCCACGGCTCCGATACCAAGTTCAACCTCTTTAACAGCAGCCGCATCGACGCGATTAACATCACCGAAGTGCGCGATCACGGGGAGGGAGAATAATGCAGATCCTTAAAATCATCGCGCTGCTCATTGAGTATCCCGATGAGTTGCTGTGGGAAAACCGCGAAGAAGCGCTTACCCTGGTAGAACAGGACGCGCCCATGCTGCTGCCCTTCGCGCAGCAGCACCTGAGCGCCCCACTGCTGGACAAGCAGGCAGAATGGTGCGAGGTGTTCGAACGGGGCCGCGCGACGTCGTTGCTGCTGTTCGAGCACGTTCACGCCGAGTCGCGCGATCGCGGTCAGGCGATGGTCGATCTGATGAGCCAGTATGAGAAAGCAGGGCTGGAGCTGGACTGCCGCGAGCTGCCCGACTACCTGCCGCTCTATCTGGAATATCTCAGCCTCGTCACCGACGACGAGGCGCGTGAAGGTCTGCGAAACGTCGCGCCGATCCTGGCGCTGATTGGTGGTCGCCTCAAGCAGCGCGGCGTGGCGCATTACCAGCTGTTTGACGCCCTGCTGACGATGGCCGGTACGCGGCTTTCCAGCGACAGCGTGGCGAAGCAGGTGTCCGGTGAAAAACGGGACGATACCCGTCAGGCGCTGGATGCCGTGTGGGAAGAGGAACAGGTGAAGTTTATCGAAGACAACGCGACGTCGTGCGACAGTTCGCCGATGCAGCAATATCAACGACGCTTTAGCCAGGACGTCGCGCCGCAGTACGTGGACGTCAGCGCCGGAGGCCCAAAATGACGCATTACCTGAACGTATTTTTCTATGATATTTACCCGTATATCTGCGCCACCGTCTTTTTCCTAGGCAGCTGGCTGCGCTACGACTACGGGCAATACACCTGGCGCGCCTCGTCGAGCCAGATGCTCAGCAAGCGCGGTATGAACTGGGGCTCTAACCTGTTTCATATCGGGATTCTGGGGATCTTCTTCGGCCATCTGTTCGGGATGTTAACCCCGCACTGGATGTATGCGTGGTTTTTACCCGTCGCGGTTAAACAGCAGTTAGCCATGATTGCGGGAGGCATTTGCGGCGTGCTGACGCTGATCGGCGGGTCGATGCTGCTTATTCGCCGCCTCTTCAACCAGCGGGTGCGCGCGACCTCGACCACGCCGGATATTATCATCATGAGTATCCTGCTGCTTCAGTGTATCCTGGGGCTGTCGACCATTCCTTTCTCCGCGCAGTATCCTGACGGAAGCGAGATGATGAAGCTGGTCGGCTGGGCGCAGGGGATCGTGACGTTCAGGGGCGGCTCATCGGAAATGCTGAGCGGCGTCGCGCCGATCTTCCGGGTGCATCTGGTACTGGGGATGACGATTTTCCTCATCTTCCCGTTCACCCGCCTGGTGCACGTGTGGAGCGCGCCGTTTGAATATTTCACCCGTCGGTATCAGGTGGTGAGATCGCGTCGTTGATTTTGTCGGGTGGCGGGGTAGGCGTTACCCACCAAAAGGGCCCCGAAAGGGCAGCCCCCCCCCGGGGATTTTGCCACCAGCCGGAGGGGTTAAAAAACAGC
>NZ_LVVA01000019.1:0-361539 GCF_001631805.1 Enterobacter genomosp. S | reverse complement strand
CCAGCCTTTGTGCTGGCTTTTTTTATGTCGGGTAGCGGCGGCCCAAACCCCAACAAAATTTTTTGCGGCCGGGTAAGGGCGCAGCCGCCACCCGGCAATCTTTGAAACCGCTTACACTATGCCGGATAAACCCCGCTTTCAGAATAATCTCTTTGCATGATCGTAATTCTTCTGCTGTTACATTCCCTTTCAGTTAAGTCTGAAATTCATGCAAACGCGATGCATATCAATTAATTTACCTCTATATTTTCAAAGCTTTAATTATTTTTACGGTTACGGGTTAGTGTAACCGATTACACCATTGTGATTTGTCTCACATATTTTTATGAGCCGCTCACCTACCCTTAATATCGATAAAACTGATAACCCAACTGGAGGGCATAATGCCTGACAATAATAAACAGGGGCGTACGTCCAATAAGGCAATGACGTTCTTCGTCTGCTTCCTTGCCGCTCTGGCAGGATTACTCTTTGGCCTGGATATTGGCGTCATCGCCGGTGCATTACCTTTCATCGCCGATGAGTTCCAGATTAGCGCACACACTCAGGAATGGGTGGTTAGCTCCATGATGTTCGGCGCCGCCGTCGGCGCGGTCGGCAGCGGCTGGCTCTCCTTTAAGCTCGGGCGTAAAAAGAGCCTGATGATCGGCGCGATCCTGTTCGTTGCCGGCTCGTTGTTCTCTGCCGCTGCGCCTAACGTTGAAGTGCTGATCCTCTCCCGCGTGCTGCTGGGTCTGGCAGTGGGCGTGGCGTCTTATACTGCTCCGCTGTACCTGTCTGAAATCGCGCCGGAAAAAATTCGCGGCAGCATGATTTCCATGTATCAGCTGATGATCACCATCGGTATTCTCGGGGCTTATCTCTCCGATACCGCGTTCAGCTACAGCGGCGCATGGCGCTGGATGCTGGGTGTGATCATTATCCCTGCCGTCCTGCTGCTGATCGGCGTCTTCTTTCTGCCGGACAGCCCGCGCTGGTTTGCCGCCAAACGACGCTTCCACGATGCCGAACGCGTGCTCTTACGCCTGCGTGATACCAGCGCCGAAGCGAAAAACGAGCTGGAAGAGATCCGCGAAAGCCTGAAGGTGAAACAGTCCGGCTGGGCGCTGTTCAAAGAGAACAGCAACTTCCGCCGCGCGGTGTTCCTCGGCGTGCTGTTACAGGTCATGCAACAGTTCACCGGGATGAACGTCATCATGTATTACGCGCCAAAAATCTTCGAACTGGCGGGTTACACCAACACCACCGAGCAGATGTGGGGCACCGTGATCGTCGGCCTGACCAACGTGCTGGCAACCTTTATCGCCATCGGTCTGGTGGACCGCTGGGGACGTAAGCCAACCCTGACACTGGGCTTCCTGGTGATGGCTGTCGGTATGGGCGTGCTGGGCACCATGATGCACGTGGGCATTCACTCTCCAACGGCACAGTACTTCGCCGTGGCGATGCTGCTGATGTTTATCATTGGGTTTGCGATGAGTGCCGGTCCGCTGATTTGGGTACTGTGCTCTGAGATCCAGCCTCTGAAAGGGCGTGATTTTGGTATCACCTGCTCTACCGCAACCAACTGGATTGCCAACATGATCGTCGGCGCAACGTTCCTGACCATGCTCAATACCCTGGGTAACGCCAATACCTTCTGGGTCTACGCAGGTCTGAACCTGTTCTTTATTGTTCTCACAATCTGGCTGGTTCCTGAAACCAAACACGTTTCACTGGAACACATTGAACGTAACCTGATGAAAGGTCGTCCTCTGCGCGAAATCGGCGCACACGACTGATCCTCTTGCGGGAGGCGCCTCTTGCGCCTCCCCGCTTCCCGCTTTATGCTCTGCCCCTATGAAAGCTCCCCGTCTCCCCATAGCCATTCAGCAAGCCGTTATGCGCAGCCTGCGGGAAAAACTCGCCCAGGCCAACCTGAAGCTCGGCCGCAGTTATCCTGAACCGAAGCTGGTCTATCAGCAGCGCGGCACCGCGGCAGGCACCGCCTGGCTGGAAGCCTACGAGATCCGCCTGAACCCGGTGTTGATGATGGAAAATCAGCAGGCGTTTATCGAAGAAGTGGTGCCGCACGAGCTGGCCCATCTTCTGGTGTGGAAACACTTTGGCCGCGTCGCGCCGCACGGCAAAGAGTGGAAGTGGATGATGGAGGCGGTGCTCGGCGTTCCGGCACGCCGAACCCATAAGTTCGAGCTGGAATCGGTGCGCCGCAATACCTTTCCCTACCGCTGCCAGTGCCAGCAGCACCAGCTTACCGTCCGCCGCCACAACCGCGTGGTGCGGGGCGAGGCGACCTACCGCTGCGTGAAGTGTGGCGAACCGCTGGTCGCGGAATAATCAACTGAACTATCAGGAACTTTCCTGATCTGACTGATTGCATACAGGAACAACATTCGTTACGTTGCGGGCTCGTTTTGACACGGAGTGTAAGATGTCCCGTAATGTTTCTCTCGCGGTCGCTTTTCTGGCGACGGCGCTTTCCGGCCATGCTCTGGCCGACGGTATTCACAGTTTTTCTCAGGCTAAAACGGCAGGCGTAAAGATTAACGCCGACGTGCCGGGTGATTTCTACTGCGGCTGTAAAATCCACTGGCAGGGTAAAAAAGGGATCGTAGACCTGGAGTCCTGCGGCTATAAGGTGCGCAAGAACGAGAACCGCGCCAGCCGAATCGAATGGGAACACGTTGTTCCGGCCTGGCAGTTTGGCCACCAGCGCCAGTGCTGGCAGGATGGCGGACGTAAGAATTGCGCAAAAGATCCGGTTTATCGCCAGATGGAAAGCGATATGCACAACCTGCAACCCGCCGTGGGTGAAGTCAATGGCGATCGCGGTAACTTCATGTACAGCCAGTGGAACGGTGGCGAAGGCCAGTACGGTCAGTGCGCCATGAAGGTCGATTTCAAAGATAAAGTCGCCGAACCGCCAGCCCGCGCGCGCGGCAGCATCGCCCGGACGTACTTCTATATGCGCGACCGCTACGATCTCAACCTTTCCCGCCAGCAGACGCAGCTGTTCAATGCCTGGGACAAACTCTATCCGGTGACGGACTGGGAATGCCAGCGCGACGAACGTATTGCCAACGTCCAGGGGAATCACAACCCTTACGTCCAGCGGGCTTGCCAGGCGCAAAAGAGCTAACCTACACTACGGCCATTCGCTTATATCGCATGACATATGGAATTTCTGACTATGCGCATCCCTCGCATCTATCACCCTGAACTGATTACCGCTGGCGGCGAAATCGCCCTGTCTGATGATGCTGCAAACCACGTAGGCCGTGTGCTGCGCATGGGTGCAGGCCAGGCCATTCAGCTCTTCGACGGCTCTAATCAGGTTTTCGACGCTGAAATTACGCGCGCCGACAAAAAAAGCGTGCACGTAAAGGTGCTGCGTGGCGAAGTGGACGACCGGGAATCCCCGCTGCACATTCACCTCGGCCAGGTGATGTCGCGCGGGGAAAAGATGGAGTTCACCATCCAGAAATCCATTGAACTGGGTGTAAGCCTCATTACGCCACTTTTTTCTGAGCGCTGCGGCGTTAAACTGGATGCGGAACGTCTGAACAAAAAGCTCCAGCAGTGGCAGAAAATTGCCATTGCGGCCTGCGAACAGAGTGGCCGTAACCGTATTCCGGAGATCCGCCCGGCGATGGATCTGGAAGACTGGTGTGCAGAAGAGGAAAGCGGGCTTAAGCTTAATCTTCATCCGCGCGCCAGCGCCAGCATCAATACGCTGCCGCTGCCCGTTGAGCGCGTACGCCTGCTGATTGGCCCGGAAGGCGGCCTGTCGGCTGACGAAATCGCCATGACGGCGCGTTACCAGTTTACTGATATTCTGTTGGGACCTCGCGTTCTGCGCACTGAGACAACGGCACTCACAGCCATTACCGCGCTACAGGTACGGTTTGGCGATCTGGGTTGACCCATTAACGGAGAAGAAGATGATTAAGCTCGGCATCGTGATGGACCCCATCGCAAACATTAACATCAAGAAAGATTCCAGCTTCGCTATGCTGCTGGAAGCGCAGCGTCGCGGCTATGAACTCCACTACATGGAGATGAACGATCTTTACCTGATCAACGGTGAAGCCCGCGCACGCACCCGCATCGTTAACGTCGAGCAGAACTACGACAAATGGTACGAATTTGGCACCGAGCAGGATATTGCCCTGGCCGACCTCAACGTCATCCTGATGCGTAAAGATCCGCCGTTCGACACCGAATACATTTACTCCACCTATATCCTTGAGCGTGCCGAAGAGAAAGGAACGCTGATCGTCAACAAGCCGCAGAGCCTGCGCGACTGCAACGAGAAGCTTTACACCGCCTGGTTCTCTGACCTGACGCCGGAAACGCTGGTCACCCGCAGCAAAACGCAGCTGAAAGCATTCTGGCAGAAGCACGGCGACATCATCATGAAGCCGCTGGACGGCATGGGCGGCGCGTCGATCTTCCGCGTGAAGGACGGCGACCCGAACATTGGCGTGATTGCCGAAACGCTGACCGAGCTGGGAACGCGCTACTGCATGGCGCAGAACTACCTGCCTGCCATCAAAGACGGCGACAAGCGCGTGCTGGTCGTAGACGGCGAGCCGGTGCCTTACTGCCTGGCGCGCATCCCGCAGGGTGGCGAAACCCGTGGCAACCTGGCGGCCGGCGGCCGAGGCGAACCGCGTCCGTTAAGCGAAAGCGACTGGGAAATTGCCCGCCGCGTCGGTCCTACGCTGAAAGCTAAAGGTCTGATCTTCGTCGGCCTCGATATCATCGGCGATCGCCTGACCGAAGTGAACGTCACCAGCCCGACCTGCATTCGTGAAATTGAGGCGGAATTCCCGATCTCGATCACCGGAATGCTGATGGACGCTATCGAAAAACGTTTACAGAAATAACCTGTGACAGCGCCTGTGTTTATCCCCATACTGGGCGCTGTCGCTTTTTAAACCAGGAAACAGTACCTCTGACAATGAATTTACAGCATCACTTTCTTATTGCCATGCCTGCTCTCCAGGATCCGATTTTCCGCCGCGCCGTGGTGTACATTTGTGAATACAACGAAGACGGCGCGATGGGGATTATCATCAACAAGCCGCTGGAAAACCTTCAGGTTGAAGGGATTCTGGACAAGCTGAAAATCCCCGCTGAAGCGCGACTGCCGGAGATCCGTCTCGATAAACCGGTGATGCTGGGCGGCCCGCTTGCAGAAGATCGTGGCTTTATCCTGCATACCCCGCCGGTTTTCTCGTCCAGTATTCGTATCTCCGATAACACCGTCGTCACGACTTCTCGCGACGTGCTCGAAACGCTGGGCACGGCAAATCAGCCTTCTGAAGTGCTGGTTGCGCTCGGCTACGCCTCCTGGGAAAAAGGGCAGTTGGAACAAGAAATTCTGGACAACGCCTGGCTCACAGCCCCTGCGGATATGAATATCCTGTTTAAAACCCCTATTGCCGACCGCTGGCGCGACGCGGCGAAGCTGATTGGCATTGATATTCTGACCATGCCTGGCGTTGCGGGGCACGCGTGATGAGCGGCACCCTTCTCGCCTTCGACTTCGGCACCAAAAGCATCGGCGTCGCCGTGGGTCAACGGATCACCGGCACCGCCCGCCCCCTCACGGCGCTGAAAGCTAACGACGGCACGCCGGACTGGAACCTTATTGAGCGCCTGCTTAAAGAGTGGCAGCCGGACGACGTGATTGTCGGCCTGCCGCTGAACATGGACGGCACCGAGCAACCGCTTACCGCCCGCGCGCGCAAGTTCGCGAACAAAATCCATGGCCGCTTTGGCGTCTCCGTTAAGCTGCACGATGAACGTCTGAGCACCGTTGAAGCGCGCGCTGGCCTGTTCGAGCACGGCGGCTTCCGGGCGCTGAACAAAGGCAGCGTGGATTCTGCTTCCGCCGTCATCATCCTCGAAAGCTATTTCGAACAAGGTTACTGAGCGCCGGGGCCTACAGCCGCCCCTGCGCCCGCCGCTCTGCCAGACTCTGCTCAAAGTTCTGCATCCCCGCCTGCTGCCCCGTTTGGATAATGCCCGGAAGTTGCCAGGTTTTGCCTTCGCGGATCAGGTTCGCCGCCGCAGACGTGTTCACCAGTAATTCGTACAGCGCCACGCGCCCGCCCTGGAGATCCTGACGCAGCTTCTGCGCCAGCACCGCGCGCAGGCTTCCCGCCAGCTGATTGCGCACCGGATCTTTTTCCTGCGCCGGGAAGGTATCGACCAGGCGCTCAATGGCCTGCGCCGCCCCGCGCGTGTGCAGCGTGGCTAAAACCAGATGGCCAGTCTCAGCCGCCGTCAGCGCCAGGCGTATCGTCTCGCTGTCGCGCAGCTCGCCAAGCAGAATCACATCCGGATCTTCACGCAGCGCGCTGCGCAGGGCCTCGGCAAAGGACGGGCTGTGCTGGCCTATCTCGCGCTGCTGGATCAGGCAACGTTCGCTCTGGTACATAAACTCCACCGGATCTTCCAGGGTCAGAATATGCCCGTCCGTCTGGTGATTGAGGAAATCGACCATCGCGGCCAGGGTGGTCGATTTTCCGCTCCCGGTGGCGCCGGTGACCAGAATCAGGCCATTGTCATGGGTCAGCAGCGCCGGGATAGCTCGCGGTGCACCCAACGCAGAGAGCTGCGGGCACGTCAGCGGCAACAGCCGCAGCGCGATCGAAACGCCGTGCATATGCTTGAACGCACTGCCGCGCAGCCGCTGACCGCCTGCGAGGGTAACGGCAAAATCCACCTGCCCGTTTGCCCACCATGCGCCCTGCTGTTCGTCGTTAAGCCACGCTTTTATTAATCCCTCCACATCCGGGGGCGGAAACGGCGCAGGTTCAAGCCGGCCTAACCTGCGCCAGCGCGGTGGCGAATCACTGCACAGGTGTAGATCGGAGACGTTATGCTTTACACTAAGGGCCACAATTTCTTCCACATCCATAGACTACTCCTCGGAAAATGAACGACATTGCGCATAACCTGGCACAGGTCCGGGACAAAATCTCAGCCGCTGCAACGCGTTGCGGCCGTGCTTCAGAAGAAATTACGTTGCTTGCAGTCAGCAAAACCAAGCCTGCGAGCGCCATCGCAGAAGCGATTGCCGCCGGTCATCGCGCCTTCGGCGAAAACTATGTGCAGGAAGGGGTGGATAAGATTCGCGCTTTCCGGGAACAGGGCAATACGGACCTGCAATGGCACTTTATCGGCCCGCTACAGTCGAACAAAAGCCGACTGGTAGCAGAGCACTTCGACTGGTGCCACACCATCGATCGTCTGCGCATCGCCACCCGTCTGAGCGACCAGCGCCCGGCAGAGATGCCAGCGCTTAACGTGCTGATTCAAATCAACATCAGTGATGAAAACAGCAAGTCCGGCATTACGCTGGGCGAGCTGGATGCGCTGGCGGCTGAGGTGGCGGCGCTGCCGCGCTTAACCCTGCGCGGGCTGATGGCAATTCCGGCGCCAGAGTCAAGTTATGAAAGGCAGTTTGCCGTGGCACAGCAAATGGCTGTAGCATTTGAGGCGCTTAAAGCGCGCTATGACACGGTAGACACGCTTTCTCTGGGCATGTCGGACGATATGGAAGCCGCCATCGCGGCAGGCAGCACCATGGTGCGCATCGGCACGGCTATTTTCGGTGCGCGCGATTACACCCAATAATAAGGAAAACTGAGGAACGCCATGAAGACGTTGACTTTCCTGCTCTCAACGGTCATTGAACTGTATACGATGGCGCTGCTGCTGCGCGTCTGGATGCAGTGGGCCCGTTGTGATTTTTACAATCCATTCTCACAATTTATCGTGAAAATCACGCAGCCCGTTGTGGGGCCGCTTCGCCGCATCATTCCGGCAATGGGGCCGATTGACAGTTCATCCCTGCTGATGGCGTTTATTCTGAGCGTTATCAAAGCGATCGTGCTGTTTATGGTCATTACTTTCCAGCCGATTATCTGGATTTCAGCCGTTCTGATCCTCGTGAAAACCGTCGGCCTGCTGATCTTCTGGGTCCTGCTGGTGATGGCGATCATGAGCTGGGTAAGCCGGGGCCGTAGCCCGGTGGAATACGCGTTGATTCAGCTGACGGAACCGCTGCTGCGTCCAATTCGTAGCCTGCTGCCTGCCATGGGCGGGATCGACTTCTCCCCGATGCTCCTCGTTCTGCTGCTGTACGTGCTGAATATGGGTATCGCGGAACTGTTGCAGGCGACGGGCAATATGCTGCTGCCGGGGCTGTGGATGGCGTTATGAGTGCAGTAAGCCCCTGCGCCGACGGGCTGGTTTTACGGCTGTACATTCAGCCTAAAGCCAGCCGCGACAGCATTGTTGGGCTGCATGGCGACGAGTTAAAAGTCGCCATCACCGCCCCGCCGGTTGACGGCCAGGCGAATGCGCATCTGACCAAATACCTGGCTAAACAGTTTCGCGTCGCTAAAAGCCAGGTCATCATTGAGAAAGGTGAACTTGGCCGCCATAAACAGGTAAAAATCCTTAATCCGCAATCTATCCCGACGGAAGTCGCGGCTCTGACAGAACAGGACTAAACCATGCAGAAAGTTGTTCTCGCCACCGGTAACGCCGGTAAAGTGCGCGAGCTGGCCTCGCTATTAAATGATTTTGGGCTGGACGTGGTGGCTCAGACCGAGCTGGGCGTGGATTCCGCCGAAGAGACGGGCCTGACGTTTATCGAAAACGCCATTCTGAAAGCGCGCCACGCCGCACAGATCACGGGGCTGCCCGCGATTGCCGATGACTCCGGTCTGGCCGTAGATTTTCTCGGCGGTGCGCCGGGGATTTACTCCGCCCGCTATTCCGGGGTGGACGCCACCGACCAGCAGAATCTGGAAAAGCTGCTCGTGGCCCTGAAGGACGTTCCCGACGAACAGCGTACCGCGCAGTTCCACTGCGTGCTGGTCTACATGCGTCATGCGGAAGACCCAACGCCGATCGTCTGTCACGGCAGCTGGCCGGGCGTGATTACCCGTGAAGCGGCGGGCAACGGCGGTTTTGGCTACGACCCGATTTTCTTTGTCCCGACCGAGGGCAAAACCGCTGCGGAACTGACCCGCGAAGAGAAAAGCGCGATCTCCCACCGTGGTCGCGCGCTGAAAATGTTACTGGAAGCGTTACGTAATGGCTAATTTGCCGCCTCTGAGTCTTTATATTCATATCCCGTGGTGCGTGCAGAAATGCCCGTACTGTGATTTCAACTCGCACGCGCTGAAGGGCGAAGTGCCGCACGATGATTACGTCTCGCATCTGCTGGCCGATCTGGATGCCGATGTACCGTACGCGCAGGGACGTGAGGTAAAGACCATTTTCATTGGTGGCGGTACGCCGAGCCTGCTCTCTGGCCCGGCGATGCAGACGCTGCTGGACGGCGTGCGTGCGCGCCTGAATCTGGCGGCGGATGCTGAAATTACGATGGAAGCCAACCCCGGCACCGTTGAGGCCGACCGTTTTGTCGAGTATCAGCGCGCGGGCGTGAACCGTATCTCCATCGGCGTGCAGAGCTTTAGCGAGCCAAAGCTAAAGCGTCTGGGGCGCATTCACGGCCCGGAAGAGGCAAAGCGGGCGGCGAACCTGGCAACGGGGCTTGGGCTGCGCAGTTTTAATCTCGACTTGATGCACGGCCTGCCGGACCAGTCGCTGGAAGAGGCGCTGGACGATTTGCGTCAGGCGATTGAACTGAACCCGCCGCATCTGTCGTGGTATCAGCTCACCATTGAGCCGAACACGCTGTTTGGCTCCCGCCCGCCGGTACTGCCGGACGACGACGCGCTGTGGGATATCTTCGAGCAGGGCCACAGGCTGTTAACCGCGGCAGGGTATCAGCAATATGAAACCTCGGCGTATGCGAAGCCGGGCTATCAGTGTCAGCACAACCTGAACTACTGGCGTTTTGGTGATTATCTGGGGATTGGCTGCGGCGCCCACGGCAAAGTGACCTTCCCGGACGGTCGCATTCTGCGTACCGCCAAAACGCGTCATCCGCGCGGATTTATGGAAGGCCGCTACCTGGAGCGTCAGCACGACGTCGAGGCGGCGGACAAGCCGTTTGAGTTCTTCATGAACCGCTTCCGTCTGCTGGAAGCCGCGCCGCGCGCCGAGTTTTCGCGTTATACCGGTTTACCGGAATCAGCGATTCGCCCGCAGATTGACGAGGCGCTGGCGCAGGGGTATCTGACGGAATGTGATGATTACTGGCAGATCACCGAGCACGGTAAGCTGTTCTTAAACTCCCTTCTTGAGCTGTTCCTCGCTGAATAATTCTGAAGGCTGATTCAGGATTTTGCATCCCGTTCTGCCGGCTGAGGGAAAGGCTGGCAGAGTGTGGGGATGGAAAAATCAAAACAACTCCGCAAACAAATGACACCCGAAGAATTACGCCTCTGGTATCTGCTCAGAGGTCGCCGCTTCTTTGGGTATAAGTTTCGCCGACAGATGCCGGTTGGGCCGTATATCGTGGATTTTGCCTGCTTTAAGGCGAAGCTGATTGTTGAGCTGGACGGGGGGCAACATCAGGATAAAGAGGCCTATGACTCTCGTCGCACCGAGTTTTTGAATGCGAACGGCTGGGAAGTCGTACGGTTCTGGAATCATGAGTTCAGGGCTAATGAGGAGGAGCTGCTGATGGCTATTCTGCAACGATTGCAATGCCTGATGCCCTCACCCTAACCCTCTCCCACAGGGAGAGGGAACTGGTTACTCCCTCTCCCCTGGGGAGAGGGCCGGGGTGAGGGGCCCTGCGCGCAGAAGCGTTACTTCAACGTCCCCACCAGCGCTTTCCGGCTATCTTCCAGCGACACCACGCGCTTACACACGTCTTTGCCGAACTGCTGGAAATCGGCTTCCTGATTCTTCCACTCGTTCTGAATCGAGGTTTGCAGTCCGCCCAGGCTACCCAGTACGCCCTGCAACGGGTTACCGCCGCCCTTCAGCACCGCCTGGGCGCCCATCTCGTTAATGCTGTCCTGGAGAATGCCACCCATCGCCTGGTTCACCAGCTGCTGACCGTCGGCGCGCACCTGATCGATCGCCTTATAATGGAACGTCAGGCCATCAGAGCGCGTCTCGATAATACGGTTCATCTGCTCTTTCAGCTGTTTATCCAGCCTGGTCAGGCGGGTACGCATATTGCTGCTCTCCCCCACCTCTTTAGTGATGATTTTATCCAGCGCCACGCGGCTCTTTTCAACGCGGGTCAGCGCGCCGTTGTTGATCCACGGCAGCGCGGTGCGCAGCTCGGCCTGGTAGTCCATCGCCTGCTCGCGCTGGGCGGCCGTCAGGTTTTGCGGTTTGCCGTTAAAGGTCACGTTGCCATCCGGCGTAATCACCAGATTGCCATTCTCGCCCTTAACCTGCACGGTTTGCGGACTCAACACCACGTCATCGCGCGGGGTGACGCTACATTTATATTCCGCATGGGCGGTGGATCCGATTGCCAGTAAAGCAACAGCCAGCAACGTTTTGCGCATCTTTAACACTCCCTCAGACAAAATGGGCCAGCTAATGCTGGCCCCGTACCTGCTTTATTAGTCCCACCAAACGTCGAAAAGTTCGCTCACGCGGACATCTTCCATCTTGTGGTCTTCAAGCCATTTGCGTACCAGCGCCTGATGTTCTTCGGTGCATTTACCCACTTCCTGGGTGCAGATCAGACCTTCCCACGCCAGATAGCCGCTACCGTCGAAGGCCAGCTTGTTTGGCTCGATGACCTCGTTGATGAACGCATCAACGTCCTGATCGATCTGCTCAACGCTGGTGCCTTCCGGGAAACGCCAGGCAACGGAGAAGCCCACTTCCTGGAATTCTTCGATGTGCATCTTTTTACGCAGACGACGGCTACGATTCTTTGCCATTATTTCACCCTCTCGAACATTAAGTCCCATACGCCGTGACCAAGACGATGGCCACGCTGTTCAAATTTTGTTACCGGACGTGAATCCGGACGCGGTACGTAGTCGTTGCTCTCGGACTGGTTTTTATACCCGTCCAGCGACGACATCACTTCCAGCATGTGTTCCGCATAAGGTTCCCAGTCGGTCGCCATGTGGAAAACGCCGCCCAGCTTGAGCTTACTTTTCACCAGCTCGGCAAACGGTGCCTGAACGATACGGCGTTTATTATGACGCGCTTTATGCCATGGGTCAGGGAAAAAGAGCTGAACCATGTTCAAAGAATTGTCAGGAATCATTTTGTGCAGCACTTCCACCGCGTCGTGACACATCACGCGCAGGTTCTCAACGCCCTCTTCGTGGGCCGTTGCCAGGCACGCGCCGACGCCCGGCGAGTGAACTTCAATGCCGAGGAAGTTCTGTTCCGGGCACGCTTTCGCCATAGTGACCAGCGAGGTGCCCATACCAAACCCGATCTCAAGCGTGACGGGCGCGTCGCGGCCAAACAGCTCGGTAAAGTCGAGCGGCTGCTCGCTGAACTCAACGCCCATCACCGGCCAGTAGTTGTCCAGCGCGTGTTGCTGCCCTTTTGTCAGGCGGCCCTGACGGCGGACAAAGCTGCGAATACGGCGCAGCGGGCGACCGTTTTCATCAAATTCCGGTGAAATGACGTCGTTTTTCATAAAAGAGTTGTCTGCTTGTGAGAGTGTTCGGGAAACGGGCATTATCCAAAGTTAAGGCTTCTATGCAAGCATGGGAAAGATCCGGTTTACAGCAGATTGACGCTGTGCTGCAATCTGCGTCCCTGATTATGCGAATCGATGACCATGCAAGCCTCTCAATTTTCAGCCCAGGTGCTGGACTGGTACGACAAATACGGGCGTAAAACCCTGCCCTGGCAAATTGAAAAAACGCCTTACAAAGTATGGCTCTCCGAGGTGATGTTGCAACAAACGCAGGTCGCCACGGTTATTCCCTACTTCGAGCGTTTTATGGCTCGCTTCCCGACGGTCACCGACCTGGCAAACGCGCCGCTGGACGAAGTGCTGCACCTGTGGACCGGGCTGGGCTATTACGCCCGTGCGCGCAACCTGCACAAGGCCGCGCAGCAGGTCGCGACCCGCCACAACGGTAAATTCCCGGAAACCTTCGACGAGGTGGCGGACTTACCCGGCGTCGGACGTTCTACCGCAGGCGCGATCCTCTCCCTTTCATTAGGCAAGCATTTCCCGATCCTCGACGGCAACGTGAAGCGCGTGCTCGCACGCTGCTACGCCGTTGACGGCTGGCCGGGTAAGAAAGACGTTGAAAAACGCCTGTGGGAGATCGCTGAAGCGGTCACTCCGGCGAAAGGCGTAGAGCGTTTTAACCAGGCGATGATGGATCTCGGCGCGATGGTCTGCACGCGCTCAAAACCGAAGTGCGAACTCTGCCCGGTGAACAACCTCTGCGTGGCGTATGCCAACCAGACATGGGCGCAGTATCCGGGTAAGAAACCCAAACAGACGCTGCCAGAGCGCACCGGCTATATGCTGCTGATGCAGCACGGCGACGATGTCTTCCTCGCACAGCGCCCGCCGAGCGGCCTGTGGGGTGGTCTATACTGCTTCCCACAGTTTGAAGATGAAGCCTCGCTTCGGGAATGGCTTGAACAGCGCGGCATTGCGGCAGATACCCTGACGCAGCTGAACGCGTTCCGCCATACCTTTAGCCATTTCCATCTGGATATTGTGCCTATGTGGCTTCCCGTGTCCTCGTTCACCTCCTGCATGGATGAAGGCACCGCTCTCTGGTATAACTTAGCGCAACCGCCATCAGTCGGGCTGGCGGCTCCCGTGGAGCGCCTGTTACAGCAATTACGTGTTGGTGCAATGGTTTAGCATCGGCAACACAAAGAGGAATGAGTATGGCCAGAACCATTTTTTGTACTTTCCTACAGCGCGACGCTGAAGGCCAGGATTTCCAGCTCTACCCGGGCGACCTGGGTAAGCGCATCTATAACGAGATCTCCAAAGAAGCCTGGGGACAGTGGCAGAAAAAACAGACCATGCTGATCAACGAGAAAAAGCTCAGCATGATGAATCCGGAGCATCGCAAGCTGCTGGAGCAGGAGATGGTGAACTTCCTGTTCGAGGGCAAAGACGTCCACATCGAAGGCTATACGCCACCGGAAAAATAATACTCTGCGGCTGTTGCCCGGCGGCGCTTTGCTTGCACGGGCCTACGGTTTTGTAGGCCGGGTAAGCGCAGCGCCACCCGGCGAAAGCAACGACTAAGCAAACACAACACGCACTCCCGGAATGATGAAAAAACTTTTAGCGCTAGCACTTGTTGCGCCGTTGCTTGTGTCTTGTTCTTCCAAAAAGGGCGATAGCTATAACGAAGCCTGGGTTAAGGACACCAACGGTTTTGACATTTTGATGGGGCAGTTTGCCCACAACATCGAAAATATATGGGGATTTAACGAAGTCCTGATTGCCGGACCGAAAGACTACGTTAAGTACACCGACGCCTATCAGACCCGTAGCCACATCAACTTCGATGACGGTACGATTACGGTTGAAACCATCGCGGGGACTGAACCTGCGGCGCATTTACGTCAGGCCATCATCAAGACCCTGCTGATGGGCGACGATCCGGGATCTATCGATCTCTACTCTGATGCCGATGACATTACCATCTCCAAAGAGCCGTTCCTGTATGGGCAGGTCGTAGACCAGACCGGTCAGCCGATCCGCTGGGAAGGCCGCGCCACCAAATTCGCCGACTACCTGCTGCAAACCCGCCTGAAAAGCCGCACCAACGGCCTGAAGGTGATTTACAGCGTGACCATTAACCTGGTGCCGAACCACCTCGACAAGCGTGCGCATAAATATCTGGGCATGGTGCGTCAGGCGTCGCGTAAGTATGGCGTGGACGAGTCGCTAATCCTGGCGATTATGCAGACCGAATCGTCATTCAACCCCTACGCGGTGAGCCGTTCCGACGCGCTGGGGCTGATGCAGGTTGTGCAGCACAGCGCCGGTAAAGATGTCTTCCGCTCGCAGGGGAAATCCGGCACGCCGAGCCGCAGCTACCTGTTCGATCCGCAAAGCAACATTGATACCGGCACGGCCTATCTGGCGATGCTGAACAATGTCTATCTCGGCGGAATTGATAACCCAACGTCACGTCGCTATGCGGTGATCACCGCCTACAACGGCGGGGCGGGCAGCGTGCTGCGCGTCTTCTCGAACGACAAGGTGCAGGCTGCGAATATCATCAACAGCATGGCGCCGGGGGACGTGTACGCTACCCTCACCACCCGCCACCCGTCTGCGGAATCCCGCCGCTATCTGTATAAGGTGAATACGGCGCAGAAGAACTATCGTCGCCGCTAGAAATCAACACCACCCCTCACCCTGCCCTCTCCCCAAAGGAGAGAGGGTTAGGGTGAGGGGGCTTCAGGCCGCACTCATCCCACCCCTATCCATACGAAAATGCTATTTGCATCACAATCCAGACTGCAAATTAATGTGGATTGCATTTTTTTGCGGGAGGTAACAAAACATAACCTCGCCTGCTGATAGAATTGCATCAAATAACAACCCTGAATGTTCCTATAACAACATATCTCCCGCTCACTTGTGAGGAAAGTAACATGAACCTTAAGCTGCAGCTTAAAATCTTGTCGTTTCTGCAGTTCTGCCTGTGGGGTAGCTGGCTGACTACACTCGGCTCCTATATGTTTGTGACGCTCAAGTTTGATGGTGCGTCAATCGGTGCCGTCTACAGCTCACTGGGTATTGCGGCTGTTTTCATGCCAACGCTGCTCGGTATCGTGGCGGATAAATGGTTAAGTGCGAAATGGCTGTATATGCTTTGCCATCTGGTGGGTGCGGGGACGCTGTTTATGGCGGCCGAAGTGACCACGCCGGGGGCGATGTTTATGGTGATCCTGCTTAACTCGCTGGCGTATATGCCAACGCTTGGGCTGATCAACTCCATCTCCTACTACCGCCTGAAATCTGCCGGTCTGGATATCGTCACCGACTTCCCGCCAATCCGTATCTGGGGAACCATCGGCTTTATCATGGCGATGTGGGGCGTGAGCTTCGCGGGCTTCGAGCTGAGCCACATGCAGCTGTATATTGGTGCTGCGCTCTCCGTACTGCTGGCGTTGTTCACCCTGACGCTGCCAACCATTCCGGTATCTAACCAGCAGAAAAACCAAAGCTGGAGCACCATGCTTGGCCTGGACGCCTTCGCCCTGTTCAAAAACAAGCGCATGGCGATCTTCTTTATCTTCTCCATGCTGCTGGGCGCGGAGCTGCAAATCACCAACATGTTCGGTAACACTTTCCTGCACAGCTTCGATAACGATCCGCTGTTTGCCGGGAGCTTTATCGTTGAGCACGCGTCGGTGATGATGTCTATCTCGCAGATCTCCGAGACGCTGTTCATCCTGACCATCCCGTTCTTCCTGAGCCGCTACGGCATCAAAAACGTCATGCTGATCAGCATCGCCGCGTGGATGCTGCGCTTCGGCCTGTTCGCCTACGGCGACCCGAGCGCGTTCGGCACCGTGCTGCTGGTGCTGTCGATGATTGTTTACGGCTGCGCCTTCGACTTCTTCAACATCTCCGGTTCGGTGTTTGTGGAAAAAGAGGTGAAGCCTGAAATCCGCGCCAGCGCGCAGGGCATGTTCCTGATGATGACTAACGGCTTCGGCTGTATTCTGGGCGGCGTGGTGAGCGGTAAAGTGGTTGAGATGTACACCACCAACGGTATCACCGACTGGCAGCCCGTGTGGCTGATCTTCGCGGCGTATTCGCTGGTGCTGTTCTTCGCGTTCCTCGCGCTGTTCAAGTACAAGCACGTTCGCGAACCGCACGGTGCGCAGCCGATCGCGCATTAATTGTTGTGCCCGGTGGCGCAAGCTTACCGGGCCTACGTTCAGGGATGGGCTTAACGTATAACGTACCCATACAGCCGCTTAATCCCGTCCGCATCTTTCTCACTGTAAACGCCCTGCAACTCCGGCGAGAAGCCAGGCAGCATATTGATGCCCTCTTCCAGCGCCAGGAAGTAGCGCTGCACCGCTCCGCCCCAGACTTCGCCCGGCACCACGCACAGCACGCCCGGCGGGTATGGCAGCGCGCCTTCGGCGGCAATGCGCCCTTCAGCGTCACAAATACGCACCAGCTCCACGTTCCCGCGAATGTACTCCTGGTTGGCATCCTGCGGGTTCATCACAACGGCGGGCAGGCTCTCCTGGCGGAACATCGCCTTCTGGAGATCCATCACGTTAAAGCAGACGTAGAGATCGTGCATCTCCTGGCACAGCTGACGGATCGTGTAGTCGCGGTAACGCACCGGGTATTTCTGAAAGATGGTCGGCAGCACATCCGCGAGCGGCGTGTCGTCTTCAATATGCTGTTCGAACTGCCCCAGCATCGCCACCAGCTGCATTAACTTCTCCGCGCTCTCCGCTGGCGTCAGCAGAAACAGGATGGAGTTGAGGTCACACTTCTCCGGCACGATGCCGTTTTCGCGCAGGTAGTGGGCGAGAATGGTCGCCGGAATACCGAAATCGGTATAGTGACCTGTTTCCGCATCAATGCCCGGTGTGGTCAGCAGTAGCTTGCACGGATCGACGAAATACTGCTCGCGAGCATAGCCTTCAAAACCGTGCCATTTTGCACCCGGTTCAAAACTAAAGAAGCGACGCTCGCTGGCGATGACCTGCGTGGGGTGATCCTGCCACGGCCGCCCCGCCACCATCGGCGGAATAAACGGCTTGATCATATGGCAGTTGGCGATGATGGCCTTGCGCGCCTCAATGCCCAGCTCGACGCACTCCGCCCACAGCCGTCGCCCGCTCTCGCCCTCATGGATTTTGGCGTTAACGTCCAGCGCCGCAAACAGCGGATAAAACGGGCTGGTAGAGGCATGCAGCATGAATGCATTGTTAAGACGCTTGTGCGGACAGAAACGCGACTGGCCGCGAATATGGTTATCCTTTTTATGGATCTGCGACGTTTGCGAGAACCCGGCCTGCTGCTTGTGCACCGACTGGGTCACGAATATACCCGGATCGTTCTCGTTAAGCTCCAGCAAGAGCGGAGACGTTTCTGCCATCATCGGGATAAACTGCTCGTAGCCCACCCACGCGGAGTCAAACAGAATGTAGTCACACAGGTGGCCGATCTTGTCGATCACCTGACGGGCGTTGTAGATCGTGCCGTCGTAGGTACCGAGCTGGATGACGGCCAGGCGGAACGGGCGGGCCTCGTCGGCCTTTTCCGGCGCAGCCTCGCGGATCAGGTCCCGAAGGTACGCGTCATCAAAGCAGTGTTCATCGATTCCGCCGATAAAACCAAACGGATTACGCGCGGCCTCAAGATAAACAGGGGTTGCCCCGGCCTGGAGCAGCGCCCCGTGATGGTTGGATTTATGGTTATTACGATCGAACAGCACCAGATCGCCACGGGTCAGCAGCGCGTTGGTCACCACTTTATTGGCAGCCGACGTGCCGTTCAGCACGAAGTAGGTTTTATCCGCGTTGAACACCTTCGCCGCGAACTTTTGCGCGTGCTTGGCAGAACCCTCGTGGATCAGCAAATCCCCGAGCTTCACGTCGGCATTGCACATATCGGCGCGAAACACGTTCTCACCGAAGAAATCGTAGAACTGCCGCCCGGCGGGATGTTTTTTGAAAAACGCGCCGTGCTGGTGACCCGGACAGGCAAAGGTGCTGTTCCCCATTGCGACATACTGGCTCAGGGTATCAAAAAAAGGTGGCAGCAGGTTCTCTTCATACCGACAGGCGGCGGATTCCAGTTCCAGGAACTCCTGCGCTTTACCCGAGATAATCGCCGTGACGCCATCAGGCACCTCTCCAGGCTCATGCGAGAAAATAAACACTGGTAGCTGAAAGCCCGTACGCTTCAGCAACGCGAGAATGCCGCTGTAGCTTTCAACAACCGTAATGACGACTGCCGCCACATCGGTGAAATCGGTGTTATCCAGCGTCACCTTTTCACGGTGCGTAGAAACTTTGGATACCAGCTCATGGCTGACGGCAATTTTCATGGTTTTCATAAACGCAAATACCCTCACCGAGCGGTGAGACAGGGAGGAGAAAATTCGCGCAATCATGTCACTTTTTATTTTCACGCGCAAGAAGGAATCAGTATGCACGAAACCACCCAAAGCTAAGGCTCGCGCAGCCCTGACGTGCCATAATAATGCAATATCAATGAGTAAATAACAGGAGTTAACTGTGGTTATCGGGCCATTTATTAACGCCGGAGCCGTATTGCTGGGCGGCGTACTGGGCGCAGTGTTGAGTCAGCGGCTGCCGGAGCGTATCCGTTCATCCATGCCCTCTATATTCGGCCTGGCATCCTTAGGCATCGGCATCCTTTTAGTGATCAAATGCGCCAACCTGCCCGTCATGGTGCTGGCTACACTGCTCGGCGCACTGATTGGCGAGTTTTGCTATCTGGAAAAAGGCATCAATAGCGCGGTGGGCAAAGCCAAAAACCTGATTGCCCGACCGGGTAAGGCGAAGCACGGCTCGCACGAGTCGTTTATTCAGAACTACGTCGCCATCATTATTCTGTTTTGCGCAAGCGGCACCGGGATTTTCGGCTCGATGCAGGAAGGGATGACGGGCGACCCAAGCATATTGATTGCAAAAGCGTTTCTCGATTTCTTCACCGCCACCATTTTTGCCACCACGCTCGGCATCGCCGTCGCCGCGATTTGCGTGCCAATGCTGCTGATTCAGCTGGCGCTGGCCACCTGCGCCACGCTGATCCTGCCGCTGACGACGCCCGCGATGATGGCAGACTTTACCGCCGTCGGCGGCCTGCTGCTTCTGGCGACAGGGCTGCGCATCTGTGGCATCAAAATGTTTGCAGTGGTGAACATGCTCCCTGCCCTGTTGCTCGCGATGCCGCTTTCCGCACTCTGGACGCACTTTTTCGCTTAAGTTTGCGGCGAAATGGTGAGAGAGTGTGCAGTCTGCACCGAAAGCAATAAATTTCGTTGACGTTGGAGGGCGGATCGGGTTTAATGCGCCCCGTTGCCCGGATAGCTCAGTCGGTAGAGCAGGGGATTGAAAATCCCCGTGTCCTTGGTTCGATTCCGAGTCCGGGCACCACTATTCAGAAAACCCGCCCTTGAGGCGGGTTTTTGCTTTTGGGCTGATTCAGCAACGTGATACGCCCCTGCTTCCAGTGCCGGCAGGTTTATCTCATGAAGCAAATGGTTTGAGCCCGCCGATGCCCGGCGTATGCACTCCTCCACCCTGTCCCATCAAATTCTGGCGATCGTGGTACAGTGGGGAGGCCTGCGTGCCGATCAGATCTGGTCGCAGCTATGCCAACGAGGGCGATTTCAAAAAGTCAGAATCGATGACTTCAAAACGTTATTGAAGCATATGGGGGAGCACCAGTTTCTGACCAAGCTATCAAGCGGTGGACTGGTTCTGGGCGTCGAAGGCAAACGTCAGCTGAATCAGTATACCTTTTATGCAGTGTTCAGCACGCCGGAAGAGTTTCGTATTGTGGCGGGGAATAAAACACTGGGCTCCATTCCCGTTGATTCACGACTGATGCCTGACCTACGCATTATTTTTGGCGGTCGACGCTGGAAGTAAACCGATAACAATAGTGATAAAAAAGTCATCTATGTCGAGGCGACAATGGGCGGGCAGCCGCCGTTATTTGGCGGACAAGGGATGTTCATTCATGATGTTGTCCGCCAGGAAATGCTCACCATTTATCGGGAGGGCGACTATCGCATTACCGTTGGCGATCGCAAGGCCAATTTTGCCGATACCACGGGCAGAAACCTGTTTGATGAAGGGCGGCGCTGTTTTCACAATAATAATCTGCCTTTGGAATGTTTTATTCAGCAGGGCTGCATATCTACACTCTTCCCTGGCTGGGCGATCAAACCGTAAACACGCTGTCGGCATTGTTTTTCCAGCGCGATTTCAAGGCGGGCTCATTTGCTGGTGTGGTTGAAGTAGAAAAAACTACGATCTCGGAGGTTAAACTGGCGTTATCCAGCGCACTTCTGGAAGGTTTGTCTTCCGAATCCCGTCTTGCCGAAAGCATCGCTGAAAAGTGCCTCGAAAAATATGATGAGTATTTACCAGAGACGTTGCTGTCGCAGGAGTATTGGTTACGTGTTTTAAATGTTGAGCGCGTGACGGAGTGGTTACAGGGACATTTGTATTAAAGGGAAGAAGAATGAGAAAAAGCTGGACTATAAAGGAAGATGGTAAGCTGCTAACCTTGGTACGCTAGCATTTTCGCGCTGATCAGCCATAACCGGTTGATGCAACAATGCCAATGAGCCAGCAGCACCATGATGCATTTGACTCGCCTAAACATGATGCCGCAGCATTGCTGTATCGCCTCGAACAGGTATAAATCTTAATATTTTCCCGCCGTCCATGAGGCGATCGCATTAAATATGCTGTTTCGCTGTCTGGCAAATAAGGATTTGAAATTATAAGTTTATAGTCTCACCTTTATCACCCTCAGAAAAATATTGCGCTCAGATACCGTTGCGGCAGTGGCCAAATAACCATCGGTAGTTAGCGTAAGTGTAAGCACGTTGGAGAGAAAACTATCAACAATACTCTGCAAGATTTCATCTCCCGGCAAATTACTGACATTACTCAGATTAAAGAGATTACCAATCTGTTGCGTCCAAGTCTCTCAACTTTACCACGTGCATGAACGTGATGGCGCTGAGGTTATTTTCAGGTCCGACGGCACGCGGTTCGGCAAAAGCTATGGCGTGATTCAAGTGAATATTGAATATCTGGAACGTTATACCCTTGGTATAGAAATACCAATAGCAACTTCCCTGAAAGTGTTGCTATACGTTCGCTAAAACATTTGCTTTCGCAGATTGTTCGTTGTGAAGAACAACAGGCATCATTCAATAGTCAACATAGGGATCTTGATATAGAAATAATCAAAGACCAGCTAAAGAACTCCCGCTCAGACTTCACAAACCATTGCATTTTCCAGCAAGCAATTATTTTAAAAGGGTAATATTGAAATGCCGATTCAGGAATATATTCGCCGCGGGCTGCTTGTTCGCAGAAAGCGAAAATTTAACGCTTATCATGATAGAACTGATCTTCATATTCTAAATCGTAATTGTTAAGAGAGTTCAAAATAATATCTATCGCTCGTTTGCCTGCTGCCCATGATGCAAAACTTTGCTCCCTAGAGGTAAGCGAGCCAATTATAAAGAACCAACACCTCTGGACTTTACCCACAAATATAATTAATAATCCTCCCCGCCCCTCTGAATTTTTTACATTAAACTCGCCTTTCCACAGTTCTGTAATGTTTTTATTAAAAATTTCGCCAACTTGTTTTGAAAACGTTTCTTTAATATAATTGTAGCTAACCGCTTCTATATTGCTAATAATTAAATCACAAATTTGGTCTTTATTGATTGTCGCATCATAGTGTAAAAAATATCCATCAATAACGCCATGTACCCTTGTTTCACCTCTCAAAGACAGAGAATAATAACTCATTTTTTCATTATTATATCTTTCTGAATATAACCATGACGCTGGATAATAAAATGAATAACTTGCAGGTAAATCCAAGTTTATGCTCTTAAGTTCTTCTGCTAAATGCCATTTTGAGTCATTGATCAAAGTAAAAAATTTCACGCAATGATAGAGATCTTCAGCCAGTAATTCATAATCTTCTTCACTGGAGCTGGCTTTCACTATGATCATATTGGCTCCTTTATGCTCAAAATCATAATTTTTAAATACTCTGACTCTTGAAATAACGGTTTTACCATCAATACAACTCTTAGATAAAAAATCAGCATACCGTCCACTAGCGCTATAATAATTCTTGCGATGGAGGATTTCTTCATCTAAAAGGGATAATATATACTCACCCCATTCACTAGCATCTATGTCATTGTTTACTTGCTCATAAGCCACATCAATTTCTATAAATGGATATTTTGTCCCAGTAACAGTCTGGTAGCAACCAATAGCATAGAGGTTATTTGTCCCTGCGATTAGTTCAGGTTTAACGCCAACCGGTTTAACACCCAGAGGGATTAATATTTTGTAATATAAACTTGTTGACTCTGAAGATGTATAACGACATCGCCAGAAATGTTCCTTCTGATATTCAAAACTATATGTTACTAATTCTGGAAAACTTAAGACCTTACCATTTTCTTTCATAACAACACCGCTTGTTTGTTTAAAATTTATGTATTTACCCTGACAGGTAAGATTAAGATTTAAGATCAATCATTGAACTTTAATGTATGGTGTTTAACAATCATGGTATATATATAAGGTACATTACACATGCATATACATAAAAAAAGTAAAATAGAAGCTTGATGAATTTTGATATATTTAAATAATTAGACAGATACCATTTTATTGGTTGTCTGTTGGTATAGGCAATGTTGTTATTAATATGAAATGCAGCTAATCGTTTAAGTCCACCATCTATAATTGAAAAAACAGTATAATGAAAAAAAGCATAAACACCAAGTAGGTTTACTATTTTTAGTGAAGTTATACTCCAAACATGATTAAACATTACATATACCGAAAGGAGATATAAGGCAATACCTAAAAAAAACCTAACTATAAGATTATTATAAAATAAAAATAAAGATTCTGGTAAGAAATTAACTTTTATCATATTACCCTCCAATAATAACAGTAGATTCACCTGATAGCACAATACCCGATTTGGAAGAGACAAACCCAAGTCGCTCTTGAATAGGAACATCGGTAAATGGTCCAAGCTGAATATTAATATCACCACCTACGCCTAATACAAATGCTATTTTACCGGACAATTGAAGTTTAACCATGATATTATCAAAATCCACCCAGCCCCCACCACCCAATCCCAAACCTGCTGCCCCAGCAGTCCCATCAACAGAACCTGTCATTTTAAAATATTTTGACTCTATAATACCTGAAAGCTGCCCTTTTGCAGCAGCAGCTTCTGCCCCAAGTTCAAAAGCGGCACCAACCCTTGCTTCGTCAAGATCGTGTGTAAGATTATAGTTGCCTTTTCCTTCCGCCAAACCGATTTTACCTTCAGCTTTTGTTTCCACATAGTCACCAGATCCTGCTTTTCCTGAACTGAGACTTATATTCCCGGAAAGGCCCTCAAGCTTTGCCTCAATCGAGCTAGAGTGTACATCTTCATTTGCAATTGTCCCTGCCGTCATTTCAGCCTTGCCGACAGTACCTCCGAGACCAATGTTAGCCCCACTATCTCCAATTGGATGATTTAGCTGAAAATCTATAATACCAGCTTTTAGGTTACTCTTATCATATTGACCATCACCATCCTCATCCATTAATGTGGAGACTGCATAAGCAGTATATAATTTGAATTTATCTGAACCATTTGGATTTTTTACCGAGCCATCCTCATTTGTATTTTTAGCTATTGTGACATAATGATATTCAGGCGGTTTTGGTCCTTGTGTAGGAGGTAATGATTTTTTACCGCAAACAACTTTATCCCCTTTTCTGGCAGCAGGCAGTCCATTTATTGTTACAGTCTTAGAACCTTCACTAATTACACCTGGTCCGTGCGTTTTACAAATATATATATCCCCCATCCGTGCAGATGGAAGCCCTCCTGTTGAGACATCACGACTACCAGATGTTATTGGGCCATCATGTCCAGCTGTATCAGCCGTTTGTCTTGCTGCGTGCTTACCCATGTCGTCTTTCTTATGTGATAATCAATTAATCTACTTATGGATTTAATTTCAACATACCACCAGTCAGCACTTGCTCTTCGCTGCCGTCAGCTGACAATTTTTTGGTATTGACATGATATTCATCCTTCGCAGTATTCTTAATTATTTTCCCACTAATAGTGATTTCTCCATTTTCCAGCAAGGTAATGCTCGACTCTCCACAAACAAATTCGATCTTCTCTTCCGAAGAAACCCTGATAGTTTTTTTTACCTTTATTGTTTGCTTCCCGTTATGAAGATTAATCCCCTGATCTCCTTTATCTATATCAGTTTTTTTATTTCCTTCTGTAATTTCGGTAGTTTGATTATTGACTACTGTTATTATCTGATCATTTGCCACCGTCACCGTCTGGTCATGACCCCCTTCTTTTTTCCCACCCACCTTAACCGTCTGTCCAACACCCACCGTAATATTCTGGTTATTACCAATCGTTTCTGTATGATTCACCTTCACATCGGTGGTGCGGTTGTTCAGCACCTCGGTGTCCATGTTTTTCTGCGCATGGATATAGACTTGCTCATTGTCTGTCGCATCCTCAAACCGCAGTTCATTAAACCCGCTGCCTTTATAGGTTTTCGAGCGGATGGTCATCTGTGTTTTCGTGCCCGGCAGACGTCCCGGGGAGCGGTTATTCTCGTGGTAAGCGCGACCCATAATAATGGGCTGGTCCGGGTCGCCATTGAGAAAGTCGACAATCACTTCCTGACCCACTCGCGGAATGGCTAGATTGCCGAAGCCCGTTCCCGCCCATGCCTGCGACACCCGTACCCAGCACGAACTGTCCTGGTTCGCATTGTTATAACGGTCCCAGGCGAACTTCACCCGCACGCGACCGTATTCATCGCAGAAAATTTCCTCGCCTTCCGGCCCCGTTACCGTCGCGGACTGAGGACCATCCACCCGGGGTTTAGGCAGCGGCGCAGAATGCCATGTTCTGTCTGCCGGTATCACATGAACCTGATTTTTGAGCGTGGTGCCTTCACCCGTGGAACCCGGCACAGCCTGTGGCTGTTCGCCGCGCATATCGCAGCTCACTACCTGCCATGTGGTATTCAGGCTTTCCAGCGGATGCCCCGTCATCGTAAAGCGCATCCCCGGCCATAACTTCGGTGAGCCTGTATTGCACAGGGCTGTCTCAGCACCGTTACGCAGACCTGCCACCTGCCTGCGGACAAATTCCTGACCGTGCTGCTCATCTTTGAAACGCCCCGGATAGTCAAAGATTTCGTACTGGTCACGCTGCCAGCCGATATTTTCTCCGGCATGATCAAATCGCCCGCGCCATTTTGGTCGTTTAAATGTGTAATCCTGCGAGACCACAGAGGAAGGACGAACCTGGAAACTGTGACTGAACTGGTCAATATGGTCGGTGGTCGTCCCGGAAGACTTATCCGGGTTATACGGGATTTCTATAGGATCAGGGAGGTATGCCACGTTATCAGCAAGAATAAGCCACTGACTGACACCATCGTCAGCATACTCTTCATAAAAAAAGATACCCTCCTCCGACATCAGCCGGAGCAGAAAATCATAATCCGTTTCGCCATACTGGACACAGAATTCACGCGACGGATGGGCATCTCCCAGCAGAGGGCTGTACTCGGTCACGCCATTCTCGCCCAGCAGCGTGGTGATAATGGTTTCGATATCCTGATTCTGAAAACTGCGAAAATTCTGCCGCAGGGCGCTGCGCCAGAACGGGGGATGAATTTCCAGCCAGTAATCGGTCCGCTGACCGTCTGACTCTCCCCGGCTGAAGCCGGTAACAATACCTTTCACGTGGCGAAGAAGAGATTCTCCTTCCCAGATTTTCAGGCTGGCGGTTTTTTCCGTCACCATCTCATGACTCAGGGAGGTGAAGTATTCACTGGATACGCTCACGTCAAGGCGAAAAAGGGAAGAAAGCGACTCGTTCAAGCAAAAATCGACCACCGGGAACATATTCGATGGGAGCCCTTCAATATCCAGCGTAAAACGCAGTCCTTGTGACGTCATAGCAACCTTCCTGATCCTACAAAATATTAAGGCACTCCATAAAACGAAGTGCCTTTCATGCTAAAAAGATTACGCTTCCAGCGGGGCCCGCCAGTCGTCAGCACCGGAAGTACCCGCAGTAACGTGCTCCCATTCGATCTTACGATAAGCTAAAGACACTTTAATTAGTTGGGTGAATTCACGCTTTTCCGCATCCTGGCAGTGCGGCATAGTGCAGTCGATATCCACAATAGTGGAGTCAGTAAGGCGGGTGGTGAAGAAGTGCTCCTGCTTCCCTTCAACAGACGTTCTGTACCAGTGCAGTTCTGTCTTTGGCAACATTTCTCCAGAAGCCAGCGCGTTATATAACAACGGAACTGATTTATTCAGTGCAACGGTGAAAATAAACGGCTTATGTGCGCGCTGCCCAGCAGGCTGACCGGATTGAGGATCGGTTGGTACTGTGACAGTATGCTGAAATTCCTGTACCAGCATCTCATCTTCATGCCCCTGAACGTAGATATTACCCACAGATTCCGCAGTAAACGCGCCCTGTGTAATATTTCCCTGGGTCTTGCCGGTAATAGAGATATAGCACGGTGTTGGCATTTGTAAACTCCTTTACAATTCTGATTACATATAAATAACAGTTATTTGCTGAAGAACACATCATCAGTATCAATTAATCACTCAACTCATTAACACCTGACAAATATTATCCAGCACCCATAATCACTGTATGATTGATAAAATAAGACACAAGTATCACCCGAGTAATACTAATAACTCACTTGATGCCCCGCAATAGTAGGGAATCGGACCTATAAAAAACAAACCATCGCATAAGCAAGAATCCACACCTTCCATGCGTCGCAGCCTGAAAATCATTGAAAAAGAGAAAGGCAAGTCTCTAAAAAATGCATGACCTTTACTCAAAGCTCTCCTTTAAAATTCATTTGAGTATCTAACAACAGCCAAGTAATATACATGATATGGATCACGCAAAATTATTTTAAATGATCTATCTTTGGAAAGACATCACAAAAAAACAGTGCACACACCAAAGATATCAATGATAAGTTACTGAAAAACAAACAATTAGGAGTTGTTATCGCAGTTTTCTCTTATTTATTATCATTGAAATGAATTAATCGAAGCAATTAAATAATGGGAATCTATTATACCACTCGGTTTGCCAATATATTATTCACAAGGATTATATTCATATGAATAGCAAAAAAAACGATGGAAGCGTTGCCCCAAAAGAGAGAATTAATATCCGTTACGTACCCAAAACGGATGGTCAGCAATCCGAAATCGAACTTCCGCTCAACCTGTTAATCACGGGCGACACGGGAAAATCGGACAACTCATCTTTAGATGAGAGACATGCGGTCTCCGTTAACAAAAACAATTTCAATTCGGTTATTTCCGAGACAGGAATAAATCTGAATTTTAATGTCAAAAACCGGCTCAGCGAAACACCTGATGACGAGCTATGTGTCCACATGGATTTGAAATCGCTGGATGATTTTTCTCCCGACAGCATCGCAAAGCAAGTGCCCGAATTGAAGAAGCTTCTGGATCTGCGTGAAGCGCTGGTCGCACTTAAAGGTCCGATGGGAAATATCCCGCAGTTCCGCGCGCAGCTTCAGGCATTGCTGGAGAACGAAGAAACTCGCGAACAGCTTCTCAAAGAACTGGATATTGTTAACAAGTAAATCTAAACAGGGAGGTATTTAGTATGTCTTTACAGGAAGAAACTCTCGTTGCCGACCATGCAAAACAGCACAGCGAGTCTACCTCACTGCTGGACCAAATCATGGCGCAGACACGTATTCAGCCGGAATCAGAAAGCTATGATATCGCCAGACAGGGCGTAACCGCATTTATTGCCAGTATTTTGCAGGGAAACCATCAGGAAGAACCCATTAACCGGTTTGCCATCGACAGTATGATTACTGAAATCGATGAAAAGATGAGCAACCAGATGAATGAAATAGTTCATTCAGATAAATTTCAGCGCGTGGAATCCTTCTGGCGTTCTCTGAAACTGCTGGTTGACCGCACCGATTTCCGTGAAAACATTAAAATCCATGTACTGCATGCAACGGAAGAAGAACTGCTGGACGATTTTGAATTTGCACCAGAAATCACACAGTCTGGCTACTACAAACATGTCTATTCTTCTGGTTTCGGACAATTTGGCGGAGAGCCAGTGGCGGCGGTGATTGGCGCTTATGCGTTCAAAAACACCACGCCCCATCAGAAACTGATGCAATACGTTACAGCGGTCGGAGCTATGGCGCATGCGCCTTTTATTTCCGCTGCATCCCCAGAGTTTTTCGGTCTCAACTCATATACAGAACTGCCAAATATCAAGGATCTTTATGCCATTTTTGAGGGGCCGGCCTATTCAAAATGGCGTTCTTTGCGTGAATCCGATGATTCACGCTACCTGGGGTTGACTACCGTTCGAACCCTGCTCCGCCAGCCTTACTCCGCGACTGAAAACCCAACTAAGTTATTCAATTACAGAGAGGATGTAAGTCAGTCCCATGAACACTTCCTCTGGGGAAACAGTGCGTTTGCGCTTGCTTGCAACATCACGGACAGCTTTGCTAAGTACCGCTGGTGTCCGAACATTATCGGGCCGCAGAGCGGTGGTGCGGTAAGAGACCTGCCGGTACATTTGTTTGAAGCTATGGGACAAATTCAGTCCAAAATCCCGACAGAAGTACTGATTACTGATAGGCGTGAATACGAACTTGCTGAAGAGGGCTTTATCACCCTCACCATGCGTAAGGGCAGCGATAACGCGGCGTTTTTCTCCGCAAGTTCGGTGCAGAAAGCTAAAAAGTTTCCTAATACGCCGGAAGGCAAAGCTGCGGAGATAAACTTCAGGCTGGGTACGCAGTTACCATACCTGTTTATCATCTCCCGCCTGGCGCACTATATCAAGGTTCTGCAACGTGAGCAGATTGGCTCATGGAAAGAACGCGGCGATCTTGAAAGGGAACTGAACACATGGATCCGTCAGTACGTTGCCGACCAGGAAAATCCGCCGGCAGAAGTTCGCAGTCGTAAGCCGCTCCGCGCTGTCAAAATTGAGGTTCATGATGTGGAAGGCGAACCAGGCTGGTATCAGGTGGCCCTCTCTGCACGCCCCCATTTTAAATACATGGGTGCCAGCATTGATCTGTCGCTTGTCGGACGGTTGGATAAGGAATGACCGTAATGTTACCGGGCCGGGGAATATTTGCAGGTACGCTGTTTGAGCGTATCCGTAACGCTCATGCTGGGATGGAGCGCAAAACCAGCGCGACAACGCTCAGGCAGTCTATTTTCCAGAATCTGCAAAATATACTTAATACCCGGCACGGTAACTGTCAGGGCACGCCTGGCTTGGGTATCGTTGATTTCAATGACGCGGTCACCCCCACCACCGATTTTTATCAGGTAATCACGAACACGATCCGTGACTGTATTCTGCAGTATGAACCTCGGATCTCCGCCGTCGAAGTATCCGCGGTTATGGCAGAGAGTAACACCCCGCTGGATTTGCGTTTTCATGTTGTAGCTACGGTGAACTTCGGGGGTATTAGAGATGCGATGGAATTCGACATGTCTATGAGTACTCACCAGCATTTCAAAATGGACTGACTGCTATGGCATTTGATGAAAGTTATTTCCGGCAGGAACTGGATTATCTTCGACAGCTGGGCAAAATGCTGGCAAAGGAAAAGCCGCAACTGGCCAGTTTTCTCGCGGAGAAAGAGGCCGACCCGGACATTGAGCGCCTTCTGGAAGGTTTTTCACTTCTGTCAGGAAAACTGAGACAAAAAATTGAGGACGAATTCCCGGAATTCACCTACAGCCTCATAAATCTGCTGTTGCCCAATTATCTCCGTCCGGTTCCCAGCATGACGGTGATAGAGTACACGCCGGATGTCCATAATCTGACCACAGAGATTCTGATCCCCCGGAATGAGACGGTGATGTCCGCACCGGATAAAGACCATTCTTTTAACAATGTTTTTACCCATGGGAACGAAGAGCAGGATCTATCTCTTTCGTGTACGTTTACCCTGTGCCGTGACGTATGGCTGCTGCCCGTCAGCATCAGCAATGTGGAAAATCATAGCAGCCATAAATATGGCGTAATTGATATAACTTTTGCAGTCAACCCGAACGCCGATCTAAGCAAAATAGACCTCAACAAGCTGCGCTTTTGGCTGGGAAATGATGATAACTATACCCGATATCAGCTTTATCTGTGGCTAAACGAGTACCTGCTGGATGCTGAAATCCTTGTCAATGAACAGCATATCGCTTTGCCTGATTTCATGCCGGTACCTGTCGGATTTGAAAAACAGGATACCCTTCTGCCGTGGCCGAAAAATACCTATAGCGGTTATCGTATCTTGCTGGAATACTTTTGTTTTCCGGAAGGTTTTTTCTTTTTTGACATCAAGGGGCTCCGGCCTCTTCCAGCTAATTTGTCGGCCTCTGCTTTTACGCTGCGGTTGCGTTTTTCCCGTCCTTTGCCGCTGGATATCAAGCTCCGTAATGATTCCCTGCGCCTGTTCTGTACGCCGGCAGTTAATCTCTTCAGCCATCAGGCAGAACCCATCTCTCTTGATGAAACCAATCGTGAATATCCGCTACGCGCCAGCCGCAGATTCCCTGACGCTTACGATATTTTTTCTGTTTGCGATGTCTACAGTCAGAGCAAAGAGTCCCGCAGAGGCTCGCATAAGACAAAGGGAGATTTTTCTGTCAGCACACGTCCTGAACTGGCACAAGGCATTTACCACTGGCCCAACTTTGAAAGTTATAACCACCAGGCGGAATATGGCCAGCATAATGAGGTCGTTTATTACCACCACAGGACAAAATCATCGCTGTTCCGGAAGGGGATGGATCATTCTCTTTCTTTTGTTCATGCGGACGGTAGCCAGCCGGAAAGCACATTACTAAAAAATGAAACTGTCTCAGTTTCCCTACTTTGCACGAATCGGGAACTCCCCACACATTTGCGCGTGGGAGACATTAATACCGCTACGGGGAAAAATGCAGCGGTGGCATCCCTTCGTAACGTGACACACCCGACACAGCCTCTTCCCCCCGTAGAGAATGGGAAGCTGCACTGGGCGCTTATATCCAGCGTCAGTCTGAACTATTTCTCACTGCTGGATAAGAACGCACTGGTTCAGGTTTTAAGAACTTATGACCGCCACGGAGCAGGAAGTCCTCAAAAAGCCCGTTTATCCCAGCTGAAACTGGATGCAATTCAACGTCTGGAGACTCATCCGGCAGACAGTCTTTTCAATGGCGTACCTGTGCGCGGACTGACATCAACCCTCTGGATCGATCCACGACCTTTTACCTGTGCAGGAGAAGTGTATTTGCTGGGTTCGGTACTGTCGCATTTCTTTTCTTTGTATGCCAGCGTCAATTCATTCCATGAACTGACCGTCGTTAATACTGAAAATCAGGAGACCTGGGAATGGCAGGAAAAAATGGGCCAGCACCCACTGATCTGAGCGAACCAGAAGCGTTTTCTTCAGCAAATATCCGCCGGTATAACTTCTTTACGCTGGCAGAAATACTGCGCAGGAAAAAATCGATTCCGGATCCCAACTTTCCTCTGCGGACAGAGCCCTCGCAGGAAGCGATTCTGTTTCATTCTGACAGCAGCATCGCGTTTCCTGGAAGTGACGTTAATCATCTGACTAAAAATCAGAATGATCAGTATGTGGTGACAACAGCATTTCTGGGACTCACTGGAAGCCAGTCGCCCCTGCCGGGCTATTACCTGGAAGATATGGCTTACGAAGCCGCACATGAAGGCAGCCCTGTTGCAGAACTTCTTGATCTGTTCAGCCATCGCTGGACGCAGTTTGTCTGGCAGATCTGGCGTAAATATCGCTATCACATCTGTTTTCGACATGGCGGCGTAGATGTTTTTTCCCAACGCATGTTCGCTCTGCTCGGCCTGGGAAGCCAGGAAGAGCGAAGTAAACTAACTGTTAATCACTGCAAAATGCTGGCCTATGCCAGCATACTGGCCAGTCCCGGACGTTCGCCAGAAGTGATCTGCAATCTCATCGCACACTGTTTCGATTTGCCCGACGTGGCGTTACAGAGCTGGCAGTTACGCAAAATGGATATTCCCTCTGGTAAACAAAATCGTCTGGGTATGGTGGTAAAAAAAGGCCACCGCATTTCCGGGCAGAAATCCACGCTGGGCCGCAACTTCACTCTTGGGGCACGAGTACCTGACCGGAGCGGAAAATTTCTCTTATGTATCAATAACCTCTCACGGGAGCGCTTTCTTTCTTTTCTTCCCTCCGGTGAAAATTTTGAACCGTTATCCATGTTTGTTGCGTTCATCCTGCGCGACCAGCTTGCATGGGATCTCCGGCTGGGTCTGGCACCGGATCAGGCCGAAGGAATGCGGCTCGGGGACAAGAAAAACGCGCGCCTGGGCTGGACAAGTTTTATAGGCAAACCGGAAGCACAACCCTTCATAACGATTAAAGGCCGGGGATAAATAAACATTCATATGGAGCAGAGAATGCAGGAAGGAAAACAACAACACTCCCCGACCCTGTCCCTACAGGTCATTAATGGTAATGAGCTGGAGAGTGGACGTGCGGTATCGGCCCTGTTCACCACCGATGGAGGTAGCGTCGGGCATGCTGAAAGCTGCCGCTGGTCGGTCCAGGATCGTGGAAACACTGTCAGCGAACAGGCATTTACCGTCATCTGGCACGACGGCGCATTCTGCATAAAGAGCCACTCGTCAGACATCGCTATTAACCAGGCGCCGGTGCCTGTCAACTCAGGTCTGGTACGTCTGCGCCAGGGCGACGAGATCCTGTTGGGATCTCTGACGCTAAAAGCTTTTTTGCATCAGGGAGAAATCACCAGTTATGACAAACAGATGGCAACCCCGGAAACCATTGTGATGCATCGCGATAACCTGGTGAATACCCTGCTTACAACTGACGGCCAGCCGCACTATCCAGGAATGTCCATACGACATGATATTGCCCAAACCGTCGCGCACGCATTTTCAACCGATCCCTTGCAGGTGCTACAGACCGAGTCACTGACTAATATGCCTGGAGCATACAATACCTCCCCCTCCAGCACGCCGCCAATGTCGGATGTAACCGAATCAGGGGGCATCGAGCATCGTTTTATGGATCTGCCGGCATCCGATGCTCAACAAAATACCGATGAATCAGGTAATGAATTTTTTCATGAGAATATGAACCATCGTCACCTTGCTCTTTCGCCGCTAATGAGAGGACTGGGCTGTTCGCTGTCCATCCGCAATTCACAGGAGGCCGATGACTTTCTGGAAGAAATTGGACGCGCCCTGCAAAAAGCCATCAAAGGTCTTCTCAACCTGCAACATCAGCAAAATAGCCTGTCGGATAAGCATCTGCGTCCTCTGGAAGATAACCCGCTACGCCTCAACCTTGATTACAATACGGCACTCAGCGTGATGTTTGCCGAAAATAAAAGTCCGGTACATCTTGCAGCGCCTTCCGCGATTGAAGAGAGCCTGCGCAATATTCATCACCATGAGCAGGCTAATCAGGCAGCCATAACCGAAGCATTACGCATCATGCTGGATGCCTTTTCTCCCGCCAGCCTGATGCGCCGTTTCGTCCAGTATCGCCGCAGCAATGAACAGCGCCAGGAAATGGACGACGCTTGGGCATGGCGCATGTACAGCAGTTATTACGAAGAGCTGGCATCCAGCCGTCAGCAGGGATTCGAAATGTTGTTCAGCGAAGTCTATGCCCAGGTTTACGATCGCGTACTACGTGACAAGCAACGAGCATCAGAAGAATGAGATGGCGTAACGCAGTGTTTTACGCCGCTATGTCGTTACTGTTCGGGGCGATAACGGGTTGTGAAATGACGAAGAAAATCGGAAAAGTCATCACCGATCCAGGAATCCAGGTCGGCAGTCTGGCTGCCCAACCTTCAGAGCTAACAATAACGCTGTTAACTGAGCCGGACACCAATCTCAACGGTAGCGGTGAAGCGACGCCGATAGATCTCCAGTTGATTTATATGAGCGACGATTCGAAGTTACAGGCTGCCGATTACGATCTGGTCGCCACTTCACCACTTCCTGATGTGTTGGGAAAAAACTATATCGACCATCAGGATTTCACATTGTTGCCAGACGCCATTAAAACGCTGCAACCAATACAACTGGATGAAAAAACGCAGTTTATTGGAATCGTCGCCTATTTTTCAAGCGATCAGACAACTGAATGGAAGCAACTCGAAGCGGTAGAGAGTACCGGCCACCGTTACCGCATGCTGGTACACGTACGCCAGAGCAATATTGAGATAAAGAAGGAGGATTACTGATTATGTCGACAATGAAAAATAAAGTGGTCTGGCAGGAAGGGACGTTTGTCCAGCCCCAGCATTTTCAGCAGCAGCAACGTTATAACGACTATGTGCTCACGCATCGACTAAACGCGCAGGTTGAATTTGCATGGGGGTTTACCGAACTGTCGATTAACACTGAACTCCTGGCCCAGGGCAAGATCGCCCTCGACAGAGCCGAAGGCTGTATGGCTGATGGCACAGTATTCAGTCTTCCGGAACAGGATTATCTGCCTCAGCCATACCAGCCTGGCGATCTGTCCCGTCCGGGAAGCCATGACATTTTCCTGGCGCTTCCCGTTATCAGTGATGTGATTAATGAAATTGAAGGCCACTATAGTTCAGGGCAAACACAAGGACGCTATCGCCTGAACCGCGCAGACGTACGCGATTTGCATACCGATGGTGGTGAATCGCGACAGCTTGAGCTGGCTCAGCTTGCTCCCAGAATCATGAGTGGAGCAGAGGATCTGAGCGCATATACAGTACTACCGTTGTGCCGAATCCGTGAAAGGCTGGCGAATGGTGAACTGGATGTTGATTCTCATTTTATTCCTACCTGTCAGGCTATTCGCGTCAGCCCGGTGCTACAGAACGTCATCGGTGAGTTCCAGGGACTTATCAGTAATCGCGCCGACGATCTGGCAAAACGTATCGGTTCTCCAGACCAGAGCGGTATCGCCGATATTGCCGAATTTATGATGTTACAACTGCTCAACCGCAGCCGGATGCGTTTCACCCATCGTTCGTATCTCCACACTCTGCATCCGGAAACGGTTTACCTCGATCTGGCGATGTTACTGGGCGAACTAATGACATTTACAGATTCCAGCCGCCAGCCTTGTCCGCTGGAGGTTTACAATCACCGTGATTTAACGACCACATTCAAAACAGTGATCCCAGAACTACGCCGGGCGCTGAATACGGTACTGACGCCGCGCGCACAGAACCTGCCTCTGAGGTTCAACGATGGTATTTGGATGGCTACGGTCAACGATCCTTCATTGCTACAGACCGCCACGTTTATTCTTGCCGTTAGGGCCCGGATACCACATGACAAACTGCGGGTTCAGTTTATTCAGCAGTCAAAAGTTTCATCATCCTCCCACATTCGTAATGTCGTTAGCGTACAGGTTCCGGGGATTCCTCTTCGTTCACTGACAGCAGCCCCTCGCCAGTTACCCTACCATGAGGGTTACGTTTACTTTGAACTGGATAAAGCAACGCCAGCCTGGCAGGACGTTATAAAAGCCGGTGCTTTCGCATTACATATTTCCGGACAGTTCCCGGATTTAGATCTCCAGCTCTGGGCGGTCAGAGGATAAGCCATGAGCGATTTATCCCTTACTTCGCTGGAAAACGAGATGGACAGTTCTGGTCGTCAGTATCGCCTGTCGCTACGTGGCAATAGCCTAAATCCGATGGTCGACGCCGCTACACCACTGCTGGGGATGGTAATGCGCCTGCAAAATATGCACAGCCAGACGATGCCGGAACATCTGTTCACTCAGGTCGTCGCCGATATACAGGCGGTTGAGCAGTCACTTCAGGAACAGGGGTACGAGCCCGGCGTTATCGTCTCGTTTCGTTACATCCTATGTACGTTTATTGACGAAGCAGCGCTGGGCAATGGCTGGTCGAACAAGAACGAATGGATCAAACAATCGCTGTTAGTGCATTTCCATAATGAAACCTGGGGCGGAGAGAAGATATTTATCCTGTTGGAACGCCTGATTCGTGAGCCAAAGCGCTATCAGGATCTGCTTGAGTTTCTTTACCTGTGCTTTTCATTAGGTTTTCGTGGTCGTTACAAGGTTGCGGCCTCAAATCAGGACGAATTTGAGCAGGTTTACCGGCGTCTGCACCATGTCCTGCACCCAATGCGTGGCGAGGCACCATTCCCGTTGCTGCATCAGGACAAAAAACATCAAGGCGGACTCTACAGACTGAACCAGCGTCTGACCATCAAACACGTATTTTTTGGCGGGCTAGCCGTCCTGGTGCTTTTTTATCTCTTTTATCTACTGCGCCTTGACGCCCAGACGCAGGACATCCTGCAACAGTTAAATAAGTTACTCCGATAAGGATATCCCATGATCCAGATTGATTTGTCCACGCTGGTAAAAAGACTGAATGCCTTTTCAAAACAGGCGCTGGAAGCGGCTGCGCTGGAGTGCATGAACCAGCAGGCGTCTGAAATCACCACCAGCCACGTACTGCTGCAAATGCTGGGCACCCCACGTAGCGACCTGCGGGTCATAACAGAACGCGCCGGTATAAACCATGATGAGCTTCGCAAAGCGTTGACGGCTGAAAACTGGCCTCAGACACGTACATCCGACAGCTACCCGGCGTTTTCTCCCATGTTAGTCGAATGGCTGAAGGAGAGCTGGCTGCTGGCCTCTGCTGACATGCAAGAGACAGAGCTGCGGGGCGGTACTCTTCTGCTCGCCCTGCTTCATTCTCCTTTGCGCTACATACCGGCGACGGCTGCCCGCCTGTTAACCAATATTAATCGCGACCATTTGAGACAGAATTTTACGCAGTGGACCAGTGAATCAGCAGAATCGATAGCGCTGCGCGATGCAGGTTTCTCACCTACCAGCGAAGCAAATTTAACTGACAGCGGGCTTGCACGCTATACGAAGAACATGACCGAAGACGCCCGTAACGGCAGACTCGATCCCGTACTGTGCCGTGATAATGAAATTGACCTGATGCTCGATATTCTTTGTCGCCGTCGCAAGAATAACCCTGTAGTCGTAGGTGAAGCAGGCGTTGGCAAAAGCGCGCTGATTGAAGGACTGGCGTTACGCATCGTTGCCGGCCAGGTACCGGAAAAGCTGCGCCACTGCGAAATCATGACGCTGGATCTCGGTGCATTGCAGGCAGGCGCATCGGTAAAAGGGGAATTCGAAAAACGCTTTAAAGGGTTAATGGCAGAGGTTCTACAGTCCCCAAAACCCATCATCCTGTTTATTGATGAAGCCCATACGCTGATAGGTGCAGGTAACCAGCAAGGCGGGCTGGATATTTCCAATCTGCTTAAACCCGCTCTGGCTCGCGGCGAACTGAAAACCATCGCGGCCACCACCTGGAGCGAATACAAAAAATACTTTGAAAAAGACGCTGCGCTGTCCCGGCGTTTTCAGCTTGTAAAGGTCAGTGAGCCGACGGCGACAGAAGCTACCATCATTTTGCGCGGCCTGGCGACGGTGTATGAGCAGTCGCACGGTGTACTCATTGATGATGACGCACTACAGGCGGTAGCAACCTTGAGTGAGCGTTATCTTTCCGGACGCCAGTTGCCGGATAAGGCCATAGACGTACTGGATACCGCCTGTGCCCGCGTGGCGATTAACCTCTCTTCACCACCGAAGCAAATCTCGGCGCTGACGACACTATGCCACCAATATGAAGCGGAAATTCGCCAGCTCGAGCGGGAGATTCGTATCGGCCTGCGTACGGACAGCGCGCGAATAGATGAGGTCCATACGCAGTACGAAACGGCACAGGCAGAACTTCTGGCGCTTGAAGACGCATGGCGTCAGCAACAAACGCTGGTACAGGAAATTATCGCTCTGCGTCAGGCGCTGCTGACGAAAGTTGCAGTAGCGGATTACAACGATGTACAGCCGGAAACTCAGGCAAATGCCAATGAGGGCGAAAAAAATGACGCGGTTTCAACATCTCCAGTAGAACGCCTTATCGCCCTAAGCGATGAGCTGGATGCTCTGCACCATACACAGCTGCTGGTCTCACCTCATGTGGACAAAAAACAGATTGCCTCCGTTATTGCCGAATGGACAGGCGTTCCCCTCAACCGTCTGTCGCAGAATGAAATATCCGTCATCGCCGATCTGCCTTACTGGTTGGGTGACACGATTAAAGGACAGGAACTGGCCATTAAGCATTTGCATAAACATCTGCTGACCGCACGGGCGGACTTACGTCGACCCGGACGACCACTCGGCGCGTTTCTGCTGGCAGGCCCCAGCGGCGTTGGCAAAACCGAGACCGTGTTGCAACTGGCAGAGCTTCTCTATGGAGGGCGTCAGTATCTCACCACCATCAATATGTCGGAGTTTCAGGAGAAACACACCGTTTCGCGTCTGATTGGCTCACCGCCGGGCTATATCGGCTATGGCGAGGGTGGTGTACTGACCGAAGCTATCCGTCAGAAACCGTACTCTGTCGTGTTGCTGGATGAGGTAGAAAAAGCCCATCCAGATGTACTCAATCTGTTTTATCAGGCATTCGACAAGGGGGAATTGGCCGATGGTGAAGGCCGGATTATTGACTGCAAAAACATTGTGTTCTTCCTGACCTCCAACCTTGGCTATCAGGTTATTGTCGAACACGCTAATGATCCGGAAAGCATGCACGAAGCCCTGTATCCGGTGCTGGCGGACTTTTTCAAACCGGCGCTGCTGGCACGAATGGAGGTCGTTCCTTATCTTCCACTGACGCGAGAAACGCTGGCCACCATTATCGCCGGAAAACTTGGCCGTCTGGAGAGAGTACTACGCTCACGCTTTGATGCAGAAGTTGTCATTGAACCGGAAGTGACGAACGAAATTATGAGCCGCATCACCCGCGCTGAAAACGGAGCCCGCATGCTGGAGTCGATCATCGATGGTGAAATGTTGCCTCCGCTCTCTCTGCTGTTGCTACAGAAAATGGCGGCAAACATAACCATTACACACATCACGCTCAATGCGAAGGATGGCGTATTTGTTGCAGATGTCAGAGATGCTCCGGATAGCACCTTCATGAAGGATGAAGATGCCGTATGAGTATTCCGCTGAACAGGCTGTTATTTATGCTGTTGTTGGCATCATCTGCGCATGCCAGTGATGTACCGGATGCGCAAAGTACGCTTTCCTCCATGGGCACCTGTCGTCGTGAACCCGCTGCGCTGGAAAGGCTTGACTGTTACGACCGCATTCTGACGCCGCAAACGTCCGGCTTTGAAGGGGCGCTGGTCAAAGCCCGTTATGAAGGTGAAGCGTGGAAACGCGCCTTTGAGCAGGAAAAGCAGCGGGCGGATAACTCAACATCGCTAATGATGACCCGCATGGAGGGTGAAAATCCTATGGTCATTATTACCACTCCAGCGCTGGGTAACATACCTCCACGCCCGGTGCTGATGTTCAGTTGCGTGGATAACATCACCAGGATGCAGGTCGCGCTGACGCATTCACTTAAAAAAAACGACCTACCTGTGACGCTCAGTACGGATACTGCTCAGCTCCGTTCACACTGGTTCATTCGTGAAAACGGAATGCTGTTAGAAGCCAGTCGGGGATTGCCCGGCATCGACGAGATCAAGTGGCTTTTCGGTGCCAGTAAGCTGACTGTCGATATGGGAACCGAAAGCGTCACCGGAAAACTGACCTTTAATATCAGCGGGCTGGCGCAGACCATTGCCCCATTGCGGGAAGCCTGCCACTGGGCTGGATAATAATAAGGAGCACGTCAAAATGGATTTGCATAACCCGGAAACCTGGCTGGCAGCACTTCTGGCTCCGCTGCCGCAAGAAAAGCTGGCGGAAGGCCTGTGCGATGATGACCCACAGTGGGAATACATCGATACAGAGATCGCCAGACTGGGATCGTTGGCGCACGGCCAGGTTGATATTGCGGCTCTTCAGCAACAGGGGCTGGAGCTACTGGCAACCCGCAGTAAAGATTTTCGTCTGATGGCCCATCTTCTCAGAACCCTGCAACACGCGGGGGAGCACCTGCTGGCAATAACGCTGCTGGTACATTACGTATCCAGCTATTGGGCTACGGCATGGCCACAAAATCTGGCGCATAAAAAACGCTTCGCCACGCAGATAATTAAACGTTTTGAACCCGGCATCAACAGCGTTGCGAAACAGGCTGACAGTACAATGAATAATTCGCTGTCCGGAGAGCTGGCGCATCTTGCTCAACTCTGGCACGAAAATAATCTCCCCGAGCTGGCTACGGCAACGGACAACCTGTCCTACCTGTACCAGCAAGCATTCCGTGATATTACCCCGCCAATTGCTGCTCCCGAATCCATACCCTCTCAGGATTCACTGATGCAGGGGGTCAGTAATTCCACCCAATCCCGGACGATAAACGCTGCGCCGGTTGTCAATATTGACAGTCACGACGATAAAGCATGGCGTGATACGTTGATGAATGTTGCCAGCATTTTATGTGACCGTCAGCCGGACAGCCCAGCGGGTTACCGCCTGCGCCGCCATGCCCTGTGGCAAAGCATCACCAGCGCGCCGCTGGCTGAAAGCGATGGTCGCACGCCTCTGGCGGCATTCTCCGCCGATATCATGGCGGACTACCAGAACCGCGCAAACAACGCGGATATTGCGCTATTAAAACAGGTGGAACAGAGCCTGATTCTGGCCCCGTACTGGTTTGAAGGACATGCTCTTTCCGCACAAATTGCCGCACGTCTCGGTTACAGCCAGATAGCAAACGCCATCAGGGACGAAATAAACACCTTTCTGGCGCGACTACCTCAACTGCGTTCAATGCTGTTCAGCGACCATTCACCTTTCATTTCTGAGCAGACGCTTCGCTGGCTAAAGCAGGGAGAAGGCGTTCAGCCCGCACGTCAGTTAATCCAGTCGGACAGTTCGCCCGACGTCTGGCAACGATTCCATGAACAAGGGCTCGAAGCCGCACTCCAGTGCCTCGAAGACCTGCCAGCAGGCGAGCCCCGCGATCGTTTCCTCCGGCTGTATCTCGGCGCGCAGTTAATGGAAAAGGCGGGAATGGTGCAGCTTGCACAGCAACACTACCGGACGTTGTTTAAAACGGGACTTCAGACAACGCTGTCCGAGTGGGAACCCGCGTTGCTGGAACAACTCGAAGAAAAGTTCACGGCAGAACAGTAAAATTATACAGGAGTTTTTTGTGTTCAGATTACCCACTTCCCGGTTTCTCAGTGGAATGAAGTCCACTCTCAGACCGGCAATGCCTCGGTTTAAAGTCTCCGTCATATGGCTTGCAGCTATTGCCTGGATAGTATTGCTGGTATGGATCTGGTGGAAAGGCCCGGCATGGACTTTGTATGAACAACACTGGCTAGAGCCTCTCACCAGTCGCTGGCTGGCAACGGCTGTATGGGGCCTCATTACCCTGGGCTGGATCATCTTGCGGGTAATGAAACGCCTGCAACAACTGGAGACACAGCAAAAGCAACAGCGCAAAGAAGAACAGGATCCAGTCAGCGTGGAGATCCATCAGCAGCAGCGTTATCTTGACCGCTGGCTGCTGCGCCTGCATCGTCATCTGGACACCCGCCGCTTCCTCTGGCACCTGCCGTGGTATATGGTCTTAGGCCCCGTCGAAAGCGGAAAGACATCGTTGTTGCGTGAGGGCTTCCCTTCCGATGTGATTTACGAGCCGGTTAATACGCGAGGCACAGCGGAATACCCGGTACGGATCACCCCCCGCGTGGGCAAACAGGCGGTTATCTTTGACGTGGATGGTTCACTCATAGATTCGGATAAAGGCGGCAATGATGTGCTCTGCCGCCGCCTGCGGGAGCACTGGCTGGGATGGCTGGTCAATAACCGAATGCGCCAGCCGCTGAACGGCCTGATCCTGACGCTGGATCTGCCCGATCTGTTGACTGCGACAAAATCCCGTCGCGAACAATTGTTACAATCGCTACGTCAGAATTTGCAGGAAATTCGTCTGCAACTGCATTGCCAGTTGCCAGTGTATGTAGTACTGACAAAACTGGATCTGCTGCATGGTTTCGCCTCTTTATTTCAGTCACTGGATAAAAAGAGCCGGGACAGTATTCTGGGTGTAACCTTCACCCGAAATGCGCATGCAGATAGCAGCTGGCGCGCCGAACTCCGCGCTTTCTGGCAGGAGTGGGGGTCGCGACTTAATTTGGCCCTCCCCGATTTAATGCTAACTCAGGCGGGTACGCCATGTAGAAGCGCATTATTCAGCTTTAGCCGCCAGATGCAGGGGGTCGATAATCCGCTGGGTGCCTTACTGGACGGCCTGCTAGACGGCGAAAATATGGATGTGATGCTGCGCGGTGTCTATCTCACATCATCTTTGCAACGCGGTCAGGTGGACGATCTCTTTACTCAGTCCGCAGCACATCAGTATCGGCTTGAAAACAGTTCGCGGGCCACATGGCCTATGGTGGAAACTGTTCCCTATTTCACACGAACGCTTTTTCCGTCTGCCCTGCTGGCAGAGCCAAATCTCGCCGGTGAAAATAGTCTCTGGCTGGGGAACTCCCGGCGCAGGTTACTGGTATTTTCAGCATGCAGTGCGTCGCTCATCGCGCTGCTCATTGGCGGCTGGCATCACTACTACAATAAAAACTGGCAGTCCGGCATTAAGGTCCTTGCGCAGGCAGAATCCTTTATGAGCGTTCCTCCACCGCAGGGAATTGACGAATACGGCAATCTGCAACTGCCATTGCTTAATCCCGTCCGCGACGCCACTCTCGCTTACGGGGATTATCGCGAACATAACGTTCTCACCGATCTGGGGCTGTACCAGGGAACTTATATCGGCCCGTATGTGGAGCAGACCTACCTTCAGTTACTGGAACAGCGCTATCTTCCCGCGCTGTTTAATGGCCTGATTAAAGAGATGAATAACGCGCCGCCATCATCTGAAGAAAAGCTGGCGGTACTGCGCGTCATACGAATGCTGGATGATAAAAGCGGGCGTAATAATGCAGTCGTGAAACAGTTTATGGCGAAGCGCTGGAGTGAGAAATTCCACGGGCAGCGCGATATTCAGGCGCAATTAATGGGGCATCTGGATTATGCACTGTCGCATACTGACTGGCACGCAAAGCGTGAGCAGGGTGACAGTGATGCCATCAGCCGATATGTTCCCTATAAAAAACGTGTTACGGCAGCACAACAGGAACTGAGTAAACTCCCTATTTATCAGCGAGTTTATCAAAGTCTGCGCACCAGAGCATTCAGCGTACTGCCCTCTGACTTGAACCTGCGGGATCAGATCGGCCCAAGTTTCGATAAAGTTTTTGTCGCTGGGGATGACAGTAAGCTGATCGTCCCACAGTTTCTCACCCGCTATGGCCTGCAAAGTTACTTTGTAAAACAGCGCGATGAACTGGTGAAACTGACGGCGATGGATTCATGGGTGCTGAACCTGACCCGTAATGTCACATACAGTGAAGCCGATCGTAGAGAAATCCAGCGGCATATCACTGAACAGTATGTCAGTGACTATACTGCCACCTGGCGTGCCGGAATGGATAACCTTAACGTTCGCCATTATGAGGCACTACCAGAACTCACCGATGCGCTGGAGCAAGTTATTAGCGGCGACCAGCCTTTCCAGAGGGCGTTGAATACGCTGCGGGATAACACCCAACCCGCCACCCTTTCCGCCAGACTGGACGATAAAGCACGTGAAGCCGCTCAGGCAGAACTTGACTATCAGTTGCTGATACGCCTGGGGCGTGAATTTGCTCCGGAAAACAGCGTGCTGACCGAATACAAAGATAAAACCAGTCTGTTGCAGACCGTTTATCAGCAACTTACAGAACTGCACCGTTACCTGCTGGCGATCCAGAACTCACCCGTACCAGGTAAATCAGCGCTGAAAGCCGTACAGCTCAGGCTCGATCAGAACAACAGCGATCCTATCTTCGCCACGCGACAAATGGCCAAAACGTTACCAGTACCGCTTAACCGATGGGTTGGCGTACTGGCAGACCAGGCATGGCACGTCGTCATGGTGGAAGCGGTACATCACATGGAGCTGGAATGGAATAACACCATAGTTAAACCCTTTAACACTCAGCTTGGCGATAAATATCCTTTCAATCCGCATTCACCTCAGGATGCATCCCTGGACGCCTTCGAGCGGTTCTTCCGGCCTGATGGCCTGCTTGATAACTTTTATCAAGAAAAACTGAAGCTGTTCATTGAAAACGAACTGACGTGGGGTGAGGACGGTAATGTACTGATCCGTGAAGATATCCAGCAACAACTGAACACTGCACAGAAGATCCGCAGCACCTTTTTCAGCCAGCAGAACGGGCTGGGAACTCAGTTTGCCATTGAAACCGTGGAACTGTCTGCAAACAAACGCCGGAGCGTGCTGAATCTTGACGGGCAACTGGTCGACTACAGTCAGGGTCGGAATTATACCGCTCACCTGGTATGGCCAAATTCCATGCGTGAAGGTAATGAAAGCAAATTGACACTGGTCAGTGCCGCCAGCAGCAAAGCACCACGCAGCGTTACTTTCAGCGGTCCATGGGCGCAATTCCGATTGCTGGAGGCGGGCCAGTTAACCAATGTGAAGGAGAATACCTTCGATCTGCGCTTTAACGTTGACGGTGGCTACATGATCTACAGGGTACATGTGGACACGGAAGATAACCCGTTTACTGGCGGATTGTTCAGCCAGTTCAGGCTCCCCGATACACTTTACTAAGAGATACCCGGCAGAGGATTGCCGGGTACATAAGGACATGATGATGAGTAATAATGAACTCAGCGAGATTATCATCACAGGCGAAGATCCCCGTGGTTTGCCGGAGTTCAGCGCCATCCGAGAAGAGATCAATAAGGCCAGCCATCCTTCCCGGCCAGTGATGGACTGGAAGCGGGTTGAATCGCTGGCGCTGGCAATTTTCAAAAAAAGCGGTGTGGATCTGCATTCCGCCACCTACTACACGCTGGCACGCACCCGTCTTCACGGACTGGCAGGGTTCTGCGAGGGTACAGAGTTGCTGGCGGCACTCATCAGCCGTGAGTGGGATAAATTCTGGCCGCTGAATCCTCAGGCACGAACAGAAATGCTCGACTGGTTCAATGCGCGAACCAGCACTGTTCTGCGACAGCAATTAACGTTCTCCACTGCTGACCTGCCATTGTTATACCGTGCCGAGCGGGCATTGCAGGTCATCTGCGACGCACTCCAGCAAAAGGCTGAACTGAAACGCCTGCCGCGTATGGAAAACCTGCTGTGGTTTATGCAAAACAGCCGCAAACAGCAGGAGGTAAATCGGTCAGGCAACGTTGCCGCACAATCCAGAGTAAGGACGCTGTTTTATACGCCGGATACACCGCAGGCGCTAACATCCGAAGCCACATTATCACCTCTGCCGGAAATACCGGAACTGTCCGAAATCCGGATTACGGTACCTGAAAACCGGGGTGTGAACGCACTACCCACAAAGAAAGCCGGTTTTCAGCTACGTGGATTTATTGCCGGTATAATGTTAGCCGGGATGGTAGCCCTTCTTCTCTGGTGGTGGCAGGTTCGCCCACTACAGCAACAGATAGCGCAGGTGCGTGACACAGCACTGGGTGCCGCCGCTATCTGGCTTGCATCACCACAACTAAGCGACTATGAACAACGGCTTAAGCCTTTACTCAGCATATCTCCTCTCCATCCTCTGGAAAGCGGAGTCAGGATGACTCGTGTCGCAGACAGCCAGTGGCCCGAAAGTCTGCTACAGCAGCAGACCACAACGCAGTGGAATAGTGCGCTGAAGGCCCATGCTGATGGCAGCCCCAAAATGAAAGGATGGGAGCAAACAAGACAGGATTTACGGACGTTCGCAGAACTGCTAGTGAAACGGGAACAGAACAAAGAAGGGTTCACACTTTCCTATATCAAGACGGTAATTTATCAAGCTGAAAGAGCGCTGAATCAGGACGTTCCCGTAGAATACTTGCTCACGCAATATGAGGCATCAAAGATTCAGGGGCAGGATACCAGCGTACAGGAAAAAGAAATTCGAGAACGAATAGATGGCCTATTAAGCCGCTGGCTGTTACTGCAAGAAAGCATTAAAACAGAAACAAACAGCAATCAAAAATAATTATTACGGAGATATTTTATGGCTAACCTTACCTATTTAACACTGAACGGACAAATGCAAGGCCTGATTTCTGCCGGCTGCTGCTCTCAGGATTCAATTGGCAATAAAGCGCAAACCGCTCACAAAGATCAAATTATGGTTCAGGAACTGACGCACGGTATTTCCCGCCAGCAAAACGTTAATCACCAGATGCTGACAATAAGAAAACCTGTCGATAAGTCTTCACCTTTACTAAATAAAGCCATCAGTGAGAACGAAGTCTTGTCTTGCGAGATTAACTTATTCCGAACCAGTCGCGCAGGAGTCAATGAATTGTACTACAAAATAAAGCTGACAAATGCCCGAATCATCGATATTCAGCTGGATGTAGCGCATGCTATTAATGAGAACGATGCCCAACCCGAGGAATCCGTTTCGTTTATTTATGAAAGTATTAGCTGGGATCACTGTATTGCAGGTACCAGCGCATACAGCCTGTGGAGCGAGCGGATGTTTTAAGTGGAGCCAAAGCGCATGACTACTCCGATCATTAATTTCTTCTGCATATCAGACAGCTTTTGTAAAAAACATTCGGAAGCAGTAGCTAAAATCGAGCAAATCCGGCTGATGAAAGGCCGGGAGTTACCCTACTGGCCTTACTGGTGCTTTTTGCCAGTATCCCACTGGATGAGGTTGTTTATGAGTCATCAGCAGCATCATTTTACCAAAGAACTATACCTGGAAAGGCAAAAACGTCTGATACCGGGAACCTGGCATTACAGCAAGGGGATTTATTCCCGCACCCGGCACTGATGCGTGCCCTGACGGCCCCCCCTATGGCATGGTTTCTGGTCAGGGAAAAAAGATAACCCGGAAGAGAGAAATTTCTTATATAAACGTCTGCCGCCACAAATCATCGGCGGCAGACGGTAAAAACAGGCATAAAGCATGACTATTTGAATCTATTCACAAAATCCGCAACTACCCGCTCATATGTTTTTGCTTTGAGCTGAATAAGCTGTTGTTCGGTAATTCCATTAGAATCTGTAAATGATACTTGCTTGCTATACTCATAGTTTGTCGGGGAATAAGTTGCCCATTCCCCGGTAGCGACATCCACCACAGCAAACCGTAACAGATAGCGGTATATAGTATCTCCTCGCGTGAGTTTTTCATTCTTATATTCCGACCACAAAACGCCCTTAGTTACAGGATCGAATCTTCCTGTTTCCAGCCTCCCCCAATAAACTAAAATCGCCCTCTGTTTCCCTTTCGCTGCAATATAACGAAGAGCCTGCATATAATTCATATTTTCTGTATCAACAGCTTCTTTGTTGCAAAATGCTACGTTCTTCTTAGCCGGTATACCGGGAAATGTTGATACAGTATAATATTTACTCATTTCCTGTTGCATGACAGCTTCCGGAGCCTGATTTCCCGACTGGACCAGAATGACAGATGAATGCACAGGAACGACGATTTGCTCACCACCAAGCGCATCCTGAATGTCTTCTTCAGAGATATTCAGCGTGGCCTCATTACCAAAGACATCCTGTTCTGTTAATTGTGAGGTTGTGACTACTGGAATAGTTCTTTTTTCATTTTTCTTTGCATCAATTGAAGAAACCTTACACCCTGACAATCCCCCCGCGAGAGCCAATGCAATTACAAGTCTGAAAATCATATCTTTTTCCTTTTTTCCATTCAATAGTGACCATTCAATAAACCTGCCCCCTCATTATATCCTTATAAAACGTTGAGAAAAATAATATTACAGACTCATTAAAGCGAAGGCGACCATTATATAAGCACAACAAATAGAGCACTAACAGAATATAGAATAACTGTATGCAAACTTAAGAATTCACATGCTTTTTATTGAATGATTCAGTCATACACTATCGACGATAGCCCCTATCTCACACACAAGTAAAGCTCCCGCGCTTCATCAGACAATGCGTAGACTCATATCCCACTAATGCCAGGAGACTCAGCCACCTCAATTATTCACAATCCAACATAGTGAATCAGTGCCTGTTTAACTAGCGCACCTTAATCTACAGACAGAAAAAGGGGTCAACTCTCAGCTCCTGAATTTTAGCCAGTCATAGTTTTAATGTGAAAATCAGTTCAGCAATCAACTGAATATTCCCGAGTCCGGGCACCAAATTCATATTAACGGACCTCCACGGAGGTCCGTTTTTGCATTCTAAGCCCGCCAGAATCAACCCTTCTGCATTCCCTTACGACATCCTGACCACTGCGTAAGCAGCGCATGTAGCTTAGCCGGCTCAAGAGGCTTGCGGAGTACCAGGTACCCTTCCTGCTCTGCCTCCAACAGAACCGGTGAATTAAATTCGCCGCTGACTATCGCGCCGCTCATGTCCGGCAGACGTTCAAAAAGCGCTTTCAGGATATCAAAGCCGCTTTCGCCGGATCGCAGGCGCTGGTCGCACAGCACAGCGAACGGCGTAAAGCCGTCGTCGATGATGGCAAACGCTTCTTCAGCGGAGGCCGCACTGCGTACTTTGATTCCCCAGACGCTCATCAGGCTCTCCCAGGCAGACGTCACCAGCGGATCGTCATCGACGACCAGGCAGGAACCGTTCAGTGGCGCATAGCGTACCGGCGTAGTGGTGTTGTCAGAGGCGGGCGGGATATCTGGCGCGTTATCTTCGCCAGCGTATTGGGTGAAGCGCATCCAGAAGCGTGAGCCTTTACCTTCAATGGATTGCATCCCGTATTTCACCTTCATCAGCCTGGCACACCGGGCAACGACGGCCAGCCCCAGCCCGTGCCCGGCGCTATCGATCTTCCATGCCAGCTCGGGACGGTAGTAAGGTGAGAAGATTTTACCTTTCTCATCATCGGCGATACCGACCCCCGTGTCCCACACCTCCACCATACACTCGTCACCGCGCGGTCGGATGGCGACCAGCACGCCGCCCTGGAGCGTGTAGCGAAGGGCATTTTGAATCAGGTTAATCAGGGACTGTCGCACCAGCAGCGGATCGCCCATCACGTAGATGCGGCGTTTAGGTCGCCGGGTGCCCAGCCTAAGCGCGCGGCTGTTGGCCTCTTCGCGAAACAGCGTGATGACCGAGTCGAGCAGAGCGCCGATATCCACTTTGCCGGGGGCAGAAAGTACATTCCCGGATTCTATTTTGCTGAGATCGAGCAGAGAATTGAGCATCAAATGTACCGAGCGAACGCTCTGCTGTAGGTCAAGCAGTTGCGGCGTCAGGCTGTCGTCCCGGTTTCGGTGGAGGATGGCTTCGATCAGAAAGCCCATAGCGTGCACGGGCTGGCGCAGATCGTGGCTGGCGGTTGTCAGAAACTGATTTTTATCCAGCAATGCCTGTTCCGCGTCCTCTTTGGCCTGACGAAACTGTTCCGCCAGGCGCGAACTTTTTTCCTCAAGCAGCGCTTGCTGAATAAAGAACGCATGTGACGTTAACGCATGGCGGTAAATCGCGAAGCCGTAAAGCAGATTCAGCATGAGCACGATGAACATCAACTCATCGAGCCGCCAGATAATACCGAGGTTCAGCACCCCCCATGAGGCGAAGAAAAAGCGCGTAAAGGTGCTGATGACCGGCGTCAGATGCGTCGCATTGGCGGCGACGATAGCGGCGATGCTGATATTAAGTAACAGGAAAAAGTCAAAGTTCTGCGTCTGTGGCGTAATTAAATAGAGTGATGAAATACCCAGCCCGTGAATAAAGGCAATATTATTGATACGCGGAAGCCAGCGTCGCAGGACGTCCCCTTCACCGTTTTCTTTCGCTTCGCGCTGATAGCGTCGGTGCAATATTCGTATCGCCACGGCACATAGCAGATAAATGATTATCCAGATAATCGTTGGGCCGAGTTTGTCCCCAAGCATATAAATCCAGATGGCGAAAGGAATGCCAACAAAGGGTACCGCGCTAAAGCTGAATACCAGCCGCAGAAACGTGTTGTTTAGCAAACGGATCTGCGCCGGAGCAGAGATACCCTCGTTTTGTAAGCTCTGGAAAAACCTCATTCCGACGGTTCCTGCTTGCCATGCAGAAGCGTGATGGCTTCGACCCGACTGTTCACGCCTATCTTTTTCAAAATATTGCTGATGTGTTCTTTGACCGTGGGTTCAGAAATTGAAAGCTGGGCGGCGATGCGTTTATTTGGCAGGCCGCGCATAATCATATTTAATACGTCAATTTGTCGCGGCGTTAAGTTAAATTTACTTAACCGCTCATTATTCGACTTAACGGAAATTTCGTTACCCTCAGGAAACCAGTTCTGATTATCAGTGAGGGCAAAAACGGCCCGTGAGAACATTTCTGGCGGCTCGCTTTTCAATACAAATCCGTGCCCCCCGGCAGCATGAACTTTCCGCCAGATATCATTATTGTCATCCCCGCTGACCACCAGGAGTCGAACCTGGGGGTAAAGTTCTTTTACTTCTTTGAGTAATTTCAAGGCCGTACCGGACGAGAGCCAAAAATCGATTACCAGCAAACGTGGCGGGCCATGGTCCCTAATTTGACGGTAGCAATCATCCTCATTCGTCACCACACACGCCTGCTTAAATTGGCAATGTGTAGTCAGAAAATTGGCGATGCCGCTTGCTACCAATGGATGGTCATCAACGACTAACGCATAATTCTGTCCCAAAGGATCCTCCTTTTACCTTCGCATATCTTAAAGTACGGATGAATTATTTTCTACCTACCCTACTTTAGGAGGGTTTTTTCGATTAGGAAAGAGAAATATATTATTCGCTGGTTTAGGTAAAAGAAAACATAAATACAATCAGCAAAATTAACTGATTGGATATCAAGGATAATTTATGAAAAAGCCACTAATCGTTATAACCGTTACGTTGATGCTGGCGGGTTGTTCCACGTTGAAAACCGATCAGGCTATTCCACTTCTACAGGCAGAGACCGCTAAAATGCTGGGGCTGGGCTCATCAGATGAAATAACCGTGACCAACGTTAACGGCGCCCAGCCGGACGCACTGGGAGGACAAAAACTGACTTATCGCGCTACGACGGAAAAAGGGCGCATTTTTGATTGTTCATCAATGATGATGCCGGGAATTTTAGGATCCGCACCGACGCTGAGCGCGCCAACCTGTACACCTGTTGTCACACATAAATAATTAACGCCACATCAAAAGGCGTACATAAATAACGCCTTTTACATTATTCGACGTATCTGAGTTTTCATATAAAAACGATTTTCCTGACATCACGCTAATGAGTACGGAGATAGCCCGTGAATAACTCTACATCGCATTCTTTAGCGGTTAAGACGCCGCTTTCCAGACTTTACCTCGCTCTTTTTTCCGCACCGCTGCTACTGCTTTTACCTGCCGATGTCGCGCATGCGGCCGATGCCATTTTTGATGGCGACTCGCGTATTACCGAAACGCTGGGTTACACCGGAGATGTTTATGTTGGACGTAACCAACGCGGAAACCTGCTGATTGATAATGGCAAAATCACCGCCTATAACATCAATGTCGGTCGGCTGTTCGACGGCCAAATTTATGAAAGCGTGGTCACGGTCCGCGGGCCAAACGCTGAGCTTAACGCGGTGAACGATCGGTACGTCCTGCGCGGCGACCTGAATCTTGGCCTCGGCACCCTGCGGGTCGAAGAAGGCGCGCTGGCGAGCGCAAAGGAGATCGTTGTCGGCACCACCCGCGGCTACGACAGCCACCTTGTCGCCACGGGTGCCGGCTCTCGTGTGACCAGTAATTTTCTTAGCGTAGGCACAGATCTGGGCGCACGCTCCACGCTGGCGATTGAGGACGGCGCGGCGCTCAGCACCGCCTACGATGCACGCATCGGCAACGGTACCGGGCCGGGTGAAACCGACACGCTAAGCCCGAAAGCCACCGTCACGGGGAGCGGTTCACAGTGGAACGTTGGCCGTACGTTGACGCTTTATGGCGACCTGGACGTGCTGAACGGCGGGGCGGTTAACGTGGGCGGCGTGCAGGTGGCGGGCGTCTCCGGAGCAGGTAAAACGGCCGAGCTGGTTATTGCGGGCAAAGACTCGCGCTTTACCAGCGGCAGCAGCGTGAGCGTGGGCGATTATGGCAATGGCGTGCTGTCGGTGCTTGACGGCGGTTCATTTTCCGCAGGTAGCAATGCGCTGATCGTGGGGACATCGGGTTCCGGCTCGAACCGGGGAGCGCTCATCATCGGCAGCCGCGGCAATATGGACACCGGCACGGGTTTAACTGAGCCAACGCTTGGCACGGCGGGCGGCGCAGGTAGCCTCGATGCGAAGACGGCAATCAGCCTGCGTGGCGGACTGTTCGGCAGCTATGTCTACTTCAACCATACCGACGCAAATTACATCTTCAGCAACAAGATGAGCGGCGAAGGTGAGGTGATCAACACCTCCGGGCAGACGACGCTGAACGGCGATCTTTCCGGACTCAAGGCGAACGTAACCGCGCGGGGCGGTAAAGTCATCATTGCCAGCAATATTAACACCCAGCCAGAAGACGATATTTTTGATATTCAGACGCTTAGCGCAGAGAACGGCGGCACGCTGATCCTCAACGCGACGGCGGGTTCAGACGTCAGCAACGGGGCGGGTTACAGCAGCGCCGCGTCAATCAAGGCCGGCGGCACGCTGGGCGGCAACGGCACGCTGGGCCAGACCGAGATCTTGTCCGGCGGGCATATCTCGCCCGGTGACGGCACTATCGGTACGTTGACGCTGAAACGCTATCTGAACTTTATCGGCGAATCCTTCTATGACGTAGATATCGCGGGAGATGGCAGCAGCGACCAACTGCTGGTATCGGGCAAAACCACCATCAGCGATCAGGCTAAGGTACAGGTCACCGCGCTGGACCCGCAAACCAGCTATAAAACGGGCCAAAGCTACCGCATTTTAACCTCCGAGGGAGGGATTGACGGTGAGTTCGCCGGAGCGATTTCCAAATCCGCCTTCCTGGACGTGGCGCTCAAGCAAGGCACCAACGCCGTGGATCTGACCATCGCGCAGAAAGAGACCGGCGGCGAGAATCCTGGAGGCGAAAACCCGGGAGGTGAGAATCCGGGAGGAGAAAACCCCGGAGGCGAAAATCCGGGAGGTGAGAATCCAGGAGGGGAAAACCCTGGCGGTGAGGATCCTGGCGGTGAAAACCCGGGCAGCGGCAAGCCGGGGATTTTCCAGACCGTAGCCAAAAGCAGCAACCAGTGGAATACCGCCGGCGCGCTCTCCACGCTGACGCAAAGCGGACCGTCGCTGGCGCTGTATAACTCGCTGCTGCTGCTCAACGCACCGGAAGCGCGCGAGGCGTTCAACCAGCTGTCTGGCGAAGTTTATCCGTCAATGCAGTCCAACCTGATCGCCAGCAGCACGCAGGTTTTTAACGTGTTAAACCAGCGTATGCAGCGCGCGTTTGATAACGACAGCCTGCTGATACCGCCGTTAGCGATGTCGCTGGTGCAGCAACCGGAGCCGCAAAATAATGGCGTCTGGGGCCAGACCTTCAGCTCATGGAGTAAAAACAGCGGCGACGGCAATGTGGGCAAGCTGGACGGCAACACCACCGGCTTCCTGCTGGGGGCAGATCGCAAGCTGGCGGATCATAACGTGCGTGTCGGTGGCTATTTCGGCTACAGCCGGGGTGATTACGACGTCGACAGCCGTCGTTCCTCAGCGGATACCGACAACTACCATCTTGGCCTGTATGCGGCGGGTCAACAGGATGCGTTCTCCCTTCGCGGCGCGCTGGGTTACACCTGGCACAAGATCGAAGGCGAGCGCAATGTTGATTTCAGCGGCTTCTCGGATCGGCTGAAGTCGGATTACGACGCCAACTCGCTGCTGGCGTTCACCGAAGCGGGCTACCGTTTCGGCCAGCCTGATATGAATATTGAGCCGTTCGTCAATTTATCGTACATCCGGCTGCATACCGACAGCTTCAGGGAAGACGGCGGTGCCGCTGCGCTGAGCGTACGTAACGAAACGATGAACACCTTCTATTCCACACTCGGGGTACGCGGTGTGACCGAGCTGCCGAAAAACGTTAACCTCTACGGTTCGCTGGGCTGGCAGCACGCTTATGGCGATAAGAATACCTCTTCGCGCATGGCGTTTGCGGGCAGCGACGCGTTCATTACTCAGGGACAGGCCGTCGATGAGGACGTAATGGTGGGTGATATCGGCGTGAGCGTACAGCTGTCGCGTGCTGCGACGCTGGATGTGGGTTATCAGGGACAATATGGTGCGGATACCCGCGTCAACTCGGTTAACGCCAATCTGCGCTGGTCGTTCTGAATTATGTCCATTAAAAGAACCCGCCCTCGTGGCGGGTTTGTGCTTTTGGCTTCTGACTGAGCTAGGGATCGTTCCCAACCGCGTCCAGCAGTTTGTTTTTGAAGATGAACAAACACGCCTCGTTGAAGTTCCCCGCCCCTAACCGCTCCGACAGCACTGTTCGCTTGCGATAGAGGCTTTTGACCGACATATTCAGCTTATCTGCAATCTCTTCCATTGACCTCCCTGCCTTCAGCAACCGGATCATTACCGCTTCGTGTCGACTCAGGCGTAAGTTAAGCAGCCATTTGGTTGTCAGACGCCTGCCTTTCATATCGAGCACCAGATTGAATAACGACGCCATATCCGGCGCCGTAAGCGACGTGTTCATAAACAGCTTCATACTGAGAAGATCCTCCTCTCGAGGGTGCATATCCAGCATAACGCAGCAGATCGTTTTTCTCGTTCTGGCCGGATGGCGTATCAGGTAATCATATAAACGGAGCGGCGTACGGCTATCAATCAGTACAGTATATTCATCTGCACCGGTATCAAATATGTTTCTGTCAATCGAACTGAGGCAAATTATATCCGGGAAAAATAGCCGCATCCCCCTGACAAGGAAACAATCCTGAGTCACTAACACAATTGAAGTCGCCACTAACCATCCCTTTTAGATTAAAGCAAGCCCGCCTCTTAAGAAAGAAGAACGCTTTCGCTTATAGCGCTTTACATTAACGGCAAATGTTTTCTGGCTTTGATCATCCCTCAATATGCACATTGGTGAGCTAGACTTTTCGTAGACTATCACTCAATGGCTGACGTTAATTATAAATAAAAAAGAATTTCAGAAAAGTCACTTCCCTGAACATTAAGAATTTTTGTCATGAAACTTCCCAAACACGTACCGGAAAGTACTTTAATTAACTCAGCAGAACTTCATTTCGAATATAAAAAAAAGAAAAACAACCGAATAAAAAACCAATACTATCAATAAGTTAAAAACATACATCGCGAATTAATTTATCTAAAAAACCGTCATCCTCCAGAATTATCTCAAAACACCCCTCCCGCTTTTCAACTTATTTATCCCCCAACACATCGGGTGTACATTACCCCCAACTGAATCACCAAGATGAGGGCTCATAATTACCTTTAAGTAAGTATCCCGTAACGTAGCACCATTCAGATTTAATGTTCTCCTTTATGGCCTTTAACGCTGAGTTAAAAGGCGGCCGTGTTATGCAATGGATTCATGATAAACAAATGGCAAATAGATATGGAAAGATCGCTTCGCTTCACTACGTTATTCTTTTATCGCACCACAATATTATTACTCCTGCCTTTACTCTTTCCTGTTCTGGTTCAGGCTGATGAATCCGCTTATGCGCATCAGATTCAACAGGCACGTAACGGTAATTACGCTCAGTTTCTTGATTATCTACAGCGCTATGAGCAACAACATGCTTTAACGCCCGAACAGGTTGCGGACTGGTTACAGGTTGCCTCCTGGGCAGGGCGCGATGATGAGGTTATCCAGGTCTGGCAGCGTTATGGCATCTATATGCCGCTGCCCGCTCGCGCCATCGCTGCTGTCGCGCAATCCAGGAGAAACCAAAAGGCCTGGCCATCTGCCCTGTCGCTGTGGAAAGAGGCGCGCAGCCTTGCGCCGGATAACGACGATTACCGCATCGGCTATGTGAAGACCCTGGCCGATGCCCGCATGGATCGCCTCGCGCTATCGGAAGCCCGGCAATTGGTAAAGGAAAAGCCTTCTTCCGCGCACCTTGAGACGCTCTCCTATGTCTGGATGCGCCAGGGAAAAAACAGGGATCGGCTGCTGGCGGACATGCGGGCGCTGAGCGCCGCGCCAGGGAATGAGGCCCTTCTTCGCGAGACGATCGATGCGCTAACGGATAACCGGGTAAGCACGCCTGCACTCTGGCTGTCACAAAACGCGGCGCTCTCTCCTGCGGAGCGCCGCCGCCTTGAGCGTAACGCCGCGGCTGAACGGGTACGCCTGGCGGATGTGCCGGGCAGAACGGAGAAAGAGCGCCTGCGGCTGGCACAAAGCGCATTAGATCGTTACCAGGCCCTGCTTTCCCGCTGGCAAAACGACCCGCAGGCAGCTGAAGACATCGTCCTTGCCCGTATCGATCGGCTTGGTGCGCTGTATGCGCAGGGTGATTACCGGCAGGTCATTAGCGAATATCAGGCGCTGACAGCCGCACAGCATCCGGTGCCGGAGTGGGCCATCGGCTGGGTGATCTCTGCATATTTGCAGGAGAAAAACGCCGTCGCCGCCTTCTCGCTTGTGCAACGCTATCCACAATACGCCTCCGATCCGCAGGACGAGGAACATGCGCTTTTCTACGCCTGGCTGGATACGGGGCAGTATCAGGCCGCCCGCCGCTACGTTGATCGCGAGACCCGCAGCGTTCCCTGGACCCGCTACGATTTCGGGTCCCCCACCGCCCAGCCAAACGATCGGTGGCTTACCGGGCAGTCACTCAAATTTAACTATTTGCTGGCGACCAACGCCCTGCCGGAGGCCGAAAAGCTGGCGCATCGTCTGGCGTCAACGGCACCGGGCAATCAGGGGTTACAGATTGATTATGCCGCCCTGCTTCAGGCGCGGGGCCTGCCGCGCGCGGCCGAGCAAAAGCTTAAGCAAGCAGAGGCGCTTGAACCGTCGAATCTGGAGCTTGAAAAACAGCAGGCTTACGTCGCAATGGACCTTCAGGAGTGGCGACAGCTGGATTTACTGGCTGAGGACGTGCTGTCTCGCGCGCCCACCGATCGCAGCGCCCGCCGCCTGGACCGGCTCAGAGCGGTCCACCATATGTCTGAACTGCGTCTGAACGCGGGTAAAGGATTGCACTCAGATAACCCCGTCAGCGGTACCCACGACATGAGCTGGGACGCCACGCTCTATGGCCCGCCCGTGGCGGATAGCTGGCGGCTGTTTGCCGGCGCCCGCTATGCACAGGGCAATTTTGACGAAGGCAAAGGCATCAGCCGCCACCTGTTGGGCGGCGTTGAGTGGCGGCCCCGTGACCTGACGCTCGAAGCCGAGATTTCCAGCAACCGCTATCACGGCGAAAACAAGCCGGGTGCCCGGCTCTCAACGACTTACAGCCTCAGTGACAGCTGGCAGATCAGCGGTAGCCTCGAACGGTCGTCCCGCACCACGCCCTTACGGGCGCTACGCAATGGCATAAGCGCGAACCGTGGCGAAGGCGGAGTGCGCTGGTATCAAAACGAGCGCCGGGAGTATCAGCTTAGCGCCGCCGTCAGCCGCTTCTCAGACCATAACCGCCGTCAGGAATATGTCCTCACGGGGAAAGAGCGCCTCTGGCAGACCCCGTCCCTGACGCTGGATCTCGAACCGGGGATCGCCGCCAGTAAAAACAGCCTGCGGGATACGCTTTATTACAACCCGGCGCGGGATCTGTCCGTCACGGCCGCCCTGTCCGTTGACCATGAGATGTACCGCCACTACGACACCCTCTGGAGCCAGCAGATTGTCGCCGGCGGCGGCAGATACTGGCAGAAAAATCAGTCACCTGGCGCCATTACCCTGCTGGGTTACGGGCAACGCATTCAGTGGAATAACGTCGTGGATACCGGGGTGATGCTGAACTGGGATAAACGCCCTTACGACGGCAAACGCGAAAGCAATCTCTCCGTCTCGTTTGATGCGACTTTACGCTTTTAAGGATGACTATGCTGAACACACGTTTTTCAGTGAGACTGTTACTCACCGCCTGTCTCTGCCTCAGTGCGAGCGTTTACGCGCAGGCGATCTCGTTTATTGCGCCCAAAGAGAGGCCGCAGCAGGAGGCAAGCAAACCCTGGCCGAAAAACCAGTTTCTGGTGCTCGCCTATCACGACGTTGAAGATGATGCTGCCGATCAGCGCTACCTCTCCGTTCGCACCAGCGCGTTAAACGAGCAGATTAGCTGGCTTTTGCATAACGGCTATCACGCCATCAGCGTGCAGGACATTCTTGATGCCCATGACGGAAAGAAAACGCTGCCGCAGAAAGCCGTTTTGCTCAGCTTTGACGATGGCTACAGCAGCTTTTATACCCGCGTCTGGCCGCTGCTTCAGGCATGGAACGTTCCTGCGCTGTGGGCGCCGGTGGGCAGCTGGGTGGATACGCCGTCAAATCAAAAGGTTAACTTCGGCGGTCTGATGACGCCCCGCGATCGGTTCGCGACGTGGGACATGGTGCGCGAGTTAAGCCGCTCCCCGCTGGTTGAAATCGGCGCGCATACCTGGGCCTCACATTACGGCATTCCGGCCAACCCGCAGGGCAGCCGTGAACCGGCCATCGCCAGCCGCTTTTATGATAAAGCGACGGGGCGCTATGAAACTGACGCACAGTTCAGCCAGCGGATCGGCGATGACGTGCGCAAGGTGACGGATAAAATAACTCAGGTAACCGGGAAAGCGCCGCGCGCCTGGGTCTGGCCGTACGGAGCAGCCAACGGCACGTCACTGTCTATTGCCAAAAAAGAGGGCTACCGGCTGGCCTTTACCCTGGAGGACGGACTGGGCGACGTGGGCAATCTCAGCAGCATTCCCCGCCTGCTGATTGCCGGGAATCCCTCGCTCAAAACCTTTGCCAGTACGGTCAGCCAGATCCAGGAGCACGATCCCGTGCGCGTCATGCACGTCGATCTCGACTACGTTTACGATCCCGACCCGGCTCAGCAGGCCCAGAATATCAACAAGCTGGTCCAGCGGGTCTACGACATGAAAATAAGCCATGTTTTCCTCCAGGCCTTTGCCGACCCGCAGGGCGACGGCAAAATCAAAGCGCTCTATTTCCCCAACCGCCGGCTTCCGGTTCGGGCCGATCTCTTTAATTTTGTCTCCTGGCAGCTCCAGACCCGGGCGGGCGTGAAGGTCTTCGCGTGGATGCCGGTGCTCTCGTTCGATCTCGATCCTTCCCTGCCGCGCGTTCAGCGTCGGGATCGTCAGACAGGGGCATTGCACGAGGCCACCGATCCCTATATCAGGCTTTCGCCATGGAACCCGCAGGTTCGCCAGCAGGTGACGGAAATCTATGAAGATTTAGCCCGGCATGCCAGCTTCAACGGGATTGTGTTCCATGACGATGCGGTGCTGACGGACGTTGACGATGCCGGGCAGGATACCGCGCGCCAGAGGAGCCAGCTGCTTATTGGGTTTACCCAGGCCTTAAGCCAGGCGGTAAAGGACATTCGTGGTCCGCAAATTAAAACCGCGCGGAATATGTTCGTCTTGCCCATTCTGCAACCCGAAAGCGAAGCGTGGTTTGCGCAGAATCTTGATGATTTTCTGGCAGCCTATGACTGGACGGTACCGATGGCAATGCCCCTGATGGAGTCCGTCCCGGTAGAAGAGAGCAATGCATGGCTTACGCGTTTGGTTAAAGCCGTCGCCGCGCGGCCCGGCGCGCTCAATAAGACCATTTTTGAACTCCAGGCGAGAGACTGGTCGCAAACACCGCAACGCCCCGTTCCCGACGAACGTCTGGTGGAGTGGATGCGCGTGCTCCAGCTGAACGGCGTAAAAAACTACGGTTACTACCCCGACGATTTCATTAACAACCAGCCTGCTATGTCCCGCATCAGGCCTGAATTATCTTCCTACTGGTATCCTGACAATGACTGATCGCATTATCGCATTCTCTATTTTATGTCTGGTGTTCGGGCTGCCATTAGGCGTTGCCGCCCTGTTTACCGGCGAGCTGATCCTGGATTTTGTGTTCTTCTGGCCGCTGTTCATGTCCGTATTGTGGATAACCGGCGGTCTCTACTTCTGGTTTCAGCTCGAACGACGCTGGCCGTGGGGCAAAGAAACGCCAGCCCCGATGCTCGCCGGTGAGCCGTTAATTTCCATCCTTATTCCCTGCTTCAACGAGGAAAGAAATGCCAGAGAGACCATCAGTGCAGCGCTGGCTCAGCGGTATGAAAATATTGAAGTTATCGCCATTAACGACGGATCTTCCGACAACACCGCCCGGGAGCTGCACCAGCTCGCGCTGGAGCAGCCGCGCCTGCGGGTGATTAACCTCGCGGAGAACCAGGGGAAAGCCGTTGCGCTCAAGGCCGGGGCAGCGGCGGCCCGTGGCGATCTGCTGGTCTGCATTGACGGCGACGCCCTGCTTGACCGCGACACGGCGGCGTATCTGGTGGCGCCGCTGATCCAGTATCCCCACGTTGGGGCCGTCACCGGGAACCCGCGCATTCGCACGCGCTCGACGCTGATTGGCCGTATTCAGGTGGGCGAGTTCTCATCCATCATTGGGCTTATCAAACGGACGCAGCGGATCTATGGCCGGGTCTTTACCGTCTCGGGCGTGATCGCCGCCTTTCGCCGCCAGGCGCTGGCGGACGTCGGGTACTGGAGTCCGGACATGATCACGGAAGACATCGACATCAGCTGGAAGCTCCAGCTGCGCCACTGGGATATCTTTTTCGAGCCGCGGGCGCTGTGCTGGATCCTGATGCCGGAGACCCTCAAAGGCCTGTGGAAACAGCGTCTGCGCTGGGCGCAGGGCGGCGCGGAGGTGTTTCTGGTCAACCTTCGCAGAATAGTGCGCTGGGAACACCATCGCATGTGGCCCCTGTTTATGGAGTACGCGCTGTCAACGCTGTGGGCGTTTGCTTACGCGGTGACGGTACTGTTATTCCTCATCAGCCATGTCGCGCCGGTGCCCGCCAACCTGACCGTTGAAACCCTCTTTCCACCGGCGTTTACCGGGCTATTGCTGGGCGTTATGTGCCTGATGCAGTTCCTTGTCAGCCTGTACATCGAGCGGCGGTACGAGCGAAAAGTGGCGAGCTCGCTTTTCTGGGTGATTTGGTTCCCGATGGTCTACTGGATGATTGGCCTGTTCACCACCCTTGTTGCATTTCCAAAAGTTATGCTTAAGCGCCAGCGCGCACGCGCACGCTGGATCAGCCCGGACCGGGGAAAAGGACGTCTTCAATGAACGAAAATACCTTAATTTTGACTGAACACCGGCTACTCCCACGCCTTTTCGATACCGCGTTAACGCTGCTGGCGTGGGGAGGATTTCTGTTTTTTCTGTATGCCCGGCTGTGGATGCAGTTAACTGAAGAGAGCGAGTACCGGTGGGGAGACATCATTGCTTCTTTTAACACGGTGCTAATTTATTTGCTGCTCGCCGTACTCAACGGCTGGCTGCTGATTTTATGGTATCAGTACAATCGTCGACGTACCCACGTAAGACGCCGTCGTGCGGGCTATTTGCACCATGACGAGCTTGCCAGAAGCTTTGACGTTTCACCGCAGCTTATCTCGGAGATGAGCCAGTACAACCTGCTGACGGTCTATCATGACCAGATCGGCCGCATCATTGATCTCAAGATTAGCGAACAGCAGGACGAGGAAGAAGCGTAAGAAAAAGCCCCCGCAGGTTATCCGGCGGGGGCTTTTTGTCGCGGGTATGAATTACTTATCCTTCACCACAATCAGCGGCTCAATATCGCTCTCTTTTTTCACCACCAGCGACTCATCCCCGCGCAGACAGGTTCCGCCATAGTTCCCGCCCACGGTAAAGGTGCAGACCTGAATGTATTTGCCGTCAACCTTCGGCAGGCACCACAGCTGCTGATAGATATTTTTACGATCGACAAACTTGCCGCTGGATTTATCCAGCAACTCATCCTGAGCGCTGATGAGGTCGATGTTGCTCCCGCAGCGCCCGGCAATAGGCTTAACGGCGTAACCGGTCTGCTTCAGCAGGTCGTTCACCCCGAAGTCGGTATCCAGCAGATAGCGGTGGTTCGGGAACAGCTGCCACAGCACCGGCAGAATCGCCTTGTTACCGGGGATCACCGTCCACAGCGGTTCGAAGACCAGCACTTCCGGGCGCAGAAGGACGTCGATCAGTCGTACTTCACCCTGCGGGTGTCCGGTGCGGATAGGCACGGCGGCGTACTCGGTTTCGCTCACCTCGCGGATCTGCTCAATCGCCGTTTCCCATGCCCAGGTTTTCCATACGCAGTTGACGTGACGGCCTTCATCATCAATCAGTTGCCCGGCAGCATCCCAGCTCAGCGCGCCCAGGCCATGGAGGATTTTGGTTTCAAACCCGGCCTGGATCAGCGAGCGCTGAATAAAGAGTGCGTGGTAATCCTCTTCAGTATCGTTGTCCTGCATGATATGCACGAACGGCCGCGCGTGGCTGTGCTTCCAGGCGCCGGTCAGCTCCTCCAGCAAGCCTTCCGCCGGATTGTGGCCGGTGCCGCGATAGCCGTTTTTCACCCACTCTTCGAGAATGAGCCCGCCCTCGGTATGGCAGGAGGCGGAATCCGCGTTGTACTCGTAAACCTTGATGCCGCGCTCATCCATGCAGAAATCCATACGACCGGTGATCATATGGTGACGACGCCACTGCCAGGAGAGGCGCAGGCGCGGCCAGAGGATTTTCGGGATGTCGAAAAGTGCGAGGAGATTGTCGTCTTTCAGCACCTTGTCGGTGGCGTGGAGGTACATCAGGTGCAGTTCGTTGGTGGCTTTGATCAGCTCCTGCTCGGCGCTTTCGGTAATGGTGAAGTACTGGCAGGGATCGTTGTTGATAACGTGGCCGTTGGCGCGAACGTACGCCTGTTGCAGGGCGTCGTTTTCATTGAGCCATTTCCCGTCAAACTGACGGCTGTTCTTCAGCCGCGCGCCGCTGATTTTCAGCAGCTCACCGTCGATCTCCGGCTGAGGAATGCTGTGTTCAGTCTCCTCCGTCTGGATCATCCAGCCGAGGATCTCGGTATCGCTGAACGTGTCATGAAGCGTATAGCAGCCGTTTTCAACGCTCAGACGCAGCTCGCGCGTCCACTGCTGCCCCAGCGGCAGCGGAGCATGGATAACGTTCTGCTCCGCAATGCGCACCCTGTCGTCCAGCAGTTGGGTGATGACGGCCACGTGTCCGGTCTCCTGAAACTCACCGCCCTTTTGCCAGATAAGCAGCGCCCCGGCCTGCGGCGCGCGCTTCGAGCCATTGGCAAAGGCCTGTAACGGCAGAATATTGTCGTTCACCACCTGGCGTAAAAAACGCAGAGAGAAGATCTCCCACGCCATCCCGACGTCGGTAAAGACAAACCCGTGGTTGAGAAACAGGAAGCGGCGCGCAAACTCAACGCACTGCCATTTATGGCCCATGTATTCGTTGCCGATATAGCTGCGAAACTCCGCGTCTTCCGGGTAGTGGCGCGGATCGAGACTGCCATAATTTGAAGAGTAAATCGCCACGCCACCCGGCGCATAACCTAATAACGACCCGAAGGGTGCGTCACCGCTTAACGTTCCTTTACGCATGTGTCCAACCTAAAACAGGCAGGCGGCAATTTTTTGTGGGGTTGTCGTCGTCTGCACGTTGTAATTAACTGACAGAGGTGGCGTTATCATACACCCGCCCTGACCATTACGCTCGCATCGTTAAACGGTTCCTATATCTCCTGCTACACTGCCTCAACACAACACCAAAAAGGCAGGCCAACATGTCCGAAAATACCTATCAGCCACCGAAAGTGTGGGAATGGAAACAGAATAACGGCGGCGCGTTCGCCAATATCAACCGTCCCGTCTCGGGCGCCACGCACGAGAAAGAGCTCCCCGTGGGCGCGCACCCGCTCCAGCTGTACTCTCTGGGTACGCCGAATGGACAGAAAGTTACCATCATGCTGGAGGAGCTGCTGGCGCTGGGCGTGACGGGCGCGGAATACGACGCATGGCTAATCCGCATCGGTGAGGGCGATCAGTTCTCCAGCGGGTTTGTCGACGTGAACCCGAACTCGAAGATCCCGGCGCTGCGTGACCACTCCACCACCCCGCCGACGCGCGTCTTTGAATCCGGCAATATCCTGCTCTATCTGGCCGAAAAGTTTGGTCACTTCCTGCCAAAAGATCCGGCAGGTCGAACGGAAACCCTGAACTGGCTGTTCTGGTTACAGGGCGCGGCCCCGTTCCTCGGCGGCGGTTTCGGCCACTTCTACAACTACGCGCCGGTGAAGATTGAGTACGCTATCGATCGCTTCACCATGGAAGCTAAACGCCTGTTCGACGTGCTGGACAAACAGCTGGCGCGCGGCCGCTACGTGGCAGGCGAAGAGTACACCATCGCCGATATGGCGATCTGGCCGTGGTTTGGCTGCGTGGCGCTGGGCAGCGTTTACAACGCCGCCGAGTTCCTCGACGCCGGGAAGTACACCAACGTGCAGCGCTGGGCAAAAGATGTGGCGAATCGCCCTGGGGTGAAACGCGGGCGCATCGTTAACCGCACCAACGGCGAGCTGAGCGAGCAGTTGCATGAGCGCCATTCAGCGAGCGACTTCGATACCCAGACGGAAGATAAACGTCAGGCCTGACGGATGACCGGGCGGTTCGCCGCCCTTCTTCTGCGATGAGAAAAGTGAGTCAGCACGCGTGCGCAAGGAACCTCGTATGTCAGACCAGACGCTGAAAGCAACCCGACAGCAGCGCCTTATCGCTTTGCTGAGTAAAAGCGACTGGCTGACCACCGATGTGCTGGCTGAGAAGCTCTCCGTCAGTAAAGAGACAATCCGCCGGGATTTGAAGTCGTTGCAGCAGCAGGGGAAGCTCCTGCGTCAGCACGGACGGGCGCGTCTGATTCATCCCGATAGCCGCGACAGCGGTGAACCCTTTGGCGCACGGCTGAAAAGCCATTATGCCGACAAAGCCGATATTGCCCGCCACGCGCTAGGCTGGATCAGCGAAGGGATGACCATTGCCCTTGATGCCAGTTCGACCTGCTTTCATCTGGCGCGCCAGCTTCCGGATATTGAACTCACCGTGTTTACCAATAGCCTGCCTATCTGCCACGAGATGGCGAAGCGCGAGCGGATCACGCTTATCTGTTCCGGCGGAACGCTTGAGCGTAAGTATCGCTGCTATGTTAATCCGGCGCTGGTGACGCAGCTAAAAGGGCTGGAGATCGATCTGTTTATCTTCTCGTGTGAAGGGGTCGATGAGCATGGCGTCCTTTGGGATCCGTCCGAGCACAACGCGGGCTTTAAGGCGCTGCTGTTAAGCCGCGCCAGCCAGTCGCTGCTGCTGATCGATAAAAGTAAACTTATGCGGGCAAGTGAAGTGAAAATCGGCCAGCTGTCGCAGGTGACACAGATTATTCAGAGCGATAAACGTCAGGCCGCCAGTGACGGCCTGACGCGATGATGTTACGCGGAGAGACGGAACTTCTGCACTGAGCGCTGGAGCTCTTCAGTCTGCCGCTCCAGTGCGGCGGCGGCGGCGGAAACCTGCTCCACCAGCGAGGCGTTCTGCTGGGTCACGCCGTCCATCTGGGTGATGGCCACGCCCACCTGCGAAATGCCTTTACTCTGCTCCTCTGACGCGGTGGCGATCTGCTTCATAATGACGGTCACCTCCGTCACGTCCCGCAGGATGGCTTCCATCGTCGTGCCGGTATCGTTCACCAGCTGCGCCCCCTGCGCCACGCGGGAAACGGAATCTGCAATCAGCCCTTCGATCTCCTTTGCCGCGTTCGCGCTGCGGCTGGCCAGATTACGCACCTCACCCGCAACGACCGCAAAGCCACGCCCCTGCTCCCCTGCCCGGGCCGCCTCGACCGCGGCGTTAAGCGCCAGAATGTTGGTCTGGAAGGCGATACTGTTAATCACGGAGGTGATTTCAGCAATCTTCTTCGAGCTGGCTGAGATGCCGCTCATGGTGGTGACGACCTCGTCGACCAGCGAACCGCCGCGGCTGGCCGTGCCGGAGGCAATGTCCGCCAGCTGGCTGGCCTGGCGTGCGCTTTCGGCGTTCAGCTTCACCGTTGCGGTAAGCTGCTCCATACTCGCCGCCGTCTCTTCCAGCGCAGCGGCCTGCTCTTCGGTACGCGAAGAGAGATCGTTATTTCCGCTGGAGATCTCCGTTGCCCCGCGCCAGATATTCTCGCTGCCGGAACGGATGGTGCTGACCGCCTCACGCAGGCTGTCCTGCATGGCGCTCAGCAGCGGCACCAGCTGGCCCACGCAGTTGCGGCCAATGGGCTCAATCGGCTGGCTGAGATCGCCCTGCGCAATCTGGCGGAACTGCTGGCGGATGCGTTCCAGCGGCTTCACCAGCAGCGCCACCAGGTAGCGGTCGGTGAAGAGCAGGATCAGCAGACCGACGATCGTGGCGGTAACGATCACCGTCCGGGTCATGCTGGTGAGACTGTCGACCACCACGCGCGTACTGTCGAGCGCCGTCACCGCAGAATTGTTAAAGTTCTCAACCGCGGCGCCAAACGCGCGGCTCAGCGGCGGCGTGACGTTGTTGGCCTGTTGACGATAGCCTTCGAGCGTCGCCTGCTTCGCCTGCGCCATCTGCGGCGTAACGCCCCCATCGAGCAGCGCCTGCCAGGTGGAAATGACCTGCGCAGAGACCTTTTCATCCATCGGGCCCGGGGAGATGGCCTTCATCTCCGCCAGCTTTTTGCTCATGTTATCCAGAGCCTGCTGGGCGGAAGCCAGGTCCGGCGTGCCGCCCGCCGCTTTAACGTCCATCGCGCGGCTCAGGCGGGTGACAAAACGAAAATACTGATCGTTACCCTGGCTCAATACCGTCATTTGCCGGACCAGATGACGGTCAACGTCGTTACCATCAGAAACGCGGGACAGAGACCAGGTGCTGTAAAGCCCTACGCCCGCCCACATGACACAAAAGATCCCCAGTATCGTCAGCATGACGAAACGGATGGTGAAATTACGAAGCATATTCATTGAGTGTTCCTTGCCGTGAGGGTGAATTCGCCCAGAGGCGAGTGCCATCCTCGTTATCGGCAGGAACAGGGGAAAAGATAACCCCTTGTGATGATTTATTTAAGCAGTGCTTATTATTCCAGATGCTTTTTAAATCAGCTTAACGTTCTCGACCATCCAGCTCGGCTTCGGGCTGGTCATAGCGTGGGCATAATAGCCATCGTAATCAATCAGCTCGCGCGGAAAATTTTTGGCAGTCAGGCACGTCATCGCTTATCTCCACGATTTATGATTTGATAGGCTTAGAATAAAAACGCTGTTTCGAAAATTCACCGATAAGAAAGGAGACATCATGTCCTGGCACCCTTACTCCGGCCGATACGAAAATATGCAATACCGATACTGCGGCAAAAGTGGCCTGCGCTTACCGGCGCTGTCGCTGGGCCTGTGGCACAGCTTCGGTCACGTTCAGGCGCTCGATTCTCAGCGTACGCTGCTGCGTAAAGCCTTCGATCTCGGCATTACCCATTTTGACCTTGCCAATAACTACGGCCCTCCTGCGGGCAGCGCTGAAGAGAATTTTGGCCGCCTGCTGCGGGAAGATTTTGCCGGTTATCGCGACGAGCTGATTATCTCCACCAAAGCGGGCTACGACATGTGGCCAGGGCCGTACGGTTCGGGCGGTTCACGTAAATATCTGCTCGCCAGCCTCGACCAGAGCCTGAAACGCATGGGCGTTGAGTATGTGGATATTTTCTATTCTCACCGCGTTGACGAACACACGCCGATGGAAGAGACCGCCGCCGCGCTGGCACACGCGGTGCAGAGCGGAAAAGCGCTGTATGTCGGCATTTCGTCTTACTCCACGGAACGCACGACGGCGATGGCCGAACTGCTGCGCGAGTGGAAGATCCCGCTTTTGATCCACCAGCCGTCTTACAACCTGCTTAACCGCTGGGTCGACAAAACTGGCCTGCTGGACGCGCTGGAGAAAAACGGAACGGGCTGTATCGCCTTTACCCCGCTGGCGCAGGGCCTGCTGACCGGTAAATACCTGAATGGTATTCCGGACGGTTCACGCATGCAGCGCGAAGGGAAGAAAGTGCGCGGCCTGACGGAGAACATGCTGACGGAAGCTAACCTGAGTAGCCTTCGTCTGCTGAATGAAATGGCGCGCGCGCGCGGGCAGACGATGGCGCAGATGGCGCTAAGCTGGCTGTTGAAAGACGCGCGCGTAACGTCGGTGCTCATTGGTGCGAGCCGCCCGGAGCAGCTGGAAGAGAACGTGCAGGCGCTGAATAACCTGCGCTTTACCGAAGATGAACTGACGCGGATTGACCAGCACGTGGCGGACGGTGAACTGAATTTGTGGCAGGCGTCGTCGGATAAATAGCGCGCCTGCTGCCCTCACCCCGGCCCTCTCCCACAGGGAGAGGGTTAGAGTGAGGGGCGCGGTGAATTTATTTCTTACTGATCTTATCCAGATACCCCATCACAAACGCCGACAGCACAAACGTCAGGTGGATAATGACATACCACATCAGCTTATTGTCCGGGACGTTCTTCGCGTCCATAAAAACGCGTAACAGGTGAATAGACGAAATCGCCACAATTGACGCCGCGACTTTATTTTTCAGCGAGGAGGCGTCCATTTTCCCCAGCCAGCTGAGCTTTTCTTTATGCTCGGCGATATCAAGCTGAGAGACGAAATTCTCATAACCGGAGAACATCACCATCACCAGTAATCCACCCACCAGCGTCATATCCACCAGCGACAGCAGAACCAGAATCAAATCGGCTTCTGCCACGGAGAAAATGTTTGGCAGGACGTGGAAAATCTCCTGGAAGAACTTGATCGTCAGAGCGACCAGCGCCAGGGAAAGACCAAAATAGACGGGTGCGAGCAGCCAGCGAGAGGCATACATTGCGTTTTCAAAAAAGCGTTCCATAAAATCCTGTCTGCAAACGAAACCAGCGCTCAGTATATCTCAACTACACTTCGTTGGGATCTACATCCGGGCGCGCATACTCCGGCCAGACCAGCGCAACCAGTTCCGGGTAGGCTTCCAGGCTAAACTCGCGAAAACACTGGCGCAAATTTAATACGTCCAAATCGGAGTACGACACCTTCTCACCATTCAGACAGCGCTTTTTGATATTGTCATAATATTTATAGACGGCGGAATTAAGGTCGCTACAGCGGCGCTGCGCATCGAACAGGCCGGGCGTGTCATTAATGTCGGACATTTTCATCCGCTTAATTGTCGCATGAAGAAAATCGATATATTCGTGATTCACCCGCCAGTACCACACCGGCGTCACGGCGTTCATCAATACGGAGAAATGATCTTCCCCCTCCTCTTTGGACATCAATTCAGGCTGCGGCGGTTCACTGACGTCTTTTGACACTTTCGTTCTATTGAACTCTTGCATCAATAAAAGCACGCCAGCGGTCAGTAGTAGTAACGTTATGACCGTAAAAAAAATGCTGTTCATGGGTAGGCTCCATTTTTTTTGATTTTAAAATTGCCTCATGTTATTGTCAACGAATCTCACCCTTTTTCCAACCCCACCCTTTTGAAATTAAAGGAAATTAAAATGCTGCCCGACAATCTTGTCCCGGCAAAGTACCACATTTCGCCTGTGGAACAGCCTTCGACGGAAGCAGATAAAGAGGCGAATTTCACTCAAGGAAAAAGAAAACTCTCCGACTACGAAGCCGACATATTAATTGGTGTTTCGCGCACCGGCAAATCCCGTAATATGGTACTGGAAGAGCACGATCGCCATTTAAAAGAACGTTTATTTCGGGCCATCAAGATTGAAGCTTTGGTTCATCTGCTGAATGATTTACAGGCCGAAGGGGAAATAGATGCCCAGACTTTAAGTCAAATAATGGCCGAGAAAACGCAGCAAATAAATGAAGCGGGCAATGAAATTTGGCTTAATTTAATTACGCGTGAAAAAAACAATCCCATTTTTTATCAGCTGGGGGAAGATTAACGTGAATAATGATACCGGTAATAACGTTTATTTGACTTTAGATGATAAGAAAAGCGATGAATTTATCTTAAAGCAAAATCTCGACGCCCTCAAAAAGATAAAAAATGACGAGATGACACGAATTACGCAGGATTTAATTTCAATTCCGGCCACGCTGGTGCGCCTGAAATGGCAGAACCGCCGGGAGATTTATGCCTTGCAGGTCAAAGAGGAAATTTACGGCGCGGTGATGAACGCCATTATTGAACAGCGCCCTGAGCTGAAGGAGAAGATCCTCGGGCGGCTGGAGGCGAGCTATCAGTACCTGCTGGCACGCGAAACCGCCACCCTGCGCCTGACCCGTAAACTCTCGGAAGGCAACTATCACACATCAAACGTCACCTGCGTGGCGCTTGATGAAGAGGCGTCAACAGCATCTTCCGACTGTTGACAACGTGGTTCGCCCAGCGGCGCTAGCCTGAAAATGTAGGCCGGGTAAGGCGAAGCCGCCACCCGGCACGGAAGGCGGCTTCGCCTTCGTTTTACTTCGCGGCCGCTTTCTCTTCGCCGACCAGACCAATCTTCAGATAACCCGCCTGATGCAGCGTGTCCATTACCTTCATCATGGTTTCGTAATCGACGGTTTTATCCGCGCGGAAGAAGACGGTGGTGTCTTTCTTGCCGCCGGTCAGCTGGTCCAGCGCCGGAATAACCGAGGCATCCGTCACCGGATCGTTGCCCAGGAACATGGATTTATCAGCCTTCACCGACAGGTAGATAGGCTTTTCCGGACGCGGCTGCGGCTGGCTGGAGGACGCAGGCAGATTCACCTTCACGTCCACCGTCGCCAGCGGCGCGGCAACCATAAAGATAATCAGCAGAACCAGCATGACGTCGATAAACGGCGTCACGTTGATCTCATGCATTTCACCGTTATCGTCCAGATTTTCATTAAGACGCATTGCCATACAATCAACCTACGCGCAGTTTGGAGGCCGCATGCACCGGCTTAACGGCGCTGGCGTTCAGGTCCAGGTCGCGGCTTTGCAGCAGCAGAACCTGCGCGGCAACGTCGCCCAGCGTGGCTTTGTAACTGCCAATCATGCGCGCAAAGATGTTATAGATAACCACCGCCGGGATAGCGGCAACCAGACCGATAGCCGTTGCCAGCAGCGCTTCTGCGATACCCGGCGCGACGACCGCAAGGTTAGTGGTCTGCGTCTGGGCGATGCCGATAAAGCTGTTCATGATGCCCCAGACGGTACCAAACAGGCCGACAAACGGGGAGATGGCGCCGATAGTCGCCAGGTAGCCGTTGCCGCGGCCCATATGACGGCCTACGGCTGCAACGCGACGCTCCAGACGGAAGCCGGTACGCTCTTTAATGCCTTCGTTATCTTCACTGCCTGCGGAGAGTTCCAGCTCGTTCTGAGCTTCATTCACTAACAGGGTAGTCAGGCTTTTCGCATGGAAGGATGAGGTGATATCAGAAGCCTGATCCAGAGAGCGGGCTTCTGCCAGCTGCTTCTGCTCACGCTTGAGGCGACGTTTTTGTGAAAGAAGTTCGGCGCTCTTGCTGAAGAAGATAGCCCAGGTGATCACGGACGCCAGAATCAGGCCGATCATCACAATCTTAACTACGATGTCAGCATGATGGTACATGCCCCAAACGGAGAGATCCGTCTGCATCAAATTATTACCCACTCTGTATCTCCAGGACGCAAATCACAAATCTGAACGTAATAATATCAAAACGTCGTCGAATTGATAGTAGTTCTCATTAGTATTTACATAGTGCCGTAATTTTCGCTCACTTTCCTTGCGCTTACGCAGTAAAAATTTTTTATGCGTATTTTTAATAATATTTTCTGCTTATTCGATAAGCATCCGGATGCACATTCTGACAATCATGGTAGTCTGGACGTCCAGACGTATAAAAATAGGGTTAGCGAACATGACTAAAAAGCAGCTTGAGACCACGCTGGTGCAGGCAGGACGCAGTAAGAAATACACCCAGGGCTCCGTCAACAGCGTGATCCAGCGCGCCTCCTCGCTGGTGTTTGATACCGTCGAGGATAAAAAAATCGCCACGCGTAATCGCGCGAAGGGCGGGCTGTTTTACGGTCGTCGCGGCACGCTAACCCATTTCTCGTTGCAGGAAGCCATGTGCGAACTGGAGGGCGGCGCGGGCTGCGCGCTGTTCCCGTGCGGCGCGGCGGCGGTCGCCAATACCATTCTGGCGTTTGTGGAACAGGGCGACCACGTCCTGATGACCAATACCGCCTACGAGCCAAGCCAGGATTTCTGCACCAAAATTCTCAGCAAGCTCGGCGTCACTACCAGCTGGTTCGATCCGCTGATTGGGTCAGGCATTGCCGGGCTTGTTCAGGCCAACACGCGTGTGGTGTTCCTGGAATCTCCCGGCTCCATCACCATGGAAGTGCATGACGTCCCGGCCATCGTGAACGCGGTGCGCAGTATCGCGCCGGAAGCGATTATCATGATCGACAATACCTGGGCGGCAGGCGTGCTGTTTAAAGCGCTGGACTTTGATATTGATATCTCCATACAGGCGGCGACCAAATATCTGATTGGCCATTCCGACGGCATGATCGGTACGGCGGTAGCTAACGCCCGCTGCTGGGATCAACTGCGTGAAAACGCCTACCTGATGGGTCAGATGGTGGATGCTGATACCGCCTACATGACCAGCCGGGGCATTCGTACGCTCGGCGTGCGTCTGCGTCAGCACCACGAAAGCAGCCTGCAAATTGCCCAGTGGCTGGCGCTGCATCCGCAGGTGGAGCGCGTTAACCATCCGGCGCTGCCGGGCAGCAAAGGCCATGAATACTGGCAACGTGACTTTACGGGCAGCAGCGGACTGTTCTCATTTGTTCTTAAAAAGCGCCTGAATGACGCCGAGCTGGCGCGCTATCTGGATCACTTTACCCTCTTCAGCATGGCCTATTCCTGGGGTGGATTTGAATCGCTGATCCTGCCTAACCAGCCGGAGCAAATTGCGGCGCTGCGCCCGGGCGGCGAGGTGGACTTCGAGGGGACCTTAATCCGCCTGCATATCGGGCTGGAAAATGTGGACGATTTAATTGCGGATTTATCGGCAGGGTTTGAGCGCATCGTGTAAAGTGCTGGCTGAAATGTACTCCCCGGAAGCCATTCTGAACACCGCAAGCGGAAAAGTCTGTATGAGATGCGCCTGCGATCAACCCCGACAGGCAAATTTGGGAGTACAATAGCGTTATATCTGCTGTTCCACAGGAAAGTCCATGGCTGTTATTCAAAATATCATCACGGCGCTCTGGCAACACGATTTTGCCGCGCTGGCGGACCCGCATGTCGTCGGGATTGTCTATTTCGTGATGTTCGCGACGCTGTTTCTGGAAAATGGACTACTGCCAGCCTCATTTTTACCCGGAGACAGCCTGCTTCTGCTCGCAGGGGCGTTAATCGGCAAGGGCGTGATGGACTTCGCACCGACAATGGTGATCCTCACCTCTGCGGCCAGTCTCGGCTGCTGGCTGAGCTATTTGCAGGGGCGCTGGCTTGGAAACACCCGCGTGGTGAAGGGCTGGCTGGCGCAGCTACCGCATAAATATCACCAGCGTGCGACCTGCATGTTTGACCGCCACGGCCTGCTGGCGCTGCTCGCCGGGCGTTTTCTGGCGTTTGTTCGCACCCTGCTGCCGACCATGGCGGGAATTTCAGGCCTGTCTAACCGCCGCTTCCAGTTCTTCAACTGGCTGAGCGCCCTGCTCTGGGTGGGCGTGGTCACTACGCTCGGCTACGCGCTGAATATGATCCCCTTTGTTAAGCGCCATGAAGACCAGGTGATGACGTTCCTGATGGTGCTGCCGATCTTCCTGCTGGTTGCTGGGCTGGTGGGTACCATTGCGGTAGTGATTAAGAAAAAGTATTGCAGTGCATAAACAAAAGCCGGGTGGCGCTACCGCTTACCCGGCCTACGTTTCCCCCTCAGGCTCCCTGCATGGTTCGGATGCGCGACGCATCTTCCCCCGGCGTAACGCCGAAGTAACGCTTAAACTCCCGACTAAACTGCGACGCGCTTTCATATCCAACCCGCATCGCCGCCGCGCTGGCCTTCATGCCATCGTGGATCATCAGCATCCGCGCCTTGTGCAGACGGTAGGTTTTGAGGTACTGCAACGGCGACGTGCTGGTGACGGATTTAAAGTTATGGTGAAACGCCGAGACGCTCATATTGGCTTCCGCCGCCAGCTGGTCAACGCTGAGGTTTTCCGTGTACTGGCTCTCAATGCGCTTCAGCACGCGGCTAATCAGGCTGAAGTGCGTTTGCCGGCTTACCAGCGCCAGCAGCGCCCCGCCGCCCGGCCCCAGCAGTACGTGATAAAGAATTTCGCGGATAATCTGCTTTCCGAGAATACGGGCGTCCAGCGGCCTTTCCATCACATCTAACAGGCGTTCGATCGCGCAAAGAATTTCATCCGATAAGGTCGCGGAGTTAATACCGCTTGCCGCCATCGACGGCCGGAACAGTTCGTCCTCCCCAATCTCCATCAGCAGCTCCTGCAACTGGAGGATATCGACGTTGACGCGGATCCCGGCCAGGGGCACGTCCTCTGTCGCGAAGGTTTCACATTCGAAGGGTAAAGGTACTGTCAGAAGCAGATATTCATTGGGATCGTAACGGAAAACGCGCTCGTTGATATAGCCAATCTTATGGCCAGAAAAGAGAAAAACGATGCCGGGCTGATACATCACCGGGGTGCGTGTCCCGGGCTGGGTTCCGTAGAGCAGCCGAATATCCGGCAATAACCCGGACACATTATTTCCATTATCTGTCAGTCTCTTAATCTGCGACGTTAGCTGATGGCAGATGGCATCACGGTTCATTTTCAGTTACTCCGGGTACGGTTTCCGACGTTAACAGTGTGCGCATTTTCTTACCGTTTCTCCAGCGCGCTGTAGAAATGGGCAAGACATCGGCAGGAATGTGCATTGAGAGGATAGCGCCTGCCCGCCACAATGTGCAGCATCAGGTTGCCTTCTGCGCCACCACGATTTTTTACCCACTACAGGGAACAAGCCATGAACAACTTTAACCTTCACACCCCAACCCGCATTCTGTTTGGTAAAGACGCTATCGCTGACCTGCGTGCACAAATCCCGACGGACGCCCGCGTCCTGATTACCTACGGCGGCGGCAGCGTGAAAAAAACCGGCGTACTGGATCAGGTTTACCGCGCGCTGGAAGGACTGGACGTGCGCGAGTTCGGCGGGATCGAGCCTAACCCGTCTTATGAAACGCTGATGAACGCGGTGAAAATCGCCCGCGAGGAGCAGATCACTTTCCTGCTGGCGGTGGGCGGCGGCTCCGTGCTGGACGGCACCAAATTCATCGCGGCGGCAGCACATTACGCTGACGGCATCGACCCGTGGCATATTCTGGAAACGGGCGGCAGCGACATTAGCAGTGCCATCCCGATGGGTTCCGTGCTGACGCTGCCGGCCACCGGCTCTGAATCCAACAAAGGCGCGGTCATCTCCCGTAAAACCACCGGTGACAAACAGGCCTTTATGAACGAACACGTTCAGCCCGTTTTCGCGATCCTCGATCCGGTTTACACCTATACCCTGCCTGCGCGTCAGGTGGCGAACGGCGTGGTCGACGCCTTTGTTCACACCGTTGAGCAGTACGTGACTTATCCTGTTAATGCCAAAATTCAGGATCGCTTTGCGGAAGGCATTCTGCTGACGCTGATTGAGGAAGGTCCGAAAGCGCTGAAAGAGCCTGAAAACTACGACGTGCGTGCCAACGTCATGTGGGCCGCCACCCAGGCACTGAACGGCCTGATCGGTGCAGGCGTGCCGCAGGACTGGGCTACCCATATGCTCGGCCACGAGCTGACGGCGATGCACGGCCTGGATCACGCTCAGACGCTGGCGGTGGTTCTGCCTGCGCTGTGGAACGAAAAACGTGACGTTAAACGCGCCAAGCTGCTCCAGTACGCCGAACGCGTGTGGAACATCACCGAGGGTTCCGACGATGCGCGTATTGATGCCGCGATTGCAGCCACCCGTCAGTTCTTTGAAAGCCTGGGTGTGCCAACGCGTCTCTCTGACTACGGCCTCGACGGCAGCTCCATCCCTGCCCTGCTGGCGAAACTGGAAGCACACGGCATGACGCAGATCGGCGAGCATGGCGACATCACCCTGGACGTCAGCCGTCGCATTTACGAAGCGGCACGCTAAGCGTTTTTAGGATCCTGACTTTCGTTTTTTGACATTTCGTCCAGACTTAATGCACATCACATCGTCGGAGGTTCCCTCCGGCGATGAGCACCTGAAGGAGGAAAAATGGCAAACCAAACCGTAATCAAGCTACAGGACGGCAACGTGATGCCCCAGCTGGGGCTAGGTGTATGGAAAGCCGGTAACGACGAGGTCGTCTCCGCCATTCATAAAGCCCTGGAAGTCGGCTATCGGTCCATCGATACCGCCGCCGCCTATAAAAACGAGGACGGCGTGGGGACCGCGCTTGCCAGCGCTGGCGTTCCCCGCGATGAGCTATTCATCACCACCAAGCTGTGGAACGACGATCAAAAGCGTCCCCGCGAAGCGTTGCAGGAGAGCCTGGAGAAACTCCAGCTCGATTTTGTCGATCTCTATCTGATGCACTGGCCGGTTCCGGCTATCGATCATTACGTTGATGCCTGGAAGGGGATGATTGACCTGCAAAAAGAGGGGCTGATTAAAAGCATCGGCGTCTGTAATTTCCAGGTTCATCACCTGCAACGCCTGATTGATGAAACGGGCGTCGCGCCGGTGATTAACCAGATTGAGCTGCACCCGCTGATGCAGCAGCGCCAGCTTCATTCCTGGAACGCCACGCACAAGATCCAGACCGAATCCTGGAGCCCGCTGGCCCAGGGCGGCGAAGGGGTGTTTGATCAGAAAATTATCCGCGAGCTGGCGGATAAGTACGGCAAAACGCCGGCGCAGATTGTCATCCGCTGGCATCTGGACAGCGGTCTGGTGGTGATCCCGAAATCGGTCACGCCGTCGCGTATCGCCGAGAACTTCGACGTCTGGGATTTCCGCCTGGATAAAGACGAACTGGGTGAGATTGCGAAGCTGGATCAAGGTAAGCGTTTAGGGCCGGATCCGGATCAGTTCGGCGGGTAATAAAAAGCCGGGTGGCGGCTTCGCCTTACCCGGCCTGCATGTCTTCATAAAAAACCCCGGCTTGCCGGGGTTTTTCTTTTTACGCTTTGCGCTTCACGGGCTTCTTCGCGCTGGAATGACCATTCGAACGCTGATGCACAATCGGCGTGTGCTTCGTCAGCGCCGGGCGCGTATTGCGGTTCTGGCGGCGCGCTTCGCGCATCTCTTCCAGCGTTGGCGCAGGCACCAGACAATCACGACGTGAGCCAATGAGGTGCTTTTTGCCCATCTCTTCCAGCGCCTGACGGATCAGCGGCCAGTTTTTCGGGTCGTGATAGCGCAGCAGCGCTTTGTGCAGTCGGCGCTGTTTATCCCCTTTCGGCACCACCACGTCTTCACTCTTATAGCCAATCTTACTCAGCGGGTTCTTGCCGGTGTAATACATGGTCGTCGAGTTAGCGAGCGGCGACGGATAGAAGTTCTGCACCTGATCCAGACGGAACCGACGCTGCTTCAGCCACAGCGCCAGGTTCACCATGTCTTCATCACGCGTGCCAGGGTGCGCGGAGATGAAGTAAGGGATCAGATACTGCTCTTTCCCCGCCTGTTTTGAATAGGTGTCGAAGAGCTGTTTAAAGCGGTCGTAGCTGCCCATACCCGGCTTCATCATTTTGGACAGCGGGCCTTCTTCGGTGTGCTCCGGGGCGATCTTCAGATAACCGCCCACGTGGTGCGTCGCCAGCTCTTTAATGTAGCGCGGATCTTCCACGGCGATGTCGTAGCGCACGCCAGAGGCGATCAGGATCTTCTTGATGCCTTTGAGATCGCGCGCGCGGCGGTAGAGGTTGATCGTCGGCTCGTGGTTGGTGTCCATATGCTCGCAAATGCTCGGATAGACACAGGAGAGACGGCGGCAGGTCTGCTCGGCGCGCGGCGATTTACAGCGCAGCATATACATGTTCGCCGTCGGGCCACCCAGATCGGAGATCACGCCGGTAAAGCCCGGCACCGAGTCGCGAATCGCTTCGATCTCGTTAACAATCGACTCTTCGGAGCGGCTCTGGATAATACGGCCTTCGTGTTCGGTGATCGAACAGAAGGAGCACCCGCCAAAGCAGCCGCGCATGATATTGACCGAGAAGCGGATCATCTCGTACGCCGGAATACGGCTGTTGCCGTATGACGGATGCGGCACGCGCTTGTACGGCAGGGCAAAGACGCTGTCCATCTCTTCGGTAGAAAGCGGGATCGCCGGCGGGTTAACCCAGATATAGCGCTCACCGTGCTTTTGCATCAGCGCTCGGGCGCAGCCCGGGTTGGTTTCGTGGTGCAGAATACGCGACGCGTGGGCGTAAAGCACCTTATCGCTTTTCACCTTCTCGTAAGACGGCAGCAGCACGTAGGTCTTCTCCCACGGCTTCGGACGCGGCGGCTGCACCACCACGGCCTTTGCTTCCGCTTTCTTTGATTCAACCGGTTTGTTATCCGCGCACGGCAGGTCGTCACCGTACGGATGTGGGATAGGGTCGATTTTGCCCGGCATATCGATAATGCGGGAATCCACCCCGCTCCAGCCCGGCAGCGCCTCTTTTACCATGATCGCGGTATTGCGCACGTCGCGGATCTCGCTGACCGCTTCGCCCTGCGCCAGACGGTGCGCCACTTCCACCAGCGGACGCTCACCGTTACCGAAGATCAGCATATCGGCTTTCGAATCCACCAGCACCGAGCGGCGCACGGTGTCAGACCAGTAGTCGTAGTGCGCGGTACGGCGCAGGCTCGCCTCGATGCCGCCCAGGATCACCGGCACGTCTTTCCATGCTTCTTTGCATCGCTGGGTGTAAACGAGGGTCGCGCGATCGGGACGTTTACCCGCCACGTTGTCTGCCGTATAAGCGTCGTCATGGCGCAGCTTACGGTCAGCGGTATAGCGGTTGATCATCGAGTCCATGTTGCCCGCGGTCACGCCGAAGAACAGGTTTGGCTTGCCCAGACGCATGAAGTCGTCTTTGCTGTTCCAGTCAGGCTGGGAGATGATCCCCACGCGGAAGCCCTGGGCTTCAAGCATACGGCCACAGATCGCCATGCCGAAGCTCGGGTGATCGACATACGCATCACCCGTCACCAGAATGATATCGCAGCTGTCCCAGCCCAGTTGGTCCATCTCTTCCCGGGACATCGGCAGGAACGGCGCCGGTCCAAAGCAGGCCGCCCAGTACTGGGGCCAGGAGAAGAGGTCGCGATCCGGCTGGATCAGGGAAATAGCGCTCATAGTGCTTCCGAAGAAAAAATAGACAAAAGGAGCGGGATTATACGCTGGAACATTGTGGGAAATGAAGGGGTATTATGCGGGCTGTTGCCCTCACCCCAACCCTCTCCCACAGGGAGAGGGAGAAAAGCACGTTACGGCGCCGGATTGACCAGTATCTGCCCTACCGAACCCCTGTCCATCATCTCCAGCGTCTGGCTGTGGAACAGGAACGGGAAGTGCGGCCACGACGGTTGACCATAGTAGACCAGCAGTTCTACCTGTCCATCCACCCAGACGGTATCTTTCCAGCCTCTGTCTTCCGGGAACGGCATCGCCCCGTTGACGTTGCGGATCAGGAACGACACCCCTTCAATATGGAACGACTGCGGCATCTCCGAGCGAACGGTCCAGCGCTCCCAGGTTCCCTGCTGTGCGGTGATATCAATGCGGTTAACGTCCCACAGCGCGCCGTTGATGCCCGGGTCATCGCCCAGGCTGATATCGCGACTGCGCACTGCCGGTCCGGTCACGATCTCCTGCGGCAGCAGGCGCATCGGCAGGCTATCGGTCACCAGCGGCAGCAGGCCGGTCGGGCGCAGCGTCAGCACCAGCGTGGAGACCAGAACGCTCGACGGTTCAAAGAACCCGCGTATGCGGTCAACAATGCTTGCCGCTTCACCGCAGGTGACGGAGACTTCGTCCCCGTTGGTCATATCAACGAGGATTTCACGCCGTTCGCCCGGCGCCAGCGCCAGCTGTTTCACCGATACCGGCGCGGGTAATAATCCCTGATCGCCTGAAATAACATGCAGCGCACGGCCGTCGCTCATCTGCAATTGGTAACGGCGCGAGTTGGAGGCGTTCAGCAGACGCAGGCGCACCCAGCCACGTGACACTTCCACAAACGGGCTTTGCGCGCCGTTAACCAGCAGCGTATCGCCCACAAAGCCACCGCTGCCCGGCTCGCTGTACTCCGGCGTGCCAAAGTTATCCAGGCGCTTGTCCTGGATGATGACCGGGAAATCGTCCACGCCGTAGTGATTTGGGATCGGCAGCGTTTTACTGACCTCATCCTCAATCAGCCACATCCCGGCCAGGCCGTTGTAGACCTGCTGGGCGGTGCGGTTTGGGGTATTGGCGTGATACCACAGTGTCGCCGCGCTCTGACGAATCGGGAGCACGGGCGCCCAGTCGGCATTCGGCGACATCATGCGCGCCGCGCCGCCAATCAGCGGCCCCGGCACCTGCAATCCACTGACGGTCATCGCGACATTTTCAGTCGTCCGGTTACTGTAGATGAGCTTAACGTCATCGCCATTCCACACGCGAATGGTCGGCCCAAGGTAGCGTCCGTTAATGCCCCATACCTGCGCGCGCGTTCCCTGGGTAAAGGACCAGTGGCTACGCTGAAGCGTGAGGAATAGCGGCTGCCCGCGACGGGATTCAATCAACGGCGGAATGGGCAGCGGCTGTTGCTGCCCGGCGGCGCTGGCTGTCCGCGGCATCGCGCCCGCACAAAGGGCGATACCCGAAGCCTGAATAAACTGACGCCGACTGAGTGACATATAAGCTCCATCTGAAACGACTAACAACGCGGGAATTCGTTTTCCCTTAAACGACGCCGGTTAAATCTTACCGGCGGCTTCTCGCTCTGCAACTTCTTTATCGAGCTGCGCAATATGCTGAGCCATCAGCTCACGACAGTGCGTGGCCAGCTCGCGCACCTGGTCTTTACCGTATTTAGAGGTATCCACCGGCGGCAGCATTTCGACAATCACCAGTCCGTTATTCAGACGGTTAAGATTAATCTTATTCGATGTATTGGAAACACACACGGGAATAATTGGAACACCCGCCGCAATTGCAGCATGAAACGCGCCGGTCTTGAACGGCAGCAGGCCGCGACCGCGGCTGCGCGTCCCTTCCGGGAACATCCAGATTGAGATCCGGCGCTTTTTAAACTGATCCACCACTTCCGCAATGGTGCCATGCGCTTTGGCGCGGTTGTTGCGGTCAATCAGCAAGTTACCGGTGAGCCAGTATAGCTGGCCGAAAAACGGGATCCACAGCAGGCTCTTTTTACCCACGGTTACGGTCGGCGGAAGAACAATATTTGAGGCCGTCACCATATCGAAGTTGTTCTGATGGTTAGCGATATAGATGGCGTTACCGAAATTCTCCGCCCCTTCAGGCAGACGCTTCTCAACCTTCAGGCCAAACAGCGGCGCAAGACGGCCAAACATGTGGCCAAACGTCGCGACATGCTTTGGGTTGCGCGGGCTGAACAGGCAGTAAATCGATCCGAAAATACAGACCAGAATGCAGTAAATAACGGTAAGAATGAGACGAACAATGTATAGCATAGCGACCTCTGAAGCCCTGACAGCTGACAATTATACTTCACCTGTGGCCAGGTAAGGACTTTATTACGAGCGCGTATTGTTAATCGCAACGCACGAATTAACAACGTTTTTACGGGAAATTTTACGGTAATACCCCCTCCGGACAGAGGGGGGATGAAACAGGTTACTCTTCGCTGTCGTCCGCTTTGCTGCGCGCCGGCGAGTCGATCTCCACGCGGTCGATTCGCTGGAGGCCGCGCATCAGTGAGCCGCGACGTCCGCGCTCACCCACCACCTTCTGCAACTCTTCCGGACGCAGTTTGATCTTACGTTTGCCGACGTGAATGGTCAGCGTGCTCTGCGGTGGCAGCAGGAAGAGATGCGCCAGGCCATCTTCGCCTTTTGCCGCTTCCGCTGACGGGATACTGATGATCTTGTTGCCCTTCCCTTTCGACAGCTCCGGCAGATCGCTGACCGGGAACATCAGCATACGTCCGGCAGAGGTGATCGCCAGCAGCATGTCGCTTTCGTTCTCGATGATCAGCGGCGGCATGACGTGTGCGTTATCCGGCAGGCTGATCAGCGCTTTACCGGCACGGTTACGCGACACCAGATCGTTAAAGGTACAGATAAAGCCGTAGCCCGCATCGGAGGCCATAAGCAGCTTCTGGTCGTCGGCTTCCATCAGCATATGATCAACCGTGGCGCCCGGCGGCAGCGTAAGCTTGCCGGTTAGCGGCTCGCCCTGCCCGCGCGCGGACGGCAGGGTGATCGGGTCAATGGCGTAGCTGCGGCCCGTGGAGTCGATAAACGCCACCGGCTGGTTGCTCTTGCCTTTCACCGCCGCCTTGAAGCTGTCGCCGGACTTGTAGCTCAGGCCCGGCGCGTCGATATCGTGGCCTTTGGCGCTACGCACCCAGCCGCTCTGGGAAAGCACGATGGTTACCGGCTCGGACGGCAGCATGTCGTGCTCGTTCATCGCCTTCGCTTCTTCTCGCTCGTGCAGCGGAGAACGACGGTCATCGCCAAAGGCGTCGGCGTCGGCCTGCAACTCTTTCTTAAGCAGGGTGTTCATCTTGCGCTCGGACGCCAGAATTGCCTGAAGCTGATCGCGCTCTTTTTCCAGCTCGTCCTGCTCGCCGCGGATCTTCATCTCTTCCAGCTTAGCGAGATGGCGCAGCTTCAGTTCGAGGATCGCTTCGGCCTGGGTTTCACTGATGCCAAAGCGCGACATCAGGGCGGGCTTAGGTTCGTCCTCGGTACGAATGATCTCAATCACGTCGTCAATGTTGAGGAACGCCACCAGCAAACCTTCAAGGATATGCAGGCGCTTAAGCACTTTTTCCAGACGATGGTTCAGACGACGGCGCACCGTATCGCGGCGGAAGGCCAGCCATTCGGTGAGGATCTCCAGCAGGTTTTTCACCGCCGGACGACCGTCCAGACCAATCATGTTCAGGTTGATGCGATAGCTTTTTTCCAGATCGGTAGTGGCGAACAGGTGGTTCATTACCTGCTCCATGTCCACGCGGTTAGAGCGCGGCACAATCACCAGGCGGGTCGGGTTTTCGTGATCCGATTCGTCGCGCAGGTCGTCCACCATCGGCAGCTTTTTATTGCGCATCTGGGTGGCGATCTGCTCCAGCACTTTGGCCCCGGAAACCTGGTGCGGCAGCGCGGTGATCACCACCGCGCCATCCTCTTTGGTCCATACCGCGCGCATACGCACGGAGCCGCGACCGTTCTGGTAGATTTTGCGGATTTCAGCACGCGAGGTGATGATCTCGGCTTCGGTCGGATAGTCCGGCCCCTGCACGATATCCAGCAGATCGTCCAGCGAGGTTTTCGGCTGCTCAATCAGGGTGATAGCGGCTTTGGCCACTTCGCGCAGGTTGTGCGGCGGAATGTCCGTCGCCATGCCCACGGCGATACCGGTCGTGCCGTTCAGCAGGATGTTCGGCAGGCGTGCAGGCAGCATTTTCGGCTCCTGCATCGTACCGTCGAAGTTTGGCACCCAGTCAACCGTGCCCTGCCCCAGCTCGCCCAGCAGCACTTCGGCATATTTAGATAAACGGGATTCGGTATAACGCATCGCCGCGAAGGATTTCGGATCGTCCGGTGCCCCCCAGTTCCCCTGGCCATCCACCAGCGGATAGCGATAAGAGAACGGCTGGGCCATCAGCACCATCGCTTCATAGCAGGCGCTGTCGCCGTGCGGATGGTATTTACCCAGCACGTCACCGACGGTACGGGCGGATTTCTTGAACTTGGCGGTAGCGTTCAGCCCCAGTTCGGACATCGCATAGACGATGCGGCGCTGAACGGGCTTCAGGCCATCCCCGATAAACGGCAACGCCCTGTCCATGATGACGTACATGGAGTAGTTCAGGTAGGCATTTTCTGTGAATTCATGTAGCGCGAGGCGCTCTGCCATATCGCTCATTACGTATGATTCCTCAACTCAGAAACCGATGGGTTTCAGGCAATATTGCCGCAGATACTACCTCATCTGGCGAGTTGAGTCACAAAGAAAAAGGGCCGGATGAGGGTGTGAGACCCCGCTGTTATCGGCGCGTTTTATTGCTCTCTAATTAAATAAGCTTTCCTTTAACACGTCATTATTTTTCAGTGATAACCATTTATTGTGATAAATAGCAGGTTAATTATTTCAACAAGCCACTACATTTGTTTCTGAAAAAAATTACGCTCAGGGAAAAGAGATGAGCCCTATTATTTATTTAACCCTTGAGGGCAATATTCAGGGACAGATTTCCGCTGGCTGTGGGTCAGTGGCCTCTATCGGCAACCTCTACCAGCTGGGGCACGAGGACGAGATTCAGGTGTTGAGCCTGAAGCAGACAGCGCGCGACTCACGGGGCTGCACGGGCCATCACAGTCTGGATTTTTGCAAACGCCTGGATAAAAGCTCGCCGCTGCTTAGCAACGCCATTAATAATAATGAATACCTTAAACTTACGTTTGATATCTATCGCATAAATAAATTTGGCCGGCTGGAGAGGTTTTATCTTATCGAACTTCGCGGCGCTACGCTGCAATCCATCCATCAGACGTTTACGGCCAGTCATCCAGACTATGAATATATATCGGTGCGCTACGATTATATTCTTTGCCGTCATCTGATCGCCCAAACCGAATTCGATTACTTGCTGACGCCGGACAATTTCAACCGTCTTTTTCCGGTCGTGCAGAAAACGCTGCTTTCACCGGAGCCACCGCCGCGTAAGGTGACGCTGGTACTGGGCGTATTTTTCGACGGCACGGGCAACAACGCGGTGAACACGCAAAACATGTTAAAGACCCTCACGGCGCAGCACTATGATATTGATAACCCCAACGCTGAAAGCATACTTGCCAGAAATACGTCAGAGAAAATGGGGATCAGCGGCATAGGGGCGGGCAGCTACCTTGGATACTATACGAATATTCATTGGTTGAATGAATTATACGAGCAAAAATTCTCAACAGATGGCAGATACATTCAAGGTGCGATTTATATCGAAGGAATCGGCACTCGGGCAGGCGAACCCGATGACCCGATCGGGCTGGGGCTCGGCACCGCAGAAACGGGGATTATTGCCAAAACGGACGACGCGGTGGCGCAGCTGGCTAAAACGATAGATGCCACCTTAGCTTCACTGAAGGGGAAGTTTGTCGTCGATAATCTGCTGTTTGATATCTTCGGTTTCAGCAGGGGCGCAGCGGCGGCCCGGCACTTTGCAAACCGTGTTCAGACAAACGATCACAGCATTCAGGATGCCATAACGACAGGTATGCGAAAATTTACCTATCGCGGCACGCCGACCGGTAATACCCGCTTTCTCGGCATTATGGACACCGTAGCCGCAGTCGGCACGGTGGCGAACGGCCTCAACCCGCATAGCGCCGATACGGGCAGCGTCAAAATCGCACTGCATCCCGGCGTCGCGCAGAAGGTGTTTCATATCACCGCCGGACACGAATGCCGCTATAACTTTGCCCTCAACAGCGTCGCTCCCGCCTGGCCGGAACTGGAACTTCCCGGCGCCCATTCTGATATCGGCGGCGGTTATCTGCCGCAGCTTCGCGAGGATCTCTACCTTACCCGCCCTCAGGTTGAAACGCTGCCCCAGAGCAAACCCGGAACAGCGTCCCGTGTATACCAGCAGACCCTGGTGCAGCTTGAAGAGCTGGCGCACACGCCGGCCATTATGCCCATCACTCATTCTCACACCATCTCTCCCGAAGTCTGGGAGGACGATTATGCGCCTGCCGATCGCTACAGCCAGCCGCAGAAACGTACCTTTGCGGCCCTGACGCTACGCCATCGCATCGTGAGATATGACTGGTCGAAGGTGGTATTACGGGTGATGGTCGATGCGGCGACAGATGCGGGGGCGGTGTTTATGGATCTGGAGAAGATAAATGAGCATCGTATTCCGGAAGAACTAAAACCGTTTTGTGAACGCGCGCGGAGTATGGGGAAAGCGGTTCGTCAGCATACGACGGCGTCCGGTTTTACACCTGAAGAGGTAGACACGATTGCAAGCAACTATATCCACTGCTCAGCGCACTGGAACGCGGTGCAACTCAATCTGTCCGGCGAATTACAGGGCGGCGCTTCCGCTTCTGAAACGGTCAGCTTTGTGAACAGGCCGGACACCAACTGGAGGAGAACGATTTACACTATGGACGGAAATAAACGATGAAACTAAGCAACCTATTTGCCGTTGTTCTGCTGCTGACAACCGCTGGCTGCGGCCCTCAAAAAACCTACCCGTTGCAGTCCAGGCAGGCCGCCAGCGGCGACTGGACCCTGCCCTACGGTGAATGGAGCTTTTCCTTCATCACGCCAAAGGATTTGATCGCTGAAACTACCCATGCCCGGGTCATCGATACGGATGGTTATCTTTATACCTTTAACACGCTCGATCAAACTTCTCCCGATCCCGATTCGGTTGATAAATGGACAGATGTAACATTTGGCGGCAGCGTCCATTTCAATAAAGTCAAAAAACCGCCGCAGTACATCGTCTTCTGCTGGGATTCCTATGCCGATCAGAAAACCTACCAGACCAGCGCTATGTTCGGGCCGGAAACCTGGCTAAGAATGAAAACGCCTGCCGACCATATCTGGAGTAATGGAGATTTAGTCTGGTATGACAATATACTTTTTGGCCTGTCACCCGGCGGAAAGGTCAAAATCTGGTTTCCGGATGTTGCCGGACGCCCCAGCATCCCCGTTAAGCCCAGAACGCTGGTGACCCGCTCCGGCAAGGATCTGACCTTCTGCAAAGATTTCGAGACCCCCGTTGAAAACTACGTTCAGTCTATTGAAGAGATCGGCAAAGGCAGGACCTACCCCTACGGAAACTGGGATTAACAGGGATAAAAAATGAAGATAATAGACGGCCTTATTCTCGCTATGATAGTCGCCCTCGCTGGCTGTGCGACGCAAAAAACCTACCCGTTGCAGTCCAGGCAGGCCGCCAGCGGCGACTGGACACTGCCCTACGGCGAATGGAGCTTTTCCTTTGTCACGCCAAAGGATTTGATGTCTGATATCCGTCATGTGCGGATAATCGATACAGATGGTTATCTCTATACCTTTAACACGCTCGATCAGACTTCTCAAAGTCCAGATTCTACAGAGAAATGGTCTTCGGCCGTGCATGGCGGAGGAGTATATTTCAACAAAGTCAAAAAACCGCCGCAGTACATCGTCTTCTGCTGGGATTCCTATGCCGATCAGAAAACCTACCAGACCAGCGCTATGTTCGGGCCGGAAACCTGGCAAAGAATGAAAACGCCTGCCGACCATACACGTCCTACATGAGCTCCTGTCTGGTATGACAGAATGGTGTTTGGCCTGTCACCCGGCGGAAAGGTCAAAATCTGGTTTTCGGATGTTGCCGGACGCCCCAGCATCCCCGTTAAGCCCAGAACGCTGGTGACCCGCTCCGGCAAGGATCTGACTCTCTGCAAAGTCTTCGAGACCCCCGTTGAAAACTACGTTCAGTCTATTGAGGAGATTGGCAAAGGCAGAATCTACCCCTACGGATACTGGGATTAACACACATAAAAAATGCCGTTCGTTGACCGAGCGGCATTTTTTTCACATCAATCAGGCATTATTTGTTCAGCTTGATAACCTGCTTCACGTCGATTTCAAACTCGTTCCACTCTTTATCGATTTTACCCTGAAGCTCGACTTTATCCTGTGGCGTCACCGTCACGCCGTTCCAGCGCTTGTGGTCTATCTCAACCACCACCGTGCCGCTTTCGTCGCGGAAGGTGTAACGATCATCGGACAGGCGCTCGGTGATGTTACCGCGCAATTTCACCCAGCTGTCGTCCTTCATGTCTTTCACTTTAGCCGCGGTGGTGAGGTTGGCGTTGTTATCGACAAAGCCGCCCTGCTGGGTTTGCGTCTGGGTCTGTGTTGCAGATGGGCCCGTGAAGCCGCCCTGTGCAGCAAAAACAGGGGCAGTGGTCATCATCATGATGGCAGCAATTGCAGCGTATTTTTTCATCTTAATCTCTCCCTTTAATGTCGTTTCACAATCCATTAAACAGGGTAAACCTTAACAACTTCTTAAGGGGAAAATTTATTTATTTTTACTGTACAGCATGCGCGTGCAGAAGGTTTACTGACGGCAACAAGGAGGGACAATGCGCATTTTACTGGTAGAAGACGACAAGCTTATCGGCGATGGCATCAAAGCGGGCTTAAGCAAAATGGGCTTTAACGTGGACTGGTTTACCGACGGTAAAACCGGTCAGGCGGCCCTGTACACCGCGCCGTACGATGCCGTGGTGCTGGACCTGACGCTGCCGGAGATCGACGGCCTTGAGATCCTGCGCGCCTGGCGTGAAAGCGGTAAGAGCGAACCGGTGCTGATCCTGACGGCGCGGGATGCGCTGAACCAACGCGTGGAAGGCTTACGCCTGGGGGCGGATGATTACCTGTGTAAACCGTTCGCGCTGATTGAAGTGGCAGCCCGCCTCGAAGCGCTGGTGCGCCGCAGTCACGGGCAGGCGCGCAGCGAGCTGCGTCACGGCAAGGTCACGCTCGACCCCACAAGCCTTGTCGCCACGCTGGACGGCGAAACGCTGGTGCTTAAACCAAAAGAGTTCGCCCTGCTGGAGCTATTGATGCGCAACGCGGGCCGCGTGCTGCCGCGCAAGGCCATCGAAGAGAAACTCTACAACTGGGATGATGACGTCTCCAGCAACGCCGTTGAAGTCCATGTACATTATTTACGCCGCAAGCTCGGCAGCGAATTTATCCGCACCGTGCACGGCATCGGTTATACCCTGGGTGACGCATGAAACTGACCCAACGCCTGAGCCTGAAGCTGCGCCTGACGCTCCTCTTTTTGCTGCTTTCCCTGGCGGCCTGGTTTGCCGCAAGCGTGGTCGCCTGGCACCAGACGACCGACAAGCTCGATAAACTGTTCGATACCCAGCAGATGCTGTTTGCCAAACGGCTGCTGACGATGGACGTGGACGAACTCCGCGCGCCACAGCGTATGCGCGAAGTGCCGAAAAAAGCGAAACACGGCCATCTTGACGACGACGCGCTGGCCTTCGCGATCTTCACCGCCGACGGCAGCATGGTGCTTAACGACGGCGAGAACGGGCGCGACATCCCCTATCACTACCGCCGGGACGGGTTTGATGACGGTCGATTGCAGGATGACAGCGACGAATGGCGTTTCCTGTGGCTAACCTCCCCGGACGGGAAATACCGCGTGGTGGTCGGTCAGGAGTGGGAGTACCGACAGGATATGGCGCTGGACGTGGTCAGCTCGCAGCTGACGCCGTGGCTGGTGGCGCTGCCCGTGATGCTGCTGTTGCTGATTGTCCTGCTGAGCCGGGAACTGAAGCCGCTGAAAAATCTGGCGCAGACCCTGCGCTCGCGTTCGCCGGATGCGACCGATACGCTGCCCACCAACGGCGTGCCGACGGAGGTTCGTCCCCTGCTTGATGCGCTTAACCATCTTTTTGCCCGTACGCAGGAGATGATGGCCCGCGAGCGCCGCTTCACCTCGGACGCCGCCCACGAGCTGCGCAGCCCGCTGGCCGCGCTGAAGGTGCAAACCGACGTGGCGCAGCTTTCCCACGACGATCCCGAGGCGCAGTCTAAAGCGCTGGGGCAACTGCATGCGGGTATCGACCGCGCCTCCCGGCTGGTGGACCAGCTCCTTACCCTGTCGCGCCTGGATTCACTGGATAACCTTGATGACGTCGAACCCGTGGCGATGGCTGATTTACTGCAATCCGCGGTGCTGGACATCTGGCATCCGGCGCAGCAGGCGGGCATTGATGTTCGGCTCAACGTTAATGCGCCCGAGGTGATGCGTCATGGGCAGCCGCTGCTGCTGAGCCTGCTGGCGCGTAACCTGCTGGACAACGCCGTTCGTTACAGCCCCCGCGGCAGCGTGGTGGACGTGACGCTGAATACCCAAAGCTTTACCGTGCGCGATAACGGACCGGGCATTTCTCCTGAAGCGCTGGCACGCATCGGCGAGCGTTTTTATCGTCCACCCGGGCAGGACGCCACCGGCAGCGGCCTGGGGTTGTCTATCGTTAAGCGTATCGCAACGCTACACGGGATGCGCGTCTCGCTGGACAATGCGCCCCAAGGGGGCTTTGCGGTGACCGTCAGCTGGTAAGATTATTGCGCTTAGCGCAAAAGACTTTGCACATTTTGCTTATTTTTCCGCTCCGTCCTCGCGCGTAGAATACCCGGCATACTCTCAGCATCGAGGACAAATAATGAGCAACATTCTGATTATCAACGGCGCAAAAGAATTTGCGCACTCTAAAGGCCAGCTGAATGACACCCTGACCGAGGTCGCGGATGGTTTCCTGCGCGACGCCGGACATGATGTTAAGGTCGTGCGCGCGGACAGTGATTATGACGTCAAGGCCGAAGTGCAGAACTTCCTGTGGGCCGACGTGGTGATCTGGCAGATGCCGGGCTGGTGGATGGGCGCACCGTGGACCGTGAAAAAATACATGGACGACGTGTTCACCGAAGGTCACGGTTCGCTGTATGCCAGCGACGGCCGTACCCGTTCAGATGCGTCTAAAAAATACGGTTCCGGCGGTCTGATTCAGGGCAAAAAATATATGCTCTCCCTGACCTGGAACGCGCCTCTTGAAGCGTTCACCGAGAACGATCAGTTCTTTGAAGGCGTGGGCGTAGACGGCGCGTATCTGCCGTTCCATAAGGCTAACCAGTTCCTGGGAATGACGCCGCTGCCGACCTTTATCGTCAACGACGTGATTAAAATGCCGGACGTCCCGCGCTATATCGCAGAATATCGCAAGCATCTCGCGGAAATTTTTGCTTAACTGTTAGCCTGGCATTAGAAGGAGTTAACCATGCTTACCGTAATTGCTGAAATCCGTACGCGTCCCGGCCAACATCACCGCCAGGCGGTGCTGGATCAGTTCGCAAAAATCATCCCGACCGTTCTGAAGGAAGAAGGCTGCCACGGCTACACGCCGATGGTGGATGCCGCTACCGACGCTAGCTTCCAGGCAACCGCGCCAGACTCCATCATCATGGTGGAACAGTGGGAAACCGTCGCCCACCTTGAAGCGCATTTGCAGACCGCGCATATGAAAGCGTGGAGTGATGCGGTGAAAGGGGATGTCCTTGAAACCCACATCCGTATTCTGGAGCAAGGGGTTTAAGTTCTGTGAAATTTGCCGGGCGGCAATGCGTTTACCCGGCCTACAACTTTCCCCCACAGGCCCGGTAAGCGTTAACGCCACCGGGCTTTTTTTATCACCTTACCGCTCAACTGCTATGCTTATTCTGACTTCATGTTTAACAGGAGGATGGAATGGGTCTTTTTAACTTCGTGAAAGAAGCAGGCGAAAAGCTGTGGGACAACCTGACCGATCATAAGGGTCAGAGCGACAAAATCACCGAGCACCTCAAGAAACTCAACATTCCCGGTTCCGATAAAGTTCAGGTTAACGTCACCGACGGCAAAGCCAGCGTAACGGGCGACGGGCTGACGCAGGAGCAGAAAGAAAAAATCCAGGTCGCCGTCGGCAACATCGCGGGCGTCAGCGAGGTGGAGAACAATATCACCGCAACGGACGCCAAAGATGAAGCAACCTACTATACGGTAAAATCCGGCGATACCCTGAGCGCCATCTCTAAAACCGTGTACGGCGATGCCAATCAGTACAACAAGATCTTTGAGGCGAACCGCCCGATGCTCTCCAGCCCGGATAAAATTTATCCCGGCCAGACGCTGCGTATCCCTAAGGCATAACGTCTGAGGCTATTGGTTCACGTCGCTCAGAGGAACAGCATGAAAATCGCTTGTCTTGGCTGGGGCTCGTTAATCTGGAAAAGCGGCGCGCTACCGGTAGCCGGTGAGTGGCAAACCGACGGGCCATCACTGCCCGTCGAGTTCTGCCGCGTAAGCGATGGCGGCGAACTGGCGACCGCCATCTGCATCAACGCGCCCGCCCTGCCTGTGCTTTGGGTATGGCTGAATGCCACTTCGCTGAACGTGGCCACTCAGGCCCTGCGCGAGCGGGAGGCCATTCCTGACGATCGTTGCGATGGTATCGGCTCGCTGCTGATAGCCGGACGCAACGCGGGAGCGATCTCGACATGGGCAAGGGAGAGAGGAATTGAGGCGCTCATCTGGACCGGGCTTCCCCCGAGAAGCGCGTCGCAGGAGGGCAGGATTCCTGCCGTGGACGAGGCCATCGCCTATCTCGACAGCCTCAGCGGACAGACCCGCAGCCATGCGCGGGACTATATTTGCCGCGTGCCTGCCCAGCTTGATACGCCCTACCGGCGCGCCATTAAAGAGGTGCTTGGGTGGTGAAACCCCTGCCCGTTACCAGTACAGCTTCCAGCTCTGGGTGAAGCGCACCAGCGCCTCAACGTAGAAGTAATCGCCCCAGCTTGCGCACTCATCCACGCCTTTGTTGCTCGCCAGGTGGTAGACCGAGTGCTTGAGGATCCCGTTGCCCTTCTCGTCTTTGCCCATCAGATAGTGCCTGGTCAGCGACGACATGATGCCTTTCGCCCACTCCAGATACCGCTCCCGGTCCGGATCCGTCACCGGCAGATGCTTCACCAGCTCAAGCAGCCCGCACACCGCAATCGCCGCCGATGACGAGTCGCGCAGCGCGTCGGTGCCCACCAGCGCCAGATCCCAGTGGCAGACGTAATCCTCCGGCAGGCGGTTGAGGAAGTAGTTCGCCAGCCGTTTCGACAGGGCAATCATCGTTTCATCGCCGGTATAGATATAGCTCAGCAGGAAGCCGTAAATCCCCCACGCCTGCCCGCGCGACCAGCACGAGTCGTCGGCATAGCCCTGCTGCGTGTTGCCGTAGCGCGGCGCGCCGGTTACCACATCCATATAGTAGGTGTGGAAGGTGGACGCATCGTCACGAATGAGGTACGTCGCCGCCTGCATGACGTGCGCTTTGGCCGCGTCGGCAAAACGCGGATCGCCCGTCTGCTCGGTTGCCCAGTAGAGCAGCGGCAGGTTCATGTTGCAGTCGATGATCATCCGCCCGGCCTGATCGGGATCGGAGAGATCGCCCCACGCCTGGATGATCTTCGCCTTCTCATGGAAGCGCTCCAGCAGCGCTTCCGCCGCCAGCAGCGAGAAGCCGCGCGCCTCGCGGCTGCCGGTCAGTCGCCAGGCCGCCACGCAGGAAAGCGTGTACAGGAAGCCTAAATCGTGGGTGTTGGTGTCGTTGCGCCCGGCGATGCGCAGGCCAAACGAGCGCACGTGTTTTTCCGCCATCGCGCGAAATTTCTCCTCGCCGCTCATCTCCCACGCCAGCCACAGCTGGCCGGTCCAGAAGCTGGTGGTCCACTCCACGTTTTCGGTCAGCGGATAAAAGCCCTCTTTGCAGGTCTCCGCCGGGAATTTGTCGCCGAACGCCGTTAAATGACGGCTAATCAGGTCGAGAACGTGGTCGCGGGCCGAACTCAGCTCATCGCTGAATGCGCGGGAATCAACGGGCGCAGCGATAGCAGACAGACGTTCCTCTTTGATACGACTTAACATATTTCGGTTCCTTCTTTGACGGCGTAATTAGCGTGTTGAGGTTTCTGCTACGTTCAGCGCACGGGCCCCGCGCCACTTGCTCTGGCAGGCGGATAACGTAAAGGCAGAAATAAGGGTAAAGGTCAGCGCCGTAGCGCCCATGATGATATAGGTGTGCTCAAAGCCGATGCGGTCGTACATATAGCCGGCAGGAGAAGAGACCACCACGTTGCCAACGTACAGCATCGCCTGATAGCCAAGTAAATACATGGTGGCATTGACGCGCTTGTCGAAATGTTCGGCGATATATTTAAAGACCGACACCAGCAGCAGGCATATTTCCAGGCCGTACAGCGGCTTAAGCACGGAAATTAACAGGTGAGAGTCACACATGCCGGAAATAATCAGACGCGCCCCGACAATCAGCCCGACAATTAACAGCCCGCGCTTGGCGCCAATGAAATTCACAAACAGCGGGACCACCATATACATGACAAATTCCATGCCCGACTGCACCGTACCGAGGTAGCCAAATACCGCGTTGCCCTCGTGAATATCGTCGAAGAAGGTGACGAAATAGCGCGAGAACTGCTGCTCGGCGATAAACATCATCCACGCCACGCCCGCCACGTAGAGGCAGAAGGCCCAGAATTTGCGGTTTCGCAGCAGGGCGTAAACGTCAGAGGGAGAGATTTTTTCTTTCGTCAGCACCTCTCCAGCGTGAGCGGAGTTAGTGTTCACTTTCAGGTTCAGGAGGACGATCAGCATCACCACCGACGCCACGCTGCCGAGAATAAAGTTATACGCTGGTGAGAGGTTAAACAGCAGGCCGGAGAAGGATGACGCCACCGCCCAGCCGAGCGAGCCCCACATGCGAATTTGCCCGAATTCCATGCCGTTCAGGCGGCTAAAGCGGTCAGAATAAGATTCGCACGCCGCCACGCCCGCGTACCAGGCAAAGCTTAAATAGAGCGCGCCGATAATAATTCCCAGCAGGGTGTTCGACATTAACAGCGGCTGGTAAACATAAATAAAGAACGGAGCCATCAGCGCCGACATGAGCACCACAAAATAGAGCAGGTATTTGCTCATGCCGATCTTATCGAGAATATAGCCGTAGATCGGTTTGAGAATAACGGAGAAAATCCCGTTAACCGCAAAGACGGTTCCAATCACCGACCCGCTAAGATTGGCTTTCTGGCCGAGCCAGATCGCCAGCAGGCCAATACTGGCAGACCAGGTAAAGAAATAGAGAAAAATAAAGCTGCTGATTTTGTAATATTCCGTTCTGCTGGTTGTCGATGTACTTTTCATATCATCCTCGCCGACGTGTAGGGCCAGATTTTTTATAGTGTGAACGACAGCTTACGTTCGCTTCCGGGTTCGTGGATCACGACCTGGTGATGGGTAATATTCAGCTGCGGTACCGCCGCAGATATCGGTTTTTCGCAGGCCAGGACGGCGCAGCAGAGCCAGCTCTCCCCCGGCGGGAGTTCGGTTTGCAATAGCGGAATAGAGGCGCACCCGGCAAACATCACGCTGCTGTTGGGCGGGGTGACGACGCTGCCCGGCGCGCGGGTGATATCGGGCGAGAGATCGACAATCGCGCTGCTGCCGTTTTCTGCCGTCAGGTAACTTCCCCGCTCGCGCAGCTGGTGGTCGGTTTTCAGCACCGCAAAGCCGCCCTCGACGGTTTGCAGAGTACGCGCGCTGTTGATACGGTGCAGGCGCAGGTGCCACTCCCCGAACGGGATCTGCCAGGTCTCTATGTGCACGTCGCGCCACGGTGACCAGCGCGAAAAAATATAGTTTTCATCCACCCGAACCTCGTCGCATTCGCGACGGCCGCGGAAATAGTCGTCTCCGTCCGCCAGCAGCAGCATGGAATCGCAGGCCGCATGCTTCAGGCCAAAACGCCCGCGCTCAATGGTGAAGCCGAAGCGGCTGGAGTAGGCAAATTTGGTGTATTTCGCTTCGGTGTTGACGTAGTTGTTCAGCTCCAGCTGGCCGGCGGTGAGCATGACGGCATGCTGCGAATCTTTCGAATGCATCAGGATCTGCTGCGCGTGCGGGATCACGCGCGTCTCAGCCAGCGCGGGCAGCGGCTGCTCGTCGGCCTGCCAGAACGGATGCGTCTCCGGCAGCGCCAGGATCAGGTAGGTTTTCAGCGCCCAGTACGGTGAACCGGGGGAGTTATAGTCCTCGCACATCGCCAGGTTTGGGCAGGCAAAACCGAGGGTGAGAATGCCGTCGCGGTCGGTAATCGGCTGCTGCTGCCACCAACGCAGATGCCGCAGCACGATGCCCTTCACGATGCCCGGCGTGAACACGTCCAGCTGAGAAAAGGCCACCGCACTCCAGAAGGCGACCATCGCAAAGCGGTAGGTCAGACTGCGGCCAAACGGAACCGAGGCGCCGTCGGCGGCGGACCAGTAGATAAAGTCTTCCGCAAAGAGGCGCGAGCGCTCGCGCAGTACCTCCGCCCTCGCCTCGTCACCGCTCAGGGTGGCGTAAATCAGGCCGTAGAAGTGAAAGGCCATGGAGATGTAATAGTCTTTCGGGCGGCCTGGGCCGTCGGAATACCAGCCGCCGCCGAGGTAGTAGGCGTCCATCAGCGTAAAGCGACGGTCAATGGCGGCCTGGTCGTACGGCAGCCCGGCGCGCTTAAAGCCGAGCTGAACCATAATGGCAAAATAGTTCCAGTTGCTGTCAGGCATCTGCGCGTCGGTGATTTGGTTGAGCCACGCGTGCAGGTTCATTACCTCGCGCCCGGTAAAGCGCGCGGTGAGCGTCTCCCCCAGCAGAGCAAGTCCCAGACCGTAGGCCGCCATCTCCACCAGACGCTGATCGTACGGGCCGGTTTCGCCCCAGTAGCCGATGCTTTGCGGGTCGGTACCGATCTTGATGGCGGTAAGGTACTTCTCGCTGAACGGCGTGCTTTCGCCGGACGCCATCAGCGGAAACAGCCCCCACAGCGCGCGGGAAAGGCCCTCCATCTGCGCAATATCCGTTGTGTAATGGGCGCAGGTATCGCCCAGCGAGAACCGTGAACGGTTTACCGGAAATTGCGTGTCCAGCGCTTGTAAAAGCGCATTCAATGACGCCACCACATCCTGGCGTGAAGACAACGGATTTGATTTTTCTTTGTTTGCCGCGCACATCGGTTCGCCCTCGTAATCAACTGCGGCAAAGCATAGTGAATCCACAAGGGGCAGAAATGTTAGCCGTGTCACAGGCATGAACGATGAATAAACCTCCAGTTGAGAAAATTTAAAAAGGTGGTTTATAAAGACGGTCAGACGGGAAAAAATTGAGTTTTATTGCACTATGCGCGACACGCCGACATCCGACCTTCTGGAACTGATCGCCCTGAACGATACCGTGGCCTCGTTCAGCCGCCTGTTTGCCAATACCGTGCGCTACCATCACTGGCATCAGTGTCTGGAGATCCTCTACGTGGAAGAGGGCTTTGGCGTAGCGATCGTCGATAATCGTCACTACACCATGCGCCCCGGAAGGCTGTTTTTCTTCCCGCCTTTTACGCTGCATAAGGTAATGGTGGACGAACAGGCAGAGGCGATTTACCGCCGCACCATCATTCACCTCGACCAGCACGCGGTGCTGAAGATCCTGCGGGATTTTCCCCAGAGCCGGCAGCGGCTGGAGCGGCTGTCACGCCGCGGGGGCGAAGCGTGGGTCGCCGATTTAGCCCACTGCCATCACCCTATCGACCATCTGTTTGGCTGCTATAAACCGCCGATGAACAGCGAGAGCATCGCCAGCCTGCTGATCGGGCTGTTTGCGATGCTTCCCGCCGATCGCGACGGTGAGCCGGGCAACAGCCAGGGGATCGCCAGCCGGGTGATGTTCTGGCTCGACGAGCATTATCAGGAGAAATTTCGCCTGGACGCGCTGGCCAATGAGCTGGGGAAATCCCGCAGCTACGTATCGCGAAAATTCCATGCGGAAACGGGCGAAAAAATTCATGACTATCTGAATACGCTAAGGTTGCGTAAGGCGTGTGAGTGTTTACTCCACACTGATTCAAGCGTGCGTGATATTGCCGCACAGACGGGTTTTTCCGACGTGACGTGGTTTATCAGCGCATTTAAAAAAGGGATTGGCGAGACGCCGTTGCAGTACCGGAAAAATCATCGTGCGGTGTGATCGAGGGAACTGCTCACGGCTTATCATCCAGCCCACAGGAAGAAAGTGTAAATCAACCGCTCTTCTTGCCCGGCTTTAACCCTCGGTGGAATTCGTTGATGCGCTTCATGGACCTGATGGTGCGCTGCGGCTCGGTGGAGGCGACGGACAAAATAATCATTTCCAGACACAGCAGCACCGTGCCGTGCAGCGGGATTTTGCCCTTCTCGCCTCCGCGTGGAACGTGGATCACCACGCTGGCCTCTTTGCTAAAGCGTGAGTCAGTGGCGTTGGTCAGCAATATGGTGGGAATGCCCAGGCGCTTCGCTTCACGCAGCGTCGTCAGCCCTTCCCGGTGCGCGGATTTTTGCGCCATCATCACCAGCACATCACCGCGCTGTAAGGCTATCAGCTGTTCGGCGAGGCCGATACCGGTGCGGTTGAGTGGGATCGCAGGCAGGCCGATGCGGCTGAACAGGCGGGAGGTGTACTCGGCCAGGATGCCGGATGCGCCAATACCAAAAATAGCGACCTGTCTCGCCTGCGCCAGCAGCGACACGGCCTGCGCCATCGCGTAACGGTTACCCGGTTCGGACAACACATTACAGGTATGCTGATGCCCTTCCAGCACAAAATCGATGCTCGCGTTGACGTCACTGGTCAGCGTATTCACCGTGGTGGACATCTTCTCGCTGGAGGTGACCACCGGACCAAACCACTGCTCAAGCGTCTGCTTGAGATCCCGTAGCCCGCCAAACCCCAACGCCTGAATGGCTCGCACCACGGTGGCGTCCGAGGTTTTTAGCACTGCGGCGATCTCCATGGCCGTCTGTTCCATAACGGCTTCACGGTTTTCATTGATATAGCGCGCCACCTGGAGCAGGCGCGGTGTCAGCTGATGCGCTCGCGAGCGAAAGCGGTCGCCGTAGACATCAATTTTTCGAATCATCGTGCGGCCTCCGGCAGCGGACGGCCCGCTATCTGCGACTGCACCTGCGCGACCATCAGTCCTAGCGAGGCGAACGAATTTGAGATCGCTTCCTCGCGGGAGATCAGCACGTAATGCCCGGTCCGGCAGGCGTTAAGAAACTGGCACCAGCCCGGCATCACCGCGTCCATCGCCGCAAGTTCGTCCTGCGGTTTACCGCCGGTATCTCCGCGCCAGGTGGCAAAGACGAAATCAGCATCCAGCTCCGGCAGGCGCTCGGCGCTGACGTCGATGCGCCCGCCCTCCGGGATGCTCTCAATCAACGGCGGAAACGTAAATCCCGCATCGCGCAGTACGCGCCCAAGTGAATGGTAGCTGTGCATGGCGTTAATCTTTCCCTGGTTAGCCTGAATCACCGAGACGGTGATTTTGCGGGTATCGACGGTCGCCTTCAGGGCCTTGATTTGCTCCTGGTAGCGACGCTCCAGAACCTTCAGCTTCGCCTGCGTGCCGGTCAGCTGTGCCAGCTTGCGGTAGATTTCCGGCGCGCCGCCGTCCAGGTGATCGATACTCACCGTCGGGGCAATTTTTTCCAGCTGTTCCACCGGCGTGTTGCGGGTTGGCTCAGTGACGATCAGGTCCGGCTTCGCGGCGGCGATGGCTTCGATATCGATATCCGCGGTGCCGATGAATGTGATGTCGGCATTATCAAAATCGATGCCCGTCAGCATACCGCTGGAACGCAGAAAATGGCTACCGTCCGGTCGGGTACGGCCATGGCTGGCAACTGGCGGTACGCCAAGCTCGATCAGCGGAATGGTAATATCCAGGTCATGCAGGGAAACAATTCGCTTCGGCTTAACCGGCACCACCACTTTGCGGTTCAGGTCGTCAGTAAACGTCTGCGTTGGCGCCGCGGCTCCGACAGCAAAGCCCACCAGCAGCAGCATTGAGAAAAGTACGCGCATCACACACTCCTAAAATCGGTCCCGACGCTGCCAGAGCAGCAGCAGGAAAAATGGTCCGCCAATCAGTGAAATAACAATGCCTGCCGGCAGCTGCAACGGGTGGAATGCCAGCCGCCCGACGTTATCCGCCAGCAGTACCAGCAGCGCGCCCAGCACGGCGCTTCCCGTCAGCAATGCGGTTTGCCCGCCGCGCAGCAGCAGGCGCGCCATATGTGGCGCAATCAGCCCGACAAAGCCTATACTCCCCACGCAGGAGACGCAGGCCGCCGTCAGCACCACGGGCGCAAACACGCGCAGCAGCGCGAGACGTGAGGTGCGTACGCCGAGCCCCGTTGCGGTCTGATTGCCAAGCAAGGCCACGTCCGCGGCGCGCCCGGTAAAAAGCAGCAGGGCAAACGCGGGCAGCGCCCAGGCCGCAGCCATGCCGAGCAGGGTCCAGTTAGCGGCATGCAGGCTTCCGGCCAGCCACAGCATTGCGGTCTGCACGTCGCGCACGTCGGCAGTGGTCATAAAGATGCCCATCGCGGCGGCAAACGTCCACGACACGCCTATGCCGATCAGGATGAATCGCGGACGCGAGATATCGCGAGACAGCGCCACCACCAGCAGCGCGGTGAGTAGCCCACCCGCCATGCCGACTAGCGGACGCCACGCCAGTCCCGCTGCCGGTAACTGAAAAATCAGCAGCAGCACCGCCGCGCTACAGCCCTCTTTCACGCCGATGAGTCCGGGATCGGCCAGCCCGTTACGGGTGATGGACTGCATCGCGGCCCCCGCCATGCCAAGCATCGCCCCGCACAGCACCGCCATCAGCAGGCGCGGCAGGCGAATATCCATCACAATGTAATGCGCATCCGTCGTCAGACGTTCAGGGTAAAACAGCGCACGTCCGATGGCGGAAGCAGGAATGGGCAGCGAGCCGTGTGTCAGGCCAAAACTCAGCAGCAGGAGAGCGGCAAGGGTTAAAACGGTCAGATACCGCAGCGCCCTCGGGCGAACCAGCGCCGAGAGGGGCCCGAGGCGTAACGCACGCAGTCCGGCCCGGTTCATTTGAACATCCTCGAGGCCATGAAGATAAAGATCGGTGCGCCGACCATGGCGGTCATGACGCCCGTTGCCAGCTCATAGGGCGTAAACAGCGTGCGGGCGGCAATATCCGCCAGCAGTAGAACCAGTGCCCCGCACAGGGCCGAAAGCGGAACCATCACCCGCAGGTCCACCGAAACCAGACGACGCACGAGCTGCGGCACCACGAGCCCGATAAACCCGATCGGCCCGGCAATGGAAACGGCCGCGCCGCACAGCAGGGCAATGGCCAGCAGCGCGAACAGGCGGGTTTTTAAGAGCGACACGCCAAGCCCCTGCGCCATTCTGTCGCCCAGCGCCAGCATGTTCATTGCTGGCGACAGCCAGAGCGCCAGCGCAAACCCCACGGCTGCTACCCCAGCAGCGCTGCGGACAGCGTCTGCGTTTAACCCCGCTAAATCTCCCGCCAGCCAGGTCCGCATGGCGAGCAGCGTCTGTTCATCCAGAATCAACACGGTGGCGGTAATCGACGAGGCAAACGCCGACATCGCCACGCCGCACAGCGTGACCTTCATCGGCGTGAGCCCGGTACGCCCGGAAGAGGAAAACATCAGCACCAGCAGAAACAGCACGGCGGCGCCTGCGCAGGCAATCAGCGGCCGCCCAAACGGCAGTGAAAGCCCGAGGGCGTTAGTCAGCACAACCGCCAGCGCTGCCCCGGCATTTAGCCCCAGGATGTGCGGTTCACCGAGCGGATTGCGGATCGCCGACTGCAACAGCACGCCCGCGACGCCGAGCGCGGCACCCGTCACCATGGCGGCGCACAGGCGTATCAAGCGCAGCCTGACGATCACGTTATGGTCAAAATTACGCGGATCGAAGTGGAAAAATGCCTCCACTACCGTTCGCGGAGCGATAACGCGCGCGCCAATACCCAGGTGGGCAATCGCACCTGCCCCCAGCAGCAACGTGAACAGGATGAAAGCCAGAGACGTGCGCATCATGATTTGTCGGCCGCCTGGCGAAACGGCATAAAAAATGGCTTACCGGTCAGCGGATTAACAGACATATGCACATCAACATCAAACACCGATTTAATGAGCGCCGGCGTGCAGGTGTCGCCTTCATGCAATACGCCCTCGACTTTCCCCTGACGTAAAAAGACCAGCGAATCACCGTAGTTTACGGCGAAGTTGAGATCGTGCAGTACCACTACCACCGTGCGTCCGTGCCGGCGCGTGAGCGTATGCAGCAGTTCGAGGATCTCTACCTGATAGCGAAGATCGAGGTAAGTGGTCGGCTCATCAAGCAGGATGTACGGCGTTTGCTGTGCCAGCGCCATCGCGATCCAGCAGCGCTGGCGCTGGCCACCGGACAGGCTTTCCACGGGCAAATCGGCAAACGCCGCCGTGCCCGTCAAACATAACGCCTCTTCCACGGCCCGCTCATCTTCCTCGCTCCACTGGCGCATAAGGTTCTGCCAGGGAAAACGCCCGCGCGAGACCAGCTCAAATACGGTCAATCCTTCCGGCAGCAGCGGAGACTGCGGCAGGATGCCAAGCTGCCGGGCAACCGCTTTAGTGGGCTGCGCGTGGATGGCTTTGCCGTCCAGCACCGCGCTGCCGCCAAGCGGCTGGAGCAGACGCGCGATGGTGCTCAGCAGCGTGGATTTTCCACAGCCGTTCGCCCCCACCAGAACGGTTATTTTCTGCTGGGGGATCGTGAGGGAGATATCATCAACGATGATTTTTTTCTGGTAACCCGCCGAAAGGTTCTTCAGAACCAGTCCCGAGGTTGTCGTGTTGTGAGCCACGTGAATGCCAACGTAAATAATAAATAAAAATAAAACTCATTCTCTTTTAAGGAGTTTGCCGCTGCGCCGTGTAGTAGTCAAGCCATGTAAAGCCCTAAAAAACCAGGGATGAATACATAACACAACACAGTCACGAATAAATATTTATGGTTTTATCTCAGTAAGTTAAACATCTAAAGTCGCGCTAGACAGCCGCGACAACCCGCTGTAGTCGATTTTTTCTTTTTTTCATTTACTACTACATTTGCGCATGTTTGAATGATTCTCAATTACAAGTTCGATGCTATTCAGGCTAACGAACAGACCGTAAGGGCAATGACTCACACATTTCTCCGCGAGCCTTCACTCGCCGGATTTTTCGGGATAACAGATTTAATGGCTAAATTCACACCTTCATTCTCTGGGATAAAAGGGCGCGCGCTCCTTTCACTGTTGTTTATAGCTCCCCTGGTACATGCAGCGGCAAAAGACGGCGACACCCTGACCGTTACCGCCGATCCGAATGCTACTCTTGACGCTACCAGCGGCTACCAGCCCCTGAACACCTCCACCGCCACGCTAACCAACATGCCGATGCTGGACATTCCGCAGGTGGTGAACACGGTTAGCGACAAAGTGCTGGAAGATCAACACGCGAAGACGCTCGACGAGGCGCTGTATAACGTCAGCAACGTGGTGCAGACCAACACCCTGGGCGGCACGCAAGATGCCTTTGTGCGGCGCGGTTTTGGTGCCAACCGCGACGGGTCGATCATGACCAACGGCCTGCGTACCGTGCTGCCACGCAGCTTTAACGCGTCAACCGAGCGCGTGGAAGTGCTCAAAGGTCCGGCCTCAACGCTGTACGGGATCCTCGACCCCGGCGGGCTGATTAACGTGGTGACCAAGCGCCCGGAGACCCACTTTGGCGGCTCGCTATCAGCCACCTCCTCGAGCTTTGGCGGCGGCACCGGGCAGTTCGATGTCACAGGCCCGGTTGAAGGCACGCGGCTGGCATATCGTCTGACGGGTGAATATCAGGACGAAGATTACTGGCGCAATTTTGGCACCGAGCGCAGCACTTTTATCGCCCCGTCGCTGACCTGGTTCGGCGATGATGCCACCGTGACGGTGCTCTATTCGCATCGCGACTATAAGACGCCGTTCGATCGCGGGACAATTTTCGATCTCAATACTAAGCAGCCGGTAAACGTGGATCGCAAAACGCGCTTTGACGAGCCGTTTAACGTCACTGACGGGCAGTCCGATCTCGCTCAGCTCAACGCGGAGTATCGCCTCAACGGCCAGTGGACCGCGAAGTTCGACTACAGCTTTAGTCAGGACAAATACAGCGATAACCAGGCGCGCGTGATGGCCTACGATTCAAAAACCGGCAATCTGACTCGCCGCGTGGATGCCACGCAGGGATCGACCCAGCGGATGCACGTCACCCGCGCAGATCTTCAGGGGAACGTGGATATCGCAGGCTTCTACAATGAGATCCTGACCGGCATCTCGTATGAGAATTACGACCTGCTGCGCACGGATATGATCCGCTGCAAGAACGTTAAAGGTTTCAATATTTACAACCCGACGTATGGCGATATTGGCCAGTGCACCACCGTTTCAGCCTCCGACAGCGACCAGACCATCAGGCAGGAGAGCTACTCCGCCTATGCGCAGGACGCGCTGTACCTGACCGATAAATGGATTGCCGTTGCCGGTCTGCGCTACCAGTATTACACCCAGTACGCGGGCAAAGGCCGTCCGTTTAACGTGAATACCGACAGCCGCGACGACCAGTGGACGCCGAAGCTGGGCCTGGTTTACAAGCTCACGCCTGCGGTCTCTTTATTTGCCAACTATTCCCAGACGTTCATGCCGCAATCATCGATTGCAAGCTACATCGGCAACCTACCGCCAGAGACGTCAAATGCTTATGAAATCGGCGCTAAGTTCGACCTGTTTAACGGAATTACGGCTAATATCGCTCTGTTTGATATTCACAAGCGCAACGTGCTGTATACCGAGAGCGTGGGTGACGAAACCGTGGCTAAAACCGCAGGCCGTGTGCGCTCGCAGGGCGTGGAGGTGGATCTCGCCGGATCGCTTACGGAGAACACCAATATTATCGCGAGCTATGGCTATACCGACGCGAAAGTGCTGGAAGATCCGGACTACGCGGGCAAACCGCTGCCGAACGTGCCTCGCCATACCGGCTCCCTGTTCCTGACGTACGATATTCACAACGCGTTTGCCGGGAATACGCTGACAATTGGCGGCGGCGGGCACGGCGTGAGCCGTCGCTCAGCAACCAACGGCGCGGATTATTATCTGCCGGGCTATTTCGTGGCGGATGCATTTGCGGCGTACAAAATAAAGCTGCAATATCCGGTGACGCTACAGGTGAACGTGAAGAACCTGTTTGATAAGACCTACTACACCTCGTCGATTGCAACCAACAACCAGGGGAACCAGATTGGCGACCCGCGTGAAGTGCAGTTTACGGTGAAGATGGCGTTTTAATAAGAACGGCCCGGTGGCGATACCCTTTACCGGGCCAGGACTTTTAACAGGAAAAATCTTAATTGACCCGATAGCGAACAATCTCCGCATTTCATTTTATTCTTTATTCGGAATAAGCCGCGCCGAAATAGTAAAAGCTTCCTTAATCCTGGCTGCAAATTCTTAAATCCAGCCATTTACTATATCGTTCTTATGCGCTGTTGATTACTATATTGCCCCTCAGGTAGAAGGAGTCAGTGAAGCCACCAAAAGGACAAGCGGTAGTATGATTTCGATTTTGCTTGCAGACGATCATCCAGCAATTTGCTTTGCTTTAAAGGTACTGCTGGAGAAGCACGGAGATATGGTCGTCAGTACCTCTACAGGTGAAAAACTGCTGTCTCAGCTGCATCAGCAGCGTCCGGACCTATTAATTCTGGATCTCGAACTTAAGCACGCCGATGGCCTCGACCTGTTGCCCCGAATTAAACAACACTTGCCGGAACTTAAAATCCTGATCTTTACCAGCCAGTCAGCAGGGTTATATGCGCTGAGAACGCTTCAGGCCGGGGCGCAGGGCTTTATCAATAAAAATATGCCGCTGGAAAACGTTGAGCCACTGTGCCGGCTTATTATGGCGGGCTATCAATGTTTTCCCGAGGGAACGCTGTTCAAAGCCGCCAGCGTCAATGAAAAAAGCGATGCGCCTGAATCACTATCAAGCCGCTTCTCGGATCGCGAAATGGCCGTTCTCAATTACCTGAAACAGGGCAAAAGTAACAAAGAGATTGCCGATCTCCTGATGCTCAGCAATAAAACCATTAGCACCTATAAAACCCGGATGCTGCAAAAATGTGGCTGCAACGATCTCAATCAGCTGATTTCACTGATCTTCAGAGAGTCTGATAATGAGAATACTTAGCGGACTACTGCTGTTGCTCGTCGCGTTTATGGCTCAAGGTGCGACGGCGCAAGAACCCCTAAAGCTTCTCTCCCGAAGTATGGAGACGATTGCCGACCCGGGGCTGAGTGCAAGCGAATGGCGCTGGCTGCGTGAACACCGCAAAATCCGCCTGGCCGTCTGGCTGCCGATGTCGCCGCCTTATGACATTACCACCGGCCTGAATGATTACGGTGGCATCAATGCCGATTTCATCGGTCTGGCGGCAGATAACCTTGGCGTCGAAATAGAGGTGATTCGCTACCCAAACTATCAGGCTGCACTGGAAGCGTTACGCGCAGGGGAAGCCGATTTCATCGCGCAGGCCAGCGATAACCAGCATCATCAGGGGCTGATACTGAGCCATCCTTACAGCCCAAATTCTGCCGTTGAAGTGGTCAATAACGAAGCCACACAGGATGATGCGGTCAGAAAGATTGCCATCGCGCCGGGCTACGATCCTCAACGCGTCCTGGAGCGCTACCCGAATGCGGAGATCGTCCCCTTCTATTCACCACGCCATGCGCTGGAAGCACTCGCGTTTCGAAAAATTGACCTTTTCTTTTGCGATGGCGTCACCGCTCGCTATCTGGTGAACCAGTCCAACATCAGCAACTTACTTATTCGCCCTCTCGACACCCCCTTCCCCGTTTCAGGATTTTCCTTTGCGGCAATGCCAAAGATGCACATCTGGATCACGGTGTTGAATAACTTTCTGGCCGCGTTACCGGAAAGTGCGAGCGTAGAGATACACCGTCGGTGGAATGGCGGTATCCCGCTTTCACTCAGCGAGCAGAAACCGGTCTTTACGTCGCTGGAGAATAAATGGATTGATGAGCACAAACGTATACGGGTGGCAGTGGCCGAGGATAACCCACCGATTGCCTTTTTTGATAAAGGCGGCAAGATGCGTGGCATTATTGCCGATGTCCTGACCGCATTACAGCTTCGCACCGGGTTTACCTTTGTTATCCAGCGTTTTCCTACCCAAAGGGCGGCCCTGGCGTCGGTAAAAGCGGGAAAATCGGACTTGGTTGCAGGCGTGACGCAGGGGGATATCTGGCGCACCGATTTACTGACCACCCGCACCTGGCTCTATAACTCCTGGGTGATGGTCGGACAAGCGCATTCTGTTCCTGGCGCGGTGAGTCCCGGCGTACTCAGCCTGGACGGGCAGTCGCCCGAAGAGTGGTTACGTAAGCAGAGCGGGGGCCAAACGGAAAAGGTCGACACCTGGCGACAGGGGCTTAACCGCATTGTTCACAGTAACGACAAGATGATGGCCATGCCGCTGATCGTCGCCAATACGCTCCTGGCGAATAAAGAGTATGCCGCGCTCCGTATTCTGGGAAGCATCGACATCGACCCAATGCGATTCTCGTTCGGGGCGTCCCGCCAGTCCTGGCCTTTGATCACCATTCTCAATAAAGCGCTCATTAATATTCCGCCGGAGGATCTCCATGCCCTGACCCGTGGCGGAAATGCGGGTAACAGCTTCACGTCGACAGGACCAAAACAGGTCGCGCTGAGCACGGTAGTGAGCGTCGGACTGGCAATCGCATTTTTTCTCTGCCTCGCCGCCGCGTGGGGTTATCGTCGCCATCTGCACTATCAGCAGCGCATGCTGAAAATCATTTCGGCCCAGCGACAATCCAGGAAACTTGCGCACCGCGCCAGCCGTGCTAAGAGCGCGTTTCTGACAACCATGAGCCACGAGATACGCACACCGATCGGCGCCATCATGGGGATGCTGGAGCTCGTGATGAAACGCCCTGGTGATACTCAGCAAAATCGCCAGTCCGTGCAGGTGGCGTGGGATGCCGCCCAGGCCCTGCTGGATTTGATCGGCAACATACTCGATGTGTCGCGTATCGAATCTGGCCGTCTGGTGCTTCGCCCCGAGCGTTCCTCGCTGCGCAAGCTGATTGAGGAGCCCGCCATGTTGTTCGAAGGCATGGCGGCGCAAAAAGGGCTGGCCTTCGTACTGGAACGTGATGCCGAACTGCGGGAGGACGTATTGGTCGATCGCAGCCGTTTCAGGCAGATTCTGGTTAACATCGTCGGAAACGCGATCAAATTCACCGAACGCGGACAGATAACGCTGAGCGTGCAGCTCGACGGACGTGACGAGGGCTATCTGCTGTTGCGTATCACGGTCGTCGACACCGGCGTAGGTATCGACGAGGCCACACAACAGCGGTTGTTCCAGCCCTTTGCTCAGGGAAACACCCCTAACGTTGCACAGGGGAGTGGGCTCGGCCTTTACATCTGCCGCACGTTAACAATGATGATGGGCGGCAGTTTAGCGATCCACAGCGAGCCTGGACAGGGAACGACGGTCACAGTCTCCCTTAAGCTGCCGATAATGGCAGAACGCCAGGATGTTCCTGATATACAGCCTGCGCCCCCGCTTTCTCGCCCCTCCCTGCGCGTTTTGATTGTCGATGATAATCCCGTGGGCAGAATGGTACTCAGCCAGCAGCTAAGCTGGCTCGGTCACTGCACGATCGATGCCGACAGCTCAGCCTCTGCGCTGGAAGCACTACAGCATGCGCAACCGGATGCGGTGATCACCGATTGCAATATGCCCGGCATGAGTGGGTTTGAGATGGCACAGATAATTCATACGAACTACCCCGACATTGTGGTCTTTGGCGCGACCGCTGACGCACGGGAAGTTGTCCGGGAGAGGGCAAGAGAAGCCGGTATGCGCCACTGTCTGTTTAAGCCGATCACACTCACTATGCTTGCGGAACTGCTGGCCCCCCTGAAGGGATCTGCCCCGATTGCCGCGAGGCCGCAAGGATCAATAGCGTGCAACCTGCCGCCCGAATTGCTGGAAGGGGATAACCTGCCCCTGTTCCTTTCGCTCCAGATTTCGGTCATTGATGAATCCCTTGCCCACCTGCGCGCCTGGCTCGTGACGCCGGATAACGCTCTGCGTGAGACGCTGCACAAACTGCGCGGCGGGCTGGCATTACTGGGCGTGCCCGTGTTGATAGCCCGCTGTGAAGCCCAGGAAGCCAACCCGGACCGCGACGGGCTCCACCAGCTATTAGCTGAACTTGAGCAGCTACGCGCCGAATTACAGCGTTGGTACGATTCAGGACGACAACCTTAATCCACGTCCTACATGCGTTGAGGACGCGTCTGCATCGTTTTGGCTATCCGCGTTGCAGTACTCTTTTGTTCACAGGAGATTGCCGGAGCATCCGTTCAGGCAATACATCAACAAAGGAGAAAGACTATGAAGAAATTAGTTTCCGTTCTGTCTGTCGTTGCAGCTGTTGGTATGTTCGCTACAGCATCAGCACACGCCGCTGAAAGCTGTGCTGCTAAAAGCGCTGCGCTGGAAAAAGAGATCAAAATTGCCCAGCAGTACGGCAATATCTACAAAGTGAATGGCCTGAAAAAAGCCCTGGCAGAAGTCAAAGCCCACTGTACTAACGCAAGCGTTCTGGCTGATGCCCAGAAAGACGTGCGTAAGCTGGAGAAAAAACTGGCTGAAAAACGTGGCGACGTTGCTGAAGTTCAGGCCGATCTGGCAGAAGCTAAAGCGAAGGGTGATGCTAAGAAGATCGCCAAGTACCAGAGAAAACTGGCCGAAAAACAGGCCGATCTGCGTGAAATTCAGCAAGAGCTGAATCAGGCTCGTGCTGAGCTGGCTGCCCTCAATAAATAAGCCATAGCGAGCTTAATCGTGGGCAGCAAAAGCTGCCCACGATGTAAACGCATATGCAGATTCACCCTGCAATTCGAGTGATGGTGCTGTTACTGACAGCAAACGCTGCGTCTGCAAATGAAAAGACATGGGTTATTCTTAATAACGACTATAAAGGCTCAATCTTTCTTGATTTTCACTCCGGTAAACCCTGCCTGACGCGTCCTCTCCTTGAAGAGTGGGGCGTAAAATCCTCCGTACTTGACAGGCTTCACTGGGACACGAGGGCATGTCTGAGCGCCGACTCGGCGAACGCCTTCGACCTCCAGTCCTGGTATCGTCCGGATGCCAGCCTGCTCACGCTTTTATTTCCCCAGGAGGCGTTTAACCCGCAACAAAACGGGGTCAGTACCAGCCGCTGGGATGATGGAATTAATGCCCTGTTTGTTAACTACCGGCTGGACGTTAATAACCAACGTGCGCAGTACCGTTGGGATACGCCGGGCACCGATGCAACGCTCGTTCTGGAAAATGGCCTCAACGTCGGGCCATGGCGCATGCGCTACCAGAATACATTCTGGCGAGAGGCGGACCGCCAGCACGGCTCTTACAGCAATTCAGCCTCTGTCTGGCGCAGTATCACCTCTATGCGCTCCCGGCTTAACCTTGGCGACGGTTACACCTCATCGAACCTGTTCGACAGTATGTCCTATCGGGGGATTTCCCTTGCCAGCGATGAGGCAATGTTCCCGGATAGCTGGCGGCCCTATTCGCCGCTGATTAACGGCTATGCGCGCAGCGAAGCGGAAGTCACGCTTCGCCAGAACGGCGAGCGCGTCTATCGCATTCACGTTCCGCCGGGGCCCTTTGTAATCCGTGATTTTTATCCACCAGATTTACAGGGCAACCTTGAGCTGACGATTCAGGAGAGCGACGGGAGCGAGCGTACCCGGTCCATTCCGTACTCGATCATGCCCAATCTGGTGCAGTATAAAATGTTCAGTTACGAGCTGGTCGCCGGGCGTTATAAACCCTTACACGGCGTTGAGCTGGATAAAGATCGTTTCTGGCAGAGCACGCTCTCCTGGGGCGTCGCCCCGCGCACTACCGTATTTGGAGGCATACAGCAGGGCGAAAATTACTTCAGCCATGTTGTGGGATTGGGCGGCAATATGGGCAAATGGGGAGCGTTATCTGCGGATGTACGTAACGCCCGTTACCGCCAGCAGGGCAAAGCGCTGAGCGGCAGCGTCGGGCGAATGCGTTATGCCAAAACATTTTTTCAAACCGAAACCAGCCTTAACGCCCAGCTTCAGTGGTACCCGCGCGGTAGCCAGTATCGTTCGCTTGAGGAGCGGTTAAACCGCGCCTCGGTGCTGGCCTGGGGTTTCGATGATGACACCACCCAGCGCGCCCTTGAGGGCCAGATTGAGATGACGCAAAACTTCGACGAAAACTCGAGTCTGAGCCTCTCGTGGCGCTGGCTGAAATCACGCGCTCGCGAGGCGGGCAGTAACAGCCTCACCCTGAGTTTGGACGCCAGCTGGGAGGACGTCGATTTTTCGCTTTATGGCGGCTATGACCGCTACGGCGACTCTGCCCCGGAATCAACGCTGGGGTTTAACATCAGCATTCCCTTCAGTATTGGAAGCCATTTTACCAATGTGGCATTGGTTTCCGACCTCGCCAGCCGAAACAAGAATACCCATGGAATCAACGTCAATGGCTCGCTGCTGGATGATTATAGCCTGCGCTATGACGTGACGGCGGAGCATAGCGAACACGGGAACGATGCCCTGAAAAGCAGTATCGGCTATCAGTACAACAGCGGGGAGCTGAACGTCAGTATGACCCGCAGCGGCACGCAACGTGATTATCATGGTGACGTCAGCGGCAGCGTGCTGTTATATCAGGAGGGGGTTGTCCTGGGCCAGACGCTGGGAAGTACTGCGGCACTGGTTCAGGTGCCAGGTTCGGCGAAGATTGGATTTTATAACCAGTTCGGTTCGACCACCAACGCAGAGGGCGATCTGCTGGTGAGTTACCTCACTCCCTGGCGAGTAAACCGCATCACGGTTGACAGCCTCAGCCTGCCAGAAGGGACTGATATGGATGTGAATGAGCTGGAGACCGTCCCCACCGACGGCGCAATTGTTAATCTGCGTTTTTTGAAACCGGAAAAGACAGCGTTTCGCTGACGGGATTATGGCGCAATGCCCCGGTGCCCGGCGATCCCTCAGCCTGGGAGGCTGAGGGCCAGTACATCAGGCTTCAATATCCGCCATATCGCCTTTCTCCTGTAGCCAGTTACGTCGGTCTTCAGAACGTTTCTTGGCCAGCAGCATGTCCATCACGGCGTTAGTTTGCTGTTCGTCTTCGTCGCTGATGGTCAGCTGCACCAGACGGCGAGTGTTCGGATCCAGCGTGGTTTCACGCAGCTGCATCGGGTTCATCTCGCCCAGCCCCTTAAAGCGCTGCACGTTCGGTTTTCCCTTCTTGCGTTTGAGCTGCTCCAGCACGCCCGCTTTCTCTTCTTCCGTCAGCGCATAGTAAACTTCTTTGCCGAGGTCGATACGGTACAGCGGCGGCAGCGCCACGTGGACGTGACCGTTTTTCACCAGCGTGCGGAAGTGCTTCACGAACAGCGCACAGAGCAGCGTGGCGATGTGCAGCCCATCGGAGTCCGCATCCGCGAGAATGCAGATCTTGCCGTAGCGCAGCTGGCTCAGATCGTCGCTGTCCGGATCGATGCCGATCGCTACGGAGATGTCGTGCACTTCCTGCGAGGCCAGCACTTCATCGGACGAGACTTCCCAGGTATTCAGGATCTTACCCTTGAGCGGCATGATCGCCTGATATTCACGATCGCGCGCCTGCTTGGCCGATCCGCCCGCCGAGTCCCCTTCCACGAGGAACAGCTCGGTGCGGTTGAGATCCTGCGCGGTACAGTCCGCCAGCTTGCCCGGCAGCGCGGGGCCGCTGGTCAGCTTTTTACGCACCACTTTCTTCGCGGCGCGCAGACGGCGCTGGGCGCTGGAGATGGCCATTTCAGCCAACATCTCAGCCGCCTGAACGTTCTGGTTCAGCCACAGGGTAAACGCATCTTTCACAACGCCGGAAACGAACGCCGCGCACTGGCGTGACGACAGGCGCTCTTTAGTCTGACCGGCAAACTGCGGATCCTGCATCTTCACGGAAAGCACGTAGGCGCAGCGGTCCCAGATATCTTCGGCGGAAAGCTTCACGCCGCGCGGCAGAATATTGCGGTATTCGCAGAACTCGCGCATCGCATCCAGCAGACCCTGACGCAGGCCGTTGACGTGCGTACCGCCAAGCATGGTTGGGATCAGGTTGACGTAGCTTTCGGTCAGCAGCTCGCCGCCTTCCGGCAGCCACAGCAGTGCCCAGTCAACCGCCTCGGTGTCACCTTCGAAATTACCGACGAACGGTTTTTCCGGCAGGGTCGGCAGGCCGTTAACCGCTTCGCTCAGGTAGTCGTTGAGACCCTTTTCGTAGCGCCAGCTCTGCTCGGTGTTGTTAACGTGATCCTTAAAGGTAATTTCCACGCCGGGGCACAGCACCGCTTTGGCTTTTAGCAGATGCGACAGGCGAGAAACGGAAAAACGTGGGCTGTCGAAGAAGCTTTCGTCAGGCCAGAAGTGGACGCTGGTGCCGGTGTTGCGCTTACCGCACGTCCCGACGACCTGCAAATCCTGTACCTTTTCGCCGTTTTCAAACGCGATGTTATAGACCTGACCGTCGCGACGGACGTTCACTTCCACGCGCTTCGACAGGGCGTTAACCACGGAGATCCCCACGCCGTGCAAACCGCCGGAGAACTGGTAGTTTTTGTTGGAGAACTTACCGCCCGCGTGCAGACGGCAGAGGATCAGCTCAACGGCAGGAACGCCCTCTTCCGGGTGAATATCCACCGGCATACCGCGGCCGTCGTCGATGACTTCCAGCGACTGATCGGCGTGCAGGATAACGTCCACGCGTTTGGCATGGCCTGCCAGCGCTTCGTCCACACTGTTATCAATTACTTCCTGGCCCAGGTGGTTTGGGCGCGTCGTATCGGTGTACATCCCCGGGCGGCGGCGAACCGGCTCAAGCCCGGTGAGTACCTCAATGGCATCAGCGTTATAGGTTTGCGTCATGATTTAAACTAGCAATTCGCATTGATTGTCAGTGGCTGTGCAGTCCAAGAAAATCGACAATCTGGGTGAAATGATCTTCAAAGCCCGTGAAAGCATGGTTTCCGCCCTCCTCTACAGTCTGGCGGCAGGATGCGTAATACGCCACTGCCTGGCGGTAATCCAGCACTTCATCTCCCGTCTGTTGCAGCAGCCAGATAAGATCGGGCGCTTCAAGCGGGTCGACCTGCATAACTTTGAGATCGTAAATATGGCGTGACTCTAGCACATATTGTTGGCCGGTGTAGGGGTTCTCGTTTTCACCGAGAAAGTCCCTTAACAGCTCAAATGGCCGGACCGCCGGGTTGACGACGACAGCGGGCAACATAAAGCACTGCGACAACCAGGTGGCGTAGTAGCCGCCGAGCGACGACCCGACAACGCCAAACGATTCGCCGCCATGTTCAAGCACAATCGATTCCAGCATCTCTGCCGCATCCGCCGGGTAGGGGGGCAGCTGCGGAATAATCATCTCCACGTACGGATGATGTTCGCTCAGCCATTGGCGAAACTGCGTCGCCTTTGCGGAACGCGGTGAACTGTTAAACCCATGGAGGTAAAGAAGCGTCGACATCAGTAGCCTTCTGAAGCGGTATCCGGGCGGAATTCAGCCCCGGCCAGACGGCAAACTTCGGTGGTCAGCGTGCCGTCGGCATGCAGTTCCAGCCAGCGCCAGCCCGGCGCGATAGTATCCAGCGTGAAGTTGGCGCAATGCGGCTTAAACTGCACGCAGGTGGATGGCGTCGCGAGCAGGCGGCGACCGTTCCAGTCGAGATCCTGCTCCTGGTGAATGTGCCCGCACAGCAAATGCTTCACGCGCGGGAATTTCGCCAGCACGCGGTCCAGCGCCGCTGAATTACGCAAGCTGTGCTGATCGAGCCAGCTACAGCCCGCCGGCAGCGGATGATGATGCAGTAGCAGCAGCGTATTGCGATCCGGCTCGGCGGCCAGTTTTGTCTCCAGCCAGTCAAGCTGATAGTCGCTCAACTCACCGTGCGGAACGCCAAACACCTGGCTGTCGAGGAGCAGAATTTGCCACTGGTCCCCCACAAAGACACATTTTGCCGGTGAAATCCCCGCATCCTGAAGCGAACTGTACATGGCGGGCTGAAAATCGTGGTTGCCGGGTAGCCAGACGCAAGGCACGCTAAAGCTCGCAATCCCTTCAGCGAAATGCTGATAGGCTGCGGAGGATTGATCCTGCGCCAGATCGCCCGTCGCGACGATCAGATCGCATGGCCGGTTTTCAGCATGAATTGCGCTAAGCACCGCCTGATAACTCTCCCAGGTGTTCACGCCCAGCAGAGTCTCATGCTTTTCGGCAAAAAGGTGGGTGTCGGTGATTTGTAATATCCTGACTGGCGCCCCACCAGCAACAGTCAGGTTCAACAGGCTTTCCAAATGGTGTCCTTAGGTAGGTTTATGACGCTAACAAACCGGAATCGCCATTGCTCCATGTGCTAAACAATATCTTAGCCAGTCGGCTAAAAACTGGTTAATTTGATGCTTTTCGTCGCGTTGATGCAACTTTTTATTCGGGTAATCATACCGCGCTTTAAAGCGAAAGATCTGCTGGCTTGAACACACTTCAGCGACCATCGCATCGTGATAAAGACGTACCGTCATCGACGGCAGGCTCCAGTAGCTGATTTTCGGCGCCGTTTGCTCAATTTCCACCAGCGTAGTGTAGCGCGTTGATTCTGTTATCGTTAACCGATACTGGGCGTTGCTCACCTGATAGCTCACCGTTTCGCCGGGTGCGTCGTTTCGCGGCAGCAGGCGGCGCAGCTGTGCGAAATTGGTTTCGCACAGGCGCATCATTTCTGGGAAGTCAGGCGTATAGCGCTTCATTTTTTCCACTCGTTTCGTAAACTCTGATAGTGCAGTTGCAGCCATTGCAGGGCAATGACAGACGCTGCGTTGTCGATTTTCCCCTCTTCTACCCATTGGTAAGCCTGCTCCCGACTCACCACATGAACCCGAATATCTTCGTTTTCATCTGCCAGACCGTGGATCCCTTCCGCTGTCGTGGCGTCCACTTCGCCCACCATAATAAATGAACGTTCCGTTGTACCGCCCGGGCTTGCCAGGTAGCTCAACACCGGTTTTGTCCGGCCTACCACCAGGCCCGCTTCTTCCAGCGCCTCGCGGCGAGCGACGTCCTCGACCGACTCACCTTCTTCAATCATCCCGGCCACCATTTCCAGCAGCCACGGGGTTTCGCTGGTATCATAAGCCGCAATGCGAACCTGCTCGACCAGCACAACTTCATCACGCACTGGGTCAAAGGGTAGCAACACAGCCGCATGCCCGCGCTCAAAAATTTCGCGTTTGATCTCACCGCTCATTTCACCGTTAAACAGACGATGCCTGAAACGGTAAAGTTCCATTGAAAAAAAACCGCTATAAAGCGTTTCTCGTGCAATAATTTCTACATCGTTTTTGGCGAAGGTGACAGGCACGTTTTCTGGTTTTTGCATCGGTCAAGTCCTGGTAGCAATGGTGATGAAATTGTGAATTTCAAGGCTGTTTGGCTGCCGTTTGTATGGCTATATGGTAGATTGGAGCAAATTACCGCCAGATGGCACGTTACGCCAACCTTTTGGTGTGGATGATTCTGTTAGAATCGGCAATTATTTTTTAATTAGATCAGCGCTAATACTGCTTCACAACAAGGAATGCAAATGAAGAAATTGCTCCCCATCCTTATCGGCCTGAGCCTGACGGGCTTCAGTGCAATGAGCCAGGCAGAGAACCTGTTACAGGTCTACCAGCAGGCACGTCTGGGCAACCCTGATTTACGTAAATCGGCGGCCGATCGTGATGCTGCGTTTGAAAAGATTAACGAAGCACGTAGCCCACTGCTGCCGCAGTTAGGCTTAGGTGCCGATTATACCTACACTAACGGTTTTCGCGATAACAACGGCATCGACTCGAATGCCACCAGCGCCTCTTTACAGCTTACACAGACCCTGTTCGATATGTCCAAATGGCGTGAACTGAGTTTGCAGGAAAAGAGTGCGGGCATTCAGGACGTCACCTATCAGACCGATCAGCAAACGCTGATCCTTAACACCGCGACCGCGTATTTCCAGGTGCTGAGCGCGATTGACGCCCTCTCCTACACCGAAGCGCAGAAACAGGCGATTTACCGTCAGTTAGATCAAACCACCCAGCGTTTCAACGTGGGTCTGGTGGCGATCACTGACGTGCAGAACGCCCGTTCACAGTACGATACTGTACTGGCTAACGAAGTGACCGCACGTAACAACCTCGACAACGCGCTGGAAGCTCTGCGCCAGGTCACCGGTAACTACTATCCTGAGCTGGCCTCTCTGAACGTGGACAGCTTCAAGACGGACAAACCGCAGGCGGTAAACGCCCTGCTGAAAGAAGCGGAAAACCGCAACCTGACCCTGTTGCAGGCTCGCCTGAGCCAGGATCTGGCACGCGAGCAGATCCGCCTTGCACAGGATGGTCACCTGCCAACCCTGAGCCTGAGCGCCTCGACCGGCGTATCGGATACCAGCTACAGCGGCTCTAAAACGACGTCTCAGGCCTATGACGATAGCAACGTTGGTCAGAACAAAGTGGGCCTGAGCTTCTCTCTGCCGCTGTACCAGGGCGGGATGGTTAACTCCCAGGTTAAACAGGCGCAGTACAACTTTGTTGGCGCAAGCGAGCAGCTGGAAAGCGCGCACCGCAACGTGGTGCAGACCGTGCGTTCTTCCTTTAACAACGTGAACGCGTCTATCAGCAGCATCAACGCTTACAAACAGGCCGTTGTCTCTGCGCAAAGCTCTCTGGACGCGATGGAAGCGGGCTACTCCGTCGGTACGCGTACCATCGTTGACGTGTTAGACGCAACGACCACGCTGTATAACGCTAAGCAGCAGCTCTCCAGCGCACGTTACCAGTACCTGATTAACCAGCTGAACATCAAGCAGGCTCTGGGTACGCTGAACGAGCAGGATCTGCAAATGCTAAACAGCACGCTGGGTAAACCGGTTTCCACGTCGCCTGACAGCGTCGCGCCGGAAAATCCAGAGCAGGATGCCGCGGTTGATAACTTCAACGCTAACGGCAGCATGCCAGCAGCGCAGCCAGCGGCCGCGCGTAGCACGGCACCTGCAAGCAGCGGTTCTAACCCGTTCCGTAACTAAGCATTGCCCGATGGCGCTTCGCTTATCGGGCCTACTGAATCGTAGGCCGGGTAAGCGCAGCGCCACCCGGCGCAAAATCCCCCCGAACGTAAGCCAACGTAAAGATCCCCTGCATTTCGCCCCTCTTCGCTTCATTTTCAACCACTCATCCTCTATCCTGAGCGTTATTACCACTGGGTCCCGGAAGACAAATATGAAACGGACAAAAACGATGAATCACGCGTCGTTCCGCAAAAGCTGGAACGCACGCCACCTGACACCTGTCGCGCTGGCGGTCACTGCCGTCTTTATGCTGGCAGGCTGTGAGCAAAGCGACGAAACGGTTTCGCTATATCAAAACGCCGACGACTGCGCGAGCGCAACCGGTAAAGCCGCCGAATGTACAACGGCCTATAACAACGCCCTGAAAGAAGCGGAACGTACCGCGCCGAAATATGCCTCACGCGAAGACTGTGTCGCTGAATTCGGTGAAGGCCAGTGCCAGCAGGCCCCGGCTCAGGCGGGTATGGCACCGGAAAACCAGGCGCAGGCTCAGTCCAGCGGCAGCTTCTGGATGCCACTGATGGCGGGCTATATGATGGGCCGTCTGATGAGCGGCGGTGCGGGCTATCAGCAGCAGCCGCTGTTTAGCTCCAAAAACCCGAACAGCCCGGCGTACGGCAAATACACTGATGCCACCGGCAAGGGTTACGGCGCAGCAACGCCGGGCCGTACGATGACCGTACCGAAAACCGCGATGGCACCGAAACCCGCAACCACCAGCACCATCACCCGTGGCGGCTTCGGTGAGTCCGTGGCGAAACAAACCACCATGCAGCGTAGTGCGGCCGGCTCTTCGACTCGCTCAATGGGCGGCTGATCATGGAACGAGTCAGTATTGTCGAGCGCCCGGACTGGCGCGAAAAAGCCACCGAATATGGTTTCAACTTTCACACCATGTACGGCGAGCCGTACTGGTGTGAAGACGCTTACTATAAGCTCACGCTCGCTCAGGTTGAAAAGCTTGAAGAGGTGACCGCTGAGCTGCACCAGATGTGCCTGAAGGTGGTCGAGAAAGTTATCGACAGCGATGCGCTGATGACCAAATTCCGCATTCCAAAGCACACCTGGAGCTTCATTCGTCAGTCCTGGAAAACGAATCAGCCTTCGCTTTACTCTCGCCTCGATCTGGCATGGGACGGCGTGGGTGAACCGAAGCTGTTAGAAAACAACGCGGATACGCCAACCTCGCTGTACGAAGCCGCATTCTTCCAGTGGATCTGGCTGGAAGATCAGGCGAACGCCGGAAACCTGCCGGAAGGCAGCGACCAGTTCAACAGCCTACAGGAAAAGCTGATTGAGCGTTTCGCCGAACTGCGTGAACAGCACGGTTTCAACCTGCTGCACCTCGCCTGCTGCCGCGATACTGAAGAAGATCGCGGTACGGTTCAGTATTTGCAGGACTGCGCAGCCGAAGCGGAAGTGGCGACGGAGTTCCTCTATATCGAAGATATCGGTTTAGGTGAAAAAGGTCAGTTTACGGACATGCAGGATCAGGTAATCAGCAACCTGTTCAAGCTCTATCCGTGGGAATACATGCTGCGCGAGATGTTCTCGACCAAACTGGAAGACGCCGGCGTGCGCTGGCTGGAACCGGCCTGGAAGAGCATTATCTCCAATAAAGCCCTGCTGCCGATGCTGTGGGAGATGTTCCCGAACCACCCGAACCTGCTGCCTGCGTACTTTGCCGAAGATGAGTTCCCGCCGATGGAGAAATACGTCGTTAAGCCGATCTTCTCTCGCGAAGGCGCGAACGTCTCCATTATCGAAAACGGTAAAACGCTGGAAGCGGTTGAAGGGCCATACGGTGAAGAAGGGATGATCGTCCAGCAGTTTTATCAACTGCCGAAGTTTGGCGACAGCTATACGCTGATCGGCAGCTGGCTTATTAACGATCAACCTGCCGGGATTGGCATTCGCGAAGATCGCGCACTGATTACGCAGGATCTGTCACGGTTCTATCCGCATATTTTTGTTGAATAAGACTTGCCCGGTGGCGCTACGCTTACCGGGCCTACTCTCAACATGTAGGCCGGATAAGGCGAAGCCGCCACCCGGCATGTTTTTATCCCACCTGCACCGACAGCATACTCAAACTCCCCATCTCAATGCCGTCGACCGGGAGGGTAATCGCCTCCTGACCATCCCACGTGCCTAACACATACAGCAGCGGCAGGAAGTGATCCGCCGTGGGGTTAGAGAGCGAACCGCCTTCGTGATCCAGATAGTTCACCAGCGGATGCTGTTCAACCGGCCCCTGCCAGGCGAGGTTGTCTTTCACATAGTCGTTAAAAGACGTCGCCCAGGGATACGGGGTATTCTCCCCATGCCAGCGCACCGTGCGCAGGTTATGCACCACGTTACCGCTCGCGACCAGCATGATGCCTTCATCACGCAGGGTTGCCAGCTTACGGCCCATCTCCATGTGCCAGGCCGCTGGTTTGGTGCTGTCGATGCTCAGCTGCACCATCGGGATATCGGCCTCGGGATACATTTTAATCAGGACGCCCCAGGAGCCATGGTCAAAGCCCCAGGCTTCTTTATCCAGCGCCACCGGAACCGGTGCGAGCAGATCCACCAGCCGCTGCGCCAGCGCAGGGGAGCCGGGCGCAGGATAGTGCGTGTCATACAGGGCCTGCGGAAAGCCGCCAAAGTCATGGATAGTTTTCGGCGCTTCCATGGCCGTTACGCCGGTACCACGGGTAAACCAGTGCGCAGACACCACCACAATCGCCTTCGGTCGCGGCAACGTCTCGCCCAGGTGTCGCCAGGTGCGGGTATAGACATTGTCTTCCAGAACGTTCATTGGGCTGCCATGGCCTAAAAACAGTGCTGGCATACGAGATGAAGACATGGTGATATCCTTACAGGAGGTGTCAATTTGATGGTTCTACATTACGCGCATTCAGGTGAAGATGAACGCAGATAACCGTGAAGATCATCATCAGGAAATTTGAATGTCAGATACAGCTTAAGGAGAGTGCATGTCAGTACCCTTGATTTTGACCGTACTTGCGGGTGCCGCGACCTTTATCGGCGCGTTCCTCGGCGTGCTCGGACAAAAACCGTCTAACCGCCTTCTGGCCTTTTCGCTGGGTTTCGCCGCCGGGATCATGCTGCTTATCTCGCTGATGGAGATGCTGCCCGCAGCCCTTCATACCGAGGGGATGTCGCCAGTGCTGGGCTACGGCATGTTCATCGTCGGCCTGCTGGGCTATTTTGCGCTCGACCGCATGCTGCCTCACGCGCACCCTCAGGATCTGATGCAAAAGAGCGCGGCTCCCCTTCCGGGCAACATCAAGCGCACGGCCATCCTGCTGACGCTCGGCATCAGCCTGCATAACTTTCCGGAAGGCGTTGCCACCTACGTCACGGCCAGCAGCAATCTGGAAATGGGGTTTGGCGTAGCGCTGGCGGTAGCCTTACACAATATTCCTGAAGGACTTGCCGTTGCCGGCCCGGTCTACGCGGCCACCGGTTCAAAACGGACTGCCGTACTCTGGGCTGGGGTTTCCGGCCTGGCTGAAATTCTTGGCGGCGTGCTGGCGTGGCTGATCCTCGGCAGCCTCGTTTCGCCTGTGGTGATGGCCGCTATCATGGCGGCGGTGGCCGGGATCATGGTCGCACTCTCGGTCGATGAGCTGATGCCGCTGGCGAAAGAGATCGATCCTAACAATAATCCCAGCTACGGCGTGCTGTGCGGCATGTCGGTGATGGGGTTAAGCCTGGTTCTGCTGCAAACGGCAGGTATAGGCTGACTCGGATGCCCTCATCAATGAGGGCAATTCTTTGATGCGCCCCGGCGCAGCCGTTGCATTTTACACTGTCTGCGGTTCTGTATTTATAATTGGAAAATCAAGAATTTTTATGGATATTTTTAAGCGCAATACTTCCCATTTAAATTGCGTTTTAAAAGCCGCTATTGCATGAAGTATTAACCGATTACGATAGTAATAAATTATATATTAACCTTCTCTTAAAATATCTTTAAGCCTCATTAATCGCAAACACCTCCCTCAACCCGTTATACTTTGCGAGTATTCTGAAAATTAATATTCAGATTATGAATTCAATTGAAAAAGGATATTTTCATGTATATGGGAAAAAAAGTACTGTTAGCGGTTGCGATGGCTGCCATCGTTTCGGGTTCTGCTTTTGCTGATGACCAGGGTTCCGGCAAAATCAAATTCAAAGGCGTGGTCATTGATGCACCGTGCAGCATTGCACCAGACAGCGTTGATAAAGAAGTGGACCTGGGTGAAGTCACCACTGCCGTGATCAACGCTAACAAAAAATCTACCGCTGTTCCGGTTGATATCAATCTGGAGAACTGCCAACTTGACGATCCGGCGGACGAAACGGATACGCCAGTGACCAAAGTTGACGTGACCTTCACCAGCGCAGCAACTGACGCTACTGACACCAGCCTGATGAGCAACACCTATGCTAGCGGTGCTCAGAACGTCGGTGTTCGTCTGATGGATAACAACGAAGCCAACATCACCCTGGGTTCGGCTCAAACGGTCGATCTGCTGGCGGGTTCCACCACTCAGACCCTGCACTTCAAAGCATTAATGGAAGTTGCTCAGGGTAAAACTGCCACAGCGGGTCAAGTTGAAGCGACCGCCAACTACGTGCTGATGTACAAATAAGGCAATGCATCACGATAAAACCGACTGGCATTATATGCCAGTCGGTATGTGATATTATTTTGGTAACAGGATGATGACATATAAATTACAATCAAAAATCATCATTGCGTCCCTGTTAATGACGAAGATTGCCTCTGCCACCGAGTTTAATATCAATGCCATTGATAAAGACCAGCGGGGCAGCGTTGATCTCTCCCTTTTTAAAAATGAAATAGCGGTTACCCCTGGCAGCTATTTTGTTACCGTATCTATTAACGACACACCGCTGGCTAACGGCTGGCAGCTTACCTGGAAAGAGGTAAATAGCACGGTACAGGTGTGTATTCCTCCTGAACTGGCGGATACGTTTGCCCTGAAAGAGGAAGTCCGCGACGCCTTACCCGAAAAAGAGGGATGCGTCGACTTTTCCTCCAGACCGGATATCACCTTTCATTTTGAACAAGCGACCCAGACGCTGAAGGTCACCGTACCCCAGGCATGGTTGCAGTACCGCGCCGCCGACTGGATGCCACCCGCAACGTGGGACAATGGCGTACCGGGCGTGATTCTGGATTACAACCTGTTCGCCAGCCACTATCAGCCCAACGACGGCAGCAGCACCAACAACGCCAACACCTATGGCACGGCGGGCGCGAATATGGGCGCATGGCGCCTGCGCAGTGATTATCAGTACAGCCAAACGCATACCGATGCAGGTTCGGATCATGACGGACGCTTTTCGCGCGTCTACATGTTCCGCCCTCTTCCTTCACTTGGTGCTAAGCTGACGCTGGGTGAAACGGACTTCCAGTCCTCAATCTTTGACGCTTTTACCTATACAGGCGCCTCCCTGATCAGCGATGAGCGCATGCTCCCCTGGTCTCTGCGTGGCTATGCGCCACAAATTACCGGCATCGCGCAAACCAACGCGACCGTCACGGTCAGCCTGGCCGATCGCGTAATTTATCAAAGCAAAGTCCCGCCTGGCCCCTTTGTTATTCAGGATCTCAACCAGTCCGTTCAGGGTACGCTGGACGTAAAAGTGACGGAGGAAGACGGGCGCGTCAGCACTTTCCAGATCTCGGCGGAATCGGTGCCTTTTTTAACGCGTAAAGGGCAGGTTCGCTACAAGCTGGCGGCGGGTAAAGCGCGTAAAGACGCCTCTCACGATGTCGAAGACACCGGTTTTATGAGCGGTGAATTCTCATGGGGAATGCTGTCAAACACCTCGCTCTATGGCGGGACGCTTGCCGACGGGGAGCATTACCGTTCCGTTGCCGCCGGGATCGGGCAAAATATGGCGCATCTGGGTGCCCTCTCTTTTGACGTCACGCAGGCCACCAGCCAGCTCCCCTTTCAGGATAGCCAGACGGGTTACAGCTACCGTTTTAACTACAGCAAGCGTTTCGATACCACCGGCAGCCAGCTTACGCTTGCCAGCTACCGCTACTCCGATCGGAAGTTCCTGAGCTATGCCCGCTTCCTTGATTATGACGACAACGATCGTCAGACAGAAAAGCAGACGCTGAGCGTAACCGCCAGTCAGTACATCAGCCCGTTATCGCTCAACCTCTACGTCAACGTACTGCGTCAGACCTGGTGGAACGAAGCCCCGTCCACGACCGGAAGCATTACCGCAGGTTATAACTTTGATCTGGGGCGCTGGAAAAACCTCGGCGTCACCCTCTCCTGGAGCAAGACGCATTACGAAGATGAAGACGACGATACGCAGTTTTACCTGTCCCTGAGCGTACCGATCGATCCGGATCATCGCCTCAGTTACGATCTGCACAACAGCGATAGCCTGAGCCAAAATGTCTCCTGGTACGACACGTCCGATCGCAATAATACCTGGGGCGTCTCCGCGGGAACGGAGAGTGAACATGCGGACGCGGGCGCACAGATGAGCGGCAACTATCAGCACTATTCACCTTTTGGCGATCTGAATATCTCCGGAAGTTATAAAGCTGATGAATATAACTCCCTGAGCGCCAGCTGGAATGGCTCGTTTACCTCAACGGCCAAAGGCGCAGCGCTGCACCGTCGCAGCTACGGAAACGAACCGCGCGTAATGGTCAGCACCGACGGCGTCGGCAACATTCCGCTGAACATGTCGCGGGATGAAACCAACCGCTTTGGTATCGGCGTTTTACCGTCGGTTTCAAGCTACTCTCCAGCCAGCGTACAGGTCAATCTGGATAACCTGCCTGACGGCGTCGATGTGGACAACCGCATCACGACCACCACCTGGACCGAGGGGGCGATTGGCTACCGCCAGATTGCCACGCGCGCCGGCAACGATATTGCTGGCATTATACGTACGCCAGCCGGCACCCCGCCGCTGGGCGCGATTGTTCACCTGCTGGAAAGTGACCTGCAAATCGGCATGGTCGCCGACGAAGGCCACGTCTGGCTGGGAGCAGTCGAGCCTGAACAACAATTCCGGGTAACGTGGGGTGACAATCAGCAGTGTCGCTTCTCGCTGCCTTCACACCTTGAAAACAGTATGCAGTTGATACTGCCATGCCAGTAAGAAACCATGATGAAACTGACCTCATTCACTAGCCTGTGCCTGATGTTAATCGGCACCGCATTTACCACCCACGCCGCCGTTAACCTGGACCGCACCCGCATTGTGTTTCCGGAAAGCGATAAGGCCAGCAGCCTCAAGATTGATAACCAGAGCAAAACGTTGCCTTATCTGGCGCTCTCCTGGATAGAAGATGAAAACGGACGCAAGGAGGACAGCCATTTTATGGCGCTTCCGCCGATTCAACGTCTTGAAGCGGGCGCCTCGTCTCAGGTCCGGATTGTGAAGCAGGCCGCGACTGCCCGGTTGCCGAAAGACCGGGAATCGCTGTTTTATTTCAACCTGCGCGAGGTGCCGCCGAAAAGTTCCAGCGCGAGCGAGGAACGCAGCGTCATGCAGGTCGCGATGCAGAGCAGGATCAAACTGTTCTGGCGTCCCAAAGCGATCGCCAAAAAGGCAGGCGATCAGGCAGAAATGCGTATGGAAGTCACCGCAAACGCGAAAGGGCTCACCGTGCATAACCCTACGCCTTATTACATTACGCTGGCGTGGCTGAGCAAAAATGCGAAAACCATGCTGCCCGGTTTTGACAGCCTGATGATCGCCCCGTTTGCGACAGCGACAACCTCTACCGGTGACTATCACGGCAACTACTACAGCATTGGCTACATCGATGATTACGGTGCGCTGAAAAAGGTCGACGCGCAATGTGCAGGCACGGCGAAATGTACGCTCAGCGAGCATAAGGTCGATAAAAATGCGCAAGCTCGCTAATCTGCTGTTCCTGCTGCTGATATCCGCTCTGCCCGTAAGAGAAGCGCTGGCGCTGGACTGCTATCTTGGTGCTTCAGGCGGGCCGGTTGAAGAGACAAAAACCATCTCGCCCTTTGCTATCCCCAGCAACGCGCAGGTGGGGCAGAAAATCTGGGAATCAGATGACATTAAAATCCCGGTTAGCTGCGATCACAACGTCAATGGCGGCTTTGAGCCGGAAGACGTATTCGCCTGGGTTAACCCTTATCCTGCCGCAACGGACCCTTACTATGAGCTTGGCGTAACCTACGAAGGGGTGGATTACGATGCCACGGGCCAGCCGAATGGTGTGGACACCCGCCAGTGTCTTGATAACAAGAATATCCTAATCTATACCCCGGATCAGATACGGCAGATGGGCTGGGAAAACCTGATCTGCTCCGGAAACCCGGATGACATTCATCCGACACGCACGTTTATTGCCCGCTTTCGCCTGTTTGTAAAAATTAAGGCGATGCCGCCTCACGGCTACGTGAGTTCCCTCGGCGATTACATCGTGGTGCAGTTTGACGGTAAAGGCGGGGTCAACCAGATGGCCGACGCGAAAAACCTGAAGTATCACATCAACGGCTTGCAAAACATTACCGTTCTGGACTGCGGGGCAACCTTCAGCATCTACCCTGAAAACCAGGAGATCGATTTTGGCACCTTCAGCGCTCGCGACATCGTGAACCAGAAAACGCGCGTTCGCGAATTTACGGTCAAAACCACCAAGGTGCAGGACGCGCAGTGCTCTGATGGATTCAAAATGGACTCGTCATTCTACACGAACGAAAAACTCAGCGCTGACGATACGGCGCTATTGATTGGGAATGGGCTAAAACTGCGTATTCTGAACGGAACCGATCCGTTTACCTTCAACCACTACCAGGAATATGCCGACTTCACCGGGAGTACGTTGCAGTATGAGCAAAAGTACACGGCAGAGCTGTCGTGGGATGAAGGAAAAGCGATCCAGTCCGGACCGTTTGAAACCGTGGTGCTGTTTAAAATTAACTACCACTAGCGACAAAAAAGCCGGGTTTCCCCGGCTTTTTCACGTCAGCGCGTTCAGCTGGCCTTGCGCTCATGCGCCTGGCGGTACTCCACCAGATCGTCAATCGTCACCACCGGCATGTTGTGCAGACGGGCAAAGGTGATGCACTCCGGCGCGCGCGCCATGGTGCCGTCATCGTTGGTCAGCTCGCACAGGACGCCCGCAGGCTTGAAGCCAGCCAGCGTCACCAGATCGATGGTCGCTTCGGTATGACCACCACGGGTCAGCACGCCGCCCGGCTGCGCGCGCAGCGGGAAGACGTGGCCAGGACGGTGCAGATCGGAAGGTTTCGCGCCATCGGCAATGGCTGCACGGACGGTAGTCAGGCGGTCAGCCGCCGACACGCCAGTGGTTACGCCATGCGCCGCTTCAATGGTCACGGTAAAACCGGTCCCGAAGGCGCTGGTGTTGTTTTCAACCATCATCGGCAGCTCAAGCTGCTGGCGGCGGTCTTCGGTAATACACAGGCATACGATGCCGCTGCCGTGACGAATGGTCAGCGCCATCTGCTCAACGGTCATGTTTTCGGCGGCGAAAATCATGTCGCCTTCGTTTTCACGATTTTCGTTGTCCAGCACCATCACGCCGCGGCCTTCGCGCAGTGCATCCAGTGCATGTTCAACACGTTGAGTTGAAGTGCCAAAAGAGGAAAGTAGCGTCTGATTCATGGTAAAAAAACCTCATTAACTTTATGGTTACCAGAATCAGGGCAGTCTTAGGAGCGCCGTACAAGCGGCAAAAAAATAACGTGAGCGGGCCTCGCCCGACTTGATCGTTACTCTCTCCCATCCGGACTCTAACCGTCGGCCCCGGAATTACACCGGATCTGCTGACCTTTGAGAATTCACCCAAAGCGCTCGCGGGCTTTCAGCGCTAAGCTGATTTACCGCCGGTGGGGAATTTCGCCCCGCCCTGAGAATAAGCGAGATAACTATAACGCTATTGATTACCCTGGGCAATGCATAAGCTTCAAACAATTTTGTTTAACCCGCGGCATGACGCGCTACAATAGGCACTAACACCTTTTCATCAAGGGAAACGACAATGATTGACCCAAAGAAAATTGAGCAGATCGCGCGTCAGGTTCATGAGTCCATGCCGAAAGGCATTCGTGAGTTTGGTGATGACGTTGAGAAGAAAATCCGCCAGACGTTGCAGGCACAGTTGGTTCGCCTTGATTTAGTCAGCCGCGAAGAGTTTGACGTGCAGACTCAGGTTCTGCTGCGCACCCGCGAGAAGCTGGCGCTGCTGGAACAGCGTCTGAGCGATCTGGAAAACCGTAATGCGCCGGAAGAAGTGAAGCCGGCACCGGCCATTCCGCCGGTGGATGACCAGGAGTAAGTGCGGCCTGTTGTGCCCGGTGGCGGCTCTGCCTTACCGGGCCTGGATGAACGCGTAGGTCGGGTAAGGCGCAGCCGCCACCCGACATAAAAAAACGGGCCAGCTGGCCCGTTTTTTTACTGGCTGTCTTTCTGGATCTTCCTGATGATGTTGGTGGTTGAGCACCCGTCCTCAAAGTTGAGCACCATCACTTCACCGCCATTCGCCCAGACCTCTTCGCTACCCGCGATTTGCTCTGGCTTGTAATCGCCGCCCTTCACCAGCAGGTCAGGCAGGATCCCGGCAATCAGGCGCTGCGGGGTATCTTCTTCAAACGACACCACCCAGTCCACCGCTTCCAGCGCGCCGAGCACGATCATGCGCTGCTCCAGCGGGTTCACCGGGCGCGTTTCGCCTTTCAGACGTTTGGTCGACGCATCGCTGTTGACCGCCACAATCAGGCGATCGCCCAGCTTGCGCGCGTTCGCCAGATACGACACATGGCCCGCATGCAGGATGTCGAACACGCCGTTGGTCATCACCACTTTTTCACCGCGTTTGCGCGCGGCGGCAACGGCCACCTTCAGCTCGTCTTCGGTCATGACGCCAAAGCCGGTATCCGCACGCCCGCGCACCGCGTTTTCCAGCTCGATGGGCGAAACGGTGGAAGTCCCGAGTTTACCGACAACCACGCCCGCCGCGGCGTTCGCGAAGTAGCACGCCTCTTCCAGGGAGTTACCCGCCGCCAGCGTTGCCGCCAGCACGCCGATCACCGTATCACCGGCACCGGTCACGTCGTACACTTCCTGCGCCTGGGTTGGCATATGCAGCGGTGCCTTGCCCGGTTGCAGCAGCGTCATGCCCTGTTCGGAACGGGTGACCAGCAGCGCAGACAGCTCGAAATCAGTAATGATTTTCATGCCGCGCTCAACCAGCTCTTCTTCCGTTTTGCACTTGCCCGCCACCGCTTCGAACTCAGAAAGGTTGGGCGTCAGCAGGGTTGCGCCGCGATAGCGCTCAAAGTCAGTGCCTTTCGGGTCGATCAGCACCGGTACGCTGGCTTTACGCGCCAGCTGGATCATGGTCTGCACGCTCGCCAGCGCACCTTTGGCATAATCAGACAGCACCAGCGCGCCGATATTGCCCAGCGCCTGGCTGATGCGCTCGTGCAGCGGCTCAGGATCAACGCCTTCGAACCCTTCTTCAAAATCGAGGCGGATCAGCTGCTGGTTACGCGACAGCACGCGCAGCTTGGTGATGGTTGGGTGTGTCGGAACAGAAACGAAGTCGCACTTCACGTTCACGTCCGCCAGCGACTGACTCAGCGCACGCGCCGCATCGTCAATGCCGGTCAGCCCCACCAGACGCGAATGCGCGCCCAGCGAGGCGATGTTCATCGCCACGTTTGCCGCGCCGCCTGGACGCTCTTCAATGGTGTCGACCTTAACCACCGGCACCGGCGCTTCCGGAGAGATACGGCTGGTCGGCCCATACCAGTAGCGATCCAGCATCACATCACCGACAACCATAACTCCAGCACGTTCAAACTCTGGCAGTGTTACTTTCATTCCTGACTCCAGAAAGATTCACAATTTGCGCGCGATAATATCACACTTGTTTTGATACGCACGGTTCCACCAGCCACTTCTGCCAGCTTGTGGTCACCTGCGCGCGTTCATCGGTGAAACAGTCCAGCGCCACATGGCCCGGCTGTTCCTGCAACGCCAGGTGGTGCAGCTCATCACGCAGCGTGGTGTAGGCGCGGGTTAAGGCCTGCGCCTCCTGCTCGTCCATAATGTCGTTCTGTGCCAGCAGTTCCAGAATACGCACGTTATCGGACCAGCGGGTCAGCTTCGGCTTGTCGTGCGCGTGCAGCAGCACCAGATACTGGGTGATAAACTCAATATCGGTAATGCCGCCCTCATCGGCTTTGATATCAAAGCGATCGCGATGTTTGTTGCCTAAATGCGCGCGCATTTTCTCACGCATTTCACGCACTTCAGTTTGCAGGATGCTGCCCTCACGCGGGGTCGTCATGACTGACTTGCGGATCGCATCGAACTGCGTTTTGAGCTGCGGATCGCCGTACACCACGCGGGCGCGCACCAGCGCCTGATGTTCCCACGTCCAGGCTTCGTTCTTCTGATAGTCAGCAAAAGCGTCCGTCGAGGTGACCAGCATGCCTGCCGCGCCGGACGGGCGCAGACGCGCGTCCACTTCGTACAGAATGCCCGACGAAGTGCGGGTGCTGAACAGGTGCATGATGCGCTGGGCCAGGCGCAGGTAGAACTGCCGCCCGTCGATTTCACGTTCGCCGTCGGTCATCACGTCAACCGGGCAGTCGTGCAGGAAAATCAGATCCAGATCGGAGCTGTAGCCCAGCTCCCAGCCGCCCAGCTTGCCGTAACCCACCACCGCAAATCCACGGCCTTCGCGGTCGGTAAGGTGCCTCGGCTGGCCGTAGCGGGCCACCATCTGCACCCATGCCTGGTGGACTACCGCGTCGATGATCGCCTCCGCCAGCCAGGTTAAATGATCGCTCACTTTCATTACCGGCAGCGTACCGGCGATATCCGCCGCCGCCACGCGCAGCATCTGCGCCTGCTTAAACTGACGCAGCGCCTCCAGCTGCTGCTCTTCGTCCTCTTCCGGCACGCGCAGCAGATACTGGCGCAGCTCGTCGCGGTAGGCGTCCGTCGCCGTCGGCTGATAGAGCGTATTCGGATCGAGCAGTTCGTCCAGCAGCAGCGGATAACGCGCCAGCTTGTTGGCGACCATCGGCGAGGCGGCGCAGAGGGAAATCAGGTGCTTCAGCGCGCCGGGAAACTCGCTCAGCAGTTCCAGGTAGGTGGTACGCGTGACGATCCCGCTCAGCAGCGGCATCATGCGCGACAGCGGCACCGGCGCATCCTCGCGGGAGCAGACGTCGCTCAGCAGATGCGGCATCAGATGATCCAGCACCTGCCGACCGCGCGGGCCAATGGCGCGCTTGTTCAGCTCAAGGCGGAAATCGGCAATCAACGCCACCACGCGATGGCGGGCGTCGTCGCTTAAGTGCGCCAGCACCGGCGTGGTGTCATCTTCCTGGAGCGCGTCCTGCCACAGTTCGCGCCAGTGCTCGGAGAGCGCATCGTCCTGCGTTTCACTTTCGTCGTCACCAATCAGATCGTTAAAGATGCGGCGCACGCCCGCCATATGGGCTTCCAGCCGTGCCGTCAGCGCCGCCCAGTCATCCACCCGCATGCCCCAGGCCAGACGCGCCCGGTTCAGCTCGTCGCCGGGCAACGTCTGGGTCTGTTCATCGTTAATGCTTTGCAGCAGATTTTCCAGACGACGCAGGAAGAGATAGGCCTCCCGCAGCGTTTGCGCGTCGCCTTCCGGCAGGAGATGCAGCCGATCGATAGCGCTCAGCGTCGGCAGCAGCGAGCGGGACTGCAACGAGGGCTCACGCCCGCCGCGAATCAGCTGGAAGACCTGCACGATAAATTCGATTTCACGTATACCGCCCGCACCGAGCTTGATGTTGTCCTTCAGGCCGCGCCGGCGCACCTCGCGGGCAATCATCCCTTTCATATTGCGCAGGGACTGGATCACGCTGAAGTCGATGTAACGGCGGAAAACGAACGGGCGCAGCATGGCGCGCAGCTCGTTGGCGTAGGCGTCTTCGCCGTCACCCATGATTCGCGCTTTGACCATCGCGTAACGCTCCCAGTCGCGTCCCTGCTCCTGGTAATAATCCTCAAGCGCAGCAAAGCTCAGCACCAGCGGACCGCTGTCGCCAAACGGACGCAGGCGCATGTCCACGCGGTAGACAAAACCGTCCTGCGTGGGCTGGTCCAACGCCTTAATCAGCCGCTGGCCCAGACGGGTAAAGAACTGGGCGTTATCCAGCTCGCGACGACCGCCGCGCGTGGAGCCGTTCTCCGGCCACGCAAAAATCAGGTCAATGTCCGAGGAGAAGTTCAGCTCGCAGCCGCCCAGCTTGCCCATCCCCAGAATCAACAGCGGCTGCGGAACCCCGTCTTCGCTGCACGGCGTGCCCCACTCCTTACAGCAGGCGGCGTAGAGCCAGTCCCGCGCGGCAACAATCAGCGTCTGCGCCAGCTCGCTCAGCTGCTGCAAGGTGCTCTCTTCGCTCACCAACGCCAGCGCCTGCGCCCAGGCAATGCGTACCATCACCCGGCGGCGGAACTGGCGCAGAACGCGCATCAGCGTGGCTTCATCCGCTACCCCTTCCAGCGCGGTTTGCAGCCAGCCAGCATAATGCCGCCACTCGTCAGCTTGCGGCGGCGCGCTTTCCAGCTCTGCCAGCCAGTCCGGGTTGGCGCTGACGCTTTCCTGTACAAAATCACTGAACGTAAGCACGCTTTTCGCCTGCTCACTTAACGATGACGCGGGTAACGACTCGGGCAGACGTTCGCAAACGGTCTGCCAGTGCTGCTGTAACTGCGAAGAAAGCGGCATATCAGGGATTCCTTGCCAGAATTAACGTTTTCCGCTGTGCAGCCAGTACGGATCCTGCGAAATGGCCTCGTTGCGGAAATGCTCGATCTCAATCTGCTGACGGGTCTCTATGGCATGCTGAAGCCCCTGCCAGTTCTCCAGCCAGGCCTGCGCCTTCACGCCCTCATACGCACCGGACAGCATCAGCATGCAGTCGATGTTACGCGCCAGACGAGGAAGCTGGTCGCCATACTGGTCGCCCAGCGGATGCGCGAAGGTGGTTCTCAGCTCGGCGGCGTGACGGGAAAGATGGATATCCGCGAAGCGTTTGAAGTTCTCCGCGATTTTGGTCTGGCCTTTCGCATCCAGGAACGTGCGCCAGCCGCGGGTCACCAGAAACTCGGTCAGTGCCAGTTTCGCGCTGGCATTTTGCGGGCTGTAGATTGCCGTTTGCGCCGACACGTCGGAAAGCATCAGCGTTTCGGTTTGAGTGAGCAAATCACGTAAGTGAGCGCTCGCTTTACGCGGGACGATACCGCCGAACAGCGCCAGGGTATGACGCACCAGCCCCATGGCAGCAAGCACGTGTTTTTTGGCGTTTTTCACGTTACGCGCCCACAGCTCTTCGTGGTACTGCCACTGAGAAAGCGCCAGCTCCAGCGCCGCCTCCATGCCCTGCTCAACGCTGGCTTTCGGCACAACACGCAGAATCGGCGTTTCCCGCAGCACGCGCGGCGCATTCCCGGCAGCCAGGTGATAGCCGCGCGCCGCTTTGCTCAGGCTGCCCTGACGCAGGCCTGGCTGGTTCACCAGCTTGCGCGCCAGCTTCAGCACATCGCTCGCCTCGCCTTCCAGCAGTTCAAGTTCCAGCTCGCAGATCGGCTCCTGCTCTTCACCCGCCTTAATGTCACCCCGATCAAACGCGATCTCAATGCGGCTCTTGCCTTCCGTCACCAGCCATTTTTCGCGCCAGAAATCGGTGCTGAACAGCGGTTTTGCCTCTGCCGACAGCGTTGCGGGCAGCGTCCCTTCAGGCCAGACTTCCGTCGGAAAACGCTCCAGCTCAAGTTCTGGCTTACTGATGTCGATATTGTATTCCGGACGCTGGTGCAAACCGCCGACCACGCGACCGGCAATTTTCATCGTCATCTCGTAACGCCCGTTCGCGCCGCGGATGCGCAGGCCCATATCGTGGTTGCGCAGCCAGTTGTCCGGCGTTTCGTAATAGATGTTGAGCAGCTGTACGGGTTCATGGTGCTCGCCGGACAGCGTGTTCAGATGCTGGCGGAGCGCGTCAGCGCTGTCTTTTTCGACGATAAACTTTAATTCAATCTCTTGTGCCATAGCCTTGTACTTTTGCGTGCGTCACAGACGCGTCGATGAAGGCGAACTTCCTCGCCATTTGTTTGTCAGTACATAGTATTTTGCGCCAAATTGCCACGCAATGAGCAATTTGACGGGCGTAAAAGTTTAAAGCGGTGGAAATCATGACACAGATGATTCCGATTGATGATGAATCCTTTGCGTAGCGACACTGATACCACTACTATCGTTCCACTTTTTATGAAAATAACGACTGATATGCTTAAATTACGCCTGATTGGACTTACTTTACTCGCTTTTACCGCCGCAACGGCGGTCCACGCTGAAGAGAAACGTTACGTTTCTGATGAACTGAACACCTGGGTACGCAGCGGCCCTGGAGACAATTATCGCCTCGTGGGTACGGTAAATGCCGGCGAGGAAGTGACTCTGCTGCAAACTAACGCAGACACCAATTATGGTCAGGTTCGTGACAGCTCCGGCCGCACCTCGTGGATCCCACTAAAAGAGCTGAGCACGGTGCCAAGCCTGCGCACCCGCGTGCCGGATCTGGAAAATCAGGTGAAAACCCTGACCGATAAGCTGAACAACATTGACGGCACCTGGAACCAGCGCACCGCAGAGATGCAGCAGAAAGTCGCGCAAAGCGACAGCGTGATCGCCGGTCTGAAAGACGAAAACCAGAAGCTGAAAAACGAGCTGATCGTCGCGCAGAAGAAAGTAAACGCCGCTAACCTTCAGCTGGATGATAAACAGCGTACCATCATCATGCAGTGGTTTATGTATGGCGGCGGCGTGCTGGGCGTCGGTCTGGTGCTGGGCCTGGTGCTTCCTCACCTCATCCCAAGCCGCAAACGTAAAGACCGCTGGATGAACTAACTCGTCTTCTCTGCCACACTTACGTATCATCTTGCGAAAAGAGAAAACGGGAGTGTAAGGCGTGAAGAGTTATCTGGTCGGTGGTGCGGTACGTGATGCGTTGTTAGGTCTGCCGGTCAAAGATAAAGACTGGGTTGTGGTTGGCGCCACGCCCGAAGCGATGATTGACGCGGGCTACCAGCAGGTAGGCCGCGATTTTCCCGTGTTCCTCCATCCGCAAAGCCGGGAAGAGTACGCCCTGGCGCGTACCGAACGGAAATCCGGTTCCGGTTATACCGGCTTCACCTGTTACGCCGCACCGGATGTGACGCTGGAGCAGGATCTGCTGCGCCGCGATCTCACCATTAACGCCCTGGCTCAGGACGAAAACGGCCATATCATCGACGCCTACGGCGGGCAGAACGATCTGCGCGATCGTCTTTTACGCCATATTTCCCCCGCCTTTTCTGAAGATCCGCTTCGCGTGCTGCGTGTGGCGCGTTTTGCCGCCCGTTATGCCCATCTCAGCTTCCGTATCGCCGACGAGACGATGGCGCTGATGACGGCCATGACCGAGGCGGGCGAGCTGGAACACCTGACGCCAGAACGCGTCTGGAAAGAGACCGAAAACGCCATGACCACCCGCAACCCGCAGGTCTTTTTCCAGGTCCTGCGCGACTGCGGTGCGCTGAAGGTGCTGTTCCCGGAAATAGACGCGCTGTTTGGCGTGCCCGCCCCGGCGAAATGGCACCCGGAAATTGATACCGGCATTCACACCCTGATGACGCTGAGCATGGCTGCCATGCTCAGCCCTGAGGTGGACGTGCGCTTCTCTACCCTGTGTCACGATCTCGGGAAAGGATTAACGCCTAAAGCGCTCTGGCCGCGTCATCACGGACATGGCCCGGCAGGGGTGAAGCTGGTTGACGGGCTGTGCCAGCGCCTGCGCGTGCCGAATGACATTCGCGACCTGGCTAAGCTGGTCGCTGAATTTCACGACCTGATCCACACTTTCCCGATCCTCAAACCCGCCACTATCGTTAAGCTGTTCGACAATATCGACGCCTGGCGCAAGCCGCAGCGCGTGGAGCAGATTGCGCTGACCAGCGAAGCGGACGTGCGCGGCCGCACCGGGTTTGAAGCATCCGATTACCCGCAGGGGCGTTTGCTGCGCGAAGCGTGGGAAGTGGCAAAAGCGGTGCCAACGAAAGAGGTGGTGGAGGCTGGGTTTAAAGGCCCGGCGATCCGCGAAGAGCTAACGAAACGGCGGATTGATGCGGTAGCGGCGTGGAAGGAAAAACGTTGCCCTCAGCCGAAAGACTGAGGGCGGTTGGTCATCAGAAGAAGACCACGTACACGGCAGCCGCGACGATAAAGCGGTAGATCGCGAACGGAATAAACGAGATACGCTTAATCAATTGCAGGAAGGTTTTGATGGCAATCAGCGCCACGATAAAGGCGGTGATAAAGCCTACGGCGAACATCGGAATGTCGCCCACGGTCAGGAAGTCGATGCTTTTGTAGAGGTCCAGCGCGGTGGCGCCCATCATCATCGGCACCGCCAGCAGGAATGAGAATTCAGAGGCGGCGTAACGGCTCACCCCCATCAGCATCCCGCCGGAAATGGTTGCTCCTGAACGGGAGAAGCCCGGCCACAGCGCCAGACACTGGAAGCAGCCAATGATAAACGCCTGGCGATAGGTCATATCGTCCAGACCTTCCGCACGCGGGGTTTTGGGCTTCAGCACTTCAGCGGCAATCAGCAGGAAGCCGCCGACGACCAGCGCGTACATCACGTTAATCGGGTTGAAGAGCGATTTAATGGTATCGTGGAACACCAGCCCCAGCACCACTGCCGGGATCATCCCGAGCAGAATATGAATCAGCGTCAGGCGCCCTTTGCCCTCTCCTTCACGCTGCGGCAAACGTCCAAAATGGATGCCGATCAGACCAAACAGACGACGCCAGAACATCACGACCACCGCCAGGATAGAGCCCAGCTGAATCACCACCTCAAACGTCTTTGCGGTATCGCCTTCAAAGCCCAACAGATGGCCAACGATAATCATATGGCCCGTACTGGACACCGGCAAAAACTCCGTCAATCCTTCGACCACACCCAGTATTGCCGCCACCAGCAGCGAGTGCATATCGCTCATCTATAAACCCCTAAAAAGATATAAAAAAACGGTGTCCCACGCGGACAACCGTGAAAGATACAGCTTTAAGACCGATATAACCTAAAATGGTTTAGCAATTATGACGTTAAATCTTTCCTTTCAGATTTGTGCCACGCTCAATGATGACGCCCACGTTGGCGGCGCGCGCCACTGCGCCCGGTTTGCTCAGCTTGATGCGCACCCACGGGGAGTTAAACTTGCTCAGCAGCAGTTCCGCTACCTCTTCCGCCACGCGTTCCACCAGCGCAAAACGTTGTCCTTCCACGTGGCCGATGACCGCTTCACTGATGTCGGCGTAGCTCAGACAGTCATTCACATCGTCGCTTTTTGCTGACTTGCGGTTATCCCAGCCCATTTCGATATCGAACACCAGTTTCTGCTCGATGGTCTGTTCCCAGTCGTAAACACCAATTGTGGTGATTACCGAAAGTTGCTCTATAAATACAATATCCATCACGACCTGCCTGCTTTTTGGCTAAACCGGATACCACTTCCGGCGAATTATGCGTATTATCCACAGATGCTGAGAATACAGATACATTTTCAAAACGGAACAGCGTTATGAGTGCAATCGCGCCTGGAATGATCATCCTCGCCTACCTTTGCGGCTCAATCTCCAGCGCCATTCTGGTCTGCCGCATCGCGGGGTTACCCGACCCACGCGAAAGTGGTTCCGGGAATCCGGGGGCGACCAATGTACTACGAATTGGCGGCAAGGGAGCAGCCGTAGCGGTATTGATTTTTGATGTCCTGAAAGGAATGCTTCCCGTCTGGGGTGCGTATGCGCTGGGCGTCACGCCATTCTGGCTGGGGCTGATTGCCATCGCTGCCTGCGTCGGCCATATCTGGCCCGTTTTCTTTGGTTTTAAAGGCGGTAAAGGCGTTGCCACCGCGTTTGGTGCGATTGCGCCTATCGGCTGGGATCTCACCGGCGTGATGGCGGGCACCTGGCTGCTGACCATCCTGCTGAGCGGCTATTCGTCGCTGGGCGCCATCGTCAGCGCGCTGATTGCTCCGTTCTATGTCTGGTGGTTCAAACCGCAGTTTACCTTCCCGGTGTCGATGCTCTCGTGCCTGATCCTGCTGCGTCATCATGACAACATTCAGCGCCTGTGGCGTCGTCAGGAAACCAAGATCTGGACGAAGCTGAAGCGTAAGAAGAAAGACGCTCAGTAAACCGTTCGTTATGCCTTATAACCAAATGTGATTTTTGTCACCTTCTGCCTGTGGTAACTGTTAGATACACAACACCACTACACAAAAAGAAAATGGCAGAAATCACAGACACAACTCCCCTTCCAACGGCAGGAAATACCCCGGATGGCGACATCAGGTGGGTACGCAGCGCCTCGGACGTTTCACGTCTCGTTAACGACGGCTCACAGGGCCGGGCAAATGCCCGCATTGTGGTCGGTATCGCGCTCGGGGGAATTTTCCTCGATGCCTACGATCTGGGTGCACTGGCCTTTGGTATCAAAGACATCACCCGCGAATTTAACCTGACGCCCGCCGGTACCGGCATGGTGGCCTCGGCGATTACCTTTGGCGCCATTGTCGGGGCGTTGCTCGGCGGTTACCTCACCGATAAAATCGGGCGCTACCGCGTCTTTATGGCCGACATGGTATTCTTTGTCGTCGCCGCTATCGCCTGCGCGCTGGCTCCGAATGAATATGTGCTGGCGGGCGCGCGCTTTGTGATGGGCCTTGGCGTGGGGATCGACCTTCCCGTCGCGATGGCGTTTCTCAGTGAATTCGCCAGGCTGAAAGGGCCGGGGAATAAGGCCTCCAGCGTCGCGATGTGGTGCCCTACCTGGTATGCGGCGATCAGCATCTCTTACCTTCTGGTTCTCTTTTTCTACGCCGTGCTGCCGGAAAGCCACAGCGACTGGCTCTGGCGTCTGATACTGGGCTTTGGCGCGGTACCCGCGCTGGTGATTATCGCCATCCGCAGCCGCTACATGAGCGAATCCCCGGTCTGGGCGGCGAATCAGGGCAACCTGAAAGAGGCGGCGTCCATTTTACGGCAGTCGTACAACATTAATGCCCACGTGCCGCAGGATGCGCTCGATCAGCCCGCGCCGGTGGTCAATAAGGCAAAATGGTCGAACTACCTGAACCTGTTCCGTGGCATCTATCTGCGGCGTACCACGCTCGCCACGCTGCTATCGGTTGTCTCCTCGTTCGCCTATAACGCCGTGGCCTTTGGTCTGCCGGTAATCATCTCCAGCTTCTTCGTGCAGTCGATGCTGACCACCATTCTGATTTCCCTCGCGCTTAATCTGCTTTTCGCGTTTGTCGGTGGGCTGCTGGCGGTGCGCTATGTTCCGCGCTTCGGCGCGTGGCGAATGTCACTGGCGGGTTACGCCTGCCAGCTTGTGGCGCTGCTCGGGCTGGGGCTGATTGGACGCCCTGACGGAGCAACGGAAGGCGTGGTCGCCGTCGCGATGCTGGCGCTGTTTCTGTTTGGCCAGGGTTTTGGACCCGGCGCACACACCATGACGTTTGCCTCTCTGAGCTATCCAACCTCCCTGCGCGGCGTGGGCGTCGGCTTAAACCAGACGCTGATGCGCAGCAGTTCCACGCTATCACTGTTTCTGTTCCCGCTGCTGGTCGCCTCGCTGGATACCGCCGTGTTCTGGGTGATTGCGCTGGCGCCGTTTATCGGACTGGCGTCCCTGCTGGCGATCCGCTGGGAGCCGTCGGGGTATGATGTGGATGCAGAGGATTATCGCTAGCCTTTCTTGCCGGGTGGCGCTGCGCTTACCCGGCCTACATTACACCACCATATCAACAAATTGCGCATCCCCTTGTAGGCCCATGCAAGCGTAGCGCCGCCGGGCGAAACTTACAAAATGCACTTTATCAATAGTCTGAAACCGGCTCGCATGAGCCGGTTTTTTTATCCATAAGCGACTCATATGACAGCCTTCATTTCTGCCAGGGCATACTGAAACGTATCCCGATAGTGCGGAAATGGAAGCACCATGTTAGCAACTCAGGTCACTGATAATTCATACAAAGGCTGGCAGGCCTCGCTGGCCCTCCAGTTTTGTTATACCCCTGAGAAAACCCTCCTCCGTTCCGCGCGTCATACCGGGCCGCTCACCGTTCAGCGTCCGTTTTATCCCGAAGGGGAAACCTGTCACCTTTATCTGCTGCACCCGCCAGGCGGGATTGTGGGCGGTGATACGCTGGATATTTCTGTGCGGCTCGACGCCAAAAGCCATGCCCTTATCACCATGCCCGGCGCCAGTAAGTTCTATCGCAGCAGCGGCCCGCAGGCCTCTCTCAATCAGCATTTTTATCTCGACGAAGATGCCACGCTGGAGTGGCTGCCGCAGGACACCATAATTTTCCCCGGTGCGCACGCCGCGCTGCGTTCCGTCTTTCACCTGCACGCTACCAGCACACTGCTGGCGTGGGAGCTGTACTGTCTTGGGCGACCGGTGATAAACGAAACCTTCAGCCACGGCACGCTGGAGAGCCGCGTTGAGGTGTGGGTGGATGGCGAGCCGCGCCTGATTGAACGCCAGCACCTCAGCGAAGGCGATCTCGCGCCCGTCGCAGGCCATCCGTGGGTCGGCACGCTGTTGTTCTATCCGGCCCGGGAAGCACATCTCGACACGGTGCGCGAGCGGCTCGCCCCGTCAGAAGACGTTGCCGGGGCAACGCTCACCGACGACCTGCTGTCGGTGCGTTTTCTCTCGCACGACAACCTGATTTGCCAGCGGATGATGCGCGATATCTGGCAGTCACTTCGCCCGCTGTTAACCACCAAAACCGCCTGCTCGCCGCGTATCTGGCAGACATAAGAGAAACGCTATGGAACTGACCCCCAGAGAAAAAGACAAGCTGTTGCTGTTCACCGCCGCGCTGGTTGCCGAACGTCGCCTTGCGCGCGGGGTAAAGCTTAATTACCCGGAATCGGTCGCGCTGATCAGCGCCTTCATTATGGAAGGTGCACGCGACGGCGAAACCGTCGCCGCGCTGATGGAGGCGGGCCGCCACGTCCTGACGCGCGATCAGGTGATGGAGGGCGTACCGGAGATGATCCCGGATATTCAGGTGGAAGCCACCTTCCCGGACGGATCCAAGCTCGTCACCGTCCACAACCCGATCGTGTAAGGAGCGCGTGATGATCCCAGGCGAATATCGGATCCAGTCCGGCAGCATTGCCCTCAACGTTGGGCGAGACACCCAAAGCGTGATTGTGGAAAACCACGGCGACAGGCCGATCCAGGTGGGATCGCACTATCACTTTTACGAGGTCAACCCGGCGCTGAAGTTTGACCGGGAAGCCACCAAAGGTTACCGGCTGAACATTCCGGCGGGCACTGCCGTGCGCTTCGAGCCAGGCCAGAAGCGAGAGGTGACGCTGGTTCAGGTGACGGGCGCTCAGCGCATTTTTGGCTTTCGCGGCGAGGTCATGGGAGAAGTGAAACATGGCTGACATTTCGCGCCAGGCGTATGCCGATATGTTTGGCCCCACTACCGGGGATAAAGTGCGGCTGGCGGACAGCGAGCTGTGGATCGAAGTGGAAGACGATCTCACGATCTACGGCGAAGAAGTTAAATTCGGCGGCGGAAAAGTGATCCGCGACGGCATGGGACAAGGGCAGATGACCGCCGACGACTGCGTGGATCTGGTGCTCACCAACGCGCTGATCGTCGATCACTGGGGGATCGTGAAGGCCGATATCGGTGTGAAGAACGGACGGATCTTCGCCGTCGGCAAAGCCGGAAATCCGGATATTCAGCCCGGCGTGACGATCCCGATCGGTGCCGCAACGGAAGTCATCGCCGCCGAAGGGAAGATCGTCACCGCAGGCGGGATCGACACCCACATTCACTGGATCTGCCCGCAGCAGGCGGAAGAGGCGCTGGTTTCCGGCGTCACCACCATGATCGGCGGCGGCACCGGACCGGCGGCGGGCACCAACGCCACCACCTGCACGCCGGGGCCGTGGTATATCGCCCGCATGTTGCAAGCCGCCGATACGCTGCCGGTGAATATTGGCCTGCTGGGCAAAGGGAACGGATCAAACCCGGACGCCCTGCGCGAGCAGATCGCGGCCGGTGCCATCGGGCTTAAGATCCACGAGGACTGGGGCGCGACACCCGCAGCGATTAACTGCTCGCTGGAAGTGGCCGAAGAGATGGATATTCAGGTTGCGCTGCACAGCGACACGCTGAACGAGTCCGGGTTTGTCGAAGACACGCTGGCGGCCATCGGTGGACGCACCATCCACACCTTCCACACCGAAGGCGCGGGCGGCGGTCACGCGCCGGATATCATCACCGCCTGCGCGCACCCGAATATTCTGCCCTCTTCCACCAACCCAACGCTGCCCTACACGGTTAATACCATCGACGAGCACCTCGACATGCTGATGGTTTGCCATCACCTTGACCCGGATATCGCCGAGGACGTGGCCTTTGCCGAATCCCGCATTCGCCGGGAGACCATCGCCGCCGAAGACGTGCTGCACGATATCGGCGCGTTCTCGCTCACCTCGTCAGATTCGCAGGCCATGGGCCGCGTGGGGGAAGTGATTATCCGCACCTGGCAGGTGGCGCACCGCATGAAGGTTCAGCGCGGCGCGCTGCCGGAAGAGACCGGCGATAACGACAACTTCCGGGTGAAGCGCTATGTCGCCAAATACACCATCAACCCGGCGCTGACCCACGGCATCGCCCATGAAGTGGGATCGATTGAGGCGGGCAAGCTGGCGGATCTGGTGGTCTGGTCTCCCGCCTTCTTTGGCGTAAAACCGGCCACCATCGTCAAAGGCGGGATGATCGCCTGCGCGCCGATGGGCGATATCAACGCCTCGATTCCCACGCCACAGCCGGTGCATTACCGCCCGATGTTTGGCACCCTGGGCGCCGCACGCCACGCTACGCGGCTGACGTTTGTCTCGCAGGCTGCTCATGCCAGTGGCGTGCCGCAGCAGCTCAACCTGCAAAGCGCCACCGCGGTGGTGAAAGGCTGCCGGACGGTGAAAAAGGCCGACATGATCCACAACGATTTACAGCCCAATATCACCGTTGACGCGCAAACCTACGAGGTACGCGTCGACGGCGAACTGATTACCAGCGAACCGGCAGAGGTTTTGCCGATGGCGCAACGCTATTTCCTGTTCTGAGGAGTGAAGATGATTTACCTAACCCAACGCCTGGACCACGCGCACCCGATCACCGCCAGCGTCACGCTGCCGATTGACGTGCGGGTGAAAAGCCGCGCCCGCGTGGCGCTGAACGACGGTCGCGAAGCCGGGCTGATGCTGCCGCGCGGTTTGCTGCTGCGCGGCGGCGATCTGCTGACCACCGACGACGGCAGCGAGGTGATCGAAGTGATCGCCGCCCCGGAGTCGGTTTCCGTGGTGCGCTGCACCGATCCGTTTCTGCTCGCCCGCGCCTGTTACCACCTGGGCAACCGTCACGTGCCGCTGCAAATTATGCCCGGCGAGCTGCGCTACCACCACGACCACGTTCTTGACGACATGCTGCGTCAGTTTGGGCTGGAGGTGACCTTCTCCAGCCTGCCGTTTGAACCGGAAGCGGGCGCTTACGCCAGCGATGCCCACAGCCATAGCCACTCTCACGCTCATTCACATTAAGGATTCATCATGCGTAAGTATTTACCCTTGTTATTGCTGGCCTTTTCCGTTCCGGCGCTTGCCCATCCGGGACACGGTACCGACAGCTTCCAGGCCGGCTTTCTCCATCCGCTTACCGGGCTCGATCACCTGCTGATGCTGACCGGGGCTGGCGTACTGTCTGCCCTGAGCGGTCGCAGGCTGCTGCTGCCTTTAGCGACCCTCGGCATGATGCTTGTTGGCGCCGTTGCGGGCAGCCTGCTCGGCGGCTTTAGCGGCATGGAGATGCTGATTATCGCCTCGCTGGCTGTCTGCGGCGTGATGATGTTTAAAACTGAAAACCGCCTGCTGCTGGCGGTGCCTGCCCTGGCGATGTTCCACGGCTGGGCGCACGGCGTGGAGATGTCTGGCCACAGCTTCTGGCTGTTCACCAGCGGTTTTATGCTGGCCAGCGCGACGGTGTTGGGCGCCAGCTTTGCGGTGGGGCTGCTGCTGCGCCGCCACGACGGTCTGCGTAAAACCTTCGGCGGGGGGCTGATTGTCTCCGCCCTGCTGGCGTTGATGAGCTAATGGAGCACGCCCGCCAGCGGCTGCGCCTGATGCAGCTCTCCAGCAGTAGCCTGCCGGTCGGGTCGTTTACCTGGTCGCAGGGGCTGGAGTGGGCCGTCGAGGCCGGGTGGATCACCAGCGCCGACGCGTTCAGACGCTGGCAGATCCAGCAGATGGAGCAGAGCTTTTTCTGCGTCGACCTGCCGCTGTTCATCCGCCTGTACCGTGCCTGCGAGCAGCAGGACATCGCGGCAGCAAAACGCTGGACGGCATACCTCCTCGCCTGTCGGGAAACGCGCGAACTGCGCGAGGAAGAACGCAACCGCGGCGCGGCCTTTACGCGCCTGGTTAAAAGCTGGGAACCCGCCTGCCCGGCAGAATGGCTGCCGCTGTTGATGCAGAGCCAGCTCGGCGGCATGGCGTGGCTCGGCGTGCGCTGGGGAATTGGCGCGCGCGAGCTGGCGCTGAGCCTCGGCTACAGCTGGATTGAGAGCGCGGTGATGGCGGGCGTCAAGCTGGTGCCGTTCGGGCAGCAGGCCGCACAGCAGCTGATTATCGACCTGAGCGACCATTTTGCCGACGGGTTTGAACAGGCTTTTTTACGCAGCGACGACGCGCTGGGGGCCGCTACGCCGCTGTCCGCCATCGCCTCTGCGCGCCACGAAACCCAATATTCACGACTATTTCGTTCCTGAGGAGTCAACATGGCTGATTACAAACATCCCCTGCGCGTTGGCGTGGGCGGCCCGGTAGGCTCGGGCAAAACCGCCCTGCTGGAAGCGCTCTGCAAGGCGATGCGCGACACGTACCATCTGGCGGTGGTGACCAATGATATCTACACCAAAGAGGATCAGCGCATCCTCACCGAGGCGGGCGCACTTGAGCCGGAGCGAATAGTGGGCGTGGAGACGGGCGGCTGCCCGCATACCGCCATCCGCGAAGATGCCTCAATGAATCTCGCGGCGGTAGAAGCCCTCAGCGAGAAGTTCGGCAATCTGGACCTGATCTTCGTCGAAAGCGGCGGCGACAACCTGAGCGCGACCTTCAGCCCGGAGCTGGCGGATCTGACCATCTACGTGATCGACGTGGCCGAAGGGGAAAAAATTCCGCGCAAGGGCGGACCGGGGATCACCAAATCCGATTTCCTGGTGATCAACAAAACCGATCTTGCGCCCTACGTGGGGGCGTCGCTGGAGGTAATGGAGCGCGACACCAACCGCATGCGCGGCGAGCGCCCGTGGACGTTTACCAACCTGAAGGCGGGCGACGGTCTGGGGACGATTATTGCGTTTCTGGAAGAGAAAGGGATGCTGCGGGTGTAGTCGTAAATTACCCTCTCCCCTGTGGGGAGAGGGTTAGGGTGAGGGGGTTACGCCTCCGGCAGTTCCGCCAGCGGCCAGCGCGGACGCACGGACACGCTCAGGTCAGCCGTGGCGCCGGCGTTCAGGCGCACCATACCGGCGTAGGCGATCATCGCCCCGTTATCGGTACAGAATTCCGGACGCGCGTAGAACACTTCCCCGCGACGCTTTTGCATCATTTCGGCGAGTTTCGCACGCAGCGTACGGTTGGCGCTGACGCCGCCCGCCATCACCAGGCGCTTAAACCCGGTCTGATCCAGCGCACGCTTGCACTTGATCATCAGCGTATCCACCACCGCGTCTTCAAACGCGCGGGCAATGTCGGCGCGGGTCTGCTCGCTGTCGTCGTTATTGCGGATGGTGTTCGCCGCGAAGGTTTTCAGCCCGGAGAAGCTGAAATCCAGCCCCGGACGATCGGTCATCGGACGCGGGAAAACAAAGCGCCCTTCCGTTCCCTGCGACGCCATTTTAGAGAGCATCGGGCCGCCCGGGTAATCCAGGCCCAGCAGCTTGGCGGTTTTATCGAACGCTTCGCCGGCGGCGTCGTCGATCGACTCGCCCAGTAGCTCGTACTTGCCAATACCCGTTACGCTAATCAGCTGGGTATGTCCACCGGAAACCAGCAGCGCCACAAACGGGAATTCGGGCGGATTGTCTTCCAGCATCGGCGCCAGAAGATGCCCTTCCATGTGGTGAACCGGAATGGCGGGAACGTCCCACGCGAAGGCCAGCGAACGCCCTACCGTTGCGCCGACCAGCAGCGCACCGACCAGGCCCGGCCCTGCGGTATAGGCCACGGCATCAATATCTTTTGCACTCAACCCGGCCTCTTTTAGCGCCGCCTGAATCAGGGGAACCGTCTTACGCACGTGGTCACGAGAGGCCAGTTCAGGCACGACGCCGCCGTAGTCAGCGTGCAATTTCACCTGACTATACAGCTGGTTGGCCAGAAGCCCTTTTTCGTCGTCGTAAATGGCGATGCCGGTTTCATCGCAGGATGTTTCAATACCCAGTACACGCATGACTTGTTTTACCTCGTTTCAATACCGCGCAGTGTAGAGCCTGGGCGGATTGTTGTAAAACTTTGTTCGCCCCAGGAAGAAGCCTCGTGTATACTCCTCACCCTTATTAAAGTCCCTTTCAAAATCGCATCGGTGCTTTACAAAGCAGCAGCATTTGCAGTAAAATTCCGCACCATTTTGAAATAAGCTGGCGTTGATGCCAGCGGCAAACCGAATTTATTAAAGGTGAGAGTTACATGCCGGTAATTAAAGTACGTGAAAACGAGCCGTTCGACGTAGCACTGCGTCGCTTCAAACGTTCATGCGAGAAAGCAGGTGTTCTGGCTGAAGTTCGTCGTCGTGAGTTTTATGAAAAACCAACGACCGAACGTAAGCGCGCTAAAGCTTCCGCTGTGAAACGTCACGCGAAGAAACTGGCTCGCGAAAACGCACGCCGTACTCGTCTGTACTAATCTGTTGAGGGCCAACGCCCTCAATTGACAGACAGAGTTGTAGTCGTAAGGCCGTGCTTCCGGAAGGAATGCGCGGCTTGTTTTCGTTTATAAGTCGCTTAAATTTTTGGGGCATATGGCCGGAAGAATCCCACGCGTTTTCATCAATGACCTGCTTGCCAGAACCGACATCGTCGATCTCATCGACGCGCGGGTGAAGCTAAAAAAGCAGGGCAAGAACTACCATGCGTGCTGTCCGTTCCATAACGAAAAAACCCCCTCTTTCACCGTAAACGGTGAAAAGCAGTTCTACCATTGCTTCGGCTGTGGCGCACACGGTAATGCCGTCGATTTTTTGATGAACTACGACAAGCTCGAGTTCGTTGAAACCGTCGAAGAGCTGGCGGCGATGCATAACCTTGAAGTGCCGTATGAAGCGGGCAGTGGGCCAAGTCAGATCGAGCGCCATCAGCGGCAAACGCTGTATCAACTGATGGATGGCCTGAATTCGTTTTATCAACAGTCTCTTAAGCACTCTGCGGCTGAGCCTGCGCGTCAGTATCTTAACAAGCGTGGACTGAGCGACGATGTGATTGCGCGTTTCGCTATTGGTTACGCCCCGCCCGGCTGGGACAACGTGTTAAAGCGTTTTGGCGGCAATAGCGAAGATCGTAAATCCCTCATCGACGCAGGCATGCTGGTCACCAACGACCAGGGACGAAGCTACGACCGCTTCCGTGAACGGGTGATGTTCCCGATCCGCGACAAGCGTGGCCGGGTGATCGGTTTTGGTGGTCGCGTGCTGGGTGATGCCCTGCCGAAATACCTCAACTCCCCGGAAACCGATATTTTCCATAAGGGCCGCCAGCTGTACGGTCTTTATGAAGCGCAGCAGGAAAATGCGGAACCTCCGCGGCTTCTGGTCGTCGAAGGTTATATGGACGTCGTTGCGCTGGCGCAGTACGACATTAACTATGCCGTTGCGTCACTGGGTACGTCCACTACGGCGGACCATATCCAGCTGCTGTTTCGCGTCACCAACAACGTGATTTGCTGCTACGACGGTGACCGCGCAGGACGCGACGCGGCCTGGCGCGCGCTGGAAACCGCGCTGCCGTACATGACCGACGGACGTCAGTTGCGCTTTATGTTCCTGCCCGACGGTGAAGACCCGGATACGCTGGTGCGTAAAGAGGGCAAAGCGGCATTTGAAGCACGGATGGAGCAGGCACAGCCGCTCTCCACGTTTCTGTTTAACAGCCTGATGCCGCAGGTGGATTTGAGTACCCCGGACGGGCGTGCGCAACTCAGTACGCTGGCGCTGCCGTTAATCAGCCAGGTGCCTGGCGAAACGCTGCGCATCTATCTGCGACAGGAGCTAGGCAACAAGCTCGGCATACTGGACGACAGCCAGCTTGAACGTTTAATGCCGAAGCAGGCTGAAAACGGTACGGCACGTCCGGCGCCTCAGCTAAAACGCACAACCATGCGTATACTGATAGGGTTACTGGTGCAAAACCCCGAACTTGCTCCGCAAGTGCCGTCGCTGGCGGGTTTGAACCACGAAAAATTGCCCGGACTTGGCTTATTTTCAGAATTGGTCAACACTTGTTTGTCTCAGCCAGGTCTGACCACCGGACAACTTTTAGAGCATTATCGCGGCACAAAAGAGGCCGCAACCCTTGAAAAACTGTCGATGTGGGACGATATAGCAGATAAGGATATCGCAGAAAAAACGTTCACCGACTCACTCAACCATATGTTTGATTCGATGCTTGAGCTGCGCCAGGAAGAGTTGATAGCTCGCGAGCGCACCCATGGCTTAAGCAGCGAAGAACGCCGGGAGCTCTGGATGATTAACCAGGAACTGGCGAAGAAATAAAAAATTTAACGGCTTAAGTGCCGAATATCGATCGGGAAGCCCCCGGCAGCCGCACTGAGAGGCAGCGGCAAAAATATAAGTACGCCCTCGCTTTAAAGGTTGGCAGCCTCATCGCCGACACCAATCAAACGAATTAAGTGTGGATACCGTCTTATGGAGCAAAACCCGCAGTCACAGCTGAAACTTCTTGTCCAACGCGGTAAGGAGCAAGGCTATCTGACCTATGCCGAGGTCAATGACCATCTGCCGGAAGATATCGTCGATTCAGATCAGATCGAAGATATCATCCAAATGATCAATGACATGGGCATTCAGGTGATGGAAGAAGCACCGGATGCCGATGATCTGTTGCTGGCTGAAACCTCCAACAACACTGACGAAGATGCGGAAGAAGCTGCTGCACAGGTCCTGTCCAGCGTGGAATCTGAAATCGGGCGTACCACTGACCCGGTCCGCATGTACATGCGCGAAATGGGTACCGTTGAACTGTTGACCCGCGAAGGCGAAATTGACATCGCAAAACGCATCGAAGACGGGATCAACCAGGTTCAGTGCTCTGTTGCCGAATACCCGGAAGCGATTACCTATCTGCTGGAGCAGTACGATCGCGTTGAAGCGGAAGAAGCGCGTCTGTCCGATCTGATCACTGGCTTTGTCGACCCGAACGCTGAAGAAGATATGGCGCCAACCGCCACTCACGTCGGTTCTGAGCTGTCTCAGGAAGAGATGGATGACGACGAAGACGAAGATGAAGAAGAAGACGACGACAGCAGCGACGACGACAACAGCATCGACCCGGAACTGGCGCGCGAGAAGTTTGCCGAGCTGCGTACCCAGTACGAAGTGACGCGTGACACCATCAAAGCGAAAGGCCGCAGCCATGCCGCCGCTCAGGAAGAGATCCTGAAACTGTCTGAAGTGTTCAAACAGTTCCGCCTGGTGCCAAAACAGTTCGACTACCTGGTAAACAGCATGCGCGTGATGATGGATCGCGTACGTACCCAGGAACGCATCATCATGAAGCTGTGCGTTGAACAGTGCAAAATGCCGAAGAAGAACTTCATTACCCTCTTCACCGGCAATGAAACCAGCGAAACCTGGTTCAACGCCGCTATCGCGATGAACAAGCCGTGGTCTGAAAAGCTGCACGACGTGAAAGAAGACGTCCAGCGCGGCCTGCAAAAGCTGCATCAGATTGAAGAAGAGACCGGCCTGACCATCGAGCAGGTGAAAGACATCAACCGTCGTATGTCCATCGGTGAAGCGAAAGCCCGCCGTGCGAAGAAAGAGATGGTTGAAGCGAACTTACGTCTGGTTATCTCTATCGCCAAGAAATACACCAACCGTGGTCTGCAATTCCTGGATCTGATTCAGGAAGGCAACATCGGTCTGATGAAAGCGGTAGACAAGTTTGAATACCGTCGTGGTTACAAGTTTTCCACCTATGCTACCTGGTGGATCCGTCAGGCGATCACCCGCTCTATCGCAGACCAGGCGCGCACCATCCGTATTCCGGTGCATATGATTGAGACCATCAACAAGCTCAACCGTATTTCCCGCCAGATGTTGCAGGAGATGGGCCGCGAGCCGACGCCGGAAGAGCTGGCTGAACGCATGCTGATGCCGGAAGATAAGATCCGTAAAGTGCTGAAAATCGCTAAAGAGCCAATCTCCATGGAAACACCAATCGGTGACGATGAAGATTCGCATCTGGGTGATTTCATCGAGGATACCACCCTCGAGCTGCCGCTGGACTCGGCCACCACCGAGAGCCTGCGTGCCGCCACGCACGACGTTCTGGCTGGCCTGACCGCCCGTGAAGCCAAAGTGCTGCGTATGCGTTTCGGTATCGATATGAACACCGACCATACGCTGGAAGAAGTGGGTAAACAGTTCGACGTTACCCGCGAACGTATCCGTCAGATCGAAGCGAAGGCGCTGCGTAAGCTGCGTCACCCAAGCCGCTCTGAAGTGCTGCGTAGCTTCCTGGACGACTAACCCAGATAAACAGCAAAAAGCTCCCAATCGGGAGCTTTTTTTTTGTTTATTCCCTCTGCCTGTGAGTGAGGGCCTCAGGCCGCAGAGTAGCTAAAGCCCCCGCACCATCAGCGCCTCATCAAGTTCCCGGTATGCCTCCACAAGCTTATCCAGCGTCGCCCTGTTCAGCCCGCTCGGATTCGGCAGCACCCACACCTGCGTTACGCCAATAGTAATGTTCTGCTTACCCCACTGAGCACCGCGCTGGCTGAACGCCTGCTCGTAGGCCTGCTTACCGAGGATCGCCAACGCTGCGGGCTGATAGTCTTCAATCTTCTTCACCAGTTCCCGCCCGCCAGTGCGCAGCTCATGCAGATTCACTTCGCTTGCCTGCACCGTGGGTCGCTCGACCAGCATGGTGATACCGCAGCGCGTATCCAGCAGCTGCTGCTCTTCTTCCGGCTTCAGCTGTTTTTCGGTAAAACCGGCCTGATGGATCACCTTCCAGAAGCGATTTCCCGGATGAGCAAAGTGAAAACCGGTGTGCGCCGATGACTTGCCCGGATTGATACCGCAGAACACCACCCGCAGGCCAGGGGCCAGAATATCGTTGATCATTTCTACTCCTGTTTATGCATCTTAAGATAAGTATAAAGGATTGATTATGCATTGTTTATAAAAACAGCAGGCAGGTGTGAATGGCTGGATTGCTGAGGGGAGTTACTTTATAATTCACCGCCACGGCCCCTTAGCTCAGTGGTTAGAGCAGGCGACTCATAATCGCTTGGTCGCTGGTTCAAGTCCAGCAGGGGCCACCAAATTTTAGCTTTAGAATCATCCAGTTAAGCCACTCCCGCGAGTGGCTTTTTTGTTACTTAAGGCATGGGTGAGGCAAAAGTGTCGCACAAAAGTAAGAGTGCTCCCTCCCCTCAAGATTATGACAAGCCCTCTCCACATAACTACTACGCCAAAAAGTTGCTTTCCGTAGGCTTTTGACTTTAAATTCCCGCGACAAATGAAAGGGAAAGCTAAGTAATGGATAAACAAGCCAGATCAACTCATTTACGTGAATGCTTACGTCAGGAAGTAATGATGAGTTCTAAGACATTTTCGTGGTTCAGTGTGCTGCATAAAGCTATCAAATGCCCGGATCGCCGCTTTCACTTCTGGTGGCGCATCGCGTCGCACTGGCATCGCTCGGGCAACAAGTTCCTGAAAAAACGAGCCGCTAAATTAAACAGAAACCTCATTTTCAAATATGGAACTGAGATTCAGTTGGGGGCGCACATCGGACCCGGCATGGTGATTACTCATCATCACGGGATTGTAATAAATGGTTCGGCTGTAATAGGTCATTCTCTACGGATAAGACAAAACATCACGATTGGCATTACCGGCGCGAATGTTAATAAAGGACCAATATCCATCGTAATTGGCAACAACGTCAGTATTGGTGCGGGTTCTTGCATCATCGCAGATAAGATTCGCATCGGTGACAACGTTGTAATCGGCGCTATGTCATTTGTGAACAAAGACATTCCCAGCAACACCACCGTCTATAGCGAAAAGACTTTGCATGTCATATCTAACAAATTACAAGCAGCATGAAGCAGGCACTGCTACACATTTCAGTTTTTTAAAAGTGACTTCCTGCCCCCAAACCCGCGCCAGCACTCACCGCGCGGATTTTCCATGAACTTCTCGCCTCCTATATATTGATCTTCTTTTTTCACATAAAATCTAAAATATCATTCATTATTTTATAGTTACAAATCTTACTAGATCCTCCGCAGATCCATAAAAGTGAAAAACACTGAAATTCTTTTCAATCTTTTCAGTTCTGGTTTCCCGCAACGCCGTCAACCACATAGCGGGGACGGAACGGATCGGAGAAATTGGCGCTTTTCACTGCCTCAACGGGATTCATCACCCGGTCAAACGTTAGCAAATGTATCCCGGATGCCAGCTCCGGATAATGGCTTTCAATCTGGCGCTGAACGGGCGTTTTTTGCAGTGGCTTACCCGTCGCACAGTTGCAGGGTGTCCAGGTGACAGCCATCGTGTCATTATGCAGATGGACTTTTGTCACCCTTTCCTCGTTCAGCTCCACGCCGGGGCGCAGACTCTGTACCAGGGGAAGCGTTATTGAGTTTCCCCGGCTGCCCCCTGATTAAATTCATGCGGGATCTCAATCGGGCGATCAGCAAACAGGGCTTTTTCCGCGCCGCCAACATATACCGCACCGCCCGGCAGCTGATACCAGACGTAATGCCGAAAGCCTTTCCGAGATTACGCCGTGAAAACTTCCACGCGGCTCATCGGGTCATTGACCCGACCGCAAGGGATTCTAAATAAATATTTATCTATCGACTAAATTTCCCCTTATCCCAGCTCTCGCCGCGGGCCGTTAAGTCGATTGACGGCGCGGTCGCTATTCCCTCAGCATCATAAAAAAATGCGGACGTTGTAAAGCTGTACACGGTGCCGTAAACAGTAAATGAGATATTGTTGCCTATGCCGTCAACTTTCGCGAGGGGGGTGTTCGCTGTAAGCGTGGGCGCGATATGTTGTTTTTCGAGAGCCACCAGCGGATCACCCTCAATCTTGCTCGCTAAAAAATAACGATACACTTCCCCCGTGGTCATGTTCGAGCCGTCATACTCAGTAATGTATAACCAGGTCCGGGGCGTGAGCTGGCGAACTTCATATAGCCGATCACTAACAGTTAAACGCTGTATATGTTGGCAATAACAGTACCCCGCGACCGCCAGGGCCATAAGAATAGTGGCGATCCAGTGCAGCGTCCTAAAAGTGATGCTGTTTAACATAGTCGATGCCTTGCTGTATCCAAAATTGGTCAATCGGATCATCACCAAACGGCGGAGCCCCCGTGAAATCACCCCACTCGGGTCTTGATGTGCCGGCTTTCCACTGCGCCGCGCCGGCAGCAATAAGCAAAATCTTTGCAGGGATGCACGCTGCATAACCCACAGCGCCGTAATGGAAATTCCCGAAGTCAGCATAAGCCCGTTTTTGTTGTTTGTAATCCCACGGCCCGCCATTCCTTACTCGCTCATAAAACCATGTATACGTAAGCGGGGCGGCCATATCCTGGACTTCGTGACGCGCCCGCGCGAGCCTTATGTGTTCGCGCAATATCTCCAGCCCGCGGGGTGGATAAATCGGTATACATGCCATCGTTATTCCTTTCTGCCAGGCAAAAAGGGCAACATAAGAGCAATAACATTAACGCGTACTGCTTAGGATCAATTTATTAATTTTATTTTTAATATCAATAAGTAACGAAATTAAATAACACTGACCTATAACACAATTTGTATCACCTGCGATCCGTTTTAAGCCGTTAATGAGGGTTTACCCTCAACGGAAATGGAGTTTTAAAAATGGCTATTCCTGCTTATCTATGGCTTAAGGATGATGGCGGCAACCCGATTAACGGATCTGTGGATGTTCAAAATAGAGAAGGTAGTATAGAGATCCTCTCTTTTAGTCACGGCTTGTTAGTTCCGACCGATAACAACACCGGCAAGATCACCGGCACGCGCTTACATGCGCCGCTCGTAATTGAAAAGGAGTTTGATAGCTCCAGCCCGTATCTCTACAAAGCGGTAGCCACCGGCCAAACGCTGAAAAGCGCAGAGATCAAGTGGTATAAGATCAACGATGCGGGCCAGGAGGTTGAATATTTCAATATGCTGCTTGAAAACGTCCGGGTAGTCAGCATTAACCCCGTCATGCATAACTGTAAAGAGCCAGCGTTACAGATACACAATCATAATGAGGGAATACAGCTCCGCTATGAGCGGATCACCTGGAAGTATTGCGATGGGAACGTCCAATACTCCCTCATTCCCTCACAACCCCTAAAAACTAAAGAAATCCCCCATCGCGCCGATCATCATCCGTGTGTATTATTTCCTGTAGCGTTGACCACAACCACCCTTAACTCAAATACTTAAGCGCCAGAGCGAAAGGCATCATGAGCACACCGATCAAACGGCTAGAAATCATTAAAAATGCCATTGAGCTGGAAGATGACGACATCATCCAGAGCCAGCTGAAACGCCTCAAAGATGAAGCCTTTGACGATGATCTCCTGTCCATCGTCGCGGCGCTTGAGCAGCAAAACTACACCGCTGCCATCCGTGCTATCACCGCCTGGCTGCAAAGCCAGCGTGCCGTTGCCCCGTGGCGCGATCCGCAGCTGGCGGCCAGCAAGCTGGAGCTGAAAGCCCTGGAGGAGCGCCTGCGTGACCTGATTGACCGCCGTAACGCCCGGGTGCAGCAGCTTGATGAGTTCAACGATCTCTATTTTTCGCGCCTCGGGCCGCTGATGCAGCAGATCCTCGCCCTGCGTAAAACGCTGGCGGAGTTGAACCTGCGTCGTCAGCAGGCGGAGGCGCGTCGTCGCGAGGAGGATTACCGCCGCTGTCAGCGCTATATGGCGCAGGCGGTGGAGGTACTGTCCACGCTCACCCAGCGCTGGCAAGAACTGCCTGCGGATTCCGTTCAGGCGGCAGAGGCGCGCAAGCAACTTCAGCAGCAAAGTCATCTGATTGCCACCCTGCTGGCCGAAGCGCAGGAGCTGGAGACCGGACTAACGCGTGAAGAAGAGCCGGCGCGTCAGGCGCGCGATGAGGCCAACGAAGAGTACAGGAAGTATCGCGAACAGCATCATGATGCCGAAGCGCGCCTGCGTAAAGGCAAGGCCCTCTCTGAAGAGGATCGGAACGAACTGAAGCGGCTCTGGCGTCAGGCGAGCAAGCTATGCCACCCGGATCTGGTTGCCGATGACTTAAAAGAAGAAGCCAACCGGATGATGGTGCAACTCAATCAGGCCAAACAGCGCGGCGACGTGAAGGCCATACGCTCGCTGGTCGCCCGTCTGCAACACGGGTTCGAACCGATAATGGCGAGCGACAGGCTGAACGACCTGGAACGTATTCGTAAAAAAATGGCGCAGGTGCGTGAGCAAATCGACGCCCTGGTAAGCGAACTGGCAGAGCTGGAGAAGGAAGAATCCTGGCTGCTCGTCTCGTCGCTCAGCAATATGGAAGCCTACTTTGCCCAGCAGGAGAAAGCGCTGAAAGAGGTATGCGCCTCGCTCGAACATCAGGTGAGCGAAGCGCAGCTGGATCCCGCCGCCTGACTATTTTGCGTGCCAGTACGCGCTGGCACGCACCAGCTGCGGGTCAATCGCATCGGTTTCAAACTGACGGCTCAGGCTTTTCACCACCTTTCCCTCTCCGGTCAGCCAGATAAAGTAATCCTCTTCCGGCACGGTCAGCGCGGCCAGATGCTCCGCCACCGCCTGCTCGCTGTGGCCGATAACCCAGGTGATGTTGAACTCGCTCAGGTGCGCCAGGTAGTCTTTATACGACGCATCGCCCACGGTGACGATGGCGTGGATCGCCGGGCGAACCGGCAGTTTTGCGATACCTTCCAGACGGCGGCGCAGCGCGGGCATGCCCGACTCGTCGCACACGTACAACTGCCAGGCATAATCTTCCGGCACCACCAGCGAACCGCGCGGACCGCCGATGGTCAGCTTGTCACCCACCTTCGCCTCTACCGCCCAGTTGCTGGCAATGCCGCCATCATGAACGAAGAAATCGAGCACCAGCTCATTTTTTTCGTCATTGTACAGCGGAGTGTAGTCACGCGCCTGCGGACGCACGCCGTCGCCCCAGTCGATGCCTTCCTCGGTGACGACAGGCGGCACGAAGGTCGTGCCCGGTGCCGGGAAAAAGACTTTGGTATGGTCGTCAAAGCCGCGAGAGTTAAAGCCCTCCAGCGCCTCGCCGCCTAACACAATGCGCTGAAATCCTGCGCTGACGCGCCCGGCGCGGAGCACATTCAGCTCGCGAAAACGCAGGTCGTTGCGGACACGTTGAGGGTAACGGGTAGATGCCATGTTGATGCCCTTCTCAGGTGAATACGATATATCGGAATGATTTTTTAATGATAATGATTGCTATTAACTAAGAAATCAAGATTTTTTAGATTGCATCTGAATATATCTTAGATATAGTTTAGATATATCAAAATTGAGGAAAAAACATGCGACACGAACACGACGGCGGCGGACGCCGGCCACGATTTTTTGGCCATGGCGATTTACGGCTGGTGATCCTGGACATCCTGACGCGCAGCGCGAGCCACGGTTACGAGCTGATTAAGGAGATCGAGAACCTGACGCAGGGTCATTACACGCCAAGCCCCGGGGTGATTTACCCGACACTGGATTATTTGCAGGATCAAGCGCTGATTGCGATTACTGAAGAAGAAAACGGCCGTAAGCGGATAGCGATTAACGCCGCCGGAGAGCAGTGGCTGGAAGATAACCGGGAACAGCTGGAGCAGATCCAGACGCGTATCAAGGCGCGTTCCGTCGGGTTCCAGCTGCGCAAGAACCCGCAGATGAAGCGGGCTTTAGATAACTTCAAAGCGGTACTGGACCTGAAGGTGAACCAGGGAGATCTCAGCGGCGCGCAGCTCAAACAAATTATCGGCGTGATTGACCGCGCGGCGCTGGAGATCTCCCAGCTGGATTAAGCCAGCACGCCGTCGCTCACGCGGAACACCCGCACCAGCTCTTTCAGGTGCATCGCCTGTTCGTTCAGGGATGCCGCCGCCGCAACAGACTCCTCCACCAGCGCGGAGTTCTGCTGGGTGGTGGCGTCTATCAGGCCAATCGCGCTGTTGATCTGCGAGATGCCTTCCGTCTGCTCGTGGCTGGCCTGGCGGATTTCACGCAGGATAACGTCCATCTCCTCCACGTTACCGACCATCCCGTTGATAAGCCCGCTGGCTTTCTCCACAAGGTTCATGCCGTCCTGCGTCTGGCTCGTCGAACTTTCGATCAGCTGGCGGATCTCACTTGCGGATGTCGCACTCTTCTGCGCGAGCTGGCGCACTTCGCCCGCCACCACCGCAAAACCACGGCCATGCTCACCCGCCCGGGCCGCTTCGACCGCCGCATTCAGGGCCAGAATGTTCGTCTGGAAGGCAATGGCATCGATCAGGTCGATAATGTCGGACATCCGGTTCGATGTTTCGTTAATCAGGCGCATTTTGCTGGTAACTTGCTTCATCATCTCCCCGTTGTTTTTCACCACCGCAGCCGCATCGGCAGACAGGTTGGTCGCTTCCCCGGTGTGCGAGGCGGTATTCTTCACCGTGGCGGTGATCTGCTCCATCGACGCCGCCGTCTGTTCAACAGAACTGGCCTGCTCCTCCGTGCGCGCGGCCAGATCCTGATTGCCGGCGACAATCTGCGCGGCGGCGCTGGAGATGTTTTCCGACCCGGTCTGCACCTGCTGCACAATCTCCAGCAGGCGCGTTTTCATCTCCATCAGTGCGGTAAGAAGCAGTCCGGTTTCATCTTTACCGTGCGAGGTAATGCTGCGCGTCAGATCGCCATCGGCAATGGCTTGTGCAAAATTCACCGCGTCGTTCAGCGGTCGGGTAATGGATCGCACAATGAGCCAGCCAATCAGGCTGGCTGCCGCGACGCTGAACAGCGTAATCACGATCAGCAGGAGACGATTGGTGCGGAAATCGCCTTCCACCTGCACGCCCGCGATCTGCATTTCCCGGTCCTGGATCGCAATTAGCGCCTGCACTCTCGCTTTGTAGGACTGTTGCAGGTTCAGGGTGTTGGTCATCATCTCGTTTATCGCAGCCGCACGGTCGTTATTCTGCACGGCCTGCAAAATGCGATAGCGCGAGTCGAGATATTGCTGACGTACGCCGCGGATATCCGCCAGCGCCTGTTGAGATTTCTTATCCTCGAGAGCGTTGTCCAGCTCGCTCAGGATTGCGGTGATGCGCTCGCTGATCGCCTTCAGGCGCTGCTCTGACTGCGTCGTGTACGTCCCCTGTTCGTCCAGCAGCATAAGCTGTTGTGTGCTTATAAATTCCTGGAAGTTGTCGATTAGCTGGTTCGCTTTAACCGTGGTTGGATAGTCGCTGGTAAGGATGGTTTGCATTCCATTGTTTGCCCGATTCAGGCTCATCAGAGACAAACTTGCGCTGACGACCATCAGGACAATAAATAATCCAAACGCCAGAAATAATTTCGTGCCGATCTTTACGTCATGTATGAACATATTTACCCCATCGATGTGATTATTTCTCAGACGATCGCTGTTATCGGAAGAAAACTTGCTAACTTTATGACTTTGATCGTTTTTTTCTTTTTCACTCGTAATGAAGTCGGGGCGCAAGAATTAAAAATCGGCAGGTTTTTTTAGTTACTTAATATTTCATTAACAACATAACTTATACTGAAAAACAAAAAAGCCGTTTACCCCCAGGGGAATAAACGGCTTTTTCGAAGCAGGAATTTCTTAATGCAGCACGGTAACCGCATCTTCAAGGCGTCCGGCCCGGTGCTTAACCATCGCGGAAATCTGTGCGCTCTCTTCGACCAGGTCCGCATTTTTCTGCGTAATGCTGTCCAGCTCCGCCACGGCACGCGTCAGCTCGGTCAATCCCGTGGCCTGCTCGGCGGTGGAATGGCTGATCTGCGCGATAAGCTGCGTGACATTTTTCACCTGCTCGACAATATCATCCATCGTACGACCCGCGGCGTGTACCTGACTGGCGCCGGACTGCACTTTGCTGGCGCTGGCGTCGATCAGCTTGCGAATATCGTTCGCCGCATTCGCGCTGCGGCTGGCAAGATGACGCACTTCGCCGGCCACCACCGCAAAGCCTTTCCCCTGCTCGCCCGCGCGGGCCGCCTCAACCGCAGCGTTCAGCGCCAGAATATTGGTCTGGAAGGCGATATCGTTGATAAGAGACGTAATTGAGCCAATGCGCTGGGTACTGTCGGCAATGTCATCCATGGTTTTCACCACGGTCTGCATCACGGTGCCTCCCTGCGTGGCCGCGCTGCTGGCGGCCATCGACAGCTTGTCGACTTCGGCTGCGGTCTCAGAGTTGCTCTGCACCGACGCCGCCATCTGGTTCATCGTGGCCACGGTCTGCTGCACGTTCGCCACGGTCTGGCGCGTGCGGTCGTTGAGATCTTCATTGCCCTGCGCCAGCCTGTCGCTACCGTCACGCACGCTCACGACCTGGCTGGACACATCGTTGATCAGCCAGCGGCACATCAGCCCCAGCTGTCCGACGGCCCGCAGCGTCAGGCCCAGCTCGTCGCTGCGGTTGAGATGCTGAACGCTGTTACGCTCTCCGGTGGCGACCTTCAGCGCCTGGCGCGCCACGTTTTCAACCGGGCGGACGATTTGCTGTTCAAACACCAGGGTGCCAAGCAGCATCACCGCAGCCGCCGCTGCAAGCGACGTCCAGCCCGCAGCACTGGCAACCTGCGTTGCGGCCATCACTGCAAAAAGTACCGCCATTACGCCACGCACGCGCCAGCGCAGCGGCATCGCCGGTAATCTACCGAGCCAGCCTTTGCGCACCACCAGCCCTTTATGAATGCTTTTTTTGCAGCGTCCTTCGTTGAGCGCCTTGTAAAGCGGCTCCACCGCGGCTATCTCCTCCTCCGTGGCGCGAGTACGAATCGACATATAGCCCATCTTCTGGCCATTACGCACCATCGGTACCGCATTCGCGCGTACCCAATAGTGATCGCCATTTTTACGTCGGTTTTTGACAATCCCGCTCCAGGGCTCGCCTTTTTGCAGCGTGTACCACATGTCGGCAAAAGCCGCTTTCGGCATATCCGGATGGCGCACGATATTGTGCGGTTGCCCAAGCAGCTCCTGGAGCGTAAAGCCGCTCACCTGCACAAACGTGTCGTTAGTGTGGGTCATGTAGCTCTGGAGGTCGGTGGTCGACATAAGCGTGGTGTCATCGTCCAGTGGATATTCATTCTGGGTGACATAGTCAGGAGAGGACATAGTGAGCATCCCTTGCAGGTTATTTGAATGTTAATTTTGTGGCTTATGTTTTTTCGGCGATAAAAAATTTATCTTTAGTTGTTAAATATGATTGAGATCGCAAATTCGGGTTAAACCGCACTTTTCGTACGATTTTCTAATTGATTGATTTAAAATACTTTCGAAATGAAACTACCTACAAAGCATGATCCTGTAACGCCCCCTTAAGTCGCATTCCCTGCCCTGGAGCAGTGCAATTGCTGAAACCTCATCACCGGCCCGTTATCCCTTATTCCATGCGGCGCGCAATGGCATGATTAAATATTGCGCAACTTTAATTTAACCTGGCGTTTATCCCGATTTTCGTTAAGCCCTCTGAGGTGGCGCAATCCCTGCAATACTTACCTCAGTATCATGTGATACGCGATCCCCGGGAGCATATTTTGAACAGGTTACCTTCCAGCGCCTCGGCTCTTGCCTGTACCGCGCACGCACTGAATCTCATTGAAAAGCGAACGCTCGATCATGAGGAGATGAAACAACTTAACCGAGAGGTCATTGATTACTTTAAAGAGCACGTCAATCCTGGTTTTCTGGAGTATCGCAAATCTGTTACCGCCGGCGGGGATTACGGAGCCGTAGAGTGGCAAGCGGGCAGTCTGAATACGCTTGTCGACACCCAGGGACAGGAGTTTATTGATTGCCTGGGTGGCTTTGGTATCTTCAACGTGGGGCACCGTAATCCAGCTGTGGTTTCCGCCGTACAGAATCAACTTGCGAAACAACCTCTCCATAGCCAGGAGCTGCTCGACCCGCTTCGCGCCATGCTCGCGAAAACGCTGGCAGCCTTAACGCCCGGCAAGCTGAAGTACAGCTTCTTTAGCAACAGCGGTACGGAATCGGTCGAAGCGGCAATCAAGCTCGCCAAAGCGTACCAGTCGCCGCGCGGGAAATTCACCTTCATTGCCACCAGCGGCGCGTTCCACGGTAAATCCCTGGGTGCGTTGTCTGCGACCGCCAAATCCACCTTCCGCAAGCCGTTTATGCCGCTGCTGCCGGGCTTCCGCCACGTGCCGTTCGGCGACATTAGCGCCATGCGTACTGTGCTGAGCGAATGCCGTAAAACCGGTGACGACGTGGCGGCGGTGATCCTGGAGCCGATTCAGGGTGAAGGCGGCGTGATTTTGCCGCCGCAGGGTTATCTGCCCGCCATGCGTCAGCTGTGCGATGAGTTTGGCGCGCTGCTGATCCTCGACGAAGTGCAGACCGGGATGGGGCGCACCGGCAGGATGTTCGCCTGCGAGCACGAGAACGTCCAGCCGGACATTCTCTGCCTGGCAAAAGCGCTCGGCGGCGGCGTGATGCCGATTGGCGCGACGGTTGCTACCGAGGAGGTGTTCTCAGTGCTGTTCGACAACCCGTTCCTGCACACCACCACCTTCGGCGGTAACCCGCTGGCCTGTGCGGCGGCGCTGGCGACCATCAACGTGCTGCTGGAGCAAAACCTGCCGGCGCAGGCGGAGCAGAAAGGCGACATGCTGCTGGACGGCTTCCGCCAGCTGGGCCGGGAATACCCTGACCTGGTGCAGGAGGCGCGCGGGAAAGGCATGCTGATGGCAATTGAGTTCGTTGATAACGAAATCGGCTACAGCTTCGCGAGCGAAATGTTCCGCCAGCGGGTGCTGGTGGCCGGCACGCTCAACAACTCGAAGACCATCCGCATTGAGCCACCGCTGACGCTGACCATTGAGCAGTGTGAGCAGGTTCTGAAGGCGGCACGCAAATCGCTGGCGGCACTGCGGGTAAGAGTAGAAGAAATATGATTAAATCCCTCCTCTTATGGAGGAGGGATTTATATCCACTCTAATCTTATTTCAATTTGTAATTTAACATGGCATATTGAAAATCACGCTTACATCCTCCAAAAGTACAATTCCCGTTTAAAATTAATATTTAACTATTATAAAAGGATAGTGCTCAATAACAATACAGAAATATCACTCCAGGAGATTGCACCTGAAAGAATCTGGCTAAATAGTGCATCAAACATACCCTCTCATTCTAAAAACTAATAAATTTTTAATTAAAACCCATTTAAGAATTTCTAATTGAAAATCAACCTGCAATGGATTGATATAATATGTCTCGCCTCATAAAATACGCTTTCGGAACATCACGAGAATGTGCAAAACACAGCGTACTGTATGATTCTGTATATTCATGATTTTTAATCTGAATAGTCTTGTATTAAGTCACCTTTAATTTTGTTTCAACTTGACAGAAAACTGTTTATTTAAAAGGATTTGTATGAAAAAGCATGTTTTAGCAATGGTTGTTGCTGCATCTATGGCAAGCGGCGTGATGATGAACGCACAGGCAGACACCACCACAGTAAGCGGCGGTACTGTTAATTTCGTCGGTCAGGTTGTTAACGCTGCCTGTTCAGTTGCTGCCGATTCTGTTGACCAGACCGTTATCCTGAGCCAGGTTCGTACCGTGAAGCTGACTCAAAGCGGCATGCTGGCGAATCAGAAAGAAGATTTCAACATTAAACTGGAAGATTGCGACACCACTGTCAGCCAGAACGCAGCAGTTATTTTCAACGCGCAGCAGGACGCGACTCAGCCGGGCGCTATGGCAAATACCGCAGGTGCAGGTTCCGCACAGAACGTGGCTCTACAGCTGTTTGGACCGGACGGCAAAAACCTGGATCTGGGTACCACCTCTTCTGCAATCGGCCTGATCAACGGTGAAAACATTATCCCACTGAGCGTTGACTACATCGCTACAGGCGCAGCAACACCAGGTAACGTAGCATCCACCGCTACCTTCCAGATGGTTTATTCCTAATCGAATTAGGATGCTGTCATCCCTCCTTCGTACGCCAGTGCGAAGGAGGGATTTTTAATATAACCGACCGTTTTATATAGATTAAATACATAGGCTTAAACGGCATGTTTTATTCTATGTATTTGATTATGTATTCAATGAAGTGATATATAAATGAAACGAATTAATACTATATCTTTGATAACGAAGCTGATTACGCATTCTTTTTTATTCGCGGCTACGGTGCTGACTACGGCTCACGCTGGGGGGATAGGCCTGGGCGCAACGCGTATTATTTACCCTCAGGGTGATAAACAGATTTCGTTACCTATTACGAACTCGTCTCAAAGCAATGCTTTCCTGGTGCAATCGTGGGTTGCGAACGCCGATCAATCGAAGTCCCCGGACTTTATTGTTACGCCTCCGCTTTTTGTTATGCATCCTAAAAAAGAAAACACCATCAGAATAATGTACGCAGGCCCAGATTTGCCTAAGGACAGAGAAAGCGTTTTTTACTTCAACAGCAAAGCTATCCCTGCTGTGGATAAAAGTAAGTTGCAGGGAAATACGTTGCAGATTGCGACCCAGAGCGTCATTAAGCTTTTTATTCGCCCAAAAAAATTGCCTACCCCGTCAATTGACGCGCCAAAGGCGCTGCGCTGCACGATCAGTAACGGCAAGTTGACCATCAAAAACGCGTCGCCTTATTACGTGTCGCTGGTGCAATTCAAAGCGGGAAACGCCAAGTTAACCAATAACATGGTTCCGCCAATGAACATCCTGGTCGTTGATCTACCTGCCAGTAGCGGGAGCCAGGTGACGTTCCAGACCGTTAACGATTTCGGTGCTACCACCCCTGTTCAGACATGCCCTGGAGCATAATTTTTCCGGAAAAATATAGAACATAGCGCGTTGAAGCAGGCAGAGAAAAATGAAGTTTCGCAAGTATCAGATAAGGATAGTCAATCATCGTTTGGCCCCTCTCACGCTGGCCATGCTCGGCGCATTCGCATCCGTTAATGCGGATGCGGGCTATTATTTCAACCCTGCCTTTCTTTCAAGCGATCCTGCGGCGGTTGCTGATTTATCACGTTTTAGTAATGCGGGCCAGGCGCCAGGGGTCTATCGCGTGGACGTATGGCTGAATGACAATTTTTTAGCCACGCGCGACGTCACGTTTAACGTGCGCAAAAATTCAACACCTACGGATGACGATACGGGGCTGACGCCCTGCCTCTCGCATAAGTCACTTGATGCGATGGGGGTAAATGTCGATGTCTTACCCGGTCTTAAGAACGAAAAAGCGGGCAACTGTGTCGATTTGCCGGCAGCCATTCCCGCTGCCACCACATTTTTTGATTTTGAACACCAGCGCCTGAATATCAGTATTCCGCAAGCGGCGCTGCGTAATAACGCGCGTGGGTATATTCCCCCTGAGCAATGGGACGAAGGCATCAACGCCCTGATGCTAAATTATGACTTTTCGGGTTCGCATAGTCACAATAGCGGTGATTATGGTTCGACGACGGACAACTATTTTCTGGGACTAAACAGCGGATTAAACCTGGGGCCGTGGCGGCTGCGGGATTTCTCTACATGGAGCTATAACAGCAGCGGCTCAGAAACCTATACCAACCGGGAACACATAAAAACCTATGTTGAACGTGCCGTTATCCCGCTAAAAAGCAAGCTGACCATCGGCGAAAACTATACCACTTCGGATGTCTTCGACAGCCTGCCATTCCGCGGGGTGCAGATCAATTCTGACGACAACATGCTGCCTGATAGTATGAAAGGTTTTGCGCCAACCATTCATGGGATCGCTAAATCCAACGCCCAGGTCACCATCAAACAAAACGGTTACACCATTTATCAAAGCTATGTGCCGCCCGGGGCGTTTGCCATTAACGATCTGTACCCCACCTCCTCCAGCGGTGACCTGAATGTAGAGGTCAAAGAATCTGACGGAACGATCAGCAGCTACTCTGTGCCCTATTCCGCGGTTCCGGTTTTACAGCGTGAAGGCACCGTCAAATATGCCGCCACCGCGGCCCGCTATCGCAGCAACAGCGATCAGCAGGAGGACACAAACTTTGTCCAGGGAACGCTTATCTGGGGGTTACCAAAAGGATTCACCGTCTACGGTGGTACGCAGCTGACGGAAAAATACTCTGCCTTTGCGTTGGGTACCGGAGTGAACCTGGGGAATTTTGGCGCCGTATCGGCCGATCTCACCTCCGCACAAAGCGAACTGAGCGACGGTAGCTCACATAACGGGCAGTCAATACGTTTCTTATATGCAAAATCGTTGAACGGCATGGGCACCAATTTCCAGCTGTTAGGCTATCGCTATTCCACATCCGGTTTTTATACCCTGGATGAAACCACCTATAAGCAAATGAAAGGTTATGTCGGCCAGGACGATCCCAACGACCACACCGACGACAATCAGCCCGTGTGGACCGATTATTACAATCTGTACTACACCAAACGCGGCAAGCTGCAGGCCAATATTTCACAACAGCTGGGCACTGCCGGGTCGATTTTCCTCAACGGCAGCCAGCAAACGTACTGGCATACCGACGAAAAAAATACGCTTATTCAGCTGGGTTATAGCGGAACGGTTGCGGGCGTAACCTATAACCTGACCTACAACTACAATAAATCCCCTGGCATGAGTGAAAGCGATCGTATTTATTCTTTAACGCTCTCCTTCCCGCTCAATCTGTGGCTTCATCCAGGTGGAGATGTGACCAAACGTTTAAACAGCATTTACGCCACATACGGCATGAGCACCGATAACGACGGCAGGGTCAATAATACTGCCGGCATCAACGGAACGCTGCTTGAAGACAATAACCTCAGCTACAGCGTTCAGCAGGGATATCAGAACCAACATACCGGTGCCAGTGGAAGCATCAGCACGGAATATGATAGTGCCTACGGTAATGCGAGCCTGGGGTACAACTACAGCAACAATGGCGATTATCAACAGATCAACTACGGCCTCAGCGGCGGTATCGTCGCGCATCGCAACGGCATCACCTTAAGCCAGCCGTTGGGGGATACCAATGTCCTGATCGCCGCGCCGGGCGCAAGCAACGTGAAGGTCGAAGACGGTCCCGGGATCCACACCGACTGGCGAGGTTATGCAGTTGTGCCGTATGCCAGCGCATACCACCGTAACCGCATGGCGCTGAACACCAACTCGCTCAGCGACGATCTGGACATTGACGAGGCCGTTACCCACGTTGTTCCAACCCAGGGCGCCCTGGTTCGCGCCACCTTTAAGGCGCGCTCAGGAACGCGCGCGATGATTGCACTCATGCATAACGGGCGCCCTGTGCCCTTTGGCGCGGTTGTTACGCGCAGCGATGAAGGTGGGGACACCATCGTAGGCGATAACGGCGAAGCGTATCTGTCTGGGCTGGGCGAGACAGGGAGTCTGACAGCGCAATGGGGCGACACAGATGATAAAAAATGTGTTGCCGTTTACAAGCTAAGTGAAACAAAGCAGTCCCTCGTGCGTTTAAAAGCGGAGTGCCGATAAGTGAAAGTACGCATTATTTTTTTATTACTCAGCCTTACGGCTTCTACGCAAAGTCTGGCAGCGGTCTGCCATAACTTTGATCACAGCATTACGAATGTGAATTACGATCTGACGGCCACGCTGACAAAAGAACAAAACCAGCTGGGGCAGGCAGTTGAACTGGTTAAATCACAGGATGTGGGCGTAAACGCCATATGTGACTATCATCCGGATGGCGATTCTCGTACCTATCGCTCATACAGGAATACCTACCCGGTGATTTTCACGGAAGACCAGTGGCAGTATATGAATCTTGACCCGATCTATATTGCAGGGGCGATGCGGATAACCGATTCCGAAATTGGTGAATATTTTCCGCCTGGAGACTATATCCATATGGGTAAAGATTACAGGGTGGATAAAGAGGATATGAACATACCTTTCCCGGTATATGACTCCAACCTGGTATTCCGGTTAAAAATTATCAAACCTTTTATCGGCACGGTCATCATCCCCAGTAAAGTGATGTTTAATGTTTATATCACCACCGAAAATACCGACCCGTTGAATGATATTGTTTATCAAATAACATACAGCGGCGCGGTCACGGTGCCGCAAAACTGCATCATTAATGCGGGACAAATCATTACGGTTGACCTGGGAAAACTCAACAGTGCTTCATTCACGAAAGCGGGTGAGAAACCTTCTAACGCGCCGGTAAAAACCTTTAATGTTCCCATCGAGTGTAATGCGGACGTGATTTCGCCTGCGCATCTCACGCTTCGACTGATCGCCAACGCAGACAGCAACGTTGGCCAGGCGCTCGCTACGGATAATAAAGATGTCGGCGTGGTGGTAACCAACGAAAATGGCACCGTCATGATACCTAACGACGCCTCCAGCACCGCTGATTTTATTACTGATAGTTCGGGCCATGCTGATGTCACGTTAAAAACCTACCCCATCAGCACGACAGGGAAGGCCCCGGCAGAAGGTCTGTTTACTGCGCTGGCCTGTTTACGTATCGATTTTGCGTAAGGGTGAAAAATGAGAGTCTTGTATTTTGTCGCCCTGGCGACGCTGTTCTCTGGCATAGCAACAACGTACGCCGATGAGGGTTTTACAGTTAACCTCCAGATATACGGCACAATTATCGGCGAATCGTGTGAAGTTGATGTGAACAGTAAAGAACAAACGGTTGATTTAGGCGCATTCGATATATCTGAATTTCCCGCAACCGGAACAACGACGCCGGAAAAAGCGTTCACTATCGATCTTAAAAATTGTTCACGCGCCATTCAGGGGACAAAAATCTGGTTCAGCGGTATGCCGGATACCAATAACTCGGACCTGCTGGCGCTCAGCGATACGGGTAAAGGAACGGCTGGCGAAATGGCAACGGGCATTGGCGTAGAGCTTCTCAATGCCGGAATGAATCCTATTAAAATAAATAATACGGAATCCGAAATTTATCCCTTAAAGCAGGGAGATAATAGCCTGACGTTTAATTTACGGTACAAATCGACCCTGCCCGAGGTTACGACAGGGAATGCTACGGCCATCATGTATTTTGATCTGCTCTATCAGTAGGATGCGGAAATGAAAAAGTTATTCACAATAATATTCACCGCGCTTTTTCTGGTGCCATTTTTTTCAGCGCGTACACTGGCGCACGACGGTACAATTTATATCACTGGCGTGATCCATAAAAAGACGTGCAGTATCGCGCCTGATTCTCAGAATCTGACCGTCACAATGGACAGCGTGCAAAGTAAATATTTCACCCAGTCAGGTATGGGCGCTGATTATCATCCGTTTGCTATTAATGTGGAAAACTGTGCCGGAACAGAAGGCTCAGTCAGTATTACCTTTGACGGCACACCCGATACAGCAAACCCGGATTTACTGACGCTCATCGGCGGTGAAGGCTACGCAACCGGTATCGGCGTAGGAATTTACAACCAGGACAAGTCGCTCATCTCTATGGGAAGTAAAAGCCAGAAGACGATGATTATTCCTAATCAAAGCGACGCGACTCTCCAGTTTTACGCCCGCTATGTTGCCACCGCAAACAAGGTCACCACGGGAACGGCAAATGCGACGACAACCTTTATTCTCAATTATGCGTAAGTGTGTTTATCCGGCGAAGATCCTGCTTCTCTTTTTTCTCTTTACCATTATGCTTCAGGCGCAAGCTGGCGTGGTGATCGGCGGAACGCGGTTCGTCTATCCGGAACGTGAGAAATCGATCAGCTTTTCCGTGCGTAACCCTTCTGACGAATCGTATCTGATCTACACCAAAGTCGAGCCGGGTGGCCTGTGGACTGGGGCGGATGCCCCACACGGGGTTCAATCCGCATTTGTGGCCACGCCGCAGCTGTTCTCATTGCGTCCGCAACGCGAAAACACGATTCGGCTGATATTTACGGGAGGAAAGTTACCCGAGAACCGGGAAACGCTGTTCACGTTAAACGTTGCGGCGATCCCTTCCGCTAATCCGCACACCACGGGTGTGCAAACGGCGGTACGTTCACGCTTTAAACTTTTTTATCGGCCCACCGGGCTCACCGGCAATCCCGATGATGCTTATCAGGCCTTACGCTGGTCACGAAACAAAAATAACGTCGTTGTGAATAATCCGACGCCTTACTACATCACGCTTTATCAGCTCAGCCTCGGCGGTAAGCGCATCGCTGATGGCGGCCTTGTCGCCCCTTTTAGCGAGCGTGCGCTCGAGGGTTGTCCAGACCCAGGGGTATGCCAGGTGCGCTGGCAAGCGATTAATGACTATGGACGCATTATGCCTGTTCGTAGCGTCCTGGTCCCGTCTCTCTCTTTTACGGAATAACATCAATGGAAGTTTCAACCTCCCTTCGTCGCCTTTCGCTTCTGCTGGCCGCGACCCTGACTTTCTCAGCCGCAGCGCAGGCAGAGCAAGCGACGCCACAGCAGATTGAACAAACAGGAAAAGCCGCCGAAGCGTATTTCGCCGCCCATCCTGAAAAAATGGGTGAAATTGTCTCTACCTATCTCGCTGAACATCCTGAATTTTTAGTTGCGGCAGGGGAAAGCCTTCGCCAGCGTCAGGAGATAGCGCAACAACAGGCCATGGTGCAAAATGTCATCCTCCATCGCGAGCAGCTGCTTGCTGGCGGCGATCCTGTTGTCGGGCCCGCCAACGCAAAAGTCGCCGTGGTGTCTTTTGTAGATGAGCAATGCGTGAACTGCAACGTCACAGAAACGCTTATCCATGCCAACCCGGATATCCGTTTTATCTTTAAAAAATTGCCTTCGGCCGGGTCGGCAAACACAGTGTTAAAGGACAATGTGAAGCTCGTGAAGCAGATCGGTTTTGCCAACGCGCCGGCGTTTGTGGTTTTACCCCAGGAAAAAGATCCAGTCATTCAGCGCATTAGCGTGATGTCAGGAAACGTCTCTTCCGATGCATTAATCATGGCGATCCAGAAAGCCAAAGGATAAGCCAGGATGCCCGATGACGTGCATGAGCGCGTCATCGGGCATTAAATTACTCCGGCAACAGCCCCACAAAACTGCGTTTCTTACGCGGCTCCGACATCAGATCCTCAAGCTTATCCACGCACGCCAGATAGTGCGGGGTTTGCTTATGCGCCAGCACCGCCTCTTCGTCTTTGTAGGCCTCGTAGATAAAGAACCGAGTTTTCACCCTCGGGTCCTGCAACACGTCAAAGCGCAGGTTTCCCGGCTCCCTGATGGCTCCCTCGTGGTTGGCGCGAAACACCTCCAGGAACTCGTCCACCCGCTCGGGCTTGATGTTAATCTCAACCAGAGTCACGTTCATTTTGCTTCTCCCTGTTTCTCTTCCTGCCAGAACGTGAACGCCTCCCGGGCGCTCACGTTCTCGTGAACCACTTTTTTCACCGCTTTCAGCATGGCGAGCGGCGCGCTGGACTGGAAGATATTGCGCCCCATGTCCACGCCGGACGCCCCCTGATCAATCGCCCGCCAGCACATCTCAAGCGCCTCGAGCTCCGGCAGCTTTTTGCCCCCGGCGATAACGATCGGCACCGGGCAGCTGGCGGTCACTTTTTCAAAGCCCTCGTCCACGTAGTAGGTTTTGACGAACTGCGCCCCCATTTCGGCGGCGATGCGGCTGGCGAGCGAGAAGTAGCGCGCGTCACGCGCCATCTCCTTGCCGACGCCCGTTACCGCCAGCGTTGGCATGCCGTAGCGTGCCCCTGCATCGACAAGCTTGATGATGTTGTTGATAGACTGATGCTCAAACTCGCTTCCGATGTACACCTGCGCCGCCACCGCGCAGACGTTCAGGCGCAGGGCATCCTCCATCGCCACCGCCACGCACTCGTTCGACAGCTCGCCCAGAATGGAGTTACCGCCGGAGGCGCGCAGCACCACCGGTTTGTTTGTCGCGGCGGGCACCTGGCTCCTGAGAATGCCACGGGTACACATCAGCACGTCGGTTTCGCCAAACAGCGGGGCGATGGAGAGATCGATACGCTCAAGGCCGGTGGTCGGCCCCTGAAAGTAGCCGTGGTCAAAGGCCAGCATTACCGTGCGGTTGCTCTGCGGGTTAAAGATGCGCGCCAGGCGGGACTGCATGCCCCAGTCCAGCGAGCCGCAGCCCTTCAGCGTGAACGGCACATTCTGCTGCGGCGTGCCGATGCCGAAATCCTTGCCATCTTTGATGTCGTCTAAATCAGCCATTTGCTCCCCCGTCAGAAATCGTATTTGCTGATGTTTTCTTTGGTGAACACCACCCGCTCCGGCAGCAGCACGATGCCGTTGCCCTTCGCCTCATACTGATATCCCTGCACGCTGTTCGGCTCCACCTTCAGCGCGCCGATACCTTTTACGTCCACGCTGTCGCCAGGGTTAAGATCGCCTTTTTTCAGCAGACGATCGGCGACATTGACCGCAATTTTGCCCTGTTGTACGACATCCCACAGGCCGAAGGCTTTCACCGTCCCGCGCTCAACGTACGGACGCATGACGTTCGGCGTGCTGAAGCCGACAATCGCCACCCCTTCCCGCTTCAGGTTCTCCGCCGCCTGCGCCGCCGCCGGCAGGGCGTTGGCGTCCGGCGCAATGATCGCGTCCAGATCCGGATACGCTTTTAAGATCCCCTCGGCGGTTTGCAGAGATTTAGTGGCGTCGTTATAGCCAAACTGGGTGGTCACGACCTGCCACTGGGGGTGATCTTTCTCGATTTTGGCCTTCGCCTCTTTCACCCACTGGTTCTGGTCGGTGACGGTTGGGCTGGAGTAGAAGAACGCCACTTTGGCATTCGGCTTGGTGACCTGTTTGCCCGCCATCTCCACCAGCAGGCCGCCGAGCTGTTCCGGCGTCCCCTGGTTGATATAAATGCTGCGGCACTCCGGTTTGGTATCGGAATCCCAGGTCAGAACCTTCACGCCGCGCTGCATCGCACGCTTCAGCGCCGGGCAGAGACCGTCCGGCGACACGGCGGAGACGATAATGGCGTTATAGCCCTGGTTGACAAAGTTGTTGATGAGCTGCACCTGGCCGGAAACGCTCGGCTCTGTCGGGCCGTCGTAGGTCACGTCCACGCCAAGATCTTTCCCCGCCTCTTTCGCGCCGTTGCCGCCGCTGGTGAAGAAACCCACGCCCACCAGCTTTGGGATAAAGGCAATGCGGTCCGCCGCCTGCGCCGAAGCGAAGCTGAGGGCCATTGCCAGGACGAGCAGTTTTGTTTTCATCTTACGCTCCGGATAGTTTTCTGAAGAGAGATCGCACCCATTCGCGGTGCAGACTTAGCGAACGTCCCATCACCACCACAACCAGCAGCGCCCCCGACAGCGCGCTCGACACCTGGTTCGGGATGCCGACCATCTGTAATCCCTGCTGGAGATACCCCACCAGCAGCGCCGCCAGCGCCGTACCCAGCACCGACCCTGAACCGCCGTAAATATTTGCCCCGCCGAGTACGGCGGCGGTGAGCGCGGGCATCAGCAAATCGCGCCCCAGATCCGAACGCGCAGAGCCGAAATAGGAGACCATCACCAGCGCGGCCACCGCCGACGCCACGCCGACCAGACCGTACAGCGCGTAGGGCATGCCGTTCACCGACAGCGCCGCATAGCGCGCCGCGCGCGGATTCTGGCCGATTAAAAACAGATGGCGGCCAAAGCGCCCGCGATGGGTAATCAGCCAGAAAAAGGCGGTAATCACCGCGAACAGCACCAGCGGGATCGGCAGCCCCAGCACCGTGAGGTTGGCGAACGCGGTAAAACCGTCCGGGAAGCCGCCGATGCCCTCGTAGCCCGTCGCCCCCGCCATGCCGGAGAGCAGCAGCGCGCCGCCGCCGTAGAGGTAGAGCGTGCCGAGGGTAATGACTAAAGGGCTAATGCCGGTGTAGTGGATCAGCGCCGCATTCACCAGCCCACACAGCAGGCCAAGCAGCAGCGTCAGCGGAACGGCGATCGTCATGGGCCACCCCGCCTGCATCATCACCCCCAGCGCGATGGCGCACAGGCCGATGGTGGAGCCCAGCGAAATGTCGATCCCGCCGCTGATAATCACCAGCGTCAGCGGCAGCGCCACGATGCCGATGCAGATGAAATCGCTGGTGCTGAACAGCAGCATGTTAACGTCGAGCATGCGCGGGTTAATGGCGCCGAAGAGCAGGATCTCCAGTACCAGCAATATCAGCAGCGCGCTTTCCCAGTTGAGCCTCATTTACGCCACCTCTTTGTTGCGTTTGGGAAACGGGGTAACGTGCTTTCCCCCTCTGTTGCCAGGCTGGAACCGGCCGTACTTCAGCGCCCGCTGATGGCGTGACAGCGCCTGGCGCAGCCGCCCGTCGAGCACCAGCACGCCCAGCAGCACCAGCCCGGCGATGAAGTCATTCCACCACGCCGGAAGCCTGAACAGCACCAGCACGGTGTCGATTTGCGTCAGGAAGAACGCGCCGAGGAACGCACCGACCAGCGTGCCGGTGCCGCCCAGCAGTGAAATGCCGCCGAGCACGCAGGCGGCAATGGCTTTCATCTCCAGCCCGCTGCCGGTCTGGTTGGGCACAAAGCCGATCTGCGCGGCAAATACAATCCCGGCGCAGGCCGCCAGCATGCCGTTGAGGGTGAAGGCGATCATGCGCGTGCGGTTCACCGCCACGCCCAGCTGGCGCGCGGCGGCGAGGTTATCCCCCACCGCGTAAAAATCACGCCCGAACGCGGTGCGCGATAGCCCCCACGCGCCAACGACAACGAGAATCAACACTCCCACGCCGAGCGGTGAAATGCCGATGGCGGCAGGCGCGGAGAGAGATTTCAGCCCCGGCGGCAAACCCTCAATCCACTTTCCGCCCGTCCAGAGCAGCATCGCGCCGCGGTACAGCCCCAGCGTGCCGAGGGTGGCGACAATCGCCGGAATGCGCAGCCCCACCACCAGAAAACCGTTGAACGCCCCCGCCAGCGCGCCAATCGACAGCGCAAAAAGTATCGATACCGGCAGGCTGTAGCCACCGTTGAGCGCCACGCCGACGGCAATCGCGGACAGCCCGACGGTCGAGCCCACGGAGACGTCGATATTGCGGGTCAGCATCACTAGCGCCGCGCCGATGGCCAGCAGGATCAGGATCTGCGCGCTGGCGAAGATCATCCCCAGCGTTTGCAGGCTGAAGTAGGACGGATTCAGCGCCACCAGCACGGCGAACAGCGCCAGAATGGCGAGAAACGCGCTCAGCTCGCGGTTTTTGAGTAAGATCTTCATGATTGTCCTCCAAACGCCAGCGCCATCATCCGATCGAGACTGACGGCGTGGCGCGGCAGCTCGCCGCTGAGTACGCCCTGATGCATCACCAGCACGCGGTCCGCGAGGCCGGGGAATTCATCGAGATCGCTTGAGATCATCAGCACCGCAACATTCTGCGCCGCCACGCTTTTAATGAGCTGGTAGATATCGGCACGCGCCGACACGTCCACGCCGCGTGTCGGCTCATCGACGATCAGCAATAAAGGATTGGCCTCCAGACAGCGTGCCAGCAGCACCTTCTGCTGGTTGCCGCCGGAGAGCGTGCGCACGGTTTGATCCGCATGGTTGAGCTTGATCCCCAGCGCACGGTGATAGCGCTCCACCACCGCAGACTCCCGCTTTCGCTGCTGCCAGAGCGACGGCTCGTTCAGCGCCACCGTGTTCCAGCGGACAGGCGCGTCGAGAAACAGGCCGGACACCTGCCTGTCTTCCGGCAGATAAACCAGCCCTTTTTCCAGACGTGAACCCACCGGATCGGAGGTGATCTCCCGGCTCTCCAGCCACACTCGTCCGCCGCGTACGGGACGCAGGCCGTAGAGCGTTTCGGCAAACTCAGTGCGCCCGGATCCGACCAGTCCGGCAAGGCCGACGATCTCCCCGGCGTAAATCTCCAGGCTGAGATCGATAAAGCCCTCTCCGGTGAGATCTTCCACGCGCAGCACCGGAAAATCCTGCGGCTGGGTGCGGCGATTGCCCGGTAGCGCCAGCCACAGCTTTTGCGCATCGCTTAAGCCTTTTTCGCGGCTAACCGGCGTCATGGCGGCGATCAGGGCGCTGTCGTCAAACTGGGCGGTTTCGCCGCTGAGCACCACCGCGCCGTCGCGCATCACCGAAACGTGGCTCGACAGCGTGCGGATTTCCGGCAGCTTATGCGAGATAAAGACGATCCCGACGCCGAACGCCTGTAAGGCGCGGATCTGGCGAAACAGCCGTTCGGTTTCGCCGGGCGTCAGCGAGGCCGTGGGCTCGTCGAGGATCAAAATTCTGGCGTTGCGCATCAGCCCGCGCAGGATCTCAACCATCTGCTGGTCCGCCACTTCCAGGGTGCTGGCCGTTGCATCAAGGTTAAGCTGACATTGCAGCTGCTGGAGTTTCTCCGCCAGGCGTTTTTCCCGATCGCGCTCTCGCGGCAGGCGGAACAGGATGTTTTCCCGCACCGTCAGGTTGGGAAAAAGCAGAGGCTCCTGCGGTACCAGATAAATACCTAACCGGTGCGCCTGCGCCGGGGTAAGCCGTGCAAAAGACTCGCCCGCAACCGAAAGTTCACCGCTATCCGGCGTTTCCACCCCGGCGATGATCTTCATTAGCGTCGATTTTCCCGCGCCGTTACCGCCCATCAGCGCGTGCACCTGCCCCGCAAGCAGCGTGAAATCAATGCCTTTTAAGACCGGCACGCCTGAGAACTGCTTGCTGATATTTCGCGCGTTGAGAAGTGGTGTCATCATCGCTCCGCTATTGAACAAATGATTTTTAGATTTAATAATGTTCAAAAGCGTAGACGGTGAACTATATTTACAACCGTGCAGGGATCACAGTTTTATCGATTGAGATTCAGATTAACCAGAAACGATCTAAAAGATCCGTTTTGCCGCGTGGCTCACATTTTCACGCCGCGCCATTACGAACATATGATCTAAATTTTTATAAGAGTTCAATTATGAGCGATAAACGCACTGCGGAAGAAGGACGGTTTGCCGGGCTGGCACTGGCGGAAGAAGAGCTGGTGGCGCGCGTGGCCTGGTGCTACTACCACGACGGGCTGACCCAGAACGATATCGGCGAACGGCTCGGGCTGCCGCGCCTGAAGATCTCCCGCCTGCTGGAGAAAGGCCGCCAGTCCGGGGTGATCCGCGTGCAGATCAACTCCCGCTACGAGGGCTGCCTGTCGCTGGAAACCGAGCTTCAGCAGCGCTTTGGGCTGAAGCTGGTGCGCGTGATGCCTGCCTTAAATACCCCGCCGATGAACGTGCGACTGGGCATTGGCGCGGCGCAGTCGCTGATGGGCGTGCTGGAGCCCGGCCAGCTGCTGGCGGTGGGGTTCGGTGAAACCACCATGAGCAGCCTGCAACACTTAAGCGGCTTTATCAGCTCGCAGCAGATCCGCCTGGTGACGCTTTCCGGCGGCGTGGGGCCATATATGACCGGTATCGGCCAGCTGGATGCGGCCTGTAGCGTCAGCATGATCCCCGCCCCGCTTCGCGTGTCATCCGCAGAAGTCGCCGGGATCTTAAAGCGCGAAACCAGCGTGCGGGACGTGATCCTCGCCGCGACCGCCGCTGACGTGGCGGTGGTCGGCATTGGTTCCGTGAACCAGCGCCGTGACGCGACGATACTGCGCTCCGGCTATATCAGCGAAGGTGAACAGCTGATGTACGCCCGTAAAGGGGCGGTGGGCGATATCCTCGGCTATTTCCTTAACGCCGAAGGGGAATGCGTCGAGGAGCTGGAGATCCACAAAGAACTGCTGGGCGTCACGCTCGATGAACTGGCGCAACTGCCCACCATCGTCGGCGTGGCCGGAGGGGAAGAGAAAGCCGATGCGATTTATGCCGCACTGAAAGGTCGCCGTATTAATGGCCTGGTGACGGAAGAGACGACAGCCCGCGCGGTGCTGGCTCTGGCCGAATAAGAGTCGCCCTGCGCTAACAGCGAGGCAAGCTCATGAGTTACCTTTTAGCGTTAGATGCAGGGACAGGCAGCATTCGCGCCGTGATTTTCGATTTACAGGGCAACCAGATTGCCGTCGGCCAGGCCGAGTGGAAGCACCTGAGCGTGGAGAACGTGCCGGGCTCAATGGAGTTCGACCTCAACACCAACTGGCAGCTGGCCTGCCGGTGCATTCAGCAGGCGCTGGAGCGCGCGCGCCTGAGCGCGGCGGATATTCAGTCCGTCGCCTGCTGTTCGATGCGCGAAGGGATCGTGCTGTACGACCGCAGCGGCGAGGCCATCTGGGCCTGCGCCAACGTCGACGCCCGCGCCAGCCGCGAGGTGGCTGAACTCAAAGAGATCCACGACTACCGTTTTGAATCCGAAGTGTATGACGTTTCCGGCCAGACGCTTGCCCTTAGCGCCATGCCGCGCCTGCTCTGGCTGGCGCACCATCGCCCGGATATTTATCGTAAGGCCGCCACTATCACCATGATCAGCGACTGGCTGGCGGCAAAGCTCTCCGGCGAGCTGGCGGTCGATCCGTCTAACGCGGGCACCACCGGCATGCTGGATCTCTTTTCACGCGACTGGCGTCCGGCGCTGCTCGACATGGCCGGGCTGCGCGCCGATATTCTCTCGCCGGTGAAAGAGACCGGCACCGTGCTGGGGGCCATCACGAAAGAAGCCGCACAGCAGAGCGGTTTACGCGAGGGCACGCCGGTCGTGATGGGCGGCGGCGATGTGCAGCTGGGCTGCCTTGGGCTGGGCGTGGTCCGCGCCGGACAAACGGCGGTGCTGGGCGGCACCTTCTGGCAGCAGGTGGTTAACCTGCCGCAGGTGCGCACCGATCCTGAGATGAACATCCGCGTGAACCCGCACGTTATCCCCGGCATGGCACAGGCGGAGTCGATCAGCTTCTTTACAGGGCTGACCATGCGCTGGTTCCGCGACGCCTTTTGCGCCGAGGAAAAGCTGATTGCCGAGCGGATGGGGATGGACACCTATTCCCTGCTGGAAGAGATGGCGAACCGCGTGCCCGCTGGCTCCCACGGCGTAATGCCAATCTTTTCCGACGCGATGCATTTTAAGCAGTGGTACCACGCTGCGCCGTCGTTTATTAACCTCTCCATCGACCCGGAAAAGTGCAACAAAGCGACGCTGTTCCGCGCGCTGGAGGAGAACGCGGCAATCGTCTCGGCTTGCAACCTGGCGCAGATTTCGCGCTTCTCCGGCGTGACGTTTGATAGCCTGGTGTTTGCGGGCGGCGGCGCGAAGGGCGCCCTGTGGAGCCAGATTTTAAGCGACGTCACCGGCCTGCCGGTGCGCGTGCCGGAAGTCAAAGAGGCAACGGCGCTCGGCTGCGCCATTGCCGCCGGAACGGGCGCGGGGCTGTTTGCGGATATGGCCTCGACGGGCGAGCGGCTGGTGAAGTGGAGCCGCGAGTTTACGCCAAACCCGCAGCACCGTGAGCTGTACGACGGCATGATGGAGAAGTGGCAGGCGGTGTACGCCGACCAGCTCGGCCTGGTGGACAGCGGGCTGACGACCTCGATGTGGCAGGCGCCGGGGTTAGCGCGGGCAGCGACGCCGTAAATAACGCCGGATGGCGCTGCGCTTATCCGTCCTGGGGTTTTGTAGCCCCGGTAAGCGTAGCGCCACCGGGGAAGTTCTTTGAGATCTATCACAATCATTCGATCCCGCTTTTACCTTTCTGCTGCCGCTGGCTAAATTAGTAACTCATCCGACCACATAACAATAATTTTACACTGGAAGAGACTATGAGCCGCTACCCGTCGCTATTCGCCCCCCTCGATCTGGGGTTTACCACCCTCAAAAACCGCGTGCTGATGGGCTCGATGCACACCGGGCTGGAAGAGCGTCCGGACGGAGCCGAGCGCCTGGCAGCCTTCTATGCCGAACGCGCCCGCCACGGGGTGGCGCTGATTGTCACCGGCGGCGTAGCCCCTGCCCCTTCAGGCGTGACGATGGAGGGCGGCGCAGTTCTGAATGATGCGACACAGCTGCCGCATCACCGCATTGTCACGGACGCGGTGCATAACGAAGGCGGCAAAATCGCCCTGCAAATTCTGCATACCGGGCGCTACAGCTATCAGCCAAAACTGGTTGCGCCATCGGCTATTCAGGCGCCGATTAACCGCTATACTCCTCACGCCCTCAGCCACGACGAGATCCTGGCGCTGATCGACGATTTTGCTCGCTGCGCCGCGCTGGCGCGCGAGGCGGGTTACGACGGCGTGGAGGTGATGGGCTCTGAAGGCTATCTGATTAACGAGTTCCTCGCCGCCCGCACCAACCAGCGCGACGATGAATGGGGCGGCGACTATGCCCGCCGGATGCGCTTTGCCGTGGAGGTGGTGCGTGCGGTGCGTGAACGTGCGGGTGCGGATTTTATTATTATCTTCCGCCTGTCGATGCTCGACCTGGTGGAGGGCGGCGGCACGTTCGACGAAACCGTGCAGCTGGCGCAGGCGATTGAAGCCGCAGGCGCCACGATTATCAACACCGGAATTGGCTGGCACGAAGCGCGCATTCCGACCATTGCCACACCGGTGCCGCGCGCGGCGTTCAGTTGGGTAACGCGCAAGCTGAAGGGCAAAGTTTCCGTTCCGCTGGTCACCACTAACCGCATTAACGACCCGCAGGTGGCGGACGATGTGATCTCACGCGGCGATGCCGATATGGTCTCGATGGCGCGTCCGTTCCTCGCGGATGCTGAACTGCTCTCTAAAGCGCAAAGCGACCGTGCGGATGAGATCAACACCTGCATCGGCTGTAACCAGGCGTGTCTGGATCAGATCTTCGTTGGCAAAGTCACCTCATGCCTGGTGAACCCCCGTGCCTGCCATGAAACCAAAATGCCGGTCGTCCCGGCGGTCAGTCAAAAACGTCTGGCCGTCGTGGGTGCCGGCCCCGCTGGCCTGGCGTTTGCAGTCAATGCCGCCACGCGCGGACACAGCGTGACGCTGTTTGATGCCGCCGGTGAAATTGGCGGGCAGTTTAATATCGCCAAACAGATCCCCGGCAAAGAGGAGTTCTATGAAACCCTGCGCTACTACCGCCGGATGATCGACCTGACGGGCGTTGATCTGCGGCTTAACCAGTTTGTCAACGCGGCGGATCTCATCGACTTCGACGAGGTGATCCTCGCGAGCGGGATCGCACCACGCACGCCTGCGATCGAGGGCATCGATCATCCGAAGGTGTTGAGCTATCTGGACGTACTGCGCGACAAAGCGCCCGTTGGCGAGAAGGTGGCGATTATCGGCTGCGGCGGCATTGGCTTTGATACCGCAATGTATTTAAGCCAGCCGGGCGAGGCCACCAGCCAGAACATCGCCGAGTTTTGCGTGGAATGGGGCATTGATACCAGCCTCAGTCAGTCCGGGGGCCTGCGCCCGGAAGGTCCACAGCTGCCGAAAAGCCCGCGTCAGATCGTGATGCTCCAGCGTAAGGCCAGCAAGCCGGGCGAAGGGCTGGGCAAAACCACGGGCTGGATCCACCGCGCCACCCTGCTCTCGCGCGGGGTGAAGATGATCCCGGCGGTGAGCTACCAGAAGATCGATGACGACGGGCTGCACGTGCTGATCGGTGGTGAACCGCAGCTGCTACGCGTGGATCATGTGATTTTATGTGCCGGACAGGAGCCGAAGCGCGATCTGGCCGATCCGCTGCGCGAAGCCGGTAAAACGGTGCATTTGATTGGCGGGTGCGATGTGGCGATGGAGCTGGATGCGCGGCGGGCGATTGCTCAGGGAACAACATTGGCATTAGCGATTTGATTTCTTGCCCGGTGGCGCTGCGCTTACCGGGCCTACAAAACCGTATGCCTGTGCAAGCGCAGCGCCGCCAGGCAAAACCATCTTACCGACGACGCCCCAGCTTCACCGCTTTCAGCACCACAAACTTGTTATTGGTCGCAATGGTGACGCAGTTGCCGAAGATCTTCTTCAGCTTGTGGAAGTAGTCCAGGTGGCGGTTCGCCACGATGTACAGCTCGCCGTTGATTTTCAGGCAGCGGCGCGCGTGGTGGAACATCTCCCACGCGACGTTATCCGTCAGGGCGTGCTTCTGGTGGAACGGCGGGTTGCAGAACACGGCGTTGAAGCGGAAAGGCTCAACGCCGGAGAGTGCGTTGTTGATCATAAATTCGCAGCGATCCACCGCTTCCGGCATGTTGGTTTCTACGTTCAGACGGCTGGAGGCCACCGCCATCGGCGACTCGTCGCTGAACACCACGCTGGCTTCCGGATTCTTCGCCAGCAGCGTCAGGCCAATCACGCCGTTGCCGCAGCCCAGATCGACAATCTCCCCTTCCAGGTTTTCCGGCAGATGCTCCATAAAGAAACGCGCCCCAATATCCAGCCCGGTGCGGGAGAAAACATTCGCATGGTTATGGATGGTCCAGTCGGTGCCTTCCAGTTTCCAGCTCAGCGTCTCCGGCGCGTCGGCCAGTTCCGGCGCGCTAAAGGTACAGTTGATCAGGCGCGCTTTTTTCCAGGCGAGCGTGGTGGTGGTCGGGCCGAGCACTTTCTCGAACAGCGCCAGCGTCGAGGTGTGAATATCGCGCGCCTTCGCACCCGCGATAATACGCGTTTCTGGCGTCACGACCTTACGCAGCGCGCGCAACTGCTGTTCCAGCAGCGCCATGGTTTTGGGCACTTTGATCAGCACCACGCCCGGCGCCTGCGGGTAGTCCGCGGTGCTGTCGAGGAACTTCACGCTGGATTCGTCGATATCGTTGTGACGCAGGTTTTCACGCGTCGCCAGCTCGCTCAGGTAAGAATCGCCGATACTGTAAGGTGCGTGTTCCGCCAGCGCGCAGCCCAGCGCACCAAACGCGTCATTCAGGATCAGAACCGGGCCGCGGATTTCAGTCTCATCCAACTGTTGCAGCAGATATTCATCCGCCGCTTCCCACGCCTGAAGCGGGTTTACGTCGTCCGTTTCCGGGAAACGTTTAAGGTTGAGTGAACGGAAACCGTTGTCTAAGTGGCTCATCGGCCCTCCTGAATGGTAAAATTTGGCGTATCCCTGAAAAGGGTGCGTGAGTATACCCGTTTTATTGTCGATTTGGGGCGTTGATGAACCAACTTACTTATCTCCAGGGCTACCCGGAGCATTTACTTTCCCAGGTTCGCAGCCTGATTGCCGAGCAGAAGCTCGGCGCGGTGCTGGAAAAACGCTATCCCGGCACCCACGATTTCGCGACCGATAAGGCGCTCTGGCAGTATACGCAGGATCTGAAAAACCGTTATCTCAGAAGCGCCCCGCCGATCAACAAGGTGATGTACGACAACAAGATCCACGTGCTGAAAAATGCGCTCGGCCTGCACACCGCCATCTCCCGCGTGCAGGGCGGCAAGCTGAAGGCTAAGGCGGAGATCCGCGTGGCGACCGTTTTCCGTAACGCGCCGGAAGCCTTTCTGCGGATGATCGTGGTGCACGAGCTGGCGCACCTGAAAGAGAAAGAGCACGACAAAGCCTTCTATTCCCTGTGCTGCCACATGGAGCCACAGTACCACCAGCTGGAGTTTGATACCCGGCTGTGGCTGACGCATTTATCGTTAAAGAGTAATGCGCAGTAGCGCACGCGAAATGTCATGATGACGTGCTACAGTGGTTTTAAGTTCCCTGCTACGGAGTACGTAAACGTTTATGATACGTTTCGCAGTCATCGGTACGAACTGGATCACGCGCCAGTTCGTCGACGCCGCCCACGAAACCGGCAAATATAAGCTCACCGCAGTCTATTCCCGCAGCCTTGAGCAGGCGCAGAGTTTTGCGAATGACTACCTGGTTGAACATCTGTTCACCTCGCTCGATGAGATGGCGCAAAGCGACGCCATTGACGCGGTCTATATCGCCAGCCCGAATTCTCTGCATTTCCCGCAAACGAAGCTGTTCCTCAGCCACAAAAAACACGTGATTTGCGAGAAGCCGCTGGCCTCCAATATTGATGAAGTGGAAGCCGCCATTCAACTTGCCCGGGAAAACCAGGTGGTGCTGTTTGAAGCGTTCAAAACCGCCAGCCTGCCGAACTTCCTGCTGTTGCAGCAGTCCCTGCCAAAAATTGGCAAAGTGCGTAAAGCCTTTATCAACTACTGCCAGTATTCCTCGCGATACCAGCGCTATCTGGACGGCGAAAACCCGAATACCTTTAACCCGGCCTTCTCGAATGGCTCAATTATGGATATCGGTTTTTACTGTCTGGCCTCTGCGGTCGCGCTATGGGGTGAGCCGCACGGCGTGACGGCCACCGCCAGCCTGCTGGAGAGCGGCGTGGACGCCCACGGTATCGTGGTGCTGGACTACGGTGATTTCAGCGTGACGTTGCAGCACTCGAAGGTCAGCGACTCCGTGCTGCCAAGCGAAATTCAGGGCGAAGACGGCTCGCTGGTAATCGAAAAAATCTCCGAATGCCAGAAGCTCAGCATCGTCCCTCGCGGCGGAAAAGCGCAGGAGCTGACGCAGCCTCAGCATATTAACACTATGCTTTATGAGGCAGAGGTCTTCGCCCGTCTGGTAGAAGACAACGAAGTGAACCACCCTGGGCTGGCGATCAGCCGCACCACGGCGAAGCTGCAAACGGAGATCCGCCGACAGACCGGCGTGGTGTTCCCCGCAGACGGCGTGAATGTGGAAGCCGTCGCGTAAAGCTGTGTAATGAAACCGTGCAGAGCATTGACGAAATCGATGGTCTGACATATTTTGTTACCTGCAAAGGGGAGTAACTTCTTCGCCGGTGGATCGTCATTACGATGCGTGCAAAACCGCATCCGGTCGCCGGGCAACCTTCGTGGTTGTAAGTGAGACCTTGCCGGAAGGCGAGGTCTATGCATAAAAAGCTAACGGCTATCGTCTTCTGACCATAGCCGTTTTTGTTTTTTTATGTGTAAGGAAAATAGTATGCATTCTGTCGGCACTCCAATGCTGTGGGGCGGATTCGCGGTAGTCGTGCTCATCATGCTGGCAATCGACCTCTTTTTGCAGGGTCGTCGCGGCGAGCATGGCATGAGCGTCAAGCAAGCCGCCGTCTGGTCGCTGGTATGGGTATCCCTCTCACTCCTCTTCTGCGCCGTCTTCTGGTGGTACCTGGCCTCAACCGAAGGCCGTGCGGTGGCGGATCCTCAGGCACTCGCCTTCCTCACCGGCTATCTGATTGAAAAAGCGCTGGCGGTTGATAACGTCTTCGTCTGGCTGATGCTGTTCAGCTATTTCGCCGTGCCTGCGGCTCTGCAACGCCGCGTGCTGGTCTACGGCGTGCTGGGTGCCATCATCCTGCGTACCATCATGATCTTCGCCGGCAGCTGGCTGATTACCCAGTTTGAATGGCTGCTGTACGTGTTCGGCGCGTTCCTGCTGTTCACCGGGGTCAAAATGGCGCTGGCGAAAGAAGACGATACCGGTATCGGTGATAAGCCGCTGGTGAAGTGGATCCGTGGTCATCTGCGCATGACGGACAAGATCGAGAGCGAGCATTTCTTCGTGCGTAAGAACGGCCTGCTGTTCGCCACCCCGCTGCTGCTGGTGCTGATTCTGGTCGAGCTGAGCGACGTTATCTTTGCGGTGGACAGTATTCCGGCAATCTTCGCGGTCACCACCGACCCGTTCATCGTCCTGACCTCGAACCTGTTTGCGATCCTCGGCCTGCGTGCGATGTACTTCCTGCTGGCAGGTGCGGCAGAGCGCTTCTCCATGCTGAAGTACGGTCTGTCGGTGATTCTGGTCTTCATTGGTATCAAGATGCTGATTGTCGATTTCTACCATATCCCGATCGCCATTTCGCTCGGCGTGGTGTTTGGCATTCTGCTGGTGACGCTGGTTATCAATACCTGGGTTAACCGCCAGCACGATAAAAAGCAGCAGGCGGAGTAATCCCCTCACCCCGGCCCTCTCCCACAGGGAGAGGGTGAAAAACGAAAGCGTCACCCGGCACCTTCGTTAATCAATAGTTAAAAAACATGACGCAACACGTAAAATCCAGCATTTTACTCTTCCGCCTTTCCTCGCTTTCCTTGATACTCAACCAGGCAAACAAATATTTACATCCTGAAATAAATGTGACTTAGAGCACATCCAGGATGGAACACAATTTCACTTAGGAATTTAGTATGAGCACACAATCTAAGGGCCTGCTTGCGCGTCTGGCGCAGGGCAGCCTGGTTAAACAAATCCTGGTAGGGCTGGTTCTGGGTATTCTGCTGGCGCTGGTGTCAAAACCTGCCGCGGAAGCGACGGGGCTTCTCGGAACGCTTTTCGTGGGCGCGCTGAAGGCCGTTGCGCCGGTGCTGGTACTGATGCTGGTGATGGCTTCTATCGCCAATCACCAGCACGGACAAAAAACCAACATTCGCCCGATTCTCTTTTTATATCTGCTGGGCACGTTTTCTGCTGCGCTGACCGCAGTGGTCTTTAGCTTCCTCTTCCCCTCCACGCTGCATCTGACCTCTGCGGCGGGCGACGTTACGCCGCCTTCAGGCATTGTGGAAGTGCTGCGCGGCCTGCTGATGAGCATGGTTTCTAACCCCATTGATGCCCTGCTGAATGCCAACTACATTGGCATCCTGGTGTGGGCGATCGGCCTGGGCTTCGCCCTGCGTCACGGCAACGAAACGACGAAAAATCTGGTCAACGACATGTCCAACGCCGTGACCTTTATCGTGAAGGTCGTGATTCGCTTTGCGCCTATCGGTATCTTCGGCCTGGTGTCGTCTACCCTGGCCACAACCGGCTTTGACGCGCTGTGGGGCTACGCGCAGCTGCTGATGGTGCTGGTCGGCTGTATGCTGCTGGTGGCGCTGGTGATCAACCCGCTGCTGGTGTTCTGGCAGATCCGCCGTAACCCGTATCCGCTGGTGCTGACCTGCCTGCGCGAGAGCGGCGTATACGCTTTCTTTACCCGCAGCTCGGCGGCAAACATTCCGGTCAACATGGCGCTGGCGGAGAAGCTGAACCTGGATCGCGATACGTATTCAGTTTCAATTCCACTGGGTGCAACCGTGAACATGGCGGGTGCGGCGATCACCATCACCGTGCTGACGCTGGCGGCCGTGCAAACTCTGGGTATTCCTGTCGATCTGCCAACCGCCCTGCTGCTGAGCGTGGTGGCATCGCTGTGCGCCTGTGGCGCATCCGGCGTGGCGGGCGGCTCGCTGCTGCTGATCCCGCTGGCGTGCAATATGTTCGGTATCCCGAACGAGATTGCCATGCAGGTGGTCGCGGTCGGCTTTATTATCGGCGTATTGCAGGATTCCTGCGAAACGGCGCTGAACTCCTCTACCGACGTGCTGTTCACCGCTGCGGCCTGTCAGGCGGAAGACGCGCGTTTAGCGAAGAACGCGCTGCGAGGTTAAAAAGAAAAGCCCGGTGGCGGCTACGCCTTACCGGGCCTACAGAATATCGTAGGTCGGGTAAGCGTTAGCGCCACCCGACATAACGCTTACAGCGTCACACCACTCTTAAAGAGCGCCAGCTCGCGGAAGTCGTTCTTCTCGTTACAGGTTTGCTTGCCGCTGGCAATGTCCACGATGACATCAACAAATTCATCGAGCAGCTGCGGCATCGCCTTGCCGTGGATCAGCTGGCCCGCGTCAAAGTCGATCCAGTGCTTTTTCTTTACCGCCAGCTCGCTGTTGGTGGCGATTTTCACCGTCGGCACAAATCCGCCGTAAGGCGTACCGCGACCGGTACTGAACAGCACCATGTGGCAGCCCGCCCCCGCCAGCGCGCTGGTGGCGACCGCATCGTTACCCGGCGCGCTCAGCAGGTTCAGACCGTGGGTTTTCAGCCGTTCGCCGTAGCGCAGCACGTCCACCACCTGGCTGGCCCCCGCTTTCTGAGTGCAGCCGAGGGATTTCTCTTCCAGCGTGGTGATGCCCCCCGCTTTGTTACCCGGCGACGGATTCTCATAAATCGGCTGGTTATGGGCGATGAAGTACTGCTTGAAGTCGTTGACCATGGTGACGGTCTTCTCAAACGTCTCTTCGTCGCGGCAGTGGCTCATCAGAATGCGCTCCGCGCCAAACATCTCCGGCACTTCGGTCAGCACCGTGGTGCCGCCGTTGGCAATCACGTAATCCGAGAAGCGGCCCAGCATTGGGTTAGCGGTAATGCCGGAAAGACCGTCAGATCCGCCGCACTCCAGGCCAAACTTCAGCTCGCTCAGCTTGCCCGGCTCGCGCCTGTCGTGGCGCATCACCTCGTACAGCTGATGGAGCTGTTCAACGCCCGCTTCCACTTCGTCGTCCTGGTGCTGACACACCATAAAGTGCACGCGCGCAGGGTCAAATTCGCCCAGCGTGTCGCGGAAGGCATCCACCTGGTTGTTCTCGCAGCCCAGGCCGATCACCAGCACCGCGCCCGCATTCGGGTGGCGCACCATGTTTTGCAGCATGGTGCGGGTGTTGATGTGGTCGTCACCCAGCTGCGAACAGCCGTAGGTGTGGCTGAACAGGTGCACGCCGTCGGTGCCTTCAGCATCGTTGGTCTCTTTCAGGAAGCGCGTCTGGATTTGGCGCGCGATCCCGTTCACGCAGCCGACGGTAGGAAGGATCCACAGCTCATTGCGGATCCCCACCTCGCCGCTGGCGCGGCGGTAGATCTGCACCTCACGATCGGCCGCCTGTCCTTCTTCTGGCTGGAAGTCAGGTTGATAGCTGTACTCGTCCAGATCGCTGAGATTGGTGCGGGTATTGTGCGAATGAATATATTCACCCGGCGCAATATCCGCCAGCGCATGACCGATGGGCAAACCGTACTTTACCACGTTCTCCCCTTTCGCGATGGGGATCAGGGCAAACTTATGTCCACGTCCAATGGCCTGGCGTAACGTTACCGACTGGTTGTCGAAGGTAACTTCCGTCCCTTCGGCTAAATCTGCCAGCGCGACGGCAACGTTATCCAGCGAATGGATTTTGATGTATTGCATATCAACCTCAAACGGCCTAGTTCAGTTCAATGGCGAAGTAGTCACGCGCATTGTTAAAGCAGATGTTTTTCACCATGTCGCCCAGCAGCTGGAGATCCGCTGGCGCTTCACCCGCGTGCACCCAGCGGCCAATCATCTGGCACAGAATGCGGCGGAAATATTCATGACGGGTATAGGACAGGAAGCTGCGGCTGTCGGTCAGCATACCCACGAAGCGGCTTAACAGACCGAGCTGCGCCAGTTGCGTCATCTGACGCTCCATGCCGTCTTTCTGATCGTTGAACCACCAGCCGGAGCCGAACTGCATCTTGCCCGGCATGCCTTCCCCCTGGAAGTTGCCGATCATGGTGCCCAGCACTTCGTTATCGCGCGGGTTCAGGCAGTAAAGAATGGTTTTCGGCAGCAGGTTTTGCTCGTTCTGTTTGCTCAGCAGCTTAGACAGCTCTTCCGCCAGCGGGCGGTCGTTGATGGAGTCGAAGCCCACGTCCGCGCCCAGCAGTTTGAACTGACGCTGGTTGTTATTACGCAGCGCGCCGATGTGGTACTGCTGCACCCAGCCGCGACGGGCATATTCCGCGCCGAGGAACACCAGCACCGCCGTTTTGAACTGGGCGACTTCATGCTCGCTTAACTGTTCGCCGGAGAGACGGCGCGCCAGAATGCTGTCCAGTTCGGCTTCGTTGGATTCCGCGAACAGCACCACGTCCAGCGCGTGGTCAGAAACTTTACAGCCGTGTGCGGCGAAGTGATCCAGACGTTTGGTCAGCGCAGATTGCAGATCGGCAAAACGGCGGATGTCGGTATCAGACACTTCCGCCAGCTTCGCCATGTAGTCATTAAAGGTTGCCAGCTCGATGTTGAAGGCTTTATCCGGGCGCCAGCTTGGCAGCACCTTGATGTCAAACGTGCTGTCCTTCGCAACAACCGCGTGGTGCTCCAGAGAGTCGATCGGATCGTCGGTGGTGCCCACCATTTTCACGTTCATCTGCTTCATGATGCCGCGCGCCGAGAAGCTATCCTGCGCCAGCAGTTCGTTGCACTGGTCCCAGATTTCATCCGCAGTGGCGGGAGACAACAGCTTGCCGGTGATACCAAACGGACGACGCAGTTCGAGGTGCGTCCAGTGGTAAAGCGGGTTCCCGATGGTATGCGGCACGGTAGCGGCCCAGGCGTCGAACTTCTCGCGATCGGTCGCGTCACCGGTACACAGGCGCTCGGCCACGCCGTTGGTGCGCATTGCGCGCCATTTATAGTGGTCACCCTTCAGCCAGATATCATACAGGTTTTTGAAACGGTAATTTTCGGCAACCTGCTGCGGCGGTAAGTGGCAGTGGTAGTCGAAAATCGGCTGGTCTTTCGCGTAGTCGTGGTACAGGCGGCGAGCAAATTCGGTATCTAACAGAAAATCTTCGGTCATAAACGGCGTCATTATCGTCTTCCTCATTACGGGAGCGTCAGAAAGCTTATGTTCAGATGCTGCAAAGTTATCACACCAATTTCCAGAGTCCGACGTTTTTTTCGTGAGTTAGATCAATAAACGTCGACAAATAAATTACCCTCAAAGGGGTAAACCCTCCTGCAAGCCGCGCCATTTCTGGCTTTGCGCGCGCCGCTTAATGACCACACAAAGATTCACACTTTTGTGATGTCACTCACCTTTTAAAGTTGTATGACAAGTTATCTTTTCGCCGTCGCAAACTATAAGCCGACGGAATGCATTACCGGTGTTTGATACATCGGATTTAACGGTACGGAAGCCGACTTAGCACGATGACTTATGGCAAGGTTCGGGCCGTTCCGGGACAGGGTCCCGGTTACGCCCCTCCCGTTACAGAACAGCTCCCGGCAACGGTTGAGTTGTTGCCGTGTCCCGACACGGAAATAACATAACGATGAGGTTTTACATGCGTAAAATTAAAGGGTTACGTTGGTACATGATTGCACTGGTGACGCTCGGCACCGTGCTGGGCTACCTGACACGTAACACCGTGGCAGCAGCGGCGCCAACGTTGATGGAAGAGTTGCATATCTCCACGCAGCAATACTCTTACATCATTGCGGCCTATTCTGCCGCTTACACCGTAATGCAGCCTGTTGCAGGTTATGTTCTTGATATTCTGGGTACAAAAATCGGTTATGCCTTCTTCGCCGTTGCCTGGGCCGTGTTCTGCGGCGCGACCGCACTGGCAGGCAGCTGGGGCGGTCTGGCGCTGGCGCGTGGCGCGGTGGGTGCCGCCGAAGCGGCAATGATCCCCGCGGGTCTGAAAGCCAGCTCTGAGTGGTTCCCGGCAAAAGAGCGTTCCATCGCGGTGGGTTACTTCAACGTGGGTTCATCCATCGGGGCGATGATTGCGCCGCCGCTCGTGGTGTGGGCTATCGTGATGCACAGCTGGCAGATGGCGTTCATCATTTCCGGGGTGCTGAGCTTCGCCTGGGCCATGGCGTGGCTGATCTTCTACAAGCACCCGCGCGACCAGAAAAAGCTGTCTACCGAAGAACGCGATTACATTATTAACGGCCAGGAATCTCAGCATCAGACCGATAACGGCAAAAAGATGTCCGTCTGGCAGATCCTGGGCACCCGTCAGTTCTGGGGTATCGCCCTGCCACGTTTCCTGGCAGAGCCGGCCTGGGGTACGTTCAACGCCTGGATCCCACTGTTCATGTTTAAAGTTTACGGCTTTAACCTGAAAGAGATCGCGATGTTCGCCTGGATGCCAATGCTGTTTGCTGACCTGGGCTGTATCGTCGGCGGCTACCTGCCACCGCTGTTCCAGCGCTGGTTTGGCGTGAACCTGATTGTCTCCCGTAAGATGGTGGTCACCATGGGCGCGCTGCTGATGATCGGCCCGGGTATGATCGGCCTGTTCACCAGCCCTTACGTGGCTATCGCGCTGCTGTGTATCGGGGGCTTTGCTCACCAGTCCCTGTCTGGCGCGCTGATTACGCTCTCTTCCGACGTGTTTGGCCGTAACGAAGTGGCCACCGCCAACGGCCTGACCGGTATGGCCGCCTGGACAGCGAGCACGATGTTTGCCCTGGTGGTCGGCGCGCTGGCGGATACCATCGGCTTCAGCCCGCTGTTCGCGGTACTGGCTATCTTCGACCTGCTGGGTGCGGTGGTTATCTGGACGGTGCTGAAAAGCAAATCTGCCGACGAGCTGGCGAAAGAGTCTCTTGGGGGACCGGCGACGCAGAGTTAGCGTTGTTGTGCCGGGTGGCGGCTTCGCCTTACCCGGCAAAAACGACGCAAATGCCGCCTCCGGGCGGCTTTTTTAATGGCGAAATCTGGAGACTGGCACGCAAAAGTGGTATAACAAATCAATCGCCGTACCCTGTCTGGAGCGCATATGGAAATCACCGAATCACGTCGTTTATATCAACAACTTGCCGCCGAGCTGAAAGATCGCATCGAGCAAGGTGTCTATCTTGTCGGTGATAAACTGCCCGCCGAGCGTTTCATTGCGGATGAAAAAAGCGTCAGCCGCACCGTGGTGCGCGAAGCCATCATCATGCTGGAAGTGGAAGGCTACGTTGAGGTTCGCAAAGGTTCCGGCATTCACGTGATTTCCAACCAGGCCAAACACTCCCCCGCCCCGGACGAAAGCCTGGAATTTGCCAGCTACGGCCCGTTTGAGCTTCTCCAGGCTCGCCAGCTTATCGAAAGCAACATTGCGGAATTTGCGGCGACGCAGGTGACCAAGCAAGACATCATGAAGCTGATGGAAATTCAGGACCACGCGCGTAAGGAAAAATGCTTCCGCGATTCCGAATGGGACCTGCAATTCCACGTCCAGGTTGCTCTTGCGACTCAGAACACGGCGCTGGCGGCAATCGTTGAAAAAATGTGGACTCAGCGCGTTCACAACCCGTACTGGAAGAAATTGCACGATCACATTGATTCCCGCACGGTAGACAACTGGTGTGACGACCACGACCAGATTCTCAAGGCGCTGATTCGTAAGGATCCGCATGCGGCAAAACTGGCGATGTGGCAGCATCTGGAGAACACCAAGCAGATGCTGTTTAATGAAACCAGCGATGACTTCGAATTTAACGCTGACCGCTATCTTTTTGCCGATAATCCGGTGGTTCACCTCGATACTGCGACCAATCTCGCAAAATAAGCCTTCGTACTGCCGGCAGGCGCACCGCCGCGCCTTCCGGCCAGACAGGGTAAGAAAACCTCTATAGTGTCAGCCTTTGTAAAATCTCTCGCTCCCCTCCGTGGCTTACGCCAAAATCGTGTTTCCCCTCAAATTCTGTGACGCAGAACGTCGGGCTTTGTTACAATTGGATTCACTTCGTTATTTTGTAAGTTAGTGCTTGCTAACCAGCCAATTAACAGGGAACAGTGTTGGCCACACCTCAATGTGTCCGCGAGCGACCATAATGAAATCAAAACAATGTCGCCGTGCTGTTTTCCCGAATGACAGGCGTGACGTTAACCGATTTCCAGGAATACTGAATGGAACTTTTGACCCAACTACTGAATGCCCTCTGGGCTCAGGATTTCGAAACGCTGGCCAACCCATCCATGATTGGCATGCTCTACTTTGTGTTATTTATGATCCTGTTTCTTGAGAACGGCCTGCTGCCTGCCGCCTTTTTACCGGGCGATAGCCTGCTGGTGCTGGTTGGTGTGCTCTGTGCAAAAGGGGCGATGGCTTTCCCGCAAACGGTCCTGCTTTTGACCATTGCCGCCAGCCTGGGTTGCTGGGTGAGTTATATTCAGGGGCGATGGCTGGGCAACACGCGGATCGTCCAGAACTGGCTTTCGCATCTTCCGGCACATTACCACCAGCGAGCCCACCACCTGTTCCATAAGCACGGGCTTTCCGCCTTGCTGATCGGCCGCTTTATCGCCTTTGTACGCACCCTGCTGCCGACCATCGCGGGCCTGTCTGGCCTCAGCAGCGCGCGTTTCCAGTTCTTTAACTGGATGAGCGGCTTGCTGTGGGTTCTGATCCTGACCACGCTCGGCTACGCGCTCGGGAAAACCCCGGTCTTTATGAAGTATGAAGACCAGCTGATGTCTTGCCTGATGCTGCTGCCGGTCGTTCTGCTGGTGTTTGGCCTGGTCGGTTCACTGGTTGTACTGTGGAAGAAGAAATACGGAGCCAGGGGTTAACGATGGTTATCTCCCCGCTCGCCCTGCGTCGTTTCTCTTACGCCATCGTCGCGCTGATGATGTTCAGCGCCCTCATTCTACTGTGGTCTGCGCTACAGCATCAGGAGTCGACGCTGGCTATCCGTCCTGTGAACCAGGGAACCAGCGTGCCGGATGGTTTTTCAATCTGGCATCATCTGGACGCAAACGGGATCCGCTTTAAGAGCATCACGCCGCAAGACGATGTCCTGCTGATAAAGTTCGACTCCAGTGCGCAAAGCGCCGCGGCGAAAGCGGTGCTGGACCGAACGCTGCCGCAGGGTTACATCATCGCGCAACAGGACGATGACAACCACGTCGCCTCCTGGATGTCACGGCTACGCGACACGTCGCATCGATTTGGTTAACGACTAATATTCCGAATATTTTCACCTACTTTGGTGAAACTCCCGTTTACTTACTATGCTTAAGTACGCGGAGCACCCCTCAGATGTTCTCCGCAAAGTTCTGGAACACGGCTTACGCCGTAACACAATGGAAGGTTTCTATAATGAAATACCGCATCACCCTTGCTCTGGCCCTTTTTTCTTTAAGCACAGCTTCCTTCGCGATGTCTCTTTGTCAGGAGAAAGAAAAGGATATCCAACGCGAAATCAGTTATGCCGAGAAGCATAACAATCAGCACCGGATCGACGGTCTGAAAAAGGCGTTGAGCGAAGTGAAAGATAATTGTACGGACAGCAAGCTGCGTGCCGATCATCAGGAAAAAATCGCTGAACAGAAGGACGAGATAGCCGAGCGCCGTCAAGACCTGCAAGAAGCGAAAGAGAAAGGTGATGCGGAAAAAATTGCCAAGCGCGAGAGGAAGTTGCAAGAGGCGCAGGACGAACTGAAAGCGCTGGAAGCTCGCGATTATTGAGTTAACGGAAATCTCAACAGGAGAGAATCATGTCAAAAGATACAACTTCAGAAAATCTGCGCGCTGAACTGAAATCCCTGGCGGACACCCTGGAAGAGGTGCTGAACTCTTCTGCCGATAAATCGAAAGAAGAAGTGAGCAAACTGCGCAGCAAAGCGGAGCAGGCGCTGAAAGAGAGCCGTTACCGTCTGGGTGAAACCGGCGACGCGCTGGCGAAACAGACCCGCGAAGCGGCTGCGCGCGCAGACGAATATGTACGTGATAATCCATGGACGGGTGTAGGTATTGGCGCCGCAGTGGGTGTGGTGCTGGGTGTCCTGCTGACGCGTCGTTGATTATGGAAGATCCACGTCACGCACAAGGGCCTGCTAAAAACGTCCTCGGCATCGGCCAGCGTATTCTTACGACGCTGGTCGGGATTGCCGAAACGCGCGTCCGGCTTGCGGTAGTGGAGCTGGAAGAGGAGAAAGCCAACCTTTTCCAGATGCTGCTCATGCTCGGGCTTACGATGCTCTTTGCCGCGTTTGGCCTGATGAGCCTGATGGTGTTAATCATCTGGGCTATCGATCCACAGTATCGTCTGAACGCGATGATTGCCACAACCGTGGTTCTGCTGGTTGCAGCGCTGATAGGCGGTATCTGGACCCTGCATAAAGCGCGCACCTCGACCTTCCTGCGCCACACGCGTCAGGAGCTGGCCAACGACCGCGCCCTGCTGGAGGATGATAAGTCGTGAGCGACAAAGCCGAACGTCAGAAGCGTAAAGCGTATCTGCTGAGCCAGATCCAACAGCAGCGGTTGGATCTGTCCGCCAGCCGACGCGACTGGGTTGAAGCCACGCATCGGTTTGACCGGGGCTGGAACACTGTTCTGAGCCTGCGCTCATGGGCGCTGGTCGGCAGCAGCGTGATGGCGATCTGGTCGGTTCGGCATCCTAATATGCTGATCCGCTGGGCACGCCGCGGCTTTGGTGCCTGGAGCGCCTGGCGTCTGGTGAAAACCACGCTGCGTCAGCAGCAGCTGCGCTAGCCTTCTCGCCGGGTGGCGCTGCGCTTACCCGGCCTACGGTAAAAAGTGGGCCGGGTAAGGCGTAGCCGTCACCCGGCAACATCTCTTCATGCTCCCTTACTCAATATCTTTGAAAAAGATTGACAGTTTTCCTTGCTAACAATTGCCACCCGCCCCGTTTACACTCCTCTCCATCGACAGCAAAGACGCGGTATCTACCCGATTTTGCAAGCAAATAACGTTTAGCCGCTGATGTGGTTTCCTGGAGAGTAAAATGAAAAAATTAGAAGATGTTGGTGTACTGGTAGCGCGTATTCTGATGCCAATTCTGTTCATCACCGCAGGTTGGGGCAAAATCACCGGTTATGCGGGTACCCAGCAGTACATGGAAGCTATGGGCGTGCCGGGGTTCCTGCTGCCACTGACTATCCTGCTTGAGTTCGGCGGTGGCCTGGCGGTGTTGTTCGGTTTCCTGACCCGCACCACGGCGCTGTTCACCGCAGGCTTCACCCTGCTGACCGCCTTTATCTTCCACAGCAACTTTGCCGAAGGCGTGAACTCCCTGATGTTCATGAAAAATCTGACCATTGCAGGCGGCTATCTGCTGCTGGCCATCACGGGTCCTGGCGCTTACAGCATTGACCGTCTTCTGAATAAGAAGTGGTAAGCACGCTATACTGATTAAATTCAAAGCGAGGAGACATCTCCTCGCTTTTGCTATCTGACGGAGGAGTAAAAAATGGGACAACTCGTAGACGGCGTCTGGCAGGATGTCTGGTATGACACCAAATCCACCGGTGGACGCTTTAAGCGCTCTGTTTCGGCCTTCCGTAACTGGCTGACCGCCGACGGCGCACCCGGCCCGAGCGGCGAAGGCGGCTTCGCGGCGGAGAAAGATCGTTATCATCTGTACGTTTCTCTCGCCTGTCCGTGGGCGCACCGCACGCTGATTGTACGCAAGCTTAAAGGCCTCGAATCGTTAATTCCGGTTTCGGTGGTGAACCCGCTGATGCTGGAAAACGGCTGGACCTTCGACAGCGATTTCCCTGCCGCGACGGGTGATGAACTTTATCACCACGATTTCCTGTATCAGCTCTACCTGCGCGCCGATCCGCACTACACCGGACGCGTTACCGTACCGGTGCTGTGGGACAAGAAAAACCAGACGATCGTCAGCAATGAGTCCGCGGAAATCATCCGCATGTTCAATACCGCGTTTGATGCGCACGGCGCCCGCGCCGGGGATTACTACCCGGTTGAACTGCGCGATAAGATTGACGAGCTGAACGGCTGGATCTATGACAACGTGAACAACGGCGTCTATAAGGCCGGTTTCGCCACCAGCCAGGAAGCCTACGACGAAGCGGTTGGAAAAGTCTTTGAATCCCTGGAGCGTCTGGAGCAGATCCTCGGCCAGCATCGTTATTTAACGGGCGATCGTCTGACCGAAGCGGACATCCGTCTGTGGACGACGCTGATCCGCTTTGATCCGGTTTACGTCACCCACTTCAAGTGCGACAAGCATCGCATCAGCGACTATCTGAACCTGCACGGTTTCCTGCGCGACATCTATCAGATGCCCGGGATTGCGGAGACGGTCGATTTTGACCATATTCGTACCCACTATTTCCGCAGCCATAAGACCATCAACCCAACGGGCATCATCTCCATTGGCCCGTGGCAGGATCTGGATGAACCGCACGGGCGCGAGGTGCGTTTCGGATAATTATTTAGGGAATCAATTGATTCCCTTTTTTAATTCACAGCATACATCTATCCTTACCTCGATCGCTTAGAAAACAAGTGATTGACTGATTAAGAGGCAAGGATAATGGACTGGTATTTAAAAGTACTGCGCAACTACGTTGGATTTGGTGGCCGCGCCCGCCGCAAAGAGTACTGGATGTTCGTTCTGGTGAACTTCGTCCTGATTATGGTGCTGGGCATTGTGGACAAGATCCTCGGCTGGGAGCGAGAGGGGGGTGAAGGCATACTCACCACCATTTATGGTGTGTTAGTTCTGCTGCCTTCATGGGCCGTGCTGTTTCGTCGTCTCCACGACACCGATCGTTCGGCGTGGTGGCTGCTGTTGCTGTTGATCCCGCTTATTGGCTGGATCGTGATTTTGATTTTCAACTGTCAGAGCGGAACGCCGGGCGAAAACCGCTTTGGTCCGGATCCTAAGACAAGCGCGTAAATTCTGCCCGGTGGCGCTTACGCTTACCGGGCCTGCACGCTTATTTGTTGTGATGGGCAAAAAGCTTAGGTATTTCTCGCAAACACCATGATTTGGCTTCGCCCATGCTGTCGCGACGCCACGCCATAATGATATCCACTTCGCTGGTGTATTCCGGGCTGACCACGCGCAGCCGGCCCTCTGCAATGTCCTTTTCGACGAACGGATACGGCATGGTCGCCACGCCCAGCCCGGCGAGCAGCGCCTGCCGCTTATCTTCCAGCGACGTCACCGTCAGACGCGGCTGTTTATCCAGCAGCTGAACCGTCAGCACCGGACGCTCGCGCGCGGTATCCGCCACCGCCACGCCGCGGTACTTCACGCGCGTCACTTCAGAGAGCGGCTCCGGCTCCTGGTGAATCGGGTGATCCGGCGCGGCGACGTAGACGTTCATCACGCTGTAAAGTTTGCGCGAGTTGATTTCTGACGATGAGCGGAAGTGCATGTCCGGCGCAATGACGATATCCGCCCTGCCCGTCTCCAGCCGCTCCCATGCCCCTGCCAGCACCTCGGTGATGATCGACAGCTGGGTATTGGCTTTTGCGGCCAGCCTGTCCACCAGCGGGAACAGCGCCTCGGTGGGCACCAGCGCTTCGGTCACTAACGTCAGATGGGTTTCCCAGCCGCGGGCCAGCGCCTCGGCGTCGGTCGTCAGCTTATCCGCCGCTTCCAGCAGCACGCGGCCGCGTTCCAGCAGCATTCGCCCCACGTTGGTGAATTTTGTTCGATGACCGGAGCGATCGAAGAGCACGACGTCTAACTCTTCCTCCAGTTTTTGCATGGTATAGCTCAGCGCAGACGGAACGCGCCCCAGTTCATCTGCCGCGGCGGCAAAACTGCCCCGCCTGTCAATCGCGTCCATGACGCGAAGCGCCTCAAGCGTCAATGCTCTCTCTTTAGCCATCTCGTTCTCATTCAGGAAATTTGAACATACCGGGCAGAATATCTGGCTAACAATGCAGCGTCCATACCTTTACCATTGATTTAGTGTAAAGAGAGGTCAAGTTTATGATTACGACAAGAACAGCGAAACAGTGCGGACAAGCCGATTTCGGTTGGTTGCAGGCCCGCTACACCTTTTCCTTTGGACACTACTTTGACCCTAAACTCCTTGGTTACGCTTCACTGCGCGTATTGAATCAGGAGGTGCTCGCTCCGGGCGCGTCCTTCCAGCCGCGCGCGTATCCTAAAGTCGATATCCTGAACCTGATCCTGGAAGGCGAGGCAGAATACCGCGATAGCGAGGGCAATCATGTCCAGGCAAAAGCTGGCGAGGCGCTGTTAATTTCTACGCAGCCCGGTATTAGCTATAGCGAGCATAACCTCAGCAAAGACAAAACGCTGACCCGCATGCAGCTGTGGCTGGATGCCTGTCCGGAGCGGGAAAATCCGCTGGTGCAAAAGATCGACCTGAAGGGCGATAAACAGCAGCTGATTGCCTCGCCAGACGGCAGCAAAGGCAGCTTGCAGTTACGCCAGCAGGTATGGCTGCACCATATTGAACTGAAAAAAGGTGAACAGGTGAGCTTTCAGCTTCATGGCCCGCGCGCCTATTTACAGTCCATTCACGGTACGGTACATGCGGTAACGCATACGGAAGAGAAAGAAGCGCTCACCTGCGGTGACGGGGCGTTTATTCGTGATGAAGCGAATATCACCCTGGTGGCAGATACGCCGCTGCGCGCGCTGCTGATTGATTTGCCGGTTTAACCCCCCTCACCCTGGCCCTCTCCCCAAAGGGGAGAGGGGAAATTTTTACACCTTACTCGCCATAATCTCAATAATCTGCCGGTCCGTTGCCTGCATTGAGCGACACGCCAGCGCGCACAGGTTAGAGATAGACTGTTCCACATCGTGGGCCACAATCCCCTCATTACCCGTCACGGCTGTATCATCCAGCGCCATCATCACGGCTTTCCAGGCGCTGGTGACGCTGGTCGAGACTTTCATGGCACAGCTGTTAGACGCCCCGTCGCAGATCATCCCGCTGACGTCACCGATCATACTGCCGATGGCCATTGCAATCGTCTGATAGCTTCCGCCCATCAGCCACGCCATCCCTGCGGCGGCCCCCATACCGGCCGTCGTCGCCGCACACAGCGCGGACAAACGCGGAAGCTGGTAATGGATGTAGATAGCCGACAGATGCGAGAGCATCAGCGCCCGCGCCAGCCGTTCGTCATCGGCCTGAATATGTTCAGCGACCACGACAACCGGCATGGTGGCCGTAATCCCCTGATTACCGGAGCCCGAGTTGCTCATCGCCGGCAGCGTCGCGCCGCCCATACGGGCATCCGAGGCCGCACTGGTGCGGATAACGATGTCTGAACCCAGATCCTGCGCTATCCAGCCGCGTGCGCGCTGCTTACTGAGGGTGGCGCCAATGTGTAGCCCCCACTTCCCGCTAAGCCCTTCACGAGAGAGCGCGTCGTTCAGTTGCCCTGCTTCCAGGATAAAGCGGATCGCCTCGAACGGTACCTGTTCGACAAACTCCAGGATCTGCGAGAGCGTGGTGTTTGACAGTACCGCCAGCGGATCGTTACTTACCTCGGCCTGCCGCTCGTCAAGACTGAAGCGCGTTTCGCCCTGAAAGACCACCTCCACCACGCGGGTATGTCCGCCCGCAATGGTCACCATGGCCGAGGCCTCACCGGCGTAGACGCAGGCACGTGAAAAGAGGATCTCATCGCACGGCTCCTGCAATTTCACCTGCACCAGGCCCGCTTTGAGCATGGCTTTGGCGCGCGTTAGCGCCTCTACAGAAGCGTCTTTCAACACCTCCAGTCCGGCGTGGGCATTACCGCCCGTCGCCCCCAGCGCCGCCGCGATGGGTAAACCGACCATGCCGGTGCCGGGCACCGTTACGCCAAGCCCGTTTTTCATCAGGTTTGGCGATACCCACGCCTCAATACGCGTCACCTCACCGGAAAGCTCTCCGGCAGCCATCGCACAGGCCAGCGCCAGCGAGACGGGTTCGGTACACCCGAGCGCAGGCTTTACCTCCTCCTGCACGGCGCGAATAAAATGGTTCCATAAAGGATTGATTTGCTCAGACATCGTTACGACCTTATTTAACCTCATGAGAAGGCGAGGAAAGGAGAAACACAAAGCAGCAGCCCGGTAATCACAATAATCACCAGCGACACGCCTTTATATTTATGAAGAGCGGGCACTTTGTAGACCAGCCACGCCGGAATTAAGCAGCCCACCATCCCGAAAATAGGGCTACAGATGGAGGTGAAGCTCAGCACCGGCGCGTTTAACACAATTGCGCTCCAGGCCAGCAGGATAGCGAACAGCATGATCCCGCGCTGGACGGTGCTTTCATTAATACGTTCAGCCGGCATTTTGCGGCGCAGGATATTCATCACGATGCCCTGCGTCGCTTCACGAAAGCCGAGATAGACGCCGAAGAAGGCGGTCATAACGGCAAAGATATTCAGGATCACGCTGACGATTTTGACCCAGCCCGCGCCGTCGCCGCTGATAAACTGCGCCGCGATTGCCAGGGCGGAAATATTCTGCTCGTAGGCTTTTACCGCCTCGTCATGCCCCATCGCCAGGGTGAAAGAGACGGCGTAGAAGAAGACCGTGACAAACAGTATGCCAAAGGCGATATTCATCGCCCGCAGCGCCTTATGACGCGCCACCTCAACGGATTTTTCCCGCGAACGATAGGAAATCACCATCGGACTTAATGTCTGGATAAACAGAATGGAGGTTAAGGTGAAAGGCAGCGTAATAATGGCGTTTTTAATCAGCAGCCCCATCGGAGGCAGCATACCGACGTTGGCTAAATGCCAGAGGCCGATCATCGAAAGCCCCAGCGCCGCCACCACAAATAATTTGGTTAGCACCATCAGGCTGGAGACTTTAAACAGCAGCTTTTCACCGCGCGAAGAAATGGCGACCAGAATGCAGATCAGGAATAAGCCGTAGAAGGGATTTTCCGACAGCAACCCCTCGGTGACGCCGAAGGTGTGCAAATAGGATGCGCTGTCGTTGGTTATAGCCGTGGAATAAACAAACATCCAGATGACCAGCATGACGAAATAAAGTGCACCTAATAAAATGCCCCAGTTTTTACCTAAATAACCGCTAATCACGCTCGGGTAGTCTTTGCATTCCGGGGATTCCGCCAGCGTATTAATAAATAACCGCTGGAAGAGGTACATGGCCGGATAGCCAATAATCGAGGAGAGCAAAAAGACCCACAACCCCATTAATCCAACCTGCACAGGAAGAAAAACGATACCCGCGCCGATAGCCATCCCGATACTCATGATGACCCAGCCCGTATCGGTGCTGTCGAATTTAATCGCCTCTCGCCATTCGCTTTCGCTCATTCCCGCCCGCCTTGCCGCAGGGGAATCACTCACAATCACACTGCTGTTTGTTGCCATATTCATTGGGCACTCGCTTATTTTGTAGGGTAAGTAATTGTTTTTTAAGTGGTTCTGATCGCCAGCGATTGCGAGTCAGAGAGTGCAGGTGTGTGTTATTGGTATGGGAAGATCATATCCGTAGCGCGGGAGAAAAAAGTCACAACTTTAATGAGGGTTTTCTGTATTGCGAGGAAATTTTTCTGTTGAGAAATTCAACACGGAGGTATTTTTCTAAAAGTGACGGCGTTCACGAAATCAAAAGCCTCCCCAGATGAGGAGGCTTAACGGCAATCTATATCACATCGCCTGCGTAAACGTCCTCGAAATCACGTCCTGCTGCTGCTCGCGCGTCAGGGCGTTAAACCGCACCGCATACCCCGAAACGCGGATGGTCAGGTTCGGGTAGTTCTCCGGATGGGCAATGGCATCCAGCAGCATCTCCCGGTTCATGACGTTGACGTTCAGGTGCTGCCCGCCTTCGATAGCCGCTTCGTGATGGAAATACCCGTCCAGCAGTCCCACAAGGTTGGTTTTGCGCACCTGCTCATCTTTGCCCAGCGCCTGCGGCACGATGGAGAAGGTGTAGGAGATCCCGTCCTTCGCATAGGTGAACGGCAGCCTGGCAACCGAGGTTAACGACGCCACCGCCCCTTTCCTGTCGCGACCGTGCATCGGGTTGGCGCCAGGTGCAAACGGCGTACCGCCGCGTCGTCCGTCCGGCGTGTTACCCGTTTTCTGACCGTAGACCACGTTGGAGGTGATAGTCAGGATCGACTGAGTCGGCACCGCGTTGCGATACGTCGGCAGCACCTGGATTTTCTTCATAAAGCGCTCCACCAGGTCGCAGGCAATGCTGTCCACGCGATCGTCATTATTGCCGTACTGCGGATAGTCGCCTTCAATCACGAAATCGACTGCCAGGCCAGTATGGTCGCGCACCGGTTTCACCGTGGCGTATTTAATCGCCGACAGAGAATCCGCCGCCACCGACAGCCCGGCGATGCCGCAGGCCATGGTGCGGTAGACGTCCCGATCGTGGAGCGCCATCAGCGAGGCTTCGTAGCTGTATTTATCATGCATATAGTGAATGAGATTCAGCGCGCTGATGTACTGCACCGCCAGCCAGTCCATAAAGTGGTCGAGGCTCGCCATCACGGTGTCGTAATCCAGCACGTCGTCCAGCAGCGGCTCGGTTTTCGGGCCGACCTGGATCTTCAGCTTCTCGTCCACCCCGCCGTTGATCGCGTACAGCAGCGTTTTAGCAAGATTGGCACGTGCGCCAAAGAACTGCATCTGCTTGCCGATCACCATCGGACTGACGCAGCAGGCAATGGCGTAGTCGTCGCTGTTGAAGTCGACGCGCATCAGATCGTCGTTCTCATATTGCAGCGAGGAGGTGACGATCGACACCTGCGCGGCGTATTTCTTAAACGCGATCGGCAGCTGTTCAGACCAGAGGATCGTCAGGTTCGGCTCCGGCGCGGGCCCCATGGTGTGCAGGGTATGCAGGTAGCGGAAGCTGTTTTTTGTCACCAGCGTACGGCCATCCAGCCCCATGCCGCCGATCACTTCCGTCGCCCAGATCGGATCGCCGGAGAACAGCGTGTCGAACTCCGGCGTGCGCAGGAAGCGCACCATGCGGATCTTCATGATGAAGTGGTCGATCAGCTCCTGGGCCTGCACCTCGTTAAGCCTTCCTGCCTGCATGTCGCGCTCAATGTAGATATCAAGGAACGAGGCCGTGCGCCCCAGCGACATCGCCCCGCCGTTCTGGGATTTCACTGCGGCAAGGTAGGCAAAGTAGACCCACTGCACCGCTTCCTGCGCGTTCATCGCCGGACGTGAAATATCAAAGCCGTAGTTCGCCGCCATCTGCTGGATCTGGAGCAACGCACGCTTATGCTCCGCCAGCTCCTCGCGCAGGCGGATCGTTGCCTCCAGATCCTCTCCGCGCTCCAGTTTTCCCTGGAGATCGGCGAACTGGAGTTCACGCTCGCGCACCAGATAGCTGATGCCGTACAGCGCCACGCGGCGGTAGTCGCCGATGATGCGCCCGCGCCCGTAGCCATCCGGCAGACCGGTCAGCACGCCAGATTTACGGCAGCGCATCATCTCCGGGGAGTAAACGTCAAACACGCCCTGGTTGTGGGTTTTACGCAGGTCGGTAAACAGGTATTCGAACTGCGGATCCATTTCCCGCCCGTAGGCTTCGAACGAGCTGCGGATCATGTTGATCCCGCCGTACGGATGCAGGGCGCGCTTGAGCGGCTTGTCGGTTTGCAGGCCGACGATTGTCTCAAGATCCTGGTCGATGTAGCCCGGCCCGTGGGACGTAATGGTGGTGGCAATGTTGGTGTCGAAATCCACCGGGGCGTGGGTGGCATTCTCCTGGCGAATGCCGACCATCACCTTCTGCCACAGCGCCGTCGTTGCTGGCGTCGCCTGCGCGAGGAAAGCTTCATCGCCTTCATAAGGGGTGTAGTTATGCTGAATAAAATCGCGGACGTTAACGGCGTTTTTCCATTCTTCACCGCGAAACCCGGCCCATGCGTCGCTGTAAGGCGCGACGCCCGTATCGATTGTTACGTTCATGTTATTCTCGCTTTATCAGGCGTAAGCCGCAGCCGGGGTGACCTTCCCAAGACGGAGGGCGTCCAGCGCGATCATTTTTTCTTCATTGGTAGGGACAACCGCGCAGATCACGCGGGAGGTATCAGTGGAGATGACGCGCTCACCCGCGCTGCCCGGCAGAGCGTTTTTCGCCTCGTCGAGCGCGATGCCAAACACCTTCAGGTGTTCCGTAACAAGCGCGCGGATCAGCGTGGAGTTTTCACCGATGCCGCCAGTGAAGATCACGCCATCCAGACGGTGCAGGGACGCGGCGTGACCGGCGATATGCCGCGCTATGCGGTGGACAAAGGTTTTTATTGCCAGCTGCGCCCGCTCGTTGCCGTCATGCCAGGCTTTCTCCAGCGCGCGTAAATCGGAGGAGATGCCGGAGATACCCAGCAACCCGGACTCTTTGTTGACCACGCGCTCCAGATCCTCGAACGACTGACCGGTCTGCTGGGCAATCCACGCCATTGCGCCGAAGTCCACGTCGCCGCAGCGCGTGCCCATCACCAGCCCTTCCAGCGGCGTCATGCCCATGGACGTATCCACGCTCTCGCCGTTACGCACCGCGCAGATGGACGCCCCGTTGCCGAGGTGGGCAATCACCAGGCCGCTATCCTCGGGGGACAGCCCGAGGAGCGCGTGCGCCTGCCCGGACACGTAGCGGTGAGAGGTGCCGTGGAAACCGTAGCGGCGAACGCCCAGCTCTTCAAAATAGCGGTACGGCAGACCGTACAGATACGCCTGCGGCGCCATGGTCTGGTGGAAGCTGGTGTCAAATACCGCCACCTGCTGCACGCCGGGGAACAGGCGCTCTGCGGCTTCCACGCCGCTCAGGTTGGCGTAGTTATGCAGCGGCGCCAGCGGGGAAACCAGGCGGATCTGCTCAATGACCTCTTCCGTGATGAGGGTCGACTCGCTGAAGAGATCGCCACCGTGAGCGATGCGGTGGCCAATCAGGGCCACGCTGCTCATCAGGTCGCGTTTCTCCAGCTCGAGGGCAATGGCGGCCAGCGCCCCTTCGTAGTCCTGGTGAGCCAGTCTGACCGGCTCACCCCCGTTCACGGAAATAAAGGCTTTTTCAGTGTTGATGCCGTCCGCAATGCCCGTCAGCAGGGCCTCGCAGCCTGCTGCGTCCAGCACCGAAAACTTAACGGAGGACGATCCGCAGTTAATAACCAGTACTACCGGAAATTCAGTCATGTGTTACTCCGCTTTTCCTGAGCTTTGGCTTAAAACAGTTTGTAGACGATGTTCAGAATGGTCAGCAGGCCGACCACGGTCACGAAGATGTTCTCGGTCCGGCCTTTGTATTTCGCCAGCGCTGGCGCCTTGCGGATAGCGTACATCGGCAGCAGACACAGCAGAGAGGCGATAATTGGCGCACCCATGGCTTCAATAAGGTCGAGAATGTTCGGGTTGGCGTAGGCCACAATCCAGGTGGAGCCCATGATGAAAATCATGCTGATGGTGTTCAGTTTGCCGACGGAGACGCTCTTCTTATCGCCCTTGTAGCCGAACTTGAGGATCAGGCCATTCAGCCCCTCCAGCGTGCCCAGGTAGTGGCCGAAGAAGGATTTAAAGATAGCGACCAGCGCGATGATGGAGGCGCCGTATTCCAGCACCGTGGCGAACGTTGATTTACTGCCCGACATCGAGGCAAAGTGGTTCGCCAGGTAAGAGAGCACCGGAATGTTCTGCGCTTTGGCATCCGCCATGTTCTGCGGAGAGAGCGTAAACAGGCAGCTAAAGGCGAAGAACATCACCACCGCCACCATCAGCAGGCTGGCGCGACCGATGATTTTGGAACATTTCTGCTCGGTGAATGCTTTACCGAACTCCGGCTCGTACTCTTCGCGCTTGGAGACCACGAACGAGGAGACGATGGGCGAGAAGTTAAAGGAGAAAACCATGATGGAGATCCCCAGCCACACCGTGACCAGGATGCCGTCATGGCCGGTGAAGGCGATATCGCTCAGGTTGACCTGGTCGATCACCGCCGAGTTCCAGTACGGGATCAGCGAGAGAGAAATCAGAACCAGGCTGGCGATGAACGGGAACACCAGGTAGCTCATCACCTTCACCATCAGGTCTTTCCCGAACCAGATCACAAAGGCCATCAGCAGCAGCAGGAACAGCGCCACCACGCCGCGGTTCAGGGCTGGCAACTGGAGCTGGTTTTCCCAGAAAGTCATAAAGGTGTTGGTAATGGTTACACCGTAGATCCACAGCAGCGGGCAAATGGCGAAGAAGTAGAGGAAGGTGATCACCACCCCGCCGGTTTTGCCGAAATGCTCTTCCACCGTTTCGGTGATGTTGCCGGAGACGTTGCTACCGGACAAACAGAGGCGCGCCAGCGCGCGGTGGCAGTAGAATGCAATCGGGAAGGCGAGTACCAGCATCAGCAGGATAGGGATCAGGCCGCCAAACCCTGCGCGAATGGGGAAGAACAGCACGCCTGCACCAATGGCGGTACCGAACAGGCCCAGCGTCCAGGTGGTGTCCGATTTACGCCAGGAGGACGTTTTTGTCTGGCCAACGGTAATGCTTTCTGTGTTGCTCATAGGTCACCTTTATGCGTCAACGAAGCCGGTAATTTGGGATACACGGGAGAGATCGATATTGCCGCCGGAAATAATGCAGACGGTTTTGCGGCCCTGAATATAGTGGTCAAGCTTGCCGCTTAATAACGCCGCGCAGGCCAGCGCGCCCGCGCCTTCCGTCACCACTTTATTTCGCTGAATTAGGGCAATCATGCTGTTGCGAATATCGTCTTCGCTCACCAGCACAATGTCATCGACCAGTTCACGAACAATTTCGAAGGTTAAATTACCCGGACGAGACACGTCGCAACCGTCGGCTAATGTGCCGGTAACGCGATGGCTGGTTATTTCTCCGGCCTGCCAGGAAGCCGCCATGCCGTGAACGTTTTCAGACTGCACGCCGATAATATTGATTGTCGGGTTGATGGATTTAATTGCTGTCGCAATACCGGCAATTAAGCCGCCGCCGCCAATAGGGACAATCACATTATCCACGTCGTAAAGATCTTCAAGAATTTCGAGGCCGATGGTGCCCTGGCCGGCAATGACTTTCGCATCGTCATAAGGCGGAATAAAGATGCGCCCCTCCATCTCGACGATTTCGCTCACCTTAGCAATGGTGTCGTTAAAGTTCTCGCCGTGCAGCACCACTTCGGCGGAGTAGTCGCGAGTAGCGGCGACCTTGGATTTTGGCGCGCCCATCGGCATCACCACTTTGCCGTCGATACCGAGCATGGCGCAGGAGAGCGACACACCCTGAGCGTGGTTTCCTGCGGAGCAGGCCACCACCCCTTTGCGTTTTTCGGCATCCGTCAGCGAACTTAACTTATTAAACGCCCCGCGTATTTTAAACGAACCGGTACGCTGCATATTTTCAAACTTAAGAAATATCTCGCCTTTACAGCGTTCGCTGAGATAATTTGAGCGCGGCATACCGGTTTTATAAATTTTTCCCGCCAGGCGCTTTCTGGCGTCCTGAATATCTTCAATGGTCACCGGGAGATCGTAAGTAATGTGCATAATATCCTCGTTATAATAATTCATTGTTTTCAGGCAAAGTCAGGGTATCAGAGCGTTAAAAAACGTCGCTCCGGGTGTTTTAAAGCGTGATGATTTTTATCGTCGTTTATCGATATTCATCGACGAATATTGTTTTGCCAGTTCAACTAATACTGACGCCGATTTTTTAATACTGTAATTTTTCGACCACACGGCGGCATAACGCGCCACGGGTAATTCATCCTCCACCGGCAGGACGATAAACTGTTCCGAGCCGAACGGCGCAATCATGTCACGGGGGATCACCGTCAGGTAATCGGCATTAAGGACAAGGTTATAGATAGTGACGACGGAATCGGTCTGGACGATGTTTTCAATGCTGATGTGGTTGTCTTGCAGGGTGGTCAGGAGTTCGTTGTAGTAGCCCATATCGGTTTGCGGCATCACCCACTGCTCATGCGTAAGTGATGCCAGTCTGGTCGGGCCGGTGCACGTTCGTGATTTACTCGCCACCAGCACAAACTCGGATTCAAACAGCGGCTCAACGTGAAGATCCTGAAGCAACATTCCGTCGCTCAGCGTGCCGATGGCGAAATCCAGCCGTCCATCGCGAATGGCGGGCAGGAATGAAGAGAGCTGCGCTTCATACATGGAGACGCGCGCTTTCGTGAACACTTCCCTGAATTTTTTGATCATCTCAGACAGGAAGGTGAAGCCAATCAGCGACGGATAGCCAAAGGAGACGTCCATGACGGTACTAAAACTGAGGCTGTTGATTTCGCTCACCATGTTTTTCATTTCGCGGGTGATCGACTCTGAGTAAGAGAGCAGAACCTGCCCCGCCGCAGTCAGTTTTACGCCGGTGTTTTTACGCACCATCACTTCCACCCCGAAGTAGGATTCGATGTCGCTGATGATTTTGCTGACGGCGGGTTGCGTCAGGCCCAGTTGTCTTGCAGCAGAACCTATGGAGCCACTTTTAATGACTTCCTGAAATACCACGAGGTGCTGAGTTTTCGGTAAAATAATAGTATTCATCATATTCTGCGCTTATTTCCCTATGACGCAGCGGATTCTACCTAATAATGTTTCAGGGGGTATGTGCTGTTACTCACAATTCGCCGGAACGCCCAATTCATACCCGCCTAAAAAACCATTTAAATCCTTTTTTATCAATAACATAATCAAATTAAAATACGCAATTACGCTGATATTGATCAACAAATTATGAGGTAATAAATTTATTTTATGGCAATAACCCGCGTGAATTTTTGAGCCTTAGAAAATATTAATAAAGGCTATCTTTCAGGCAATTAAAGGTTAATAATTCAACACTATCAATTTAAAACATTTTTGTGGTTTATCAACTTTACCAGGAATATTAATGCTATTTCAGAATAAAGAGTGGGATATATCACACATTCACCAGAAGAATGTTTTTAGATTCAATATTTGATTATCAATTAGAAAAACATTTGTTTTCAACAAACCAACAAATACAACATTTAATAAACACTAAAATTTTCTTATTTTATAGCGTTAAATTTCGTGATTGCGATCGTCCACGGAGGATGAGAGGAGCGCGTGGCGGATTAAACAGTGAAATGTGCTTAGCGTCGCAAAATTGAGAATTGATGTCGTCTGGCGCAGCGCCTACCCGGCCTGACCCCTTCAGAAAGCAAAAACCCCGCCGAAGCGGGGTTTCGTAAGAAGTTGAAGCTGACCGATAAGCCGGGTTCTGTCGTGGACAGTCATTCATCTAGGCCAGCAATCGCTCACTGGCTCAAGCAGCCTACCCGGGTTCAGTACGGGCCGTACCATGTGAACCCCTATTTGGCCTTGCTCCGGGTGGAGTTTACCGTGCCACGGACTGTTACCAGCCGCGCGGTGCGCTCTTACCGCACCCTTTCACCCTTACCTGATCCCGCTTGCGCGGGCCATCGGCGGTTTGCTCTCTGTTGCACTGGTCGTGGGTTTCCCCCCCAGGCGTTACCTGGCACCCTGCCCTGTGGAGCCCGGACTTTCCTCCCCTCCGCCCGTCTCCCCCGAAAGGGACGACGACGAAGCGGCGACTGTCTGGTCAGCTTCGGCGCGCAGTATAGAGGGTTTGCGCGCCGCTGTCACCCCTGGCTACGCATGCCTACCTGCAATGTGGCCGCGATATTGCGCGAGGCGCGGTAAATGTTGTCATACGCGCCCCGGAACGCCTCTTCCAGTGAGCCGATGCTGGTCAGTACGCTGAACACCGCGTCGATGCCGTACTGGTGTACCACGCCCACGTCCTGCGTCAGACTTCCGGCAATCCCTATCACCGGCTTATGGTATTTTTTGGCGACGCTCGCCACGCCGACGGGCACTTTACCGTTAATGCTCTGGCTGTCGATGCGCCCTTCGCCCGTCAGTACCCAGGTGCAGTCGTGAATATGTTCTTCAAGATTGAGCGCCTGAGTGACAATCTCAATGCCGCTTTTCAGCTCAGCCCCCAGAAAGGCCATCAGCGCCGCGCCCATGCCGCCCGCCGCTCCTGCCCCCGGAACCAGGTTCACGTCGATGCGCAAAGATTTTTTGATCACCTCGGCATAGTGGCTAAGATTGGCGTCGAGTTCGAGGATCATCTCCTCGGTGGCGCCTTTTTGCGGGCCAAAAATACGCGACGCGCCGCTTTCACCGACCAGCGGATTCGTCACGTCACAGGCGACGCGGATTGCGCATCCCTGAAGACGCGGATCGAGCGCCGAAATATCAATACGGTTAAGCGCCATCAGGCTACCGCCGCCGTAGCCGATCTCCGTCCCGTTGGCATCCGTAAACCTCGCGCCCAGCGCCTGCATCATGCCGGCGCCCCCGTCGTTGGTTGCGCTCCCGCCGATACCGATAATGATATTGCGCGCGCCTTTATCCAGCGCGCTAAGGATCAGCTCCCCCGTCCCGCGAGACGTTGTGACCAGCGGGTTACGCAGCGCGGGAGGAACCAGCACCAGGCCGCTGGCGGCGGCCATCTCGATAAACGCGGTCGTCCCGTCCCCAGAGATCCCCCAGCGGGCATTCACCTTTTCCCCTAACGGACCGGTGACGACAGCCTGCTGCCAGGTGCCCTGAGTCGCGGCGATCATCGCTTCAACCGTACCTTCCCCACCGTCAGCAACGGGAACCGACACGTAATGAGCGTCGGGGAAAATCTCCCGAAATCCTTTTTCTATCGCCTGCGCCACCTCGGTGGCAGACAGGCTTTCTTTATAAGAGTCTGGCGCGATTACGATTTTCATAGTTGTAAGCCTGGACCGTAGGCCCGGTATGCGTTGTGCCCCGGGCAGGACGTCATTAGCGAGTAATTTCGACCTTCGCCAGTTTTTCGTAGTAGCACGCGAGCGCGCTGTGATCGGCAGTGCCAAGACCGTCCGCACGCAGCGCCTGCATCATCTCCATGACGGCGGCAGTCAGCGGCAGCTGCGCCCCTACGCCGTGTGACGTATCCAGCGCATTCGCCAGATCTTTAATGTGCAGGTCAATACGAAAACCCGGCTTAAAGTTACGATCCATCACCATCGGTGCCTTGGCATCCAGCACGGTGCTGCCCGCCAGCCCACCGCGAATGGCCTGATAGACCAGATCCGGATTCACCCCCGCTTTGGTGGCCAGCGTCAGCGCCTCCGACATGGCCGCAATGTTCAGCGCCACAATCACCTGGTTTGCCAGCTTGGTGACGTTACCCGCGCCGATGTCCCCGGTGTGCACCACGGAGCCAGCCATCGCTTTCATCAGGTCGTAGTATTTGTCGAAGACGGCTTTATCGCCGCCCACCATCACCGACAGGGTGCCGTCGATGGCTTTGGGCTCGCCGCCGCTGACCGGTGCGTCCAGCATATCCACGCCTTTCGCCTTCAGCGCCTCGCTGATTTCGCGGCTCGCCAGCGGTGCGATAGAACTCATGTCGATCACCACCAGACCCGGCTTCGCGCCGTCGATAATGCCGTTCTCACCCAGCGCTACCTCTTTCACGTGCGGAGAGTTTGGCAGCATGGTGATGATGACATCGCACTGCTCGGCGATCGCTTTTGCGGTTGTCGCCGTTTCCGCGCCGGCCGCAATCACCTCTGCCACCGCGTCTGAATTACGGTCGAGAACCACCAGCGAGTAACCTGCTTTGATGAGGTTTTTGCTCATTGGTTTGCCCATGATACCCAGGCCAATAAAACCCACTTTCAGCGTCATAATCTGTTTCCTCAATGATGGTTATTTTTTAAAAGCGTCCGCTAATCTCTGCGTGGCCGCGCGGAATACACCGAGGTCGCTGCCGACGGCAACAAACGTTGCGCCCCACTCCAGGTAGCGGCGGGCGTCAGCTTCCACCGGCGCCAGAATGCCGCACGGCTTACCGTGGGCTTTGGCACGGGCAAAAATGTGTTGGATCGCACGCTGTACGTCCGGGTGGCTGGCATTGCCCAGATGACCAAAGGCGGCAGCCAGATCGCTCGGGCCAACGAAAATACCGTCTACACCTTCGGTCGCGGCAATGGCGTCGACGTTATCGACCCCCTGCTGGCTCTCGATCTGAACCAGAATGGTGATGTTCCTGTTGGACTGGGCTAAATAGTCCGGCACGGTGCCAAACATGTTGGCGCGGTGCGAAACGGACACGCCGCGGATCCCTTCCGGCGGATAGCGGGTCGCCGCCACGGCCAGCACCGCTTCTTCTTCGGTTTCAACAAACGGGATCAGGAAGTTGTAAAAGCCGATATCCAGTAAACGCTTGATGATAACCGGCTCGTTGGTGGGCACACGCACCACCGGCGCACTGTGGCTGCCTTTCAGCGCCATCAGTTGCGGAATAAACGTGCTGATATCGTTTGGCGCATGTTCGCCGTCCAGCACCAGCCAGTCGAATCCGGCCAGGCCCAGCACTTCCGTGCTGATGGGGTTTGCCAGCGCAGACCAGCAGCCAATCTGGATCTGGTGCGCCGCGAGGGCTGCTTTAAACTTATTCGGGAAGATATCGTTACTCATCGCTTATACCTTTTTTAATTCCGCAGTTTTAGCCAGCATCATTTTTATTTATTCCGATCCAGCGTCAGGGTTATATTTATTTTCTGACTGAATTTTGGCGTTATAAAATCGTCATTCAGTATAATCGCCGCCCGACGGCAGTACATTGTTTCAATGCTCAGTTATCGAGTGGAATTTGAACGCTATCTTGAGCATATGCACAAAGCAGTGGGCGCTGATGCACAGAATCAACGATTAGTGTTTCGGGAGCGATCGCGATCACATTCTCACCTTTCCTCTCCTGACATTCTTTATTTCTTCAATAAGAAACAATTAACCATCTGGCTATATTTAGTATCAGATATTTTGCTGGAGAAGCGTAAACAATGGCCGATATTCAAATTCGACAGGCGTCGCCGACGGCGTTCTATATAAAAGTGCACGATACCGACAACGTGGCGATTATTGTCAACGACAATGGCTTAAAAGCGGGTACCCGATTCCCGGACGGGCTGGAGCTGATTGAGCACGTTCCGCAGGGGCACAAGGTCGCGCTGGTCGATATCCCCACGCACGGCGAAATCGTGCGTTACGGCGAAGTCATCGGCTATGCGGTACGCCCTATCCCGCAGGGCAGCTGGGTAGAAGAGTCGCTGGTTGAGCTGCCAGCGGCCCCGCCGCTGGAGACGTTGCCGCTGGCGACCCGCGTTCCTGAGCCGCTGCCGCCGCTGGAGGGCTATACCTTTGAAGGTTACCGCAACGCAGACGGCAGCGTGGGAACCAAAAATCTGCTCGGCATCACCACCAGCGTGCATTGCGTGGCGGGCGTCGTGGATTACGTGGTGAAAATTATTGAGCGCGATCTGCTGCCGAAATACCCCAACGTTGACGGCGTGGTGGGGCTTAACCACCTGTACGGCTGCGGTGTGGCGATCAACGCGCCCGCGGCGGTCGTGCCAATCCGCACAATCCACAATATCGCCCTCAACCCAAACTTTGGCGGCGAGGTGATGGTGATTGGCCTCGGCTGTGAGAAATTGCAGCCTGAACGCCTGTTGCAGGGTACTGAGGATGTGAAAGCCATTCCGGTAGACGATGCCAGCATTGTTCGTCTCCAGGACGAGCGTCACGTTGGATTCCGTTCCATGGTCGACGATATTCTTCAGGTGGCGGAGCGCCATCTGGACACGCTGAACAAACGCCAGCGCGAAACCTGCCCGGCCTCTGAGCTGGTAGTGGGGACACAGTGCGGTGGCAGCGATGCGTTTTCCGGCGTCACCGCCAACCCGGCGGTGGGTTACGCGTCGGATTTGTTCGTGCGCTGCGGCGCCACGGTGATGTTCTCCGAGGTCACCGAAGTGCGTGACGCCATCCACCTGCTTACGCCGCGCGCCGTCAACGAGGAGGTGGGCAAACGCCTGCTGGAGGAGATGGCCTGGTACGATAACTATCTTGATATGGGCAAAACCGACCGCAGCGCCAACCCGTCCCCGGGTAACAAGAAAGGCGGCCTGGCGAACGTGGTGGAAAAAGCCCTCGGGTCAATTGCCAAATCCGGCCAGAGTGCGATTGTGGAAGTGCTCTCCCCGGGCCAGCGACCAACCAAACGCGGCCTTATTTACGCGGCTACGCCTGCCAGTGATTTCGTTTGCGGCACCCAGCAGGTAGCGTCCGGCATTACGGTACAGGTCTTTACCACCGGGCGCGGCACGCCGTACGGCCTGATGGCGGTACCGGTGATCAAAATGGCGACCCGCACCGAGCTGGCAAACCGCTGGTATGACTTAATGGATATCAACGCGGGCACCATCGCCACCGGGGAAGAGAGTATTGAGGATGTGGGCTGGAAGCTGTTCCACTTCATTCTGGATGTGGCGAGCGGGCGGAAGAAAACCTTCTCTGATCAATGGGGATTGCATAACCAGCTGGCGGTGTTTAACCCGGCACCGGTGACGTGATGGCCCCTCAGCCTTCCCTCTCCCCATAGGGGAGAGGGTAAAAAATCTTAAACCAACACCACCTCAATCCCGCTTTTCCGTAATCCTTCCAGACTCTCCGCCGGAATACCTTCATCAACGATAATCATATCGATCCGCTGGGTATCAATGATTTTATGCAGGCTTGAACGGTTAAACTTGCTGGAGTCGGTCACAACGATAATGCGCTCTGCCACCTCGCACATTTTTCGATTCAGGCGGGCTTCATCCTCGTTGTGCGTACTCACCCCCCGATCGAGATCGATGGCGTCGACGCCCAGGAACAGCAGGTCAAAATGGTAATTCTGTAATGACTGCTCCGCCTGGTCGCCGTAGAAAGACTGCGACTGACGGCGCAAGTGTCCACCGGTCATCAGCAGCTCCACCCCCTCCGCTTCCAGCAGCGCGTTCGCCACGTTCATCCCGTTGGTCATGGCAATAACGTCGGTGTGCTGGCGCAGCATACGGGCGATTTCACAGGTCGTGGTACCCGAGTCCAGAATAATGCGGTGGCCCGGCTTAACCAGCTCAGCCGCCGCCTGCGCGATGCTGCGCTTCACTGCCGTATTAAGGGAACTTTTGTCCTCAACGGACGGCTCCACGCCGGACATATTGCCTTCGCAAATCAGCGCGCCGCCGTAAGCGCGAACGGCAATCCCCTGCTTTTCCAGAAAGGCCAGATCGTTACGGATCGTCACCGTCGATACGCCGTATAAAAGAGAAAGATCGTTAACCTGCACGCTTCCCTGCGCCCGCAACCGCTGAATGATCTGCTCTCGCCTTTCGCTGGTGCCGGTGATGCGCTTCTCTGCGGATGGTGCGGTGCTGCTCATACGAGCTCCTTAGTAAATAAACTTTCGTTTCATTTCGTTTTGCTTATTAACGCCTTTCTTTTAAGGGAATGCAAGCCCTGTAAGGCGCGCTGACGCACGCTTACCCGCCGCTGAAACCTTTCATTATGTTTCTTTTGTGAAACAGATCGGAAAACCATTATCTTTCGTTTTATTTTTACCGCACCATAATGCAGTATCAAATGAAACAAAACGAAAGATGAATGCCAACGCCATCCGAAATGGAGAGGAAAGTGAAACATCTGACAGAAATGGTGGAACAACATAAACGGGGGGAATACGAACGGGATTTATGCCGTCTGTTCCGCACATCCACTGGTACTTGAAGCGGCAATTCGTTACGCCCATTCTCAACAGACGCCTCTGCTGATTGAAGCTACCTCAAACCAGGTGGATCAGTTTGGCGGCTATACCGGTATGACGCCCGCCGACTTTCATGGGTTTGTCTGCACGCTGGCGGAATCTCTTGATTTCCCCACCTCGCAGCTGATCCTTGGCGGCGATCATTTAGGGCCCAACCGCTGGCAAAACCTACCAGCTTTGCAGGCGATGGCGAACGCCGACGATCTTATCAGGCACTACGTGGCGGCCGGATTTAAAAAAATTCACCTCGATTGCAGCATGTCCTGCGAAGACGATCCGGTTCCTTTAACCGATGCGATCGTTGCCGGGCGCGCCGCGCGTCTGGCAAAAATTGCCGAAACAACCTGTCTTGAGCAATTTGGTGTAGCCGATCTGGTCTACGTTATCGGCACGGAAGTTCCGGTTCCCGGCGGCGCGCACGACACGCTGACCGAGCTTGAGGTCACCACGCCAGATGCGGCGCGCGCCACGCTTGAGGCACACCGCCACGCATTCGAGAAGGAAGGGTTAAGCGACATCTGGCCGCGCATTATTGGCCTGGTGGTTCAGCCTGGCGTTGAATTCGATCATGCGCACGTTTGTGATTATCAGCCGCATAAAGCCGTCGCGCTGAGCAAAATGGTTGAAGCCTATGACACGCTGGTATTTGAAGCACATTCTACCGATTACCAGACGCCGCAGGCGCTGCGCCAGCTGGTGAACGATCACTTCGCCATTCTTAAAGTCGGCCCTGCCCTGACCTTTGCCCTGCGCGAAGCGCTGTTCTCGCTGGCGGCCATTGAAGAAGAGCTGCTGCCGGCAAAAGCCTGCTCCGGGCTGCGTCACGTCCTGGAAAACGTGATGCTCGATCGCCCGGAATACTGGCAAAGCCACTATCACGGTGACGGCAACGCCCGACGCCTGGCCCGCGGCTACAGCTACTCCGACCGCGTGCGTTATTACTGGCCAGACAGCCAGATTGACGACGCCTTTGAGCGACTGGTACGCAACCTTGCGGATGAACCGATCCCGCTGCCGTTGATCAGCCAGTATCTGCCTTTGCAGTACAGCAAAGTTCGCGAGGGCGCTCTCACGTCAACGCCACGGGAACTCATCATCGACCACATTCAGGACATACTCCAGCAGTACCATGCCGCCTGCGAAGGCGTAACGACTCAACACGCATAATTAAAAAGAGGAAAACGCTATGCCAAACATTGTCTTATGCCGCATTGATGAGCGCCTGATCCACGGACAGGTGGGCGTGCAGTGGGTGGGGTTTGCGGGGGCAAACCTGGTGCTGGTGGCAAATGACGAGGTTGCAGACGATCCGGTTCAACAAAACCTGATGGAAATGGTGCTCGCGGAAGGCATCGCCGTGCGTTTCTGGTCTCTGCAAAAGGTCATCGACAACATTCATCGCGCCGCCGACCGCCAGAAAATTCTGCTGGTCTGCAAATCACCGGCTGATTTTTTAACGCTGGTAGAGGGCGGCGTGCCCATCACCCGTATCAACGTCGGAAATATGCATTATGCCAGTGGCAAACAGCAAATTGCCAAAACGGTATCTGTAGACGCGAACGATATCGCCGCGTTTAACGGCCTGAAGGCGGCCGGCGTGGAATGCTTCGTTCAGGGCGTTCCAACAGAGACTGCTTTGGATCTCTTTAAACTGCTCTGAGGGATTCACAATGGAAATCAGTCTGTTGCAGGCTTTCGCGCTCGGGCTTCTCGCCTTTATCGCGGGCCTGGATATGTTTAACGGCTTAACACACATGCACCGCCCGGTGGTGCTCGGGCCGCTGGTTGGCCTGATACTGGGCGACCTGCACACCGGTATTCTGACCGGCGGTACGTTAGAACTGGTCTGGATGGGTCTTGCGCCGCTGGCGGGCGCGCAGCCACCGAACGTGATTATCGGCACCATCGTTGGCACCACGTTTGCCATCACCACGGGCGTGAAGCCGGATGTCGCCGTTGGGGTCGCCGTACCGTTTGCCGTGGCGGTTCAGATGGGGATCACGTTCCTCTTCTCCGTGATGTCCGGCGTAATGTCCCGCTGCGATCGCATGGCGGCCAACGCGGACACCGACGGCATTGAGCGAGTCAACTATCTGGCACTGCTGGCGCTCGGCGTTTTTTATTTCCTGTGCGCATTTCTGCCCATCTACTTTGGGGCCGAACACGCGAAAACCGCCATTGCTATTCTGCCGGAGCGTCTGATCGACGGTCTCGGCGTCGCGGGCGGCATCATGCCAGCGATCGGCTTCGCCGTGCTGCTGAAGATCATGATGAAAAACGTTTACATCCCTTACTTCATTATCGGTTTTGTCGCCGCGGCCTGGCTGAAGCTTCCGGTGCTGGCGATTGCGGCGGCTGCGCTGGCGATGGCGCTGATCGACCTGCTGCGTAAGTCGCCTGAACCGACGACGCCTGCGGCCCAGAAAGAGGAATTTGAAGATGGCATCTAATCACACCACCCTGCCGGGCGCGTCCGTCAGTGAAGAGACGCTGCTGAGCGGCGTGAATGAAAACGTCTATGAAGACCAGACCATTGGCGCGGAGCTGACCAAAAAAGACATTAACCGCGTGGCCTGGCGCTCCATGCTGTTACAGGCCTCGTTCAACTACGAGCGTATGCAGGCCTCCGGCTGGCTGTACGGGCTGCTGCCCGCGCTGAAAAAGATCCACACCAATAAACGGGACCTGGCGCGCGCCATGAAGGGCCATATGGGCTTCTTCAACACCCATCCGTTCCTGGTGACCTTTGTTATCGGCATTATTCTGGCGATGGAACGATCAAAGCAGGACGTGAACAGCATTCAGAGCACGAAAATTGCCGTCGGCGCGCCGCTCGGGGGCATTGGTGACGCCATGTTCTGGCTCACCCTGCTGCCGATTTGCGGGGGGATTGGCGCCAGCCTGGCGCTACAGGGCTCAATTCTTGGCGCCGTGGTCTTTATCGTGCTGTTTAACGTGGTGCATCTCGGCCTACGTTTTGGTCTGGCGCACTATGCCTACCGAATGGGTGTCGCCGCGATCCCGCTGATCAAGGCCAACACCAAAAAGGTTGGCCATGCTGCGTCCATTGTCGGGATGACGGTAATTGGTGCGCTGGTGGCAACCTATGTGCGCCTGAATACCACACTCGAGATTAAAGCCGGGGATGCGGTCGTCAAACTGCAAACCGACGTGATCGACAAGCTGATGCCTGCGTTTTTGCCGCTGGTCTACACCCTGACCATGTTCTGGCTGGTACGCCGTGGCTGGAGCCCGCTGCGCCTGATTGGTATCACCGTGGTGCTGGGCGTTGTCGGTAAATTCTGTCACTTCCTGTAAAAGCAAAGAGGTTGCGATGTTAGGCATTATTTTGACGGGTCACGGCGGCTTTGCCAGCGGGCTTGAGCAGGCGATGAAGCAGATCCTCGGCGAACAGCCGCAGTTTATCGCCATCGATTTTCCGGAAAGTTCCACCACTGCGCGGCTGACCGCGCAGCTTGAGCAGGCAGTGACTGAACTGGATGCAGAGCACGATATTGTGTTTCTCACCGATCTTCTCGGCGGGACGCCGTTTCGTGTGGCCTCTACCCTCGCGATGCAGCGGCCCGGCAGCGAAGTGATCGCCGGCACTAACCTCCAGCTTTTGCTGGAGATGGTGCTGGATCGCGACGGATTAAGCAGCGAAGCGTTTCGTTTGCAGGCGCTGGAGTGCGGCCATCGCGGCCTGACCAGCCTGGTGGATGAGCTAGCCCGCTGTCGCGATGAAGTGCCCGCCGGGGAAGGGATATGAGCCAGGTGCTGCGCGCGCGTCGTCTGCTTACCGGGCAGGGCTGGCTGGATGACCACCAGCTGCGTATCGAAAGAGGCGTCATCACCGCCATCGAGCCGATACCGGCAGGGGTTAACGTCCGCGAGGCGGACCAGCTTTGCCCGGCATATATCGATATCCATGTCCACGGCGGCGCGGGAGTGGACGTGATGGATGATGCACCCGACGTGCTGGACCGGTTAGCCATGCATAAAGCACGTGAAGGTGTGGGGGCGTTTTTACCCACCACCGTCACCGCTCCGCTGGAGGCGATCCATGGCGCGTTAAGGCGTATTGCCCGACGCTGTCATGCCGGTGGTCCCGGCGCGCAGGTTCTGGGAAGTTATCTGGAAGGCCCGTACTTTACGCCGCAGAACAAAGGGGCGCATCCGCCAGAACTGTTTCGCGCACTGGATCTTGCGGAACTTGATGCGCTGATTGCGGTTTCGCAGAATACGCTGCGGGTTGTGGCGCTGGCCCCGGAAAAAGCGCACGCCCTGAAGGCGATCCATCACCTCAGTCAGAAAGGGATATGCGTCATGCTGGGCCACAGCGCCGCTACATACGCGCAGACCCTTGCCGCATTTGACGCAGGCGCAGCCGGGCTGGTGCACTGCTACAACGGCATGACGGGGTTACACCACCGGGAGCCCGGCATGGTTGGCGCCGGGCTGACGGACCCACGCGCGTGGCTGGAGCTGATTGCCGACGGTCACCACGTTCATCCTGGAGCCATGCGGCTGTGTTGCTGCTGTGCGAAGGATCGCACGGTGCTGATTACCGATGCCATGCAGGCGGCGGGGATGCCCGACGGGCGCTATACGCTGTGTGGGGAAAATGTCGAGATGCTGGGCGGCGTTGTCCGCACGGCCTCCGGCGGGCTGGCGGGCAGCACGCTTGCGCTGGATGCCGCCGTGCGCCATATGGTGGAGCATACGGGGGTTCCCGCAGAAGACGCTATTCATATGGCCTCGCTGCATCCCGCCCGCCTGCTCGGTATGGACCACCTGCTGGGATCGTTAGCGCCAGGCAAACGCGCCAACATTATTGCGCTGGACGCAGGTTTACACCTCCGGCAGATCTGGCTTCAGGGTCAGGCGCTTTCGCTATAGCCCTTTCACAGTCTGCTCAGTTGGCCTTACGGAACCCGATCGTAAGGCTTTCTTTTCCTTTCCTTAATTTTCACCTTTCCTTTCGCGATCACACTTTTCGTTTTATTTCTTTTTCGACATTGAACTTTCGATTTCTTTTCTATAGATTTTCTTTAACTGCTTAAATGAACAAGTGAAACGAAACGAAAGATAGCGACACGTTTGCCAGCGTCTGATGTGGAATTCACACGACTAAGGACTGAGTTATGCCACAAACCACTACCGCCACCACCGGCACCTGGACCGAAAAAGAGATCCGCCAGCAGCCAGCCAGCTGGCTTCGCTCGCTCAGCAATATCGATAACCTGCGCGCGTCGATCGACGGTTTTCTGGCGCCACTGTTGCGCAAGCCCGATCTGCGGATCGTTCTGACCGGTGCGGGCACGTCCGCTTTTATCGGTGACATCATTGCGCCATGGCTTGCCAGCCGCACAGGGAAAAACATTACCGCGCTCCCTACGACCGATCTGGTCACCAATCCGATGGATTATTTCAGCCCTGCGCACCCGCTGCTGCTGGTCTCTTTTGCCCGTTCCGGCAACAGCCCGGAAAGCGTCGCCGCCGTTGAGCTGGCGAACCAGTTTGTGCCGGAGTGCTACCACCTGTCGATCACCTGTAATGAAGCGGGCAGCCTGTACCAGAATGCCGTCGACAGCGATAACGCCTGCGCTCTGCTCATGCCGGCTGAAACGCACGATCGCGGGTTCGCGATGACAAGCAGCATTACCACCATGATGGCGAGCTGCCTGGCGGTATTCGCACCGGAAACGATCAACAGTAAAACGTTCCGTGACGTATCCGATCGCTGTCAGGCGATCCTCACGTCGCTCGGCGATTTCAGCCATGGCGTTTTTGGTAACGAACCGTGGAAGCGCATCGTTTATCTGGGCAGCGGCGGATTACAGGGCGCCGCGCGGGAATCTGCGCTGAAGGTGCTGGAGCTGACCGCCGGCAAGCTGGCGGCATTCTACGATTCGCCAGCGGGTTTTCGTCACGGGCCTAAGTCGCTGGTAGACAACGAAACGCTGGTTGTCGTGTTTGTCTCCAGCCATCCGTATACGCGTCGGTACGATCTGGATCTGCTCGCCGAGCTGCGTCGCGATCGTCAGGCCATGCGCGTGGTAGCCATTGCAGCCGAAACGGATCCGGTCATTGAAGCGGGCCCGCATATCCTGCTGCCGCCTTCCCGTGCGTTTAACGATATGGAGCAGGCGTTCTGCTTCCTGATGTACGCCCAGGTCTTTGCACTCACCCAGTCCCTGCACGTTGGCAATACGCCGGATACGCCGTCCGCCAGCGGTACGGTTAACCGTGTGGTCCAGGGCGTTGTTATTCATCCGTGGCAGGCTTAAGAGGACAGGCTCATGAGCATTATTTCTACCAAATACCTTTTGCAGGATGCGCAGGCGAAGGGCTATGCCGTTCCGGCCTTTAACATCCACAACGCCGAGACGATCCAGGCGATCCTCGAAGTCTGTAGCGAAATGCGCTCGCCGGTGATCCTCGCGGGTACGCCGGGTACGTTTAAACATATTGCGCTGGAAGAGATTTACGCCTTGTGCAGCGCCTATTCCCTCACTTATGGCATGCCGCTGGCGCTCCATCTCGATCACCACGAATCGCTGGACGACATTCGCCGCAAAGTCCATGCCGGCGTACGCAGCGCAATGATCGACGGCAGCCATTACCCGTTCGAACAAAACGTGAAGCTGGTGAAATCGGTCGTCGATTTCTGCCACCTCAACGACTGTAGCGTCGAGGCCGAGCTGGGACGACTGGGCGGGGTGGAAGATGACATGAGCGTCGACGCCGAAAGCGCGTTTCTGACCGACCCGCAGGAAGCGAAACGCTTTGTCGAGCTGACAGGGGTGGACAGCCTCGCCGTTGCCATCGGCACCGCACACGGCCTCTATACCAAACGGCCAAAAATTGACTTCCAGCGGCTGGCCGAGATCCGCGAGGCGGTGACGTTGCCCCTGGTGCTGCACGGCGCGAGCGATGTGCCGGATGAGGACGTGCGCCGCACCATTGAGCTGGGCGTCTGCAAAGTGAACGTTGCAACAGAACTGAAAATCGCCTTCTCCGACGCCGTCAAAGCCTGGTTTGCCGAAAACCCGCAGGGCAACGATCCGCGCTTCTACATGCGCGTCGGCATGGATGCCATGAAGGAGGTGGTCAGAAGCAAAATCACCGTTTGCGGCTCGGCAAACCGACTGCTGCTTGCGGCTGAAGCCTGATCCCATCGCGCATTACATCAATACCTAAAAAATAACTATAAGCCTCGCAAATATGAAGGCGCGTCCTTAAGCCGGACAGCGCCTTCCATTATCCTAAAAAATCCGAGGAGTCCCTACATGACACAGGAAAAGTCGTTTAAATCGAAAGCGTGGGCGTTTTTCCAGGGCCTGGGAAAGACCTTTATGTTCCCGGTGTCCCTGCTTGCCTTTATGGGGCTGCTGCTGGGTATTGGCAGTTCCGTTACCAGCCCCTCCACCATCAAAAGTTTTCCTTTTCTGGCCGGTGAGTTAACGCAGCTTACCTTTGGTTTTATCGCCATGGTCGGCGGGTTTGCCTTTACCTACCTGCCGCTGATGTTTGCCATGGCGATCCCGATGGGCCTTGCCAAACGCAATAAAGCGGTAGGCGCTTTTGCCGGATTCGTTGGCTACATGCTGATGAACATGAGCATCAACTATTACCTGACCGCCACCCACCAGCTTGCCGATGCCGCCACCATGAGACAGGTGGGACAATCCATCGTGCTGGGCATTCAAACGCTGGAGATGGGCGTGCTGGGCGGCATTGTGGTGGGGGTCATCACCTACTTCCTCCACGAACGTTTTCAGGACACGGTGCTGCACGACGCCTTTGCCTTCTTTAGCGGCATTCGTTTTGTCCCGATTATTACTGCCCTCACCCTGTCGCTGGTCGGTTTGTTCATCCCCCTGCTCTGGGAATATGTGGCGATGGGCATTGCCGGAATTGGTCATATTATCCAGAGCGCCAGCGTTTTTGGGCCGTTCCTGTATGGCGTGGGCGTGCTGCTGCTCAAGCCATTTGGCCTGCACCACATTCTGCTGGCGATGGTGCGCTTCACCCCGGCGGGCGGCGTTGAGATGGTCAACGGTCATGAGGTGGCCGGTGCGCTGAATATTTTCTACGCCGAGCTGAAGGCCGGCCTGCCGTTTAGCCCGCACGTTACGGCATTTTTATCGCAAGGTTTTATGCCGACCTTTATCTTCGGCCTGCCTGCCGTGGCCTATGCCATCTACCGCACCGCGCGCCCGGAGAACCGTCCGGTGATTAAAGGGTTGCTGCTTTCCGGCGTGCTGGTTTCGGTGGTCACCGGCATTTCGGAGCCGATTGAATTCCTGTTCCTGTTTATCGCCCCTGTGCTTTATGCCTTCCATATCGTTATGTCGGGCCTGGCGCTGCTGGTGATGGCGCTGCTCGGCGTCACCATCGGCAACACCGACGGCGGCATTCTGGACCTGCTGATCTTCGGCGTCATGCAGGGAACGTCGACCAAGTGGTATCTGCTGTTCCCGGTGGGTATTGCCTGGTTTGCTATCTACTTCTTCGTCTTTCGCTGGTACATCCTCAAACACGATATTAAAACGCCGGGCCGTGAGGTTGACGCGCAGGGTGCGCTCCAGGCGGTGGAAGCCAATACCCGGGCACGTGGAAAATCGAAATACGATCATGGACTTATTCTTCGTGCGCTTGGCGGCAAAGAGAATATTGAGTCGCTCGACAACTGCATTACCCGCTTGCGTCTGGTAGTGAAAGATATGGGGCTTATCGACCAGCAGGCGCTGAAGGCCGCGGGCGCCCTGTCCGTCGTGGTGCTTGATGCCCACAGCGTTCAGGTGATCATCGGCCCGCAGGTGCAGAGCGTCAAAACCGGCATTGAAGCCTTAATTTAACAGGGGGTCGTTGTGTTTGATTTCGACAGGATCATTGAGCGTAAAAGCGATAAGTGCCGTAAATGGGATCATGCGTTTGTGTGCTCGCGTTTCGGTGATGTCCCGGAGGGGTTTATCCCGCTGTGGATAGCAGATATGGACTTCACCTCGCCACCCGCCGTGACTGAAGGCTTTCAGCGCATCGTGGAGCATGGCACCTTCGGTTATACCTGGTGCTTCGACGAATTCTACGATGCGGTCATCGCCTTCCAGCGCATCCGTCATCAGGTTGAGGTGGAGAGGTCATGGATCACCCTGACCTACGGCACCGTGTCCACGCTGCACTATACGGTTCAGGCGTTCTGCACACCCGGCGACTGCGTGATGATGAACACCCCGGTGTACGATCCGTTTGCCATGGCGACGCAGCGACAGGGAGTGCAAGTACTCGCTAACCCGCTGCGCGTGGAAGATAACCGCTACCAGCTTGATTTTAACCTGACCGAAGCGCTGCTCAGAACGCACCGGCCCGCGCTGTGGTTCTTCTGCTCGCCGCATAACCCCTCCGGCAGGATCTGGCGCGCGGATGAGATCCGCCATGTCTCCGAACTCTGCAAACGCTACGGCACCATTCTGGTGGTAGATGAGGTGCACGCGGAACATATTCTCGACGGCACGTTCGTGAGCTGTTTGACCTCCGGCTGCGCCGCGCAGGATAACCTGATTGTGCTGACCTCCCCGAATAAAGCGTTCAACCTGGGGGGGCTGAAAACATCCTACTCGATGATTCCAGACGATTCGCTGCGCCAGCGCTTCCGTCAGCAGCTTGAGAAGAACTCCATTACCTCGCCAAATATCTTCAGCGTGTGGGGGATTATTCTGGCCTATCAGCACGGCCTGCCGTGGCTCGACGCGCTGAACGGTTATCTGTGCGGCAATGCCCGCTACCTGGCGGATGCCATTCAGACCCACTTCCCGGCGTGGAAGATGATGAACCCGGAGTCGTCGTATCTCGCCTGGGTAGACGTCAGCGCGGACGATCGCAGCGCGACGGCGCTCACCCAACATTTCGCAAAACAGGCTGGCGTGGTCATTGAAGACGGCAGCCACTACGTCCAGAACGGCGAAAACTACCTGCGGATTAACTTCGGCACCCAGCGCTACTGGCTGGAGCAGTCCATCAACCGAATGCTGAAGCATTACTGATAAGGATCTTACCCGATGAAAAAAGTGCTCACACTCTCGCTGCTGGCGCTTTGCGTGTCCCACGGCGCGGCGGCAGTGAACTACGCGCTCAGCAACGACGCTATTGCCCTCTCGTTTGATGATGCAAACGCAGCGGCCGTGGTGAAGGACAGCAGGGCTAACCATCCGCTCGCGCCGCAGGAGCTGTTTTTTCTGACGCTGCCGGATGAAACAAAAATCCATACCGCTGATTTTAAAATCAAGCACGTCGAAAAGCAGGACAACGCGATTGTCGTCGATTTTACGCATCCGGATTTTAACGTGACGGTGAAGCTGAATCTGGTGAAAGGGAAATATGCCAGCATCGACTACACCGTTGCCGCAGTCGGCCAGCCGCGGGACGTGGCGAAAATCACCTTCTTCCCGACGAAAAAGCAGTCTCAGGCGCCTTACGTTGACGGGGCGATCAACAGCTCGCCAATCGTGGCCGATTCGTTCTTCATTCTGCCAGACAAACCGATTGTAAATACTTACGCTTATGAAGCCACCACGAACCTCAACGTCGAGCTGAAAACGCCTATTCAGCCTGAAACGCCGGTCAGCTACACCACATATTTCGGCACCTTCCCGGAAACCAGCCAACTGCGCCGCAGCGTGAACCAGTTTATTGATGCCGTGCGTCCGCGGCCGTACAAGCCTTATCTGCACTACAACAGCTGGATGGACATCGGCTTCTTTACCCCTTACTCCGAACAGGATGTGCTGGGGCGGATGGACGAATGGAACAAGGAATTTATCGCCGGGCGCGGCGTAGCGCTGGACGCGTTCCTGCTGGACGATGGCTGGGACGATCGCACCGGACGGTGGCTGTTTGGCCCGGCATTCAGCAACGGTTTCGGCAAGGTCAGGGAGAAAGCCGACAGCCTGCACAGCTCGGTTGGGCTGTGGCTATCACCGTGGGGCGGCTACAACAAGCCGCGCGATATTCGCGTCTCGCATGCAAAAGAGTATGGATTTGAAACCGTAGACGGGAAGCTGGCGCTGTCAGGGCCGAACTACTTTAAAAACTTTAACGATCGGATCATCAAGCTGATCGAAAACGAGCACATTACCTCGTTTAAGCTCGACGGCATGGGCAACGCCAACTCGCATATCAAGGGGAGCCCGTTTGCCTCGGATTTCGACGCGTCAATCGCCCTGCTGCATAACATGCGTAGCGCCAACCCAAACCTGTTTATCAACCTGACAACCGGCACCGACGCCAGCCCGTCCTGGCTGTTCTACGCTGACGCGATCTGGCGTCAGGGCGACGATATCAACCTGTACGGCCCCGGCACGCCGGTGCAGCAGTGGATGACCTACCGCGATGCCGAAACCTGGCGATCCATCGTGCGCAAAGGTCCGCTGTTCCCGCTGAACTCGCTGATGTATCACGGAATTGTCAGCGCCGAAAATGCGTATTACGGTCTGGAGAAGGTGCAAACGGACAGCGATTTTGCCGACCAGGTGTGGAGCTATTTCGCAACCGGTACCCAGTTGCAGGAACTGTACATCACGCCATCCATGCTCAACAAGGCGAAGTGGGATACGCTGGCGCAAGCCGCAAAATGGTCGCGTGAGAATGCCAGCGTGCTGGTGGACACTCACTGGATCGGCGGTGACCCGACTGCGCTTCAGGTTTACGGCTGGGCTTCCTGGAGCAAAGACAAAGCGATTTTTGGCTTACGCAATCCTTCGGATAAGCCGCAACGTTACTACCTGGATTTAACGAAAGATTTTGAGATCCCGACAGGCGATGCTTCGCAGTTCACCCTGAAAGCCGTGTACGGCAGTAATTCAACCGTACCGGAGGAGTATAAAAACGCCGTGGTAATTACGCTGCAACCGCTGGAGACGCTGGTGTTTGAGGCGATGCCTGGGGAATAAAAAGTGTTCAGCTGGCAGGTTAAGGCATGACCTGCCAGCTTCCCCCTTTCCTTGCCCCCAGTCGTTTTAATTTACCCTTTGTTTGCAAAGAACGGAGGTAACGTTCCGCGGTGCGGGAAGTCACCCCCAATACAGAGGCCAACATCACCGCAGTCATTTGCGGTTGAACGGTAAGCAGCTCAAGGATAGTGTTTTCCTTTTCCGACATTTCTTCCGACATTTTTTCCGACATGACGGATGTCATATCGATGCCTTCCCGCAAAGCTTCGGCCAAATTTTGTAACATAAACGCCACGAATGCCGTGCAATCACTGGCCCGATCGCATTGTCCTAAAATCTGGTAATAGCGTGATTGCTGGAAGTGAATGAGTGTTTCAACGGGCAGCCATGCAAGTTCTGCACGCCACTGGCTTAAGATCAACGTTTGCCACAGCCGCCCCATGCGGCCATTTCCATCCGAAAAGGGATGAATAAATTCAAACTCGTAGTGGAATACCGAGCTGGCAATCAACGGGTGAAGATCGGTCTGCTTAAGCCAGGAAAGAAGATCGTCGATACGGCGGTTCATTTGTGACGCTGGCGGGGCCATGTGGACTAACTGGTTTCCACGGTACACGCCTACGTCCCCATTTCTGAGCTTTCCGGGGTGATCGACCAGACCCATCATCAATAATCGGTGTGCACTGAGTAAGTCGTTGAGCTTCCAGGGCTTCCATTCGGTCAATTTCTCATATGCCAGGATAGCATTGCGTACTTCCTGAATATCTTTTTCAGGTGCAAGCACGCGTTTGCCATCCATGATTGCCGTCACCTGTCCGGTCGTTAATGAGTTATGTTCGATGGCCAGGGAAGCCTGAATAGTGCGTATCCTGTTCTCTTTGCGCAGTAAGGGGGATGTTCTGCCTGAATGAGCCGCCCAGTGCCCCAATAGTTCACCAATCTCAACAACCTGATTAATAATAAATGGCGTGATAGTAAATGGCGGCTGATAGCGGCTCATGTCACTTACTCCCCCTGCTGCTCCAGCGCATATTTATACAGCGCATTTTTCTTCACGCCGTGGATCTCTGCCGCCAGCGCAGCCGCTTTTTTCAGAGGAAGTTCAGCCTGTAGCAGGGCCAGCGTACGCAGCGCATCGGCAGGCAGGGCGTCTTCCTGCGCTTTATGCCCTTCGACAATCAGCACCATTTCGCCCTTGCGGCGGTTTTCATCCTCTTTCACCCACGCCAGCAGCTCACCGACCGGCGCACCGTGAATGGTTTCCCACGTTTTGGTCAGCTCGCGCGCCAGCACCACGTAGCGCCCTTCGCCCCAGACGGTCGCCATATCTTCCAGGCTTTCCAGCAGGCGGTGAGTGGATTCGTAGAAAATCAGGGTACGCGGTTCGGCTTCCAGATCCTTTAACACGTCGCGGCGGCCTTTGGATTTGGCGGGCAGGAAACCTTCGTAGCAGAAACGATCGGACGGCAGACCCGCCGCGCTTAATGCGGCAATAGCAGCACACGGCCCCGGCAGCGGCACCACGCGTATCCCGGCTTCACGGCAGGTGCGCACCAGATGGTAACCCGGATCGTTAATCAGCGGCGTACCCGCATCAGAAACCAGGGCGATGTTCTGCCCTTCCTTAAGCTTCGCCACCAGCGTTTCAGCTTTTTGTTGCTCATTGTGATCGTGCAGGGCAAACAAACGGGCGTTAATGGCAAAGTGTTGCAGCAGTAAACCGGTATGACGGGTGTCTTCAGCAGCAATTAAATCAACAGCTTGCAATACAGTGAGTGCACGTTGGGTAATATCAGACAAATTCCCGATAGGAGTAGGTACAATATAAAGCTGGCCTTGAGAATTATCTGCCGTTTCGTGTTGTTTCATTGTCTCGTCCGTATTGCCGATTTAATATTGAGCATTGCGTAAAAAAAATCACTGGATACAGTATGGTACCGTTAACGTTTCTTCGAAAAAAAGCCGCGCACAGCGTGCCCCTCCTGCTGGCAGCCCTGATCTTTACAGGCTGCGGCACCCAGGCACCCGACCAGAGCACTGCTCATATGCAGGGATCCGCTCAGGCTGATTCTGGCTTTTATCTGCAACAAATGTCGCAGAGTACAAATGATACCAGGATCAACTGGCAATTACTCGCCATTCGTGCACTGCTGAAGGAAGGCAAAACCCAGCAGGCCGCCGAGCTTTTCAGCCAGCTGCCGAAGGAGCTTAACGACGAGCAGCGTCGTGAGCAGACCCTGCTGTCGGCTGAACTGAAGGTCGCGCAGAAAGATGACGACGGCGCGAAGAAGATCCTCGGCACCATCGATCTAAGCACCCTGGATAAAAATCAGCAGGCCCGTTTCTGGCAGGCCGGTATCACCGCTGAGCAGGGTCGCCCTTCCCTGACGCTACTCCGCGCGCTGATTGCCCAGGAGCCACTGCTCGCGGGTGCGGACAAGCAGAAAAATATTGACGCCACGTGGCAGGCGCTCGCCTCCATGACCCAGGATCAGGCCAGGGCGCTGGTGATTAATGCCGATGAAAATATCCTGCAAGGCTGGCTGGATTTGCAACAGATGTGGTTCAACAACCGCAGCGATCCGGACATGCTGAAAGCCGGTATTACTGACTGGCAAAAGCGCTACCCGCAAAACCCGGGGGCGAAAATGCTGCCAACGCAGCTGGTGAACGTGCAAAACTTTAAGCCCGCCTCCACCAGCAAAATTGCCCTGCTGCTGCCGCTAAACGGCCAGGCAGCGGTGTTTGGACGCGCCATTCAGCAGGGTTTTGAAGCCGCCAAAAACGGCACCACCGCCGTCAGCGGCAGCGCGGTTCCGGCACAGGCTGCACAGGCGGCAAACGTGAATGACGTTGTCAGCCCGTCGGCTGCTGAAACCGCAGACCTGACCACCGCGCAAACCCCTGCGCAGGGCACCATGCAGAACCCGGTCACCGCCCCGACGACGCCAGCCGCTGCCCCAGCGCCTGCTGCGACGCAGGCACCGGCTGAAACTCAGGTGCCCGCCACGGCAGAACAGCCTCAGCCGCAAGCCGCGCAGCCGGAACAGCAGCCAGCAGCAGCCCAGCAGGCAGTGGCAACCACCAGCGCTAACCCTGGCGCAGAACTGAAAATTTACGACACCAGCGCCCAGCCGCTCGATCAGGTGCTGGCGCAGGTTCAGCAGGACGGGGCCAGCATCGTTGTCGGCCCGCTGTTGAAAAACAACGTAGAAGCGCTGATGAAGAGCAACACCACGCTGAACGTGCTGGCGCTTAACCAGCCTGAGCAGGTACAGAACCGCGCTAACATCTGTTACTTCGCGCTCTCTCCCGAGGATGAGGCCCGCGATGCGGCGCGTCATATTCACGAGCAGGGTAAACAGGCGCCGCTGCTGCTGATCCCGCGCAGCGCGCTGGGCGACCGCGTCGCCAACGCGTTTGCGCAGGAGTGGCAGAGCCTGGGCGGTGGCGTGGTGTTGCAGCAGAAATTTGGCTCCGCGTCCGAACTGAGAGCGGGCGTGAACGGCGGTGCAGGTATTGCTCTTAACGGTAGCCCGGTCTCCGCCAGCCTGCCGCAGCAGCAGAGCGTCACCATCGGCGACCTGACCATCCCGGCGCCACCTACCGACGCGCAGATCAGCGGCGGCGGTAAGGTGGATTCGGCGTATATCGTCGCGACGCCGGAAGAGATCGCCTTTATCAAACCGATGATCGCCATGCGTAACGGCAGCCAGAGCGGCGCAACGCTCTACGCCAGCTCGCGCAGCGCGCAGGGTACCGCAGGCCCGGATTTCCGTCTGGAAATGGATGGGCTGCAATACAGCGAAATCCCTATGCTGGCAGGCAGTAACCCGCAGCTGATGCAGCAAGCGCTGGGCGCGGTGCGCAATGATTATTCTCTGGCGCGTCTGTACGCAATGGGCGTCGATGCCTGGGCGCTGGCAAACCACTTTACCCAGATGCGTCAGGTACCTGGCTTTGAGCTTAACGGTAATACCGGCGATCTGACCGCCAATCAGGATTGTGTGATTAACAGGAAGTTATCATGGCTCAAATACCAGCAGGGGCAGATCGTCCCGGCCAGTTAAGCCGTAAGCAGACCGGCGACGCGTGGGAGTTAAAAGCGCGCCGCTGGCTCGAAGGCAAAGGACTGCGTTTTGTCGCCGCCAACGTCCGCGGGCGCGGCGGCGAGATTGACCTGATCATGAAAGACGGTCAAACCATCGTGTTTGTTGAAGTACGCTACCGACAGTCGTCCCGTTTTGGCGGTGCTGCCGCCAGCGTGACGCTCGCCAAACAACAAAAATTATTACAGACTGCCCACTTGTGGCTTGCCCGCCATAATGGGAGTTTTGATACTGTGGATTGCCGTTTCGATGTGGTAGCCTTCACCGGAAATGCGATCGACTGGCTTAAAAACGCGTTTGGCGAAGACGCATAAATAAGATTTTAAAGGGATACCGTGCTCGAACGAATTAAAGTGTGCTTCACAGAAAGCATTCAAACGCAGATTGCCGCGGCGGAAGCCCTTCCGGACGCGATCTCTCGGGCAGCGATGACGCTGGTTCAGTCACTGCTCAACGGCAACAAAATCCTCTGTTGTGGCAATGGCACGTCCGCCGCCAACGCACAGCATTTTGCTGCCAGCATGATCAATCGCTTCGAAACCGAGCGCCCAAGCTTACCTGCCATTGCACTAAACACCGATAACGTGGTCTTAACTGCGATTGCCAACGATCGTCTGCATGACGAAATTTACGCCAAGCAGGTGCGCGCCTTAGGCCACGCCGGAGACGTGCTGCTGGCAATCTCCACGCGCGGTAACAGCCGGGATATCGTTAAGGCGGTTGAAGCGGCAGTCACCCGGGACATGACGATTGTTGCCCTGACCGGCTACGACGGCGGTGAGCTGGCTGGCCTGCTGGGGCCGCAGGATGTGGAGATCCGCATTCCTTCGCATCGTAGCGCCCGCATCCAGGAGATGCATATGCTCACGGTGAACTGCTTATGCGATCTGATCGATAACACGCTTTTCCCTCACCAGGATGATTAAGGAGTTCTCATGAAGGTTTTATCGGCCCTTGCAGTCGTAATGTCTGCATTACTGCTTCAGGGATGCATCGCTGCCGCTGTCGTCGGTACCGCAGCGGTCGGCACCAAAGCAGCGACCGATCCGCGTACCGTTGGGACGCAGGTGGATGACGGTACGCTTGAGCTGCGCGTGAACAGTGCGCTGTCGAAAGACGAACAGATCAAGAAGGAAGCACGCATCAACGTAACGGCCTATCAGGGCAAAGTGCTGCTGGCAGGACAGGCGCCAAACCCTGAACTCGCCTCCCGCGCCAAGCAGATCGCGATGGGCGTAGAAGGGACGGCGGAAGTGTTTAACGAGATCCGCCAGGGCCAGCCGATTGGCCTCGGTACCGCGTCATCTGATACCTGGATCACCACCAAGGTGCGTTCCCAGCTGTTGGGTACTGACCAGGTGAAATCCTCAAACGTGAAGGTGACCACGGAGAACGGCGAAGTGTTCCTGCTGGGTCTGGTGACGGAACGTGAAGGGAAAGCGGCAGCGGATATCGCCAGCCGGGTGAGCGGCGTGAAGCACGTCACCACCGCCTTTACCTACATCAAGTAATTCCCGCCTGGCAGTAGGCCCGGTAAGCGCTAGCGCCACCGGGCTTTCTTTCACACAAGCGCCATACTCCCCACAATCACGCCGCTTAACGCCACCAGCCCCGCCGTCAGCCACAGCGCTTTCGCCGGGAATGACTTACGCAGCATGATAAGCGACGGCAGGCTTACCGCCGGAAGCGTGATGAGCAGCGCCAGCGCCGGGGCGGTTCCCATGCCGGCCATCATCATGGTCTGAATGATCGGGATTTCCGCCGCGGTGGGGATCACGAACAGGCATCCGGCCACCGCCATCGCAATCACCCACATCAGCGTGTTGTCGATAGCGCCATCCGCATGCGGGAACAGCCAGACGCGCGCCGCTCCCAGTACCAGCACGGCCAGGATATAGACCGGGATAGTGCTCCAGAAAAGCTGCCACAGCGCTTTGCCCCAGCGAGCAAAAAAATTGCCCTGCGGCTCGCTGACATCCAGCTCAACGGAAGAAGGCCCGGCCTCGTTGTCTTTCACCAGGTGCTGCACCAGCGTAGCGACAAGCACCACCGTCAGCAGGCCAGCCGCCAGGCGGATAAACGCGAAGTGCCAGCCGAGAACGAAGCCCATAAACACCAGCGTCGCCGGGTTCAGCAAAGGGTTACCCATCCAGAAAGCAAGCGCGCCGCCCATCGACACACGCTGACGGCGCATACCCGCCGTCACGGGTGCAGCGCAGCAGGAGCACATCATGCCCGGCAGGGAGAAAATCGTTCCCAGCAGCGTGCCCTGCAAGCGCGGCTGCCCTAAAGTTTTCACCAGCCAGTTGCGCGGGATGAGTACCTGAATCAACGAGCCCAGCAGCACGCCCAATACCGCCGCTTTCCAGACGGCAAGAAAATAGACCATTGCGTAATCCCACGCCGCGCGTAGCGGGCTGGAATCGGCCTGCGCGAGAATCGATTTACCGATGCTGTGGGTGTCGGCGGCGGTGAAGGCTTTGCCGTAGTACGGCTGCCATTTCACATACCAGAGGCCAATGATGACCACGAGAAAGAAAAGCGCGGGCTTCCACCACTGAACGGGTGTTGCCGCCTGAGATGAAGACTGACCAGTCATACCATTCCCCGGAAGGTGTTATTTAATAAGCCGGGGAAGTTTACGCCTCGCCCTGCGCGATTTCACGCAGTTTTGCCGAAGGGATAATATTAACCCCCTCCTGCGACGGAGCCAGCGCCTCTTTCAGCATCGCCAGCGCAACGTCCCGCGCTTCGATAGACTTCCAGTTGCCCGGCAGAATGCGAAACAGCGGCGCGAAAAATGACTCGTTAAAACGCCGTTCGTCGCGGTGGCCCATCAGCATGGAAGGCCGGACAATCGTCAGGCGCTCCCACTTCTGCGCAATCAGCGCCTCTTCCATTTTGCCCTTCACCTTGTTGTAGAAAAACGGCGAGCCGGCGTTTGCCCCGTGGGCGCTGACCACGAGGAAATGCTTTGCACCCAGCTTTTTCGCCGTCAGGGCGGTATCCACCACCAGCGTGTAATCCGCATGGACGAACGCTTCTTTTGTGCCCGCTTCACGTCGGGTGGTGCCAAGGCAGCAAAAAGCGATATCAATGGGATCCTGCACCTGCGCCAGCGCGTCGGTGAGCTGCGGATCGTGCGGGTTATAGACGCCAGAGATGTCCAACAGCGGGCGGCGCGTCGGGGCGGCAATATAGTTGATATGCCGATCCTGGATCAGCAGCCGCAGCAGATGTCCACCCACCAGCCCGGTTGCGCCGGTAATCAGTACCTGACTCATCTTATCCCCTTTACAGAATTGTCCGTTTGCGATCTGGGCCTGCTCTACCACACTTAAAAGTCTGTTACCGGTAAGTATTTACCACAAACGGGAAAAAAACAGTCTGAAGCGAAAACAACGGAGGAAGCATGGGTAAAAAAATCGCAGTCTTGATTACCGACGAGTTTGAAGATTCAGAATTTACGTCGCCAGCAGAGGCATTCCGCAAGGCAGGCCACGAGGTCATCACCATTGAGAAAGAAGCGGGTAAAACCGTGAAGGGCCACAAGGGCGAAGCCAGCGTGACCATCGACGAGTCCATCGATAACGTCAGCCCGTCAGATTTCGACGCCCTGCTGTTACCGGGCGGCCATTCACCGGATTCCCTGCGCGGGGACGAGCGTTTCGTCACCTTTACCCGTGACTTCGTCGGCACCGGCAAGCCGGTCTTTGCCATCTGCCACGGCCCGCAGCTGCTGATCAGCGCGGAGGTGGTGCGCGGGCGTAAGCTCACCGCGGTGAAGCCGATCGTTATCGATCTGAAAAACGCCGGCGCCGAGTTTTACGATCAGGAAGTGGTTAACGACAATGACCAGCTGATCACCAGCCGTACGCCGGACGATCTTCCGGCGTTTAACCGCGAAGCGCTACGCCTGCTCGGCGCGTAGCCAGTGAAGCTTCTTGCCAAAGCCCAGGGTATTGTCGGTAAATTTCAGCTCATCAAGGCGGATTTCCCACACCGGGGCTTTTAGCGCAGCGGCAACCGGGAAGCGGCGCGTGTAGCGTTTACGCTGCGCGTCGCTTTCTTCACCTTCCAGGCGACGAATTTCGCCTTTGAACTGCACCCCGCGGATCAGCGCAACGGTTTTGGGCTGGCCGTTGACCGTGCCCGCCACTTTCGCCTGTTGGCCCGTCATCCGGGCATGCCGCGTTTTATCTTCGCTCATCACGTAAAAGGCCACGCGCTCAGGATCGTAGTAATAGAACGCGTTCGCGCACCACATCTCCTCGTCCTTACAGACGCACCAGGTCACGACGTGCTGCTTTGCCAGCCAGCGGTTAATGACGTCCAGTGTTTCCATTTTCGCTCTCTCTCATGCTATGGTGCGTTCACCTTAACATACTGAATCCGTTTACCGTGTGCTGGTTTCTCTATCTTGTCCGAACCGCTGATAACGCTCTCTACACCGGGATCACTACCGACGTGGCGCGGCGTTTTTTGCAGCATCAAACGGGAAAAGGGGCGAAAGCCCTGCGGGGGAAAGGGGAATTGCAGCTGGCTTTTTCAGCCCCTGTCGGCGAGAGATCCCTCGCGCTCAGGCTGGAGTACCGCATTAAGCAGCTGACGAAGCGCCAGAAAGAGCGCCTCGTTACCGGAGACGGCTCTTTTGAGGCGCTGCGCGAGAGCCTGATTAAAAGCGATTGAAGTGGTCGTGGTATTCCACCAGACCGTTCACGCCGTCCAGCGCATCGTCCGCCAGAGGATGCACCAGGAACGACGCTTCCGTGCCCGGCCAGTGGCAGCGCAGATCGTATTTAGACGCAGGCTCAAAACCTAAACGTTCGTAGAAGGCCGGATCGCCCAGAACGACGGCGGCGGCATAGCCAAATTCATTCAGTGAATCCAGCCCTTCATAGACCAGCTGGCGCGCCAGACCCTGACCACGGTAGTTTTCGTCCACCGCCAGCGGCGCCATGCCGACCCACTGTAGCTCTTCGCCCTGCACAATCACCGGACTGAACGCCACGTAGCCAACCACCTGCCCCTCATCGTCGGTGGCAACCAGACCCAGCGTAATCAGCCCATCTTCGCGGAGATCGTGTACCAGCTGAGCTTCGGCGTCGCCTGCAAAAGAGCGGCGTAACAACGCATCGATACCCGGCGCATCAATCCCAATTTCGACTCGAATCAGCATGGTTCACCTACAGAAGTGTGTTTACCGTCGGGCGAGGTTTTCAGCCCGGCCTCAACGAAATCTGCCATTTGCATCAGCATCATACGCAGCGCTTTCGGCATCTGCTCCAGCTCAATGGCATCCATTAAATTCTTCACGTACAGACCGAGCTCCGTGTCGCCTTCAATCACCAGACGACGCTGGAAGAACAGCGTATCAGGATCCTGCTTGCGCGCGGCGATCATCAGCAGATCGCTGGCATCCGCGCTGAAGCTGACATCCGCCTCGGCGGATTCACGTACGATCAGCCGATCGTTCTCAACGGACGTAAACCAGCGCAACCCGATATCGCGCACTTCAATCTTTAACCAGCGGCCTTCCAGAAATTCCAGCTCGCCGTCCTGTAGTGCCTGGCGGAACTGCCAGCTCAGCACCTGTTCCAGCACCTGGCGCTTAAGCGCGAATGGCGCCAGCTTGACCGGCACGCTTAGCATTGATGGGCCAAATTGTACGAGACGTGAACGCAGTTTATCCAGCACGAGCTTTACTCCCTGATAGCGATAATCCTGCTATTTTGCCATATCCCGGCAAGAAGATAGCGGCGTAAATCAACAAACCGTTGTCCGGTATACCTCATTATTGGTGCCATCAATACGCCATTAACTGCCTTAAATCAAAAATTGTCGCGTATGGGTTAATTAAAATCCCAGCTCGTTAACATTTTTTACGATCCCTGCGATCGACAACATCGGGATAAATTATGGAGCTGCTCTGCCCTGCCGGAAACCTTCCGGCGCTTAAGGCGGCCATCGAAAATGGGGCCGATGCGGTCTATATCGGGCTGAAGGATGATACCAACGCCCGCCATTTTGCGGGTCTTAACTTTACGGAGAAAAAGCTTCAGGAAGCCGTCAACTTCGTTCACCAGCACCGCCGTAAGCTGCACATCGCCATCAATACCTTTGCCCATCCTGATGGCTATGCCCGCTGGCAGCGCGCCGTGGATATGGCAGCCCAGCTGGGCGCCGACGCGCTGATCCTGGCCGACCTCGCCATGCTTGAGTATGCGGCAGAACGCTATCCGCATATTGAGCGCCATGTCTCTGTTCAGGCATCGGCCACAAATGAAGAGGCCGTGCGTTTTTATCATCAACACTTTGACGTGGCCCGCGTGGTGCTGCCGCGTGTGCTCTCTATTCATCAGGTTAAGCAGCTGGCGCGCGTCACGCCAGTACCGCTGGAGGTTTTTGCCTTCGGCAGCCTGTGCATCATGGCGGAAGGACGCTGCTATCTTTCTTCCTATCTCACCGGGGAATCGCCTAATACCGTCGGCGCCTGCTCACCTGCCCGCTTCGTTCGCTGGCAGCAGACGCCGCAGGGTCTGGAGTCGCGCCTGAACGATGTGTTAATCGACCGCTATCAGGACGGTGAAAACGCGGGCTACCCGACGCTGTGCAAAGGTCGCTACCTGGTGGACGGCGAACGCTACCACGCGCTGGAAGAGCCCACCAGCCTCAACACGCTGGAGCTGCTGCCGGAACTGCTGGCCGCCAATATTGCCTCGGTGAAAATCGAAGGCCGCCAGCGTAGCCCGGCCTACGTGAGCCAGGTGGCGAAGGTGTGGCGTCAGGCCATCGACCGCTGCATGGCAGACCCGCAGAACTACGCACCCCAGGCGGCCTGGATGGAGACACTCGGCGCAATGTCCGAAGGCACGCAAACCACGCTCGGCGCGTATCACCGTAAATGGCAGTGAGATACCCATGAAATATTCATTAGGGCCGGTGCTTTACTACTGGCCAAAAGAGACGCTGGAAGATTTTTACCAGCAGGCGGCTAACAGCAGCGCCGATGTGATTTACCTCGGTGAAGCGGTGTGCAGCAAGCGCCGCGCCACCAAAGTGGGCGACTGGCTGGAGATGGCGAAAAGCCTCGCCGGCAGCGGCAAGCAGGTGGTGCTCTCAACGCTGGCGTTGGTACAGGCGTCCTCTGAACTGGGCGAGCTGAAACGCTACGTGGAGAACGGCGAGTTTCTGCTGGAGGCGAGCGACCTGGGCGTGGTGAACATGTGCGCCGAACGTAAGCTGCCGTTTGTCGCCGGGCATGCGCTGAACTGCTATAACGCGGTGACCCTGCGCCTGCTGCTCAAGCAGGGAATGACCCGCTGGTGTATGCCGGTGGAGCTCTCCCGCGACTGGCTGGCTAACCTGCTCACTCAGTGTGAAGAACTGGGCATTCGCAACAAGTTTGAAGTGGAAGTGCTGAGCTACGGCCACCTGCCTCTGGCCTACTCTGCACGCTGCTTCACCGCGCGCTCGGAAGATCGTCCAAAAGACGAATGCGAGACCTGCTGTATTAAGTACCCGAACGGGCGCAGCATGCTGTCGCAGGAGAACCAGCAGGTGTTTGTTCTGAACGGCATTCAGACCATGAGCGGTTACGTCTATAACCTCGGCAACGAGCTGGCGTCGATGGACGGACTGGTGGACGTGGTGCGCCTTTCGCCGCTCGATACCGGCGTGTTCGCGATGCTGGATGCCTTCCGCGCCAATGAAAACGGCGCGTCGCCGCTGCCGCTTGTGGCAAACAGCGACTGTAATGGCTACTGGAAACGCCTCGCCGGTCTGGAGCTTCAGGCGTAAAAAAGGCTCACTTTGTTAACAACGGTTAGTAAACTTTAATGCAGTATTAAAGATTCACCGTCGACAAAGTGAGCTGTTATGACTGTTAAAACCTTTCCGTTTTCGGTGCTGGATCTGGCGCCGATCCCGCAAGGCTCCTCAGCAAGAGAAGCCTTCTCGCACTCTCTCGAGCTCGCTCAGCTGGCCGAAAAGCGGGGCTATCACCGCTACTGGCTGGCGGAGCACCACAACATGGTCGGCATCGCCAGCGCCGCTACATCGGTGCTGATTGGCTATCTGGCAGCGAATACCACCACTCTGCACCTCGGCTCCGGTGGCGTGATGCTGCCGAACCACGCCCCGCTGGTGATAGCCGAGCAGTTCGGGACGCTGAACACCCTCTATCCAGGCCGTATTGATCTAGGGCTTGGCCGCGCGCCGGGCAGCGACCAGCCAACCATGCGCGCCCTGCGTCGCCACATGAGCGGCGATATCGATAACTTCCCGCGCGACGTGGCGGAGCTGGTGGACTGGTTCGACGCACGGGATCCGAACCCGCACGTGCGTCCGGTGCCGGGCTACGGGGAAAAGATCCCCGTGTGGCTGTTAGGGTCAAGCCTGTACAGCGCGCAGCTCGCCGCCCAGCTGGGGCTGCCGTTCGCCTTCGCTTCCCACTTCGCACCGGATATGCTGCATCAGGCGCTGCATCTCTACCGCACGAATTTCAAACCGTCTGAACGTCTGGAGAAGCCGTACGCGATGGTGTGTATCAATATCATTGCCGCCGACAGCAATCGCGACGCGGAATTCCTGTTTACCTCTATGCAGCAGGCGTTTGTGAAGCTGCGCCGCGGCGAGACGGGCCAGTTGCCGCCGCCGGTGGAAAATATGCATCAGCTGTGGTCGGCCTCCGAGCAGTATGGCGTGCAGCAGGCGCTGAGCATGTCGCTGGTGGGTGATAAGGCAAAAGTGCGTCACGGGCTGGAAGCAGTGCTTCGGGAAACGCAGGCGGATGAGATTATGGTTAACGGCCAGATTTTCGATCACCAGGCGCGTTTGCATTCCTTTGACCTGGCGATGCAGGTGAAAGAAGAATTGGTGGGATAGTTTTTTGCCGGATGGCGGCTTCGCCTTATCCGGCCTACGCCATCCCTGTAGGCCCGGTAAGCGTAGCGCCACCGGGCTTTGTGTTTACTGGTACACAGGCAACAGGTTAAAGCTCGACAGCACGTGCACCACCGCGTTACCCACCCCAAAGACCAGGATCAGCGCAATCATCGGTTTACCGCCCCAGACGCGGAATTTCGGGCTGCCGAAGCGTTTACGTGATTTACGTGCCAGCAGCGCCGGCACAATCGCCGCCCAGATGGTGGCCGCCAGTCCGGCATAGCCGATGGCATACAGGAAACCGTTCGGCCACAGCAGGCCGCCGACTATCGGTGGCAGGAAGGTCAGCAGCGCGGTTTTGAAGCGCCCCATAGCAGAATCATCAAAGCCAAACAGATCCGCCAGGTAGTCAAACAGGCCCAGCGTCACGCCGAGGAATGAGCTCGCCACGGCAAAGTTGGAGAAGACCACCAGCAGCAGATCCAGGCTGCGGCTGTTCAGTACGCCGCTCAGGGCCTGTACCAGCACGTCGATATTACCGCCCTTCTGCGCAATGCCGATAAATTCCGGACGCGGGATGTTGCCCATCGTCCCCAGCAGCCAAATCACGTACAGCCCCAGCGCCAGCAGCGTGCCGTAAATCAGGCATTTCACGATTGTGTGCGGATCTTTGCCGTAGTACTTCATCAGGCTCGGCACGTTGCCGTGGTAGCCGAACGACGCCAGACAGAACGGCAGGGTCATCAGCAGATACGGCGTGTAGGAGGTGTTCACTTCCGCGACGTTAAACAGCGTGGCGGGCGTGACGTGCCCCAGCAGGCTGCCGAAGGTCAGGAAGAAGGTGATGACCTTGGCGCCCAGCACGATCGCCGTCATGCGGCTCACCGCTTTGGTACTCATCCAGACGATAAACGCCACGCCCAGCGCAAAGCACAGCCCGGCCAGACGCGCCGGAACGTTCAGCGACATCTCCGAAAAGGTGTGATGCAAAATCGACCCGCTCGCCGAAATGTACGCATAGGTCAGAATGTAGAGCACAAACGCGATGGACAGCCCGTTCACCAGGTTCCAGCCTTTGCCCAGCAGATCCCGGGTGATGGTGTCAAAGCTGGAGCCGATGCGGTAGTTGAGGTTGGCCTCAAGGATCATTAGCCCGGAATGGAGCATACAGAACCAGGTGAAGACCAGCGCCGCCAGCGACCAGAAAAACCACGCACCGGACATGACCACAGGCAGGGAAAACATCCCGGCACCAATGATGGTTCCGCCGATGATCACCACGCCGCCAAGCAGCGAAGGTGACGTTTGGGTGGTGGTTAGTGTTGCCATACGGCCTTTTCTCCAGTGAAAAATGTGGTTCTGCATTTTAGTGTGTTGCACTGTACCAGTACAAGAGTACAAAAGGAATAAAAAAAGCCCCGATAGCAACTATCGGGGCTGTATATTTTACTTTACGTCAGAAGCGAAAGGCTTACGCGTCACCGAAACGACGACGGCTGGCGCCTTCTTCACGGCGTGGACCACGGTTCTCACGGCGCTCGCCGGAGAAACGACGGCCTTCACCACCGCGACCTTCGCTGCGACCGCCTTCACGACGCTCGCCACCGAAACCGCGGCCACCGCCGCGACGTTCGCCGCCACGGTCAGGACGTGGCTGTGCATCGCCCAGCAGCTGCATGTTCATCGGCTTGTTCAGGATGCGGGTACGAGTAAAGTGTTGCAGTACTTCGCCCGGCATGCCTTTTGGCAGCTCGATGGTGGAGTGGGTACCGAACAGCTTGATGTTACCAATGTAACGGCTGCTGATGTCGCCTTCGTTCGCGATTGCGCCAACGATGTGACGAACTTCAACACCATCATCACGGCCCACTTCAATGCGATACAGTTCCATGTCGCCAGCGTCACGACGCTCACGACGTGGACGGTCTTCACCACCACGCTCTGGGCGGTCGCCGCGTGGACCACGGTCGTTACGGTCGCCACGACGTTCGAAACGATCGTCACGGTCACGGAACTCACGCTTAGGACGCATCGGTGCATCTGGCGGCACGATCAGGCTACGTTCGCCCTGCGCCATTTTCAGCAGTGCTGCGGCCAGGGTTTCCATATCCAGCTCTTCGCCTTCAGCGACAGGCTGGATCTGCGACAACAGCGCACGGTACTGATCCAGATCGCTGCTTTCCAGCTGCTGCTGTACTTTGGCGGCGAATTTTTCCAGGCGGCGTTTGCCCAGCAGTTCTGCGTTTGGCAGCTCAGCTTCTGGAATGGTCAGCTTCATGGTGCGTTCGATGTTACGCAGCAGACGACGCTCGCGGTTCTCAACGAACAGCAGCGCACGGCCCGCACGACCCGCACGACCGGTACGACCGATACGGTGAACGTAAGACTCGGAGTCCATTGGGATATCGTAGTTTACAACCAGGCTGATACGCTCAACGTCCAGACCACGTGCTGCCACGTCGGTTGCAATCAGGATATCCAGACGACCGTCTTTCAGACGCTCCAGGGTCTGCTCGCGCAGGGCCTGGTTCATATCGCCGTTCAGCGCTGCGCTGTTGTAGCCGCTACGCTCCAGGGCTTCAGCCACTTCCAGGGTCGCGTTTTTGGTACGCACGAAGATAATCGCCGCATCAAAATCTTCCGCTTCCAGGAAACGCACCAGCGCTTCGTTTTTGCGCATGCCGTATACAGACCAGTAGCTCTGGCTGATGTCCGGACGAGTGGTCACGCTGGACTGAATGCGCACTTCCTGCGGCTCTTTCATGAAGCGGCGGGTAATGCGACGGATCGCTTCTGGCATGGTTGCAGAGAACAGAGCGGTCTGATGACCTTCCGGGATCTGCGCCATGATGGTCTCTACGTCTTCGATGAAGCCCATACGCAGCATTTCATCGGCTTCATCCAGTACCAGACCGCTCAGCTTAGAGAGGTCCAGCGTACCGCGCTTCAGGTGATCCAGCAGACGGCCCGGCGTACCGACAACGATCTGTGGACCCTGGCGCAGGGCGCGTAACTGCACGTCATAACGCTGGCCGCCGTACAGGGCTACCACGTTTACGCCGCGCATATGTTTAGAGAATTCCGTCATTGCTTCAGCAACCTGAACAGCCAGTTCACGGGTTGGAGCCAGGACGAGGATCTGCGGTGCACGCAGGTCCGGATCAATGTTGTTCAGCAGCGGCAGCGAGAATGCTGCGGTTTTACCGCTACCAGTCTGGGCCATGCCCAGCACGTCACGACCAGAAAGCAGGTGTGGGATACACTCAGCCTGGATCGGAGATGGTTTTTCGTAACCCAGATCGTTAAGGGCTTCAAGGATAGGAGCCTTCAGGCCCAGATCTGCAAAAGTGGTTTCGAATTCAGCCATGTAGTACAAGTGCCTCGATATTAATGGCGGCCAGTCTACTTAGCTCATCGTGAAAATGATTAGCAATTTTCATTGAAAAGTGTGAACCGGCTCAAATTAGGTGTATTGACGAACAACAACGCCCTCACCAGTGAAGGTGATGGCAATCAAAAAGATTACGGGCTGATGTTTATGTCGTCAGCTATTGCTGGTCCGATTCTGCCAGGTCGTCTTGCTCCTGGCCCAAGAGCGATAATTCCAACAATGCATAACGGTGCTCAACGAAGTTATGTACGTTGTTAGCAACCGCTAATTTGAACAGTGCCGTAGCGCTGTCCATATCCCCCAGACTTAGGTAGTACTTACCTAAATAGAAGTTGGTTTCACTGAGATGCTCAGCGAGCGAGGTGTTATCCGTTGCGTCCGCCTTGAGGCGTTCCATCAGCGTTGCTTCGCTAATGTTGCCCAGGTAGAACTCGACAATGTTCCATCCCCACTGTTCCTTATCCGATTTCTCGAAGCGCTGTTGTAGTGCTTCTTTGGCCTGCTTCTCATCAAGCTTCTGCTCAACGATGTAAAGCCACAGGCTGCGGAAAGGATCATTAGGATCGTCTTGATAAAACGCCAGCAGATCATCTTGCGCTAACTTATCACGACCGCCGTAATACAATGCGATACCGCGATTCAAGTGCGCGTAGTTGTAAGTTGGATCAAGCTCAAGTACAGAATCAAACGCTTCATAGGCAGCATCAAAATTGCCTGCCTGCGTTAAATAAATGCCTAAGTAGTTGAATACTTCAGGCATATCAGGTCGAATCGCCAGCGCTTGTGAAAAATCATTTCGCGCCAGTGCCCTCAGACCGAGACTATCATACAACACTCCGCGCTCATATAAAAGCTGTGCGCGTTCGTCATCGGTTAAAGCCCGACTGGCAAGTATTTGTTCCATGCGTGCCAGAATCACTTCCTGCTGCAAAGTCGGTTGCAATGGCACTGCGAGGACTTCGCTCTTACGCCAGGCAGAGTTGCTGCATCCTGCCAGCGTTAAAGCTGTCGCAACGAAACACCAGCGCAAAAAAGGCTTCATTTCCCACTCCCGAAGACAACTATTGGATGAACGTCCTGTCCCCCGGCGGCTTAACAAGGCGTCCTGCCTGATAATAAGCCCTCCGCCAGGGCGGAGGGCAAAGGGCAACCTTACTCGCCTTGCTGTTCAGCAGCCGGAGCTTCCGGCGCCGCAGCAGGCTGAGACTGCTCGGTTGCTTCTTTAATGCTCAGACGGATACGGCCCTGGCGGTCAACTTCCAGAACTTTCACCGGTACTTCCTGACCCATTTGCAGGTAGTCAGTCACTTTCTCAACGCGTTTGTCAGCGATCTGAGAGATGTGAACCAGACCTTCTTTACCGCCGCCGATGGCAACGAATGCGCCAAAGTCAACGATACGGGTCACTTTACCTGCATAGATACGGCCCACTTCGATTTCTGCGGTGATCTCTTCGATGCGACGGATAGCGAATTTCGCTTTCTCGCCGTCGGTTGCTGCGATCTTCACAGTACCGTCATCTTCGATTTCGATGGTGGTGCCAGTCTCTTCGGTCAGCGCGCGGATAACAGAACCGCCCTTACCGATAACATCTTTGATCTTGTCTGGATTGATCTTGATGGTGTGGATACGTGGAGCGAACTGAGAAATGTCGCCACGCGGCGCGTTAATCGCCTGTTCCATCACGCCCAGGATGTGCAGACGCGCACCTTTAGCCTGGTTCAGAGCAACCTGCATAATCTCTTTGGTGATACCTTCAATTTTGATATCCATCTGCAAGGCAGAGATACCGTCGCGGGAACCCGCCACTTTGAAGTCCATATCGCCCAGGTGGTCTTCGTCACCCAGAATGTCAGACAGAACAACGAAGTTGTCGCCTTCTTTCACCAGACCCATTGCGATACCTGCAACGGCGGCTTTGATTGGCACGCCTGCATCCATCAGCGCCAGAGAAGCACCACACACGGAAGCCATGGAAGAAGAACCGTTGGATTCGGTGATTTCAGACACTACGCGCACGGTGTACGGGAATTTGTCTGCTTCTGGCATCACTGCCAGCACGCCGCGCTTCGCCAGACGACCGTGACCAATTTCACGACGCTTCGGTGAGCCAACCATACCGGTCTCGCCCACAGAGTACGGAGGGAAGTTGTAGTGGAACAGGAAGCTGTCAGTGCGCTCGCCCATCAGTTCATCGATGATCTGTGCGTCACGTGCGGTACCCAGGGTCGCGGTAACCAGCGCCTGCGTTTCACCACGGGTGAACAGCGCAGAACCGTGAGTACGCGGCAGTACGCCAGTGCGCACGTCCAGACCACGAATCATGTCTTTTTCACGGCCATCGATACGCGGCTCGCCTGCCAGTACGCGGCTACGAACAACGTTTTTCTCGATAGCGTGCAGGATTTCGCCAATTTCGTTAGCGTCCAGCGTTTCGTCTTCGGCAACCAGGGTCGCGGTTACTTCAGATTTGATCGCATCAACCTGAGCGTAACGCTCCTGTTTGTCGGTGATGCGGTATGCATCGCTCAGACGAGATTCTGCCAGTGCCGCAACGCGTGCGTTCAGCGCGTCGTTGGCCGCTTCTGGCTGCCAGTCCCAACGTGGTTTACCGGCTTCTTTCACCAGGTCGTTGATGTTCTGGATAACAACCTGCTGCTGCTCGTGACCGAACACCACAGCGCCCAGCATCTGGTCTTCGCTCAGCAGTTCAGCTTCGGATTCAACCATCAGCACAGCCGCTTCAGTACCGGCGACAACCAGGTCCAGCTTACTCTCTTTCAGCTCTTCCTGAGTTGGGTTCAGCACGTACTGGTCGTTGATGTAACCGACGCGTGCGGCACCGATTGGGCCATTGAATGGAATGCCAGACAGTGACAGGGCCGCAGAGGCACCGATCATCGCAACGATGTCCGGGTTAACCTGTGGGTTAACGGAAACAACGGTAGCGATAACCTGCACTTCGTTAACGAAGCCTTCCGGGAACAGCGGACGAACCGGGCGGTCGATCAGACGCGCAATCAGGGTTTCGCCTTCGCTTGGACGGCCTTCACGACGGAAGAAGCCACCCGGGATTTTACCAGCAGCGTAGGTACGCTCCTGGTAGTTAACGGTCAGCGGGAAGAAGTCCTGACCTGGTTTAGCTTTTTTCTGGCCAACTACGGTAACGAATACCGCGGTGTCATCCATGCTTACCATAACGGCAGCAGTCGCCTGACGCGCCATCATGCCGGTTTCCAGCGTGACGGTATGTTGGCCATACTGGAATTTACGTACGATCGGATTCAGCAAAATTCTGTCCTTTCTCAAATGATTGTCAGCACACCTCTGGTGTGCTGACGATTTAACCCGACCTTCTTCGCATCCTCGCGACTAATGACAACCGACACCCCCCTGGGTGAAGCCTCTCATTAGCCGCGCGAACCTCTGCAATGAAGATCATTTATAGCAACAATACAATAGTTTCCATTGAATTGCTGCCGTCTGGTTGAAAAAAGGGGCCATCAGGCCCCCTTTTCTGAAACTCGCAAGAATTAGCGACGCAGACCCAGACGCTCGATCAGCGCGGTGTAGCGTGCAACATCTTTACGCTTCAGGTAGTCGAGCAGTTTACGACGCTGAGAAACCATGCGCAGCAGACCACGACGGCTGTGGTGATCTTTTTTGTGCTCTGCAAAGTGACCTTGCAGGTGGTTAATCTGTGCAGTCAGCAGTGCAACCTGAACTTCGGTAGAACCGCTGTCGTTAGTACCACGACCAAACTCAGAAACGATTTTAGCTTTAGCTTCAACGCTTAGAGACATTTTCAAACTCCAAAGTATAAAGAATGTAAGGATGCCGATCTCTAATTCAGCTATCCCATGTACGCCCCGCAAATTGTTAAACAATTTACCAGGCGTTAAGCGGCGATATTCTACTCGTCTCCCCTGCTTATCGCAAGGTGAGGCGTTATCACCGTCATGCTTCGACCGGATAGTCGACGACCAGACGACGCGGCGCCACGCGCCCTTCACCGTCCATTTCGCCCATTCCGATAAACTTGCCTTTATCACCTTCCGTCACGCGCACCAGGCCCTCAAGCGGCGCCCCCGTTGTGCGGACCGGGTTTCCGTTCTTAAAGTAAACGGACGATGTTAAAGGAAGATTAACAACCGGGAAGTCCACTGCCGGGCTGTCCATTGGCATCAGCAGCGGATCCAGCAGATCTGCCGGCGCAATTCCCTGTGCTTCCGCCTGCTCAACCAGCGCGCGCAGATGCTCAAGCGTCACCATGCGTTCGACCGGATATTTGCTGACCGCCAGACGACGCAGATAAATCACGTGCGCGCCGCAGCCCAGCTTTTCACCGAGGTCATCAATGATGGTGCGAATGTAGGTCCCTTTCGAACAGTGGACCTCCAGCTCCAGCTCGTCACCTTCGTGGCGGATGAACAGCAGCTCATACACGGTAATCGGACGGGCCTCGCGCGGAACGTCAATGCCCTGGCGCGCATATTCGTAGAGCTTCTTACCCTGATATTTCAGCGCCGAATACATCGACGGCACCTGCATCGTGTCACCACGGAAGCTCTCCAGCGCGGCTTCAAGCTGCTCTGCGCTGAAGGTCACCGGGCGCTCTTCCACCACCTGGCCGTCTGCATCGGAGGTATCCGTGCGCTGGCCCAGTCTGGCAATCACGCGGTAGCGCTTATCGGAATCCAGCAGGTACTGGGAAAACTTTGTTGCTTCCCCCAGGCAGATCGGCAGCATACCTGTTGCCAGCGGATCCAGCGCGCCGGTGTGCCCCGCACGGTTGGCGTTATAAATACGCTTCACTTTTTGCAGCACGTCGTTGCTGGATGCGCCCTGCGGTTTATCCAGCAACAGCACGCCATGCACGTCGCGACCGCGACGACGAGGACGACTCATCAGTCCTCCTTGCTGTCGTCCGCCGGGTTAACACGACGCTCGTCGTCATGTTTCACCACGCTGGTCACCAGGTTGGACATACGCATACCTTCGACCAGCGAGTTGTCATAGAAGAAGGTCAGCTCCGGCACGATACGCAGGCGCATCGCTTTGCCAAGCAGAGAGCGGATGAAACCAGAGGCTTCCTGCAACGCTTTGATACCATTCTTCACGGCGTTTTCATCCTGATCATTCAGGAACGTCACGAACACTTTGGCATACGCCAGGTCACGGGACATTTCCACGCCAGACACGGTGGTCATCATTCCCACGCGTGGATCTTTGATTTCACGTTGCAGAATGAGAGCGATCTCTTTCTGCATCTCCTGCGCGACGCGCTGAGGGCGACCAAATTCTTTCGCCATAATAAATTCTCCAGACAAAAAAGGGGCTTAAGCCCCTTTTTAAAATTATTGCCGGGTGGCGCTTCGCTTACCCGGCCTACGCTAGTTAATCTTCAGTTGAAGAAGATTACGCGATGGTACGCTGAATTTCGATGATCTCGAACACTTCGATCATATCGCCAACGCGAACGTCGTTGTAGTTCTTCACGCCGATACCACATTCCATGCCGTTACGGACTTCGTTAACGTCATCTTTGAAGCGGCGCAGGGATTCCAGTTCGCCTTCGTAGATAACCACGTTGTCGCGCAGTACGCGGATTGGATTGTGACGCTTGATGGTCCCTTCGGTAACCATACAGCCCGCGATCGCACCGAATTTCGGTGATTTGAACACGTCACGTACTTCAGCCAGACCGATAATCTGCTGTTTCAGCTCAGGAGACAGCATGCCGCTCATCGCTGCTTTCACTTCGTCAATCAGGTTATAGATGACGGAGTAGTAACGCAGATCCAGGCTTTCAGCATCAATCACTTTACGCGCAGAAGCATCAGCACGAACGTTGAAGCCAACCAGGATAGCGTTGGACGCGGCTGCCAGGGTTGCGTCGGTTTCGGTGATACCACCTACGCCAGAACCGATGATCTTCACTTTCACTTCGTCGGTAGACAGTTTCAGCAAGGAGTCGGAGATCGCTTCCACAGAACCCTGAACATCCGCTTTCAGAACGATGTTCACTTCGTGAACTTCGCCTTCGGTCATGTTGGCGAACATGTTCTCGAGTTTAGATTTCTGCTGACGCGCCAGCTTCACTTCACGGAATTTACCCTGACGATACAGAGCCACTTCACGCGCTTTCTTCTCGTCACGAACGACGGTCACTTCGTCACCAGCAGCAGGAACGCCGGACAGGCCGAGGATTTCCACTGGAATGGACGGACCCGCTTCCAGCACTTCCTGACCCAGTTCGTTACGCATCGCACGAACGCGACCGTATTCGAAACCACACAGAACGATGTCGCCCTTGTGCAGAGTACCTTCGCGAACCAGAACGGTTGCAACCGGACCACGACCTTTATCCAGGAAGGATTCGATTACCGCGCCGCTCGCCATACCTTTACGGACCGCTTTCAGCTCCAGAACTTCAGCCTGAAGCAGGATGGCGTTCAGCAGGTCGTCAATACCGGTACCCGCTTTTGCAGATACAGGGATGAACTGCGCTTCACCGCCCCACTCTTCCGGCATAACGCCGTACTGGGAGAGTTCGTTCTTCACGCGATCCATATCGGCTTCTGGCTTATCGATTTTGTTGACTGCAACAACCAGAGGCACCTGCGCCGCTTTCGCGTGCTGGATAGCTTCAATGGTCTGTGGCATCACGCCATCGTCGGCAGCAACAACCAGGACAACGATATCCGTTGCCTGAGCACCACGCGCACGCATTGAGGTAAACGCTGCGTGGCCTGGGGTATCCAGGAAGGTGATCATGCCGTTTTCAGTTTCTACATGGTAAGCACCGATGTGCTGGGTAATACCACCCGCTTCGCCGGAGGCAACCTTAGTAGAACGAATGTAGTCAAGCAGAGAGGTTTTACCGTGGTCAACGTGACCCATAATGGTCACAACCGGTGCGCGCGGTTCAGCCGCTGCGCCAGTGTCACGGTCGCTCATGACGGCTTCTTCCAGCTCGTTTTCACGACGCAGGATAACTTTGTGGCCCATCTCTTCGGCAACCAGCTGTGCGGTTTCCTGGTCGATCACCTGGTTGATGGTGGCCATTGCGCCCAGTTTCATCATCGCTTTGATGACCTGAGAGCCTTTCACCGCCATCTTGTTAGCCAGTTCGCCAACGGTGATGGTTTCACCGATCACAACGTCACGGTTAACGGCCTGAGCAGGCTTCTGGAAGCCCTGCTGGAGAGCGGAACCTTTACGCTTGCCGCCTTTGCCACCGCGAACCGCTGCACGTGCTTCTTCACGGTCAGCTTTAGATTCAGCGTGTTTGTTACCTTTTTTCGCAGGACGCGCCGCTTTTGCACTGCGGGTACGGCTACGACCACCTTCAACCTCACGGTCGTTGTCGTCTTCTGCCTGACGCGCATGCTGAGAGGTGGTGACGTGATAATCGCTGGTGTCTTCAGTTGGTTCAGCGGTATTCACGCCGTTCTTCTCGTTTTCTTCTGCCATGCGACGCGCTTCTTCGGCGACGCGGCGAGCTTCTTCTTCAAGCTTGCGGCGGGCTTCTTCTTCCGCTTTACGCTTCAGCTCGGCAGCTTCATTTTCACGGCGGGCTTTTTCAGCCTGGGCAGTTTTGGTCATTTCGTCGGTCTGTTGATTGCTCACTTTGTCTTTTTCCGCAGCGTCACGCTTCGCTTTTTCACCGGCGTCGCGTTTCGCTTTTTCTGCGGCCTCACGTTCAGCTTTTAATTCTGCTTCACGTTTGGCAGTGGCTTCTGCCTCACGCTGAGCTTGTTCTTCCGCTTCACGCTGTGCCTGCTCTTCCGCGGCAAGGCGTTCTGCCTCTTGCGGATCACGTTTTACAAAGGTGCGCGTCTTGCGGACTTCGATTTGTACCGACTTGCTTTTGCCACCGGTACCAGGGATGTTCAACGTGCTACGCGTTTTACGCTGTAGCGTTAACTTGTCAGGCGTTGAGCCGTGTTCACGGTTCAGGTGCGATAACAAGGTTTGTTTTTCTTGCGCGGTCACCGAGTCATCAGCGGACTTCGGGATCCCTGCATCAGCAAATTGCTGTACCAGGCGGTCCACGGAGGTCTGAATCTCAGCAGCCAGCGATTTTACAGTTACATCAGTCATGCTGTTCCTTCCTGCTACAGTTTATTACGCTTCGTCGCCGAACCAGCAAATATTACGTGCGGCCATGATGAGTTCGCCGGCTTTCTCGTCGGTTAAACCTTCGATATCAGCCAGGTCATCAACGCCTTGCTCAGCGAGATCTTCCAGCGTACAAACACCACGGGCAGCCAGCTTGAACGCAATCGCACGATCAAGACCTTCCAGATTCAGCAGGTCATCAGCCGGCTTCTTATCGCCAAGGCTTTCTTCCTGAGCCAGTGCCAGGGTGGTCAGTGCGTTTTTAGCGCGTTCACGCAGGGCTTCAACGGTTGGTTCATCCAGACCGTCAATTTCCAGCAGCTCTTTCATTGGCACGTAGGCCAGTTCTTCCAGCGTTGAGAAACCTTCTTCAACCAGCACAGTGGCGAAGTCTTCGTCAATGTCCAGGTATTTGGTGAAGGTATCGATCGCCGCGTGGGCTTCAGCCTGATGCTTGGCCTGAAGGTCATCAACGGTCATGACGTTGAGTTCCCAGCCGCTCAGCTGTGACGCCAGACGTACGTTCTGACCGTTACGGCCAATCGCCTGCGCCAGGTTGCCCGCTTCTACAGCGATATCCATGGTGTGTTTGTCTTCGTCAACAACGATAGACGCCACATCAGCCGGAGCCATTGCGTTGATCACGAACTGCGCCGGGTTGTCGTCCCACAGAACGATATCAATGCGCTCGCCGCCCAGTTCGGTAGAAACCGCCTGAACGCGTGCGCCGCGCATACCGACGCAAGCACCGACCGGGTCGATACGCTTGTCGTTGGTTTTCACCGCAATTTTCGCACGGGAACCCGGATCGCGGGCCGCCGCTTTGATTTCAATAACTTCTTCGCCGATTTCCGGCACTTCGATACGGAACAGTTCAACCAGCATTTCTGGTTTAGAACGGGTCACGAACAGCTGTGCACCACGCGCTTCAGGGCGTACGGCATACAGCACACCACGGATACGGTCGCCTGGGCGGAAGTTTTCACGCGGCAGCATGTCTTCGCGCAGGATCACGGCTTCAGCGTTACCCGGCATCCCTTCGGATTTAATCTCCAGAGAGATGTTGTCGCGGTTCACTTTCTTCACCACGCCGGTGATGATTTCGCCTTCCTGATCGCGGAACTGATCGACAACCAGCGCGCGCTCGGCTTCGCGCACTTTCTGCACGATAACCTGCTTCGCGGTCTGGGTGGTGATACGGTCGAAGGTAACAGATTCGATCTGATCTTCAACGTAGTCACCCACGTTCAGACTTTCGTCTTCAAAACGTGCCGCTTCCAGGGTGATCTCTTTGGTCGGCTGGGTCACTTCTTCAACGATTACCCAACGACGGAATGTATCGAAGTCACCGCTTTTACGATCGATTTCTACGCGAACATCGATCTCTTGTTCGTATTTTTTCTTGGTTGCTGTAGCCAGTGCACTTTCCAGCGCTTCGAAAATCTTCTCACGCGGCAGTGATTTCTCGTTGGAGACGGCTTCAACAACAGCCAAAATTTCTTTGTTCATCGCGGGCTTTTCACCTCAATCCAGACTGTTAAAAGTGGGGAACCAGGTTCGCCTTCTGGATATTACTCAGCGCGAACACTTCATCTTTGCCTTCGACTGTCACCGTGATCATTTCACCATCAACGGCTTTGATAATTCCCTGCCATTTACGGCGGTTCTGTACGGCCATACGCAGAACCAGAGCCACTTCTTCACCGGTAAAGCGCACATAGTGCTCGGCCGTGAACATCGGGCGATCGAGGCCAGGTGAGGAAACTTCCAGGTTGTACGCAACGGTAATCGGGTCTTCAACGTCAAGAACCGCACTCACCTGGTGGCTAACATCAGCACAATCATCAACATTGATGCCATCTTCACTATCAATATAGATGCGCAGCGTCGATGTGCGGCCGCGAACGAATTCGATGCCGACCAGTTCGTAGCCCAGTGCTTCGACCGGTGCAGTAATCATCTCTGTTAATTTTTGCTCTAATGTGGACAAGCCCACCCCCAAGACATAAAAAAAGGGCGTAAAGCCCAGTTATTCTGTAGTCAGATAACAAAAAACCCCGATAAATCGGGGCTTTAGATAACTGAACCCTATAGCCACAACTGTGGCCTGGAGCACTCTCCGAAAGAATTTTTTCAAATCCAGCTACGAAGGCTCTAAGTCTTCACAGTATATTTGAAAAAGAACTTTATAGGAAAGTGGTTGCGGGGGCCGGATTTGAACCGACGACCTTCGGGTTATGAGCCCGACGAGCTACCAGGCTGCTCCACCCCGCGCCTGAAACGTGGCAAATTCTACGCGTTTTGGACAGAATTTGCAAATAATGCTGGGATTTGGTACCGAAGACGGGACGTAAAATCGGCGTTCAGTATATTGATAGTTGACCCCACCTGTCAACCCGGCTTCCGCCAGATCGTTTAGACCAAAATTTTTACAAAAAACGCACGCATCTCTTCCGGTCTTCGCCAAAAGATGATTAAATGAATACTCACTTATTTTGCATAAAAATGCACAAGAGAACGAAAGCGATCTCTCATCAGTCAATCAAGCAGGGTTTTATTCTATGACGACGATTCTCAAGCATCTCCCGGTAGGACAACGTATTGGCATCGCTTTTTCTGGCGGCCTGGATACCAGCGCTGCACTGCTGTGGATGCGCCAGAAGGGAGCGGTTCCTTATGCATATACAGCGAACCTGGGTCAGCCGGACGAGGAAGATTATGACGCGATCCCTCGTCGTGCCATGGAATATGGCGCAGAGAACGCACGTCTGATTGACTGCCGTAAGCAGTTGGTTGCCGAAGGCATTGCCGCTATCCAGTGCGGTGCATTCCATAACACCACCGGCGGCTTGACCTATTTCAACACCACTCCGCTGGGCCGTGCCGTCACCGGCACCATGCTGGTCGCCGCCATGAAAGAAGACGGCGTGAACATCTGGGGTGACGGTAGCACCTATAAAGGCAACGATATTGAACGTTTCTATCGTTACGGCCTGCTGACCAACGCTGAATTGCAGATTTACAAGCCGTGGCTGGATACTGACTTCATCGACGAGCTGGGTGGCCGTCATGAAATGTCCGAGTTTATGATTGCCTGCGGCTTCGACTACAAGATGTCCGTTGAGAAAGCGTACTCAACCGACTCCAACATGCTGGGTGCGACGCACGAAGCGAAAGATCTGGAATTCCTCAACTCCAGCGTAAAAATTGTTAACCCGATTATGGGCGTGAAGTTCTGGGACGAAAGCGTGAAGATCCCGGCAGAAGAAGTGACCGTGCGTTTCGAACGTGGTCATCCGGTTGCCCTGAACGGCAAAACTTTCTCCGACGATGTTGAACTGATGCTGGAAGCCAACCGCATCGGCGGCCGTCACGGTCTGGGCATGAGCGATCAGATCGAAAACCGTATTATCGAAGCGAAAAGCCGTGGCATTTACGAAGCTCCAGGGATGGCGCTGCTGCACATCGCTTACGAGCGTCTGCTGACCGGCATTCACAACGAAGACACCATTGAGCAGTATCATTCTCATGGTCGCCAACTGGGCAAACTGCTGTATCAGGGTCGCTGGTTCGATCCGCAGGCCCTGATGCTGCGTGACGCCCTGCAACGTTGGGTGGCGAGTGCTATCACCGGCGAAGTGACGCTGGAATTGCGTCGCGGCAATGATTACTCCATCCTGAATACCGTGTCTGATAACCTGACCTATAAAGCAGAGCGTCTGACCATGGAGAAAGGTGATTCAGTCTTCTCGCCGGACGATCGTATTGGCCAGCTGACCATGCGTAATCTGGACATTACCGATACCCGTGAGAAGCTGTTCAACTACGTTGAGAATGGCCTGCTCTCTGCGAGTACGGGTAACGGCCTGCCGCAGGTTGAGAACCTGGAACACAGCGATAAGAAGTAACTGGCTGCAAGACATGTAAAAGGCGCCCAATGGGCGCCTTTTTTGTGGTCTTTTGTAGGCCCGGTAAGCGCAGCGCCACCGAGCAAAAGGCGCGTGGCGCTGCGCTTACCCGCCCTACGAAAACAACACATAATCTACAGACGAAAAAAAAGACGTCTTTCGACGTCTTTTTTCTGGAATATTGGTACCGAGGATGGGACTCGAACCCACAAGCCCGTTAGGGCACTACCACCTCAAGGTAGCGTGTCTACCAATTCCACCACCTCGGTACGGAATACTTACTGCGGGATATCGCTGGTTGGCTTAGCCGGTGCAGCTGGCTGAGTCTGCTCAGTTTTGGCTGGCGCGCTCAGATTTTCCCACTCGCTTCCTTTACTGGTCTTGTTGCTATTGATATTGCCCAGCACCAGACTGATGATGAAGAACAGCGTAGCCAGAATCGCCGTCGTGCGGGTCATGAAGTTCGCAGAACCACTTGAGCCGAACAGCGTACCGGAAGCGCCTGCTCCGAAGGAGGCTCCCATATCAGCGCCTTTACCTTGTTGCAGCATGATCAGCGCTACGAGAGCGATGGCTACAATAAGGAAAATAACTAAAAGAGCTTCGTACATAATCAACCTGTTCCTTGCGGATTTGCCGCATACCAATGCTTCGACCAATTAGCAGGATTTTGTTTCCCACTGAAGCGGGTGTGAATACTAACCAAAGCGAATCACCTTCGCAAGGGCATTTTCGAGGCATTGTATCAACTGCGGAAAAAAACAGCAAAAAGCCATGAATTGCTTAAAACAAAGGCGGCAACCGCCGCCTTTTTAAACACTTATTCTGAAAGATTATGCAGCTTTTACTGCGTCTGCAATGCGGTGCGCAAATTCGGTCACCTGTGCTTCGTCTTCACCTTCCACCATTACGCGGATCAGCGGCTCCGTACCTGACTTACGCAGCAGGACGCGACCGCGGCTGCCAAGCGCAGCTTCAACGTCTGCCATCACCGCTTTCACGTTATCATTTTCCAGCGGATCGCCTTTACCGGCAGTGAAACGCACGTTCACCAGGATCTGCGGGAACATTTTCATGCCGCTGCAAAGATCGTGCAGGCTCATGTGGTTACGCGCCATCGCGGCAACAACCTGAAGCGCCGCCACAATACCGTCACCGGTGGTGGTTTTATCGAGCAGGATCACGTGGCCGGAGTTTTCAGCACCAATACGCCAGCCTTTCTCCTGAAGTTTTTCCAGCACGTAGCGGTCGCCCACTTTCGCGCGAACAAACGGAATACCCAGCTGTTTTAGCGCCAGCTCCAGGCCCATATTGCTCATCAGCGTGCCCACCGCACCGCCGCGCAGTTGCCCCTGACGCAGGCCTTCACGGGCAATGATGTAGAGGATCTGATCGCCATCGACCTTGTTACCTTCGTGGTCAACCATGATCACGCGGTCCCCGTCGCCGTCCAGGGCAATACCCAGATCGGCTTTTTCAGCCAGCACGCGCGCCTGCAAGGCACGCACGTCTGTCGCCCCGACTTCTTCGTTGATGTTCAAGCCGTCCGGCTCGCAGCCAATGGTGATCACTTTCGCACCCAGCTCGCGGAAAACATTCGGCGCAATGTGGTAAGTCGCACCGTTTGCACAGTCCACCACAATTTTGAGGTGTGCCAGACTCAGTTCATTCGGGAAAGTGCCTTTGCAGAATTCAATGTAGCGGCCTGCGGCATCTACGATTCGGTTTGCTTTACCCAGCTCAGCGGAGTCGACGCAGGTGATCTCTTTTTCCATTTCCGCTTCAATCGCCTCTTCTACGTCATCCGGCAGCTTGGTGCCGTCAATGGAGAAGAATTTGATACCGTTGTCATAAAACGGGTTATGAGAAGCTGAAATGACGATACCCGCTTCCGCACGGAAGGTACGGGTCAGATAGGCAACAGCAGGGGTCGGCATTGGCCCCGTAAAGGAAGCTGAAAGCCCTGCCGCCGCCAGCCCGGCTTCCAGCGCGGACTCCAGCATATAGCCCGAAATACGGGTGTCTTTCCCAATAATGATCTTACGGGAGCCATGACGCGCCAGTACCTTACCCGCCGCCCAGCCCAGCTTCAGGACAAAGTCAGGGGTAATTGGCGCATCGCCTACGCGCCCACGGATGCCATCGGTACCAAAATATTTACGATTACTCATAGCGTTTGTTTTCCTTCGCTGCCAGTGTGGCTTCCACCACACGCATGGCTTCTACTGTTTCTTTTACGTCATGGACACGAATGATGTGTGCACCTTGCATCGCGGCAATCACCGCGCAGGCCAGACTGCCGCTCAGACGTTCGCTCGGCCCAACATTCAGTAACTGACCAATCATCGATTTTCTCGACATACCCACCAGCAGTGGCAGGCCGAACTGATGAAATTCTGATAAGCGCGCAAGCAACGCGTAATTGTGGGAGAGATTTTTACCGAAACCGAAGCCCGGGTCGAGCAGCAATTTCTCTTTTGCGATACCCGCACGTTCACAACGTTCGATATGCTCAATAAAGAAGCGGCTGACGTCAGCAAATACATCTTCATACTTAGGCGCCTCCTGCATCGTCTTAGGCTGCCCCTGCATATGCATCAGACACACCGGTAGCCCGGTTTCCGCGGCGGCTTCAATTGCGCCCGGCTCGGTCAGCGAGCGGATATCATTGATTATGTGAGCGCCCACTCTCGCCACTTCACGGATCACTTCGGGTTTAGAGGTATCCACGGAGATCCACACTTCAAAGCGCTGGGCGATAGCTTCCACCACCGGCACCACGCGCGCTAGCTCTTCTTCCACCGAAACGTCCGCCGCGCCAGGCCGCGTTGATTCCCCGCCAACGTCAATGATGGTAGCACCCGCGTTAATCATCAAATTCGCGTGCTTAACCGCGTCGATGAGCGAGTTATGCGTGCCGCCGTCAGAGAATGAATCAGGCGTGACGTTCAGGATCCCCATCACATGCGGATGTGAAAGATCGAGATGCGAGTCCTGGGCGAAGAGTTTCATGGTTAAATCCCTGGTTTTAATATGGTTAAACAGATAAGAAAAAACCCCGGAGCAAGCTCCAGGGTTTGAGGTACAGACAAACGCTTCAACAGCAGTGACTTACTTGTCGCCCAACTGCTCTGACATGGTGTTACCCGGGTTTGGCGTACGCGGTTCATCGACCGGACGCGGCGCACGCGGGGTGCCATTGTTGTCAGAATTGTTAGACGCACCTGGGTCTTCCCAGCCTGCTGGCGGACGCACTTCGCGGCGAGCCATCAGGTCGTCAATCTGCGGAGCATCGATGGTCTCATATTTCATGAGCGCATCTTTCATCGAATGCAGAATGTCCATATTGTCGTTCAGGATCTGACGGGCGCGAGCGTAGTTACGCTCAATCAGCGCTTTCACTTCCTGGTCGATGATACGTGCCGTTTCATCGGACATATGTTTCGCTTTAGCCACAGAGCGGCCCAGGAATACTTCGCCCTCTTCCTCTGCATACAGCAGCGGACCGAGTTTGTCGGAGAAGCCCCACTGCGTCACCATGTTACGCGCCAGGTTTGTCGCCACTTTAATGTCGTTCGACGCACCGGTGGAAACATGTTCCGCACCGTAGATAATCTCTTCCGCCAGACGACCGCCGTACAGGGTTGAAATCTGGCTTTCCAGCTTCTGACGGCTGGCGCTGATTGCGTCGCCTTCAGGCAGGAAGAAGGTCACACCCAATGCACGACCGCGCGGAATAATCGTCACCTTGTGTACCGGATCGTGTTCCGGCACCAGACGGCCAATAATCGCGTGACCTGCTTCGTGGTACGCCGTGGACTCTTTCTGCGCTTCCGTCATCACCATGGAGCGACGTTCCGCACCCATCATGATTTTGTCTTTCGCTTTCTCGAACTCCACCATGGACACCACGCGCTTGTTACCGCGAGCGGCGAACAGTGCAGCTTCGTTGACCAGGTTAGCCAGGTCTGCACCGGAGAAGCCTGGAGTACCGCGCGCAATGATAGCCGCGTCGATATCTGGCGCCAGCGGTACGCGACGCATGTGCACTTTCAGAATCTGTTCACGACCACGAACATCCGGCAGACCGACCACAACCTGACGGTCGAAACGACCTGGACGCAGCAGCGCAGGGTCAAGTACGTCCGGACGGTTAGTTGCCGCGATAACGATAATACCTTCGTTACCTTCGAAGCCGTCCATCTCAACCAGCATCTGGTTCAGGGTCTGCTCACGCTCATCGTGACCACCGCCCAGGCCCGCGCCACGCTGGCGGCCTACGGCGTCGATTTCATCGATGAAGATGATGCACGGTGCTGCTTTCTTGGCCTGCTCGAACATGTCACGCACGCGAGATGCACCAACACCCACGAACATTTCAACGAAGTCAGAACCTGAAATAGTAAAGAACGGCACCTTCGCTTCACCCGCGATGGCTTTCGCCAGCAGGGTTTTACCGGTACCCGGAGGGCCGACCATCAGGACGCCTTTCGGGATCTTACCGCCCAGTTTCTGGAAACGGCTCGGCTCACGCAGGTATTCAACCAGTTCACCAACCTCTTCTTTCGCTTCGTCGCAGCCTGCAACATCAGCAAACGTGGTTTTGATCTGGTCTTCCGTTAGCATACGCGCCTTGCTCTTACCGAACGACATGGCACCTTTGCCACCGCCGCCCTGCATCTGGCGCATAAAGAAGATCCAGACGCCAATAAGCAGCAGCATCGGGAACCAGGAAATGAAGATAGAAGCCAGCAGGCTTGGTTCTTCTGGCGGCTCGCCTACCACTTTGACGTTTTTGGTCAGAAGGTTATCAAGCAGCTTAGGATCGTTCACCGGGATGTAAGTCGTGTAACGGTTACTATCTTTCTTGGTAACGTTGATCTCACGTCCGTTGATACGCGCTTCGCGAACCTGGTCCTGATTGACCTCTTGCAGGAAGGTAGAATAATCCACCTTGCGGCCATTCGACTCGCTGGGCCCAAAGCTCTGGAATACTGACATCAGCACAACGGCAATGACCAGCCAGAGTATTAGGTTTTTCGCCATGTCACTCAAGGGATTAACCTCATATTACAACTGTGTTAAAAACAGCGTCAGGATACTCTATATCCAGTTTCATTCAAACTTTCGTCTGAAATCTCCCGGTTATCATTTTCGCCCGGTCGCTACAATATACACTTCACGGGAACGGGCCCGGGAAGAGTCCGGCTTACGAACTTTGACCTTCGCAAACAGGGAGCGAATTTCCTTAAGATACTCCTCGAAACCTTCGCCCTGAAACACCTTCACAACAAAACTACCACCAGGCGCTAGTACATCACGACACATTTCTAACGCTAGCTCCACCAGATACATGGCGCGGGGGATATCCACCGCCGGTGTTCCGCACATATTTGGTGCCATATCCGACATGACAACCTGGACCTTGCTGTCACCAACATGATCAAGTAATGCTTTAAGCACTAATTCATCACGAAAGTCGCCCTGAAGGAAGTCGACACCAACGATGGGATCCATTGGTAAAAGATCGCATGCGATGATTCGTCCCGTTCCGCCGATCTGCGTAACCGCATACTGGGACCATCCGCCAGGTGCCGCACCGAGGTCGACTACCGTCATTCCCGGTTTAAAAAGTTTGTCACTTTGCTGTATTTCATCAAGTTTAAACCAGGCGCGGGAACGCAACCCCTTTTTCTGCGCCTGTTGAACATATTTATCGCTAAAGTGTTCCTGAAGCCAGCGGCTGGAGCTGGCAGAACGCTTTTTACCTGTCATTTAACATTTCCGTCCTGGTTCATCGTTGCTTGCCTGTGACGTAAATTTCTACGCAGCTATTTGGCGATATTAGGGAGATGGCGGTAGAATGAACCGTTTTCAATCCCAACGTAAGCAAAAATATACGATGAATCTGAGTACTAAACAAAAACAGCACCTTAAAGGTCTGGCACATCCGCTCAAGCCTGTAGTTATGCTTGGCAACAATGGTTTGACCGAAGGGGTGCTTGCCGAGATTGAACAAGCGCTGGAACACCACGAGCTGATCAAGGTGAAAATCGCCTCTGAAGACAGAGACACTAAAAACCTGATCGTGGAAGCCATCGTGCGCGAAACCGGCGCCTGTAATGTACAGGTCATCGGTAAAACGCTGGTGCTCTATCGCCCATCTAAAGAGCGTAAAATCTCGCTGCCACGTTAAGGATATCCTGAATCAATCACATTTTCTGTGTGAAACGAGGGATTTCTTTCAGCAGGCGAGCAAAATGCCATGCTCCTTGAGTTGATAAAAGGCCGCTATGCGGCCTTTTTCTTTTCTTTACAATGTATCAACATCTTAGAAGAGAAGCGAATTACAGGTATTCAACCTTAGTAATTTCGTATTCCACTTCGCCGCCCGGGGTGCGGATAGTCACAACATCGTCCTGCTCTTTGCCAATCAGGCCGCGAGCGATCGGGGAATTCACCGAAATCAGGTTCTGTTTAAAGTCCGCTTCGTCATCACCCACGATGCGGTAGGTTTGTTCTTCGTCGTTGTCCAGATTCAGGACGGTGACGGTAGAGCCGAAGATCACGCGACCGTTGTTTGGCATTTTAGTGATATCGATAACCTGCGCGTTGGACAGTTTCGCTTCGATATCTTTGATGCGCCCCTCGCAGAAGCCCTGCTGCTCACGCGCCGCGTGGTATTCAGCATTCTCTTTCAGGTCGCCATGCTCACGCGCATCCGCGATAGCGGCGATGATTTCAGGGCGACGTACGGATTTCAGAAAATCCAGCTCTTCGCGCAGTTTTTCGGCACCACGTAAGGTCATCGGAATAGCTTGCATTTGTTATACCTCTTAAACATTCCTGTTGGGAGCAGTGTTCCCTGCTCCTGCCCCCCGAAGCGGGCAAGAAGCAAAAAGAAAACCGACCCGGGAGCGGCGCCCCAGGTCAGCAGCAATTTTTCAATTTGATACGCATTTTACCGCGAAGTTCACTATGGGTCATCGTTTACTTTACAGTGCCATGCACCGTAGTATGACGGTTTGTTTTCGGGTTGTTAGCGCGAGATTATGCGATTTTCCAGTTTTATCATCGGATTGACCACCAGTATAACGTTCACCGTTCAGGCCGCGAATGTTGATGAGTACATTAATCAGCTGCCCGCCGGCGCGAACCTTGCCCTGATGGTGCAAAAGGTTGGCGCGCAGGCTCCCGAGATTGACTATCACAGTCAACAGATGGCGCTGCCTGCGAGTACCCAGAAGGTGATCACTGCCCTCGCCGCCCTGCTCCAGCTCGGGCCTGACTTCCGTTTTACCACCACCCTTGAAACCAAAGGTAACGTCGCGGGTGGCGAACTGAAAGGCGATCTTATCGCCCGTTTTGGTGGCGATCCCACCTTTAAGCGGCAGGATGTCCGCAACATGGTGACGGCGCTAAAAAAATCCGGCGTGACAAAAATCGACGGTAACGTCCTGATCGACACCTCCATTTTCGCCAGCCACGATAAAGCACCCGGCTGGCCGTGGAATGACATGACGCAGTGCTTTAGCGCCCCGCCAGCCGCCGCAATCGTCGACCGTAACTGCTTCTCCGTTTCGCTTTACAGCGCGCCTAAGCCCAATGACTTAGCGTTTATCCGCGTTGCCTCTTATTACCCGGTCACGATGTTCAGCCAGGTACGGACGCTGGCGAAAGGCTCCCCGGAGGCGCAGTATTGCGAGCTGGACGTGGTACCGGGCGATCTCAACCGCTATACGCTCACCGGCTGCCTGACCCAACGGGCTGACCCGCTGCCGCTGGCCTTCGCCATTCAGGACGGTGCGGGCTATGCCGGGGCCATTTTCAAAGACGAACTGAAGCAGGCGGGTATCACCTACACCGGAACGCTGCTGCGCCAGACGCAGGTGAATGAGCCAGGCACGGTGATCGCCAGCAAACAGTCTGCGCCACTGCATGATTTGCTTAAGATTATGCTGAAAAAGTCGGATAACATGATTGCCGACACGGTGTTCCGCATGATTGGGCACGCGCGCTTTGGCGTGCCTGGCACCTGGCGGGCCGGTTCTGACGCCGTACGTCAGATCCTGCGCCAGCAGGCGGGTATCGATCTGGGCAATACGATCGCCGTCGATGGTTCCGGTTTATCGCGCCATAACCTGATCTCCCCGGCAACCATGATGCAGGTATTGCAGTACATCGCTCAGCATGACGCTGAGCTAAACTTCATCACAATGCTGCCGCTGGCCGGACACGACGGTTCACTTCAGTACCGCGCGGGGCTTCACGCTGCGGGCGTGGATGGCAAAGTGTCAGCCAAAACGGGTTCCTTGCAGGGTGTTTACAACCTTGCCGGTTTCATCACGACAGCCAGCGGGCAACGTATGGCATTTGTGCAGTATCTCTCCGGGTATGCCGTCGAACCGGCCGACCAGCGCAATCGTCGTATTCCACTGGTGCGTTTCGAAAGCAGGCTCTATAAGGACATCTACCAGAATAACTAGCGATGAAACTACTCATAGTTGAAGACGATCTGTTATTGCAGGAAGGGTTAGCGCTGGCGCTGGGGAATGAAGGCTACGCTCTGGATTGTGCCGCCACGGCCGCTGAAGCAGATGCCCTGATCCAGAGCGGAGAATACAGCCTGGTGATCCTGGACTTGGGCCTGCCAGATAAAGACGGCGCGGCGCTGCTCTGCCAGTGGCGTCGTCGCGGAGTGGAGAATCCCGTATTGATTCTTACCGCCCGCGATGCCATTGAAGACAGAATTAACGGGCTGGATTCCGGGGCTGACGATTATCTGGTAAAACCCTTCGCCCTTGCCGAGCTACAGGCGCGCGTACGGGCACTGATTCGGCGCTATCAGGGCCATAGCGACAACCTGCTGACGGACGGGGATATCACCCTTAATCTGCAAACCCAGCAGGTGCTTCGCCAGTCTCAGCCTGTAGAAGTGACGCCAAAAGAGTTCGCTCTGCTGACGCGCCTGATCATGCGCAGCGGGCAGACCGTGCACCGCGAGACGCTGCAACAGGACATCTACTCCTGGCAGGACGATCCGGGTTCAAACACGCTTGAAGTGCACATTCATAATCTGCGGCGCAAGCTCGGTAAAGATCGTATCAAAACCGTACGCGGCGTAGGTTACCGTCTGGAGAGCCAGAAATGAACAGTATGCGCCGGCGATTAATGGTGTTGCTGGCGGTGATACTGCTCTTTTTTCAACTGATTAGCGTGGTCTGGCTGTGGCATGAGAGCCGCGAGCAAATCGGTTTTCTGGTGAACGAAACGTTGTCTGCAAAAGCGCGCAACAACCATGTTGAAAAAGAGATCCGCGAAGCCATTGCCTCCCTGCTGGTCCCTTCTCTGGTAATGGTCGGTTTTACACTTTTTTTCTCATTCTGGGCAGTCACCTGGATCACCCGGCCACTCAACCAACTTCGCGCCAGCCTTGCGAACCGCTCGGCGGATAATCTGACTCCCCTGCCGATCTATTCGGATATGGAAGAGATAGGCGCGGTAACCGCGTCGCTTAATCAACTGCTCGCCCGACTGGACCACACTATCCAGCAGGAACGCCTGTTCACCGCCGATGCGGCGCATGAGTTACGAACGCCGCTTGCGGGGATCAGGCTTCATCTTGAACTGATGGCCCAGTCTGGTTCTGCGCAGGCCACGCCACTGATAAGCCGTATCGACCAGCTGATGCATACGGTAGAACAGCTGCTGATGCTGGCGCGTGCCGGACAGGCGATGGCCAGCGGCCATTACGATACCGTGAACTGGACAGAGACTATTATTACCCCGCTCAGACTGGAGCATGAAGCTAAAGAGCATACGGTGATATGGCCTGCTGAAAGCACGCTGACGGTGCAGGGAGATGCCGTTCTGTTACGTCTGATGTTAAGAAACCTTCTGGAGAATGCCGCCCGCTACAGCCCGGCAGGCACAACCATTGAAGTGGCATTAACGGCGACGGAAGGCGGTACCCGGGTCAGCGTTGCCGATCAGGGGCCGGGTATTGATGAGGCGCACCGACAGTCGATTACTGAACCCTTCCGACGTCTCGACCAGCGCTACGGCGGCAGCGGCCTTGGGCTGAGCATTGTACAGCGTATCGTGCAGCTCCATCATGGTCATTTAACGCTGGAGAACGGTGCTGAGGGCGGCTTAATCGCCAGCTGCTGGCTACCCGCGAGGATAGGATAAAAAAAGCCCCGTAAGGGGCTTTATGCAGGGCTTAGTGCTTGTAAATGAACTCGACGCCTTCTTCGTCGTCTTCATCCCAGTCATCGTCCCAGTCTTCATCATCCTCTTCCGCTTCCAGCTCTTCGAGCTGCTGGCGGTGGTAGTCATCCCACATGAATTCGACTTTTTCAGGCTGTTTCGCTTCTTCTGCCTGAACAACCGGATTCTCGATGATAAAGGTCATTACATCCCAGCAGAGTTCTTTCACGCCAACCTGGCTGGCGGCAGAGATCAGATAGTACTTATCTTCCCAGCCCATTGCTTCGGCAATCGCTTTTGCTTTCGCTTCAGCTTCCGCTTTGTCCATCAGGTCGATCTTGTTGAACACCAGCCAGCGTGGTTTTTCCGCCAGTTTTTCACTGTATTTTTCCAGCTCGCCGATAATGATACGGGCGTTTTCAACCGGGTCGGAACCGTCGATTGGATCAATATCGATGAGATGCAACAGTACGCGGCAACGCTCAAGGTGCTTCAGGAAGCGAATACCCAAACCAGCGCCTTCTGCCGCCCCTTCAATCAGACCCGGAATGTCAGCTACCACGAAGCTCTTTTCGTTATCCATACGGACAACGCCCAGGCTCGGCACCAGCGTAGTGAACGGATAGTCCGCCACTTTTGGTTTCGCCGCAGACACCGCACGGATAAACGTTGATTTACCGGCGTTTGGCATACCCAGCATACCTACGTCTGCCAACAGCATCAGTTCAAGTTGCAGGTCGCGCTTATCGCCCGGGGTACCCATTGTTTTCTGACGCGGAGTACGGTTAACGGACGATTTGAAACGGCTGTTACCCAGACCGTGCCAGCCACCTTTCGCCACCATCAGACGCTGACCGTGTTTGGTCATATCACCCATGGTTTCGCCCGTGCCCTGATCGATGACACGCGTACCCACCGGCACTTTGATCGTCACGTCTTTACCGCGTTTACCGGTACAGTCGCGGCTCTGGCCGTTCTGGCCACGCTCGGCGCGGAAAGATTTTTCGAAACGGTAGTCGATCAGCGTGTTGAGGTTTTCATCCGCCTCCAGCCACACGTCACCGCCGTCACCGCCGTCACCGCCGTCAGGACCGCCACGAGGAATATACTTTTCACGGCGGAAGCTTACACAACCGTTACCGCCATCACCTGCCACGACCAGAATCGTCGCTTCATCAACAAACTTCATTTTACTCTCCGTAACTCATTCGCCTGAGCGGGGGACTATTACAACCGCTTCATTTTTGCGCCAACGTCCCCAGAGACGATGACCAATGGCGGAATACATCGCGCCCGCAACCACGACAAACGCACCGAGATAACCCAACAGGTTGAGCATCGGCTTGACGAAGACATCGGGCCAGGCCATTGATAACAAATCTGAAAATAACAGCGTAAACAGCGGGGTAAGCGTGATTAGGGCGCTCACCTGTGCTGCCTGCCAGCGCGCCATGGCTTCCGCCAGCGCGCCGTAACCAACCAGCGTATTCAGCCCACAAAAAATGAGGCACGCCAGTTGCCAGTCGCTGAGCTGGGTAATCACACCCGGCTTCGCTAACGGCAATAATGCCAGTGTACACAAAGTGTACAGCAAAAAGAGGATCTGCTGTGAGGCAAGACGGCGCAATAACACCTTTTGCGCGACGCCATAACTCACCCAGACCGTTGCTGCACCCACCCCAAAAATGACACCCCAGGTGTAATCCGTCAGGCGGGTAAAAATCTCGATCAGGCTGGTGTTAAAGAACATCACCAGACCGCAAAGCAGCATGCTTGCCCCGATGATCTGCGTGCCGCGCATCTTCTCCTTGAGGATAAAGACGCTGGCGACCATCATGCCGACCGGTGAAAGTTGCCCAATCACCTGCGACGCTGTAGGGCTAAGATATTGCAGGGAAGAACTGAACAGAATGAAGTTCCCGAACAGACCGCCCGTCGCGATAGCCAGTAATACCAGCCAGCGCGGTTTTCGGAAGATGCGCAGCGGTGGCAGCTTACCTTTGACGGCCAGAATGGCGCCCAGGCCAATGCTTGCCATCAGGAAGCGATAAAACACCACCGTAGGCGGTTCCATCACTTCCAGTACCTGCTTCATTGCAATTGGCAGCGCACCCCAGCACATTGCGGTAGTGAGCGCCAAAAGAATACCAATGCCGGCCTGCTGCTTCATGCCCGTTTTCCCTACAGAAAATTTTCCGGGTTTCCAATGTAAAAAGCCCCGCAACACGTTGCGGGGCTTTAATCCGTTACCGGACCGAGAAAACCTTACTCAGCAACGATGCTGATGTATTTACGGTTGTTCGGGCCTTTAACTTCAAATTTCACTTTACCGTCTGCTTTAGCAAACAGAGTGTGGTCACGACCGCAACCTACGTTGGTACCCGCGTGGAACTTGGTGCCACGCTGACGAACGATGATGCTACCCGCCAGAACGGATTCGCCACCGAAACGCTTAACGCCCAGGCGTTTAGCTTCTGAATCGCGACCGTTACGTGTGGAGCCGCCAGCCTTTTTATGTGCCATTTAAATCTCTCCTCAGGTCTTAGGCGCTGATGCCAGTAATTTTCACATCAGTGAACCACTGACGGTGGCCCTGCTGCTTACGATAGTGTTTACGACGACGAAACTTAACGATTTTAACTTTCTCGCCACGACCGTGAGCAACAACTTCAGCTTTGATAACGCCGCCATCAACGAAAGGAACGCCGATTTTGACTTCTTCACCGTTTGCGATCATCAGAACTTCTGCGAACTCAACAGATTCGCCAGTTGCGATGTCCAGCTTTTCCAGGCGAACGGTCTGACCTTCGCTTACTCGGTGTTGTTTACCACCACTTTGGAAAACCGCGTACATATAAACTCCGCTTCCGCGCACATCCTCGTATGATTCAGAGTGCGCTATAAATATTCACAATAGGGCGCGAATATTACGCAAAACGCGAGCCTTTGACAAGTGCTACCATCAATACATGAAGAAAAAAAACACAACACGTACGGTAACGTTTATCTGAGCCGTTTTTTCAGTACAATCAGCAATACTATTTATAAACCGAAACCCTTTGTGTACCCATCTCGTGTGGGATAAACAGGATAAAAAGCCCGGCTTTTGCGATGAATTTAGAAAAAATCAATGAGTTAACCGCGCAAGATATGGCGGGTGTGAATGCAGCAATCCTGGAGCAACTCAACTCTGACGTTCAGCTGATCAATCAGTTGGGCTATTACATCGTCAGCGGCGGCGGTAAACGTATTCGTCCAATGATTGCCATTCTGGCCGCACGCGCGGTTGGCTATCAGGGGAACGCCCACGTCACAATCGCGGCGCTGATCGAATTTATCCACACCGCCACCCTGCTTCACGACGATGTTGTGGATGAATCAGACATGCGTCGGGGTAAAGCCACCGCCAACGCCGCGTTTGGTAATGCGGCAAGCGTTCTGGTCGGGGATTTTATCTATACCCGCGCTTTCCAGATGATGACCAGCCTTGGCTCGCTGAAGGTGCTGGAAGTGATGTCAGAAGCGGTGAACGTTATCGCTGAAGGCGAAGTCCTACAGTTGATGAACGTTAACGACCCGGACATCACCGAAGAAAACTACATGCGGGTGATTTACAGCAAGACCGCACGTCTGTTTGAAGCCGCCGCGCAGTGCTCCGGGATTCTGGCAGGCTGTAGCGAAGCGCAGGAAAAAGGGCTTCAGGACTATGGCCGCTATCTCGGTACCGCATTCCAGCTGATTGATGATTTGCTGGACTACAGCGCGGATGGCGAAACGCTCGGTAAAAACGTCGGTGATGACCTGAACGAAGGCAAGCCAACGCTGCCGCTGCTCCACGCGATGCACAATGGCACACCGGATCAGGCGAAAATGATCCGCGAGGCTATCGAGCAGGGAAATGGTCGCCATCTTCTGGAACCGGTACTGGAAACAATGGCAGTCTGTGGCTCCCTGGAATGGACGCGTCAGCGTGCAGAAGAAGAAGCAGACAAAGCCATCGCCGCCATTCAGGTCATTCCTGACAGCCCATGGCGCGATGCGCTAATCGGCCTCGCGCATATCGCCGTCCAGCGCGATCGTTAATCCTCTCCTCGTCTCCCTGCGATCCGCAGGGAGATTCCAGTACGCCCCAGTAAATTACATTTCCGTGTAAGCTCATCAGGTTACAGGCCGCATGTATAAAGCCATGCCTTATTCTGAATATTGCTTCTCGTAACATGAACTTTTTAGAACAGATGTTCTAAGTGAGTATAGTAATGCTGTCTTTTCACACGAAAAGGCGTGGACGATAACGAACACAAGGACAGCATTATGGATACAAAATTCATCGACTGGCATTCTGCTGACATTATTGCGGCACTGCGTAAAAAAGGGACATCGCTGGCTGCCGAATCACGTCGCAACGGATTGAGCTCGTCGACGCTGGCAAACGCACTGACCCGCCCATGGCCGAAGGGGGAGCTGATTATCGCGAGGGCGCTGGATACGCATCCGTGGGTGATATGGCCGTCACGCTACCACGATCCCATTACCCATGAATTTATCGACAGAACGCGCATGATGCGTCAGAGCAAAACGAAGAAAGCACATCAGGACTGATGCACCGGGATTTACAGGAACAGCAATCCCCCGGCCTGTTCTGGCAGGGGGGTGCCGGAACGATTACTCGCCCTTCACACGCTCGATATTCGCACCCAGCGCGCGCAGTTTGTCTTCAATGCGCTCGTAACCACGATCGATGTGGTAGATACGATCGACAACGGTAGTCCCTTCCGCAATACACCCTGCCAGTACCAGACTCGCAGACGCACGCAGATCGGTCGCCATCACCTGCGCACCGGACAGTTTTTCAACGCCGTGACAGATGACCGTGTTGCTTTCAATCTCAGCATGCGCCCCCATACGGATCAGCTCCGGGACATGCATGAAACGGTTTTCGAAGATGGTTTCCGTGATGAAGCCCGTGCCTTCGGCCACCAGGTTCAGCAGGGTGAACTGCGCCTGCATATCCGTCGGGAAGGCCGGGTGTGGCGCAGTGCGCACGTTAACGGCTTTAGGACGCTGCCCGTGCATATCCAGGCTTATCCAGTCTTCACCAATTTCAATGTCTGCGCCCGCATCGCGCAGCTTCGCCAGCACCGCATCCAGGGTATCCGGCTGTGCGTTGCGGCAGACAATCTTACCGCCAGAAATGGCCGCCGCCACCAGGAAGGTCCCGGTTTCGATACGGTCTGGCAGGACGCGGTACACGCCGCCACCCAGACGCTCAACGCCTTCGATGGTGATACGGTCCGTGCCCTGCCCGCTGATCTTCGCACCCAGTGCGACCAGGAAGTTCGCGGTGTCCACGATTTCCGGTTCACGCGCGGCGTTTTCGATGATGGTAGTGCCTTCTGCCAGCGTAGCAGCCGACATGATGGTCACCGTTGCGCCCACGCTCACTTTGTCCATGACAATGTGCGCGCCTTTCAGACGACCATTGACGGACGCTTTCACGTAGCCTTCTTCCAGCTTGATCTCCGCGCCCAGCTTTTCCAGGCCAAAGATATGCAGGTCGACGGGACGCGCGCCGATAGCGCATCCGCCCGGCAGTGAAACCTGCCCCTGACCGAAACGCGCCACCAGCGGCCCAAGGGCCCAGATGGAAGCACGCATGGTTTTCACCAGCTCATACGGTGCTGAGAAGTTGTTCACGTTGCTGGCATCGATCCAGACGGAACCGTTACGCTCCACTTTGGTGCCCAACTGGCCGAGCAACTTCATGGTCGTGTCGATATCTTTCAGCTTCGGTACGTTCTGGATCTCTACCGGCTCTTCTGCGAGCAGCGCAGCGAAAAGAATGGGCAGCGCGGCGTTTTTAGCGCCAGAAATTGTGACTTCGCCCTGGAGACGCGTGGGTCCCTGTACACGAAATTTATCCATTGTTTGCTCTCTTATAAATTCAACCGTGCTGCGGGCGCTTCGCCCCCAGCTCAAAAACCGTTTAGTTTGCGATCGCGTGCCCACTCCTGTGGGGTGAACGCTTTAATCGACAGGGCGTGAATGCGGTTGTCCGCAATGTATTCCATCAGCGGCGCGTACACAGCCTGCTGTTTTTTCACGCGACTCATTCCGTCGAACATCTCACCCACAGCAATAACCTGGAAGTGACTGCCATCGCCAGAGACGTGGGCTTCCTGAAGGGAGAGTGCATTCATCAGCACAGTCTGGATTTCATTATTTTCCATGGGGTCTACATCATCTGATAGTGAAAACAAGCCCAACATCTTAGAGCAAAGTGGCGCGGTCTTAAACAAGCAAAAAGCCCCGACGCATAAACTGTCGGGGCTTTCGGAAGTAACGTACTGAAAAAATTAGCGAGGTAATACGTCTTCGGGCAAATTGTAAAGCTGTGCAAGGGTGACGACGTTGTCGCTTACCCCCGTCAGGGTAACGCTGCTCCCCTGCTTTTTGCCAGTGGCAACCAGGTGCGCCAGCAGCGCAATACCGGCGGTATCTACCCGCGTGACGCCATGTAGATCAATCCGCGTCACGCCCTGCATCGCGTTATGGCGAGCGTCCCACAGCGGGTTAAGTAGATCCTGATCCAGCTCTCCCGTCAGCGTCAGCGTCTCGCCGTCTCGCGCCCAGCTAAGCTGCTGCGACATTACTTCTTCTCGTCCAGGGTAATTTTCTGACGAGAGATAGACTGAAGCTGAGCCGTCAGGCCATCAATACCTTTGGTGCGCAGCAGATCGCTCCACTCGTTCTGTTTAGTGGTGATCATGCTTACGCCTTCGGCGATCATGTCATACGCCTGCCAGTTTCCGGTCTGGCTGTTCTTACGCCACTGGAAGTCCAGGCGAACCGGCGGACGGCCGTTTGGATCGATAATTGTCACGCGGATAGGAATGATGGTGGCATCGCCCAGCGGCTGTTCAGGGGCAATCTGATAGGTCTGACCGTGATACATCGCCAGCGCCTGACCGTAAGCCTGTTTCAGGTATTCACGGAACGCCGCGAAGTAAGCCTCGCGCTGCGCCGGGGTCGCCTCTTTGTAATAACGGCCCAGCACCAGCGCGCCCGCATACTTGATCTGCACATACGGCAGCAGCTCCTGATCCACGACATCACGCAGATAGTCAGGGTTAGAGCGAATTTTGGGCTGTTCGTTTTTAAGACGGTCGAAGGTTTTCTTCGCAGCCTCATCCATCAGTTTGTACGGGTTACTCTGATCCGCAGCGTGTACCGCAGTCAGAGGGGCAATGACCAGCATGGCAACCATTAACAGTCGTTTAAACATGAATGACTTCTCCTGAAATTAATTCGTCGCGCCTGGCGTCGGTTCGACGTTGGTGTGGTCTTCACTCTGCGCAGGGGCATCGTCAGACTTTTTATCATCCCCTTTACTGTTGTAAAGGAACTGACCAATCATATCCTCCAGCACCATCGCTGACTTGGTATCCTGGATTACGCTACCGTCTTTAAGGATAGACGTTCCCAGCTCAGGATCTTCAAAACCAACGTTGAGGGCCAGATATTGCTCCCCCAGCAGGCCAGAAGTGCGGATAGAGAGCGAGCTGGTGTCAGGAATGTGGTTATAGCGCTCTTCGATATCCATCGCGACGCGCGGCAGATACGTTTTTTCATCAAGCGTAATGTCCGCTACACGTCCAATGACGACGCCACCAATACGCACCGGCGAGCGCGCCTTCAGGCCGCCGATATTATCGAAGGTCGCGTAGACGCGATACGTCGGCTCGGCGCGAACAGAGGTAATGTCCGCCGCTCGCAGGCAGATGAACAGCGCGGCCAGCAGCGCCAGAAGCAGAAACACGCCAACCCAAATTTCATTTTTTCTCGTTTGCATGAACTCAATTCCCAAACATCAGTGCGGTGAGCACAAAATCCAGACCTAAAACGGCCAGCGACGAATGTACGACAGTACGCGTCGTTGCGCGGCTAATGCCCGCCGACGTCGGAATGGCATCGTAACCATTAAACAACGCAATCCAGGTAACCGTCACAGCGAAAACCACGCTCTTGATCAGACAGTTCACCAAATCCATCCGCAGATCGATGGCGTCCTGCATGGCGGACCAGAAGAACCCGGCATCAATGCCTTTCCAGTTGACGCCGACCAGCGCGCCGCCCCAGATACCGACCGCCACAAAGAGGATAGTCAGTAACGGTAAGGAGATAACCCCGGCCCAGAAGCGCGGTGAGATCACCCGGCGCAGCGGATCGACCGCCATCATCTCCATGCTGGAAAGCTGCTCGGTGGCGCGCATCAGGCCAATTTCCGCCGTCAGTGCTGACCCGGCACGCCCGGCGAACAGCAGCGCGGCAACCACCGGCCCGAGCTCACGCAGCAGCGAGAGCGCCACCAGCATGCCAAGGCTGGTTTCCGCGCTGTAGGTTGTCAGCACCAGATACCCCTGCAACCCCAGCACCATGCCGATAAACAGCCCCGACACGATGATGATAAGCATCGACAGTACGCCGACGTTATAAAGCTGCCGCACCAGTAACGGCGCATGCTTGCGGAACTCCGGTTTGCCAACCAGCGCGTTGAACAACATTAATCCGGCACGCCCGAACGTACTGATGGTTTTTAGGCCACGGTGTCCAAGACCCGCCAACGCATTTAACAGCATGAGTGGCTTAACTCCCTATTCCCAGTAAATCGTCATGATAGTCGCCTGCCGGATAGCGGAAAGGCACCGGCCCATCTGCGATACCGTCCAGGAACTGCCGCACGCGCGGATCGCCATTCTCCTGCAACGCCTGAGCGCTGCCGTGGGCGACGATCTTTTTGTCAGCCACAATATAGGCGTAATCAGCAATGCTCAGCACTTCCGGCACGTCGTGGGAAACCACCACGCAGGTGACGCCAAGGGCGCTGTTCAGTTCTGAAATGAGCTTCACCAGTACGCCCATAGTGATAGGGTCCTGCCCGACGAACGGTTCGTCGAACATGATTAAATCCGGTTCAAGGGCGATAGCACGCGCCAGCGCGGCACGGCGCGCCATTCCGCCGGAGAGTTCGGACGGCATAAGTTTCGCCGCCCCCCGCAACCCCACGGCTTCGAGTTTCATCATCACCGTGCTGTGCAACAGCGCAGGAGGAAGATGGGTGTGCTCACGCAGCGGATAGGCCACGTTGTCAAATACGTTCATATCGGTGAACAGCGCACCTGACTGAAAGAGCATGCTCATTCGTTTGCGAACCGTGTAGAGGCGCGAGCGAGACATCTCCGGGACGTTTTCACCGTCGAAGAGAATTTCGCCGCTGTCAGGGGGGATTTGCCCGCCGATAAGACGCAGCAACGTCGTTTTACCGATCCCTGACGGCCCCATGATGGCGGTGATTTTACCGCGCGGCACAGTCACCGAAATATCATCAAATATCACCCGGCTGCCGCGAGAAAAACTGACGCCCCGGACATCGACTATATTCGCCATCGTTTGGCTCATTTATGGTTCCTTACTTACCTTGCTTCACGGCTGGCATGAAGCGTAAATCAGCCCTAAACCCCGCATTTTTACAGAATATTCACTATTGGGGTTAGCTAAAGCTGGCATTTGTTTTACTTTTCCGGCGCATAAAGTCAAAATTAGGAATTCGTCACGTCTCAGACTTCATCTGGCGCCAGAATCCGTGCGCAGTGGACCAGCGAGTATACCTGAAGAAAGGACTTTTGATGCTTTTAGCAACAGCACTGTTAATAATTGGTTTACTGTTGGTGGTCTACAGTGCTGACCGTTTGGTCTTTGCCGCATCCATTCTTTGTCGACTCATTGGCATGCCGCCCATCATTATCGGGATGACGGTGGTCAGTGTAGGCACATCGCTTCCTGAAATCATTGTTTCTGTTTCAGCCTCGCTGCATGGTCAGGTCGACCTCGCTATCGGCACCGCGATTGGCTCTAACATCGTCAATATCTTACTGATTTTAGGCTTAGCCGCATTGCTGCATCCATTTCGCGTCCATTCTGATGTTTTGCGCCGCGAATTGCCGCTAATGTTAGTCGTTAGCCTGCTGGCTGGCTACGTGCTTTACGACGGGGTGCTGAGCATTGATGACGGTATATTCCTGCTCGCCCTGGCCGGGATCTGGTTGCTTTACAGCGTGAAAATCGCACGTCTGGCGGAAAAACAGGGCAACGATAGCCTCACGCGTGAGCATCTCGCCGAGCTGCCCAGGGAAGGCACCTTACCCGTCGCCTTGCTGTGGCTGGGCGTCGCGCTGATCATCATGCCGATGGCCACGCGGATGGTCGTCGATAACGCGACGGTGCTGGCGAACGCGTTTGCGATGAGCGAACTGACTATCGGTTTGACGGTCATCGCCATCGGCACCAGCCTGCCAGAGCTGGCCACCGCCATCGCCGGGGCGCGTAAAGGGGAAGATGATATCGCCATCGGCAATATCATTGGCTCTAATATTTTCAATATCGCGATCGTGACAGGGCTGCCGGCGCTGATCTCGCCGGGGCCGTTTAACCCCATGGTCTTCACGCGCGATTACGGTGTGATGCTGCTGGTCAGCGTCATTTTCGCCCTGCTCTGCTGGCGGCGAAAAGAGCAGATCGGAAAAGTTGCAGGCGCGCTGCTGACGGGTGGATTTATCGTATGGCTGGCGATGCTGTACTGGCTCTCGCCACTTCTCTCTGGGTAAACGGAAACGCATTATGTCGCAAATAGAATTGCAGCCGGGTTTTGACTTTCAGAAAGCAGGCAAAGACGTTCTGGAGATTGAACGTGAAGGTCTGGCGCAGTTAGATCAGTACATTAATCAGGATTTTAGTCTGGCCTGTGAGAAGATGTTCTACTGTGCCGGTAAAGTCGTGGTGATGGGGATGGGCAAGTCTGGCCATATCGGGCGCAAAATGGCGGCGACCTTTGCCAGCACCGGCACCTCGTCCTTCTTCGTTCATCCGGGTGAAGCCGCGCACGGTGACCTCGGGATGGTTACGCCGCAGGACGTGGTTATTGCGCTGTCTAACTCCGGGGAATCGAATGAAATTCTGGCGTTAATCCCGGTGCTGAAGCGCCTGCACGTCCCGCTGATTTGCATGACCAGCCGCCCGGAAAGCAGCATGGCGCGGGCGGCAGATATTCACCTGTGCGTGAAGGTGCCGAAAGAAGCCTGTCCGCTGGGACTGGCGCCGACCTCCAGCACCACCGCCGCGCTGGTGATGGGCGATGCCCTTGCCGTTGCGCTGCTGGAAGCCCGCGGTTTTACGCCTGAGGATTTCGCCCTGTCTCACCCCGGCGGCGCGCTCGGACGCAAACTGCTGCTGCGGGTTAACGATATTATGCACACCGGGGATGAAATCCCGCACGTCAGCAAAGAGGCTTCTCTGCGCGACGCGTTGCTGGAAATCACCCGCAAAAACCTGGGCATGACGGTCATCTGTGACGACTTAATGAAGATTCAGGGCATTTTCACCGACGGTGACCTGCGCCGGGTGTTCGATATGGGTGTGGATGTCCGAACGCTGGGCATCGCGGATGTGATGACGCCAGGCGGGATCCGCGTCCGTCCGGGCACGCTGGCGGTCGATGTGCTGAACCTGATGCAGTCCCGTCATATTACCTCAGTGATGGTTGCCGATGGCGACCAACTGCTGGGTGTGGTACATATGCATGATCTGCTGCGCGCAGGCGTAGTGTAATGAAGGATAAGACAATGAGTAATGCGGGTGCATCCCTTGCAACCTGTTATGGCCCGGTAAGCGCCCAGATGATGGCAAAGGCGGAAACTATCCGCCTGCTGATCCTCGATGTAGACGGCGTACTTTCTGACGGTCTGATTTATATGGGCAATAACGGCGAAGAGCTGAAAGCCTTTAACGTTCGCGACGGTTACGGCATCCGCTGTGCGCTCACGTCCGGTATTGAAGTTGCAATCATCACCGGGCGGAAAGCTAAACTGGTAGAAGATCGGTGTGAAACGCTGGGCATTACGCATCTCTATCAGGGACAGTCTGATAAGATGGTAGCCTTCCGGGATTTGCTGGGAAAACTGGCCATTGCGCCAGAGAATGTGGCGTACGTCGGGGATGATTTGATCGACTGGCCAGTGATGGCGGAGGTGGGTCTGAGCATTGCCGTGGCTGACGCGCACCCGCTGCTGATCCCGCGTGCTGATTACGTTACCCATATTCACGGTGGCCGCGGTGCCGTGCGTGAAGTCTGCGATCTGCTTCTGCTGGCGCAGGGCAAGCTTGATGAGGCGAAAGGGCAATCGATATGAGTAAAACCAGACGTTGGGTTATCATTCTGCTTTCGCTTGTCGTCCTGATCCTGATTGGCGTGAACCTCGCTGACCGCGATGATACGCAAACGGAAGTGGTCAACACGAGCGACCCGACCTACAAAAGCGATCGCAGCGATACCGTGGTCTATAGCCCGGAAGGCGCACTGAACTATCGCCTGATTGCTCAGCATGTCGAATATTTTTCAGATGACGGTGTTTCGTGGTTTACCCAGCCGGTGCTGACCACCTTTGATACCGACAAAGTGCCGACGTGGTCGATCAAGTCTGACCGGGCAAAACTGACAAATGACCGTATGCTTTATCTGTATGGTCACGTTGAGGTCAACGCCCTGACCGCTGACGCTCAACTGCGCAAAATTACGACCGATAACGCCCAGATCAACCTGGTCACCCAGGATGTCACGTCGCAGGATTTAGTCACCCTGTATGGCACAACATTTAATTCCAGCGGTTTAAGAATGCGCGGGAACTTACGCAGCAAAAACGCCGAGCTGATTGAAAAGGTTAGAACCTCCTATGAAATTCAAAACAAACAAACTCAGCCTTAAAGTTGTTATCGCCAGCGCGCTGCTGGCGGCCAGTCTTCCCGCGCTTGCTGTGACTGGCGACACCGAACAGCCGATTCATATCGAATCTGATACGCAGTCTCTGGATATGCAGGGTAACGTCGTTACCTTTACCGGCAACGTCGTCGTGACCCAGGGCACCATCAAAATCAATGCCGACAAAGTGGTCGTTACCCGTCCGGGCGGCGAACAGGGCAAAGAGATTATTGATGGTTATGGCAACCCGGCCACGTTCTACCAGATGCAGGACAACGGCAAGCCGGTAAAAGGCCATGCCTCGCATATGCACTACGAACTGGCGAAGGATCTGGTCATCCTGACCGGTAATGCTTACCTGGAACAGCTGGACAGTAACATCAAAGGCGACAAGATCACCTATCTGGTGAAAGAGCAGAAAATGCAGGCCTCCAGCGAAAAAGGTAAACGCGTCACTACCGTGCTTGTGCCTTCGCAGTTGCAGGACAAGAACAACGGTCAGGCTCCGGCACAGAAAAAGAGTAACTAATTCGTTATGGCAACATTAACTGCAAAAAACCTCGCGAAAGCGTACAAGGGCCGCCGCGTCGTCGAAGATGTCAGTCTGACCGTCAACTCCGGCGAAATCGTGGGCTTGCTTGGCCCTAACGGTGCGGGTAAAACTACAACCTTCTACATGGTGGTGGGCATTGTCCCGCGTGACGCTGGCAACATCATCATTGATGATGAAGACATCAGCCTGCTGCCGCTGCATGCCCGCGCGCGTCGTGGCATCGGCTACCTGCCGCAGGAAGCGTCTATCTTCCGCCGCTTAAGCGTGTTCGATAACCTGATGGCCGTGCTCCAGATCCGTGACGATCTGACCAGCGAGCAGCGCACCGACCGCGCGAACGAGCTGATGGAAGAGTTTCATATTGAACACCTTCGCGACAGCCTCGGTCAGGCGCTGTCCGGCGGTGAACGCCGCCGCGTTGAGATTGCGCGCGCGCTGGCAGCAAATCCGAAATTTATCCTGCTGGATGAACCGTTTGCGGGCGTTGACCCGATTTCGGTTATCGATATCAAACGTATCATTGAGCATCTGCGCGACAGCGGGCTTGGCGTACTGATCACGGACCACAACGTACGCGAAACGCTGGCCGTGTGTGAACGCGCCTACATTGTGAGCCAGGGCCATCTGATTGCCCACGGTACGCCGCAGCAAATCCTCGAAGATGAGCATGTTAAGCGCGTGTACCTTGGGGAAGACTTCAGACTCTGATAGGGTAGAGGTTAAGTCACGCCGAACCGGAGAAAAACGCGCTGAACATGAAGCAAGGTTTGCAATTACGGCTCAGCCAGCAACTGGCCATGACGCCGCAGCTACAACAGGCCATCCGTCTGTTGCAGTTGTCCACGTTAGAACTCCAGCAGGAGCTCCAGCAGGCGCTGGACAGCAATCCGCTGCTGGAGCAAACCGATCTTCATGACGAGGTAGATACCCAGCAAACGCAGGACACGGAAACGCTCGACACCGCCGATGCGCTCGAACAAAAAGAGATGCCAGACGAGCTGCCGCTGGATGCCAGCTGGGATGAAATCTACACCGCAGGAACGCCTTCCGGCACGCGCGCGGACTATCAGGACGACGAACTGCCGGTCTATCAGGGCGAAACCACCCAGTCGCTTCAGGACTACCTGATGTGGCAGGTGGAGCTGACGCCTTTCTCGGATACCGATCGCGCGATTGCCACCTCGATTGTCGATGCCGTTGACGACACGGGCTATTTGACCGTGACGCTGGACGATATTCTGGAAAGCATCGGCGATGACGACATTGAGATGGAAGAGATCGAAGCCGTCCTCAAGCGCGTCCAGCGTTTCGACCCGATTGGCGTCGCCGCGAGAGATCTGCGCGACTGCCTGCTGATCCAGCTTTCGCAGTTTGCCAAAGAGACACCGTGGATTGACGAAGCCCGGCTCATCATCAGCGATCATCTGGATCTGTTGGCGAATCACGATTTCCGCACCCTGATGCGCGTCACGCGCCTCAAAGAAGAGGTGCTGAAGGAAGCCGTGAATCTGATCCAGTCACTTGATCCGCGTCCGGGACAGTCGATCCAGACCAGCGAACCGGAATATGTCATTCCTGATGTGCTGGTGAGAAAGCACAACGGCCGCTGGGTCGTTGAACTGAACGCCGACAGCCTTCCTCGCCTGCAAATCAACCAGCAATATGCCTCCATGTGCACCAGCGCACGTAACGACGCCGATAATCAATACATTCGCAGCAACCTTCAGGAAGCACGATGGTTGATTAAGAGCCTGGAGAGCCGAAATGACACGCTGCTGCGCGTCAGCCGCTGTATTGTCGAACAGCAGCAGGCGTTCTTTGAACAGGGCGAAGAGTTTATGAAACCGATGGTGCTGGCAGACATCGCCCAGGCCGTCGAGATGCATGAATCAACCATTTCCCGCGTAACTACGCAGAAGTACCTGCACAGCCCGCGCGGTATTTTTGAGCTTAAGTATTTCTTCTCCAGCCACGTGAATACCGAAGGCGGCGGCGAAGCCTCGTCAACGGCCATTCGCGCACTGGTGAAGAAGTTGATCGCCGCGGAGAACCCCGCGAAGCCACTCAGTGACAGTAAGTTAACCACCATGCTGTCCGATCAGGGTATTATGGTGGCACGCCGTACTGTTGCGAAGTATCGAGAGTCTTTATCCATTCCGCCGTCTAACCAGCGTAAACAACTGGTTTGACACAACCGATAAGGAAGACACTATGCAGCTCAATATCACCGGACATAACGTCGAGATTACTGAGGCCTTACGCGATTTTGTGAACACTAAGTTCGCAAAACTCGAGCAGTATTTCGAAAGGATCAATCAGGTCTATGTTGTGTTGAAAGTGGAGAAAGTGACGCATATCTCGGATGCGACTCTGCACGTCAACGGAGGGGAACTCCATGCCAGTGCGGAAGGGCAAGACATGTACGCGGCTATCGACGGCTTGATTGATAAGCTTGCGAGACAGCTCAATAAACATAAAGATAAACTGAAACAACACTAATTGTCCGGGCAGTTAACGGGTGCAGGACGGCCTGTTGTGAGACACAACAGGCCATTTGTACGGTTAGCGCTTAGGTGAAATTATGATAAACAACGATTCCGCTCTACAACTGAGCAATGTCCTTAACCAGGATTGTACCCGCAGTGGCGTTCACTGCCAGAGCAAAAAACGTGCGCTGGAAATTATCAGTGAACTGGCCGCAAAACAGCTGGGTCTGCCGCCGCAGATCGTGTTTGAAGCCATTCTGACCCGTGAAAAAATGGGCAGTACCGGCATCGGCAACGGCATTGCGATCCCGCATGGCAAGCTGGAAGAAGATACGCTGCGTGCCGTGGGGGTGTTTGTGCAACTGGAAACGCCTATCGCTTTTGACGCCATCGATAACCAGCCTGTGGATCTGCTCTTCGCGCTGCTGGTTCCTGCCGATCAGACCAAAACCCATCTGCACACGCTGTCGCTGGTGGCCAAACGTCTGGCGGACAAAACCATTTGTCGTCGACTGCGCTCAGCCCAAAGTGATGAAGAGCTTTATCAAATTATCACTGAAGCAGAAGGCAATCAGGATGAGGCATAATCGGGAGAAGGCCTTCAGAACGGCTGCCCTGAGGAGAAACGGAACATGGTGCTGATGATCGTCAGCGGTCGTTCGGGGTCCGGGAAGTCCGTGGCCCTGCGTGCGCTGGAAGACATGGGATTTTACTGTGTAGATAACCTGCCGGTAGTGTTGTTACCCGATCTGGCGCGGACGCTTGCGGACCGGCAAATCTCTGCCGCCGTCAGTATTGACGTGCGCAACATGCCGGAATCGCCGGAAATCTTCGAGCAGGCAATGAACAATCTGCCGGAGTGTTTTTCACCGCAGCTTTTGTTCCTTGACGCTGACCGCAACACGCTGATCCGCCGCTACAGCGATACCCGTCGTTTGCATCCGCTCTCCAGTAAAAATCTGTCGCTGGAAAGCGCCATTGATAAAGAAAGCGATCTGCTTGAGCCGCTGCGTTCCCGCGCCGACCTGATTGTCGACACCTCTGAAATGTCCGTCCACGAGCTGGCGGAAATGCTGCGTACTCGCTTGCTCGGCAAGCGCGAGCGCGAACTGACGATGGTGTTTGAATCCTTCGGCTTTAAGCACGGCATTCCTATCGATGCGGATTACGTTTTTGATGTGCGTTTCCTGCCGAACCCACACTGGGATCCGAAACTGCGTCCGATGACCGGTCTGGATAAGCCCGTGGCGGCGTTCCTTGACCGACACACAGAAGTACATAATTTTATCTACCAGACGCGAAGCTACCTTGAGCTATGGTTACCTATGCTGGAAACAAACAATCGCAGCTACCTGACGGTGGCGATTGGCTGTACCGGCGGTAAACATCGTTCGGTCTATATTGCCGAACAGCTGGCCGATTACTTCCGCTCACGCGGGAAGAACGTTCAGTCCCGTCATCGCACGCTGGAAAAACGCAAAACATGACCGTAAAACAGACCGTCGAAATCACCAACAAGCTGGGCATGCATGCGCGCCCGGCGATGAAGCTGTTTGAACTGATGCAGGGTTTTGATGCTGAGGTGCTGCTGCGCAACGACGAGGGAACCGAGGCAGAAGCCAACAGCGTGATTGCGCTGCTGATGCTGGATTCTGCCAAAGGACGCCAGATTGAAGTCGAAGCGACCGGCCCGCAGGAAGAAGAAGCGCTGGCCGCGGTGATTGCCCTGTTTAATGCCGGGTTTGACGAAGACTAACGTTCGCTACGTCGGCGGGTGGCGCAACGCTTACCCGCCCTACATAAGATGATTTCGCTCCATAAACCCTTCCCCACCCAGCTGACGCATCTGGCGCATGATCCACGCCTGGCGGCTTCGCACGTAGCCTGACGGCGCGCTGGCCTTGAAACGCAGAGGGTTCGGCAGCACGGCGGCAAGCAGCGCCGCTTCGGACATACTCAGCCTGCTGGCGGGCTTGCCGAAATAACGTTGCGATGCCGCTTCGACGCCAAACACGCCATCCCCAAACTCCGCGATATTCAGATAGACGGTCAAAATGCGTTTTTTGCTCCACACCGTCTCGACGCCCAGCGTCAGCCCGGCCTCCAGACCTTTCCTCACCCAGCTGCGACCGTCCCATAAGAACAGGTTTTTTACCGTCTGCTGGGACAGCGTCGACGCGCCGCGCACGCGGTTTTCATGACGCTCGTTATGATCCAGCGCCTTCTCGATAGCCGCCACGTCAAAACCCCAGTGCTCGGGGAATTTCTGATCTTCTGCCGCAATGACCGCCAGCCCCATCCACGGGGAGATGTCATCCATGCCGACCCAGTCTGAGTGGGCAACGTAGCCGAAATCACCTGAAAGCCAGGCGCTAATCTGCCGCTCTGCCATCACGGCGGAGAACGGGACGGGCAGGATGCTGAACAGCGCAATGCCTCCGCCCCAGAAAACGGCCAGCACAAGCACAATACGCAGCAGGATCCGTTTTAACCACCCGCCTGGGGATAATTTACGACTCATTCGGTAAGAACCAGCACTCTGTCCACCAGCTTTTCAATGCCGGCGGCAGCCTCAGCGATGTTCTGCGCCAGCATGTACGCCGGCGTGGTGATGATTTTGTTGTCCTCATCCACCACAATGTCGTCGACCGGGCATGGCACGTGCTCGCCGCCCATATCCTCGATAATTTCAGCGGTATCAATGTCGGTTCCGATCGTGAGCCGCAGCGGGAAATCAAAAATTTTCGGCAGCATGGCTGGCGCAATGCAGATAAAGCCCTGCGGCTTACCCGCCGCATGCATCGCCAGCGATAGCGCTTTTAAGTCGGGATCGACCTGACACGCAGCCCCATCAGTGGCAAACGTGCTCAGGTTTTTCGCCGCGCCAAAGCCGCCCGGCACGATGAGCGCATCAAGTTCAGCGGCATCGGCCTGTGCCAGCGGATGAATATCGCCACGCACAATACGCGCCGCTTCAATCAGCACGTTACGGCTTTCCGCCATTGGCTCGCCGGTAAGATGATTCATTACGTCTGCTTGAGTTTTATCCGGCGCGAAGCAGATAACGTCTGCCCCCTGGCGCGATAATGCCAGCAGCGTTAATACGGCTTCATGTATCTCTGAACCATCGTAAACGCCACATCCGCTCAGCACGACACCCACTTTCTTCATTCTGACGATCCTTCTAAGCAACTCGCCGAAGCACATTAAAAATTCTGATTAAAACGCTATGCTTCACACATTTCACTGATTCATGTAACAAACTGTTTAAGATTTGCTATCTTATCTGCGTGCGGCCTCAATTTTCAGGCGGCGTCCATGCGAAAACAACCCATAAAAATCAGGCGCAGCCACGATTTCCCTGGTGTTGGCGCAGTATTCGCGCACCCCGGTATAGCCGGGGTCATTTTTTTCTGGATTCCACCCAGGCTTTCAGCACCGCCACATCGTTCTGCCACTCCTGCTTCATCTCTTCAACCCAGTCACCCACGTTATCTTCCCACGCAGGTAAATCAGGCGACTGAATCTGTTGGCCCAGCTGCTGGAGATGGCGTAACCCGACGGAGCCAGCCGCGCCCTTGATTTTATGTCCCTCTTCGACGATGCCCTTCTGATCACGCGCCGTCAGGTTAGATTCGAGCACGTTCAGATAGCCCGGCATCATTTTTTCGAACACGGCCAGACCGTCGGTGATCAGTTTTGGTCCCACCAGATCGATATACTGCTCCAGCATGGCGGTATCGAGTATCGTTTGGGCTTTGGCGCTATCAACAGACGTCATGGTGCTCTCCTCTTCATCACAGGTATCCCAGAACTTCTTGATCATCGCCGTCAGGGCGGGTACCGCCAGCGGCTTGCTGAGCACATCGTCCATACCGGCCTCGAGGTACTCTTTTTTATCTTTCAGCACGTTTGCGGTCAGCGCCACCAGCGGCGGCAGCTCGTCAGGGGCGTACTTGCGCGTCAGCTCGCGGGAGATATCCAGCCCGGTCATGTCCGGTAGCTGAATATCAAGCAGCACCAGGTCGTACTCGCCCGGCGTGAACATCTCCAGCGCGGCTTTGCCGGTCATTGCCACATCCACGCTGTTGCCGAGTTTTTCCAGTACCGACCGGGCGACAATAACGTTCAGCTCAATATCTTCCACCAGCAGAACGTGCAGGGCCGGCAGTGGCATATCGTCGTTCTCGAACGTATCTTCCACTTCTTCAGCGACGGCAGGCGCGTGTACGGTAAGGGTAAAGGTTGAGCCTTTACCCGGCTGGCTGGCAACGGTGATATCCCCGCCCATACTTTTCGCCAGGCGTTTCGACACCGCCAGGCCAATGCCCGTACCCGTTGCCGGTTTACCGCCGTGGCTGTCTTTAACCTGATAATACATGGCGAAGATCTTGTCCTGCTCCTCCTGAGGAATGCCGATACCCGAGTCCTCAACTTCAAAGTGCAGCATGTCCCCTTCGTCATAGCGAATGCGCACCGCAACCTGCCCCTTCTGGGTAAACTTCACGGCGTTGCTGATGAGGTTCCACAGGATCTGACGCAGCCGCGTGCCGTCCGTCACCACTTTATGCGGCAGCGGCAGAGTTGGCTCCATCACGAAGCTCAACCCTTTTTGCTGGGCCTGCAAACCTGACAGGTTCTCCAGGTCCGCAAGGAAGCCGGTAAAATCAACCGGCTGGTTGTCAAGCTGGACCTTACGGCGCTCCATCTTATCCATATCGATAATATCGTTGAAGATATTGCCCAGCGTGACCGCCGAAACGTGGATCGTTTTGAGGTATTTTTCCTGCTCGCTGGTCAGGTCGGTATCCAGCAGAATGCGGCTCAATCCCACAATGCCGTTAAGCGGCGTACGAAGCTCATGGCTAATGGTGGAGATGAAGGTGGTCTTGTCACGGCTGGCGCGCTCCAGCGCATCCTGATAGCGCTTACGCTCGGTGATATCGCGGCCAAAGCCCATCAGACCATGACGTTTACCCACCCGATCGTAATAAGGCACTTTGCGGATCTCAAAGCAGGCTTTACGCCCATCGGGGTAGTCCAGCCACTGCTCGTAGGTCAGCGAGACGTTGTGGCGGAAGACTTTTTCATCCGTCTCCATCACTTTTGCCGCCGCCTCTTCGGAGTAGACGTCCTGCGGCTTCAGGTGGATCAGCTGCTTTTCGCTTTTCCCGGTCAACAGCTCCATGGCCCGGTTACAGCCGGAAAACTCTTTATCTTCGTTACGGTAGAACACCAGATCCGGCGACGCATCGAGGAACGAGCGCAGGAAAGAGGATTGCTGTTCAAGCTGGATCTGCGTGACTTCACGCTCTTTCATCTCAATTTTGAGTTGCTCCAGCGTGGTCTGGCGCTCGGCTTCCGCCTTTTCACGGTCTGAAATTTCCTGATTCAGCTGGGCAATATTGTCCTTGAGCTGGACGTTGAGCTTGAGATCGCGTTCACGCATCTCTTCCAGCTTATCCACCAGCTTTGATAAACGCTGTCGGGACTCCTCCAGTTGCTCAACCACCACGGAGAGGAAATAGACCGCCCACGGGGTAATCAGCAGGCCAAAGAAAATAGAGCGGATGACGTCGATGCTCTCGACCTGGCCATGCAGAACCATGGTGACGGCCATTTGCACGACGATGGCCAGAACGACCAGCGCCAGCGCCAGCAGCATGGAAAAACGCACCAGCCCGAGCTTCATCATCAGATCGACGTAGTACTGGGCCAGCATTCGAATTTGCTTCATAGAGGATCCCTTCACGACTTTATCGCTCAATAATACTCAAATTCACGGCGAGGCGTTGCAGGTTGTGAGAAAAAGTGCGGAGTGAAACAGGAGATTAGCCTCGCCCCCGAGCAACCGGGGGCGAGGATGAAGGTTTATCAGGAACGTTTTAGCAGCATCCAGAGGCTGATCAGGAAGAAACTGGCGCTCGGCAACAGCGCGCCGATAATTGGCGGAATGCCGTACACCAGCGTCAGCGGACCAAAAATCTGATCGAGGACGTAGAACACGAAACCAAAGCTGATACCGGTCACCACGCGAACCCCCATCGGCACGCTACGCAGTGGGCCAAAGATGAACGACAGCGCCATCAGCATCATCACCGCCACCGACAGCGGCTGGAAGATTTTGCTCCACATGTTGAGTTGGTAACGCCCCGCATCCTGTCCGCTGGACTTCAGATACTTCACGTAGTTATGCAGACCGCTGATGGAGAGCGCATCGGGGTCAAGCGCCACGACGCCGAGCTTGTCTGGCGTCAGGTCGGTTTTCCAGGTACCGCTGACGGTCTGCGAGCCGGTGATCTGTTTCGGGTTCGTCAGGTCAGATTCATCAACCTGCGATAACCGCCACAGCTTATTGTTGGCATCAAATTTCGCAGAGGCGGCATAACGCACGGACTGCAAACGACGCTGGTCGTTAAAGGCATAAATACTCACGCCGCCCAGCTCGTCATCCCCCTTCACGCGTTCGATATAGACGAAGTTCTGACCGTCTTTCGCCCATAACCCCTGCTGAGTGGAGAGCAGTGAACCGCCGTACATCGCCTGAGCACGGTAGTTACGCGCCATCTGTTCGCCCTGCGGCGCAACCCATTCGCCGATCGCCATGGTCAGCAGCACCAGCGGGATCGCGGTTTTCATCACCGACAGCGCAACCTGCATACGGGTAAAGCCCGATGCCTGCATCACCACCAGTTCGCTACGCTGAGCCAGCATCCCCAGACCCAGCAGCGCACCCAGCAGGGCCGCCATCGGGAAGAAGATCTGCACATCTTTTGGCACGCTGAGCAGGGTATACATTCCGGCGCCTAACGCGTCGTAACTCCCCTGCCCGGCTTTTTTCAGCTGGTCGACAAATTTGATAATGCCCGAGAGCGACACCAGCATGAACAGGGTCATCATGATGGTGGTAAAAATTGTTTTACCGATATAGCGGTCAAGTACGCCAAACGCCTGCATTAGATGGCTCCTTTACGCGTAAACCGGGCACGTAGACGACGCACAGGCACCGTGTCCCACAAGTTGAGTCCGACTGCCAGCAGCAGATACAAACCATTCACGACCCAGGTCCAGATCATCGGGTCAATTTTGCCTTTCCCGCCGTTAGACTTGATCGAGGTTTGCAGCAGGAAGAACACCAGATACAGCAGCATCGCCGGCAGCATCGACAGTACGCGGCCCTGACGCGGGTTCACCACGCTCAGCGGCACCACCATCAGCGCCATCATAAATACGGTGAATACCAGCGTAATACGCCAGTGCAGCTCAGCACGTGCACGATCGGTATCGGTATTGATTAAGGTGCGCATGTCCATCTGCTCGGTATCCGTAGGATCGAGCGCGACGGCCTGGTGACCAATGATGGCCTGGTAGTTCTGGAAGTCCGTAATGCGGAAGTCGCGCAGCATTGCCGTGCCTTCGAAACGCGTTCCTTTGTTCAGCGTGACGACCTGAGAGCCATCTTTACGCTGCGCCAGCTGGCCGGAATCCGCCACCACCACCGAAGGGCGAGCGTTACCTTTCGGGCGCAATTGAGCAAGAAACACGTCGTTGAAGCGATTGCCATCAACGCTTTCGATAAACAGAACGGAATTACCGTCGGTCGCCTGCTGGAACTGCCCCTGCGCCAGCGCCGCCAGCCCCGGGTTAGCTTTTGCTTCGGCCAGCACCTCATCCTGATGACGAGAGGATGTCGGCCCCGCCCACATGACGTTGACCGCGGCAACAATGCCCGTGAACAGAGCCAGCACCATGGCTGCTTTTACCAGTACGGCCTTACTGAGGCCGCAGGCATGCATCACGGTGATTTCACTTTCGGTATAGAGCCTACCCAGCGTCATCAGCAAACCGAGGAAAAGGCTTAACGGCAGGATAAGCTGCGCCATTTCCGGCACGCCAAGCCCGAGCAGGGAAAGCACCAGATTCGTTGGGATTTCGCCATCAACCGCCGCGCCGAGGATCCTGACCAGCTTCTGACAGAAAAAGATCAGAAGGAGGATAAAGAGGATCGCCAGTTGGCTCTTCAGCGTCTCCCGAACCAGATATCTTATGATTATCACTTTAAATACGCCCGTTAAAACTCGTCTTATGCAGGAATTTAGCTTGTTTCATGGCTTAAACGTCATTTATTCTCTTGAGTCGTCGAAATCATCGCTAAGATTAAAAAACCCGGCGGATTCGCGCTTCATGACATTTATTGACGTGTCGAAACCGTAGTAACGTAAGATTAACACGAAGTCACCACAACGGCGGACATGAGTTACGAAAGGTTTCAATTCTATCCGTAGCCGCCGCCGTTGTCTTTAAGATTCAGGAGCGTAGTGCATGGAGTTCAGTGTAAAAAGCGGTAGCCCGGAGAAACAGCGGAGTGCCTGCATCGTTGTGGGCGTCTTTGAACCACGCCGACTCTCCCCGATCGCCGAGCAACTCGATAAAATCAGCGACGGCTATATCAGCGCCCTGCTGCGCCGTGGCGAACTGGAAGGCAAACCAGGGCAGACCCTGTTGCTGCACCATGTTCCGAACGTCCTGTCCGAGCGTATTCTGCTGATTGGCTGCGGTAAAGAACGTGAGCTTGATGAGCGCCAGTACAAACAGGTTATTCAGAAAACCATTAATACACTGAATGATACTGGTTCGATGGAAGCGGTCTGCTTCCTGACCGAGCTGCACGTTAAGGGCCGCAACACGTACTGGAAAGTACGCCAGGCCGTCGAAACCGCAAAAGAGAGCCTCTACAGCTTCGATCAGCTGAAGACCACCAAAAGCGAGCCGCGTCGCCCGCTGCGTAAAATGGTCTTCAACGTGCCAACCCGTCGCGAGCTGACCAGCGGCGAGCGCGCTATTCAGCACGGCCTGGCCATTGCTGCGGGCATTAAAGCCGCTAAAGATCTTGGCAATATGCCGCCAAACATCTGTAACGCCGCGTATCTGGCCTCTCAGGCGCGCCAGCTGGCTGACTCCTACAGCAAGAACGTTATCACCCGCGTCATCGGCGAACAGCAGATGAAAGAGCTGGGGATGCACTCTTATCTGGCGGTGGGTAACGGCTCTCAGAATGAATCCCTGATGTCGGTCATCGAATACAAAGGCAATCCGTCTGAAGACGCGCGTCCGATCGTGCTCGTCGGTAAAGGGCTGACCTTTGACTCCGGCGGTATCTCCATCAAGCCTTCAGAAGGCATGGACGAGATGAAGTACGACATGTGCGGCGCGGCGGCGGTTTACGGCGTGATGCGTATGGTTGCGGAGCTTCAGCTGCCCATCAACGTGATCGGTGTGCTGGCAGGCTGCGAAAACATGCCTGGTGGTCGCGCCTATCGTCCGGGCGACGTGCTGACCACGATGTCCGGCCAGACCGTGGAAGTGCTGAACACCGACGCGGAAGGCCGTCTGGTGCTGTGTGACGTGCTGACCTACGTTGAGCGTTTCGAACCTGAAGCGGTCATCGACGTGGCCACCCTGACCGGTGCCTGCGTGATTGCCCTGGGCCACCACATCACCGGCCTGATGTCGAACCACAATCCGCTGGCGCACGAGCTTATCGGCGCGTCCGAGCAGGCCGGTGACCGCGCATGGCGTCTGCCGCTGGGGGACGAGTTCCAGGAACAGCTGGAGTCTAACTTCGCGGACATGGCTAACATTGGTGGTCGTCCAGGCGGCGCAATTACCGCAGGCTGCTTCCTGGCGCGCTTCACCCGTAAATATAACTGGGCGCACCTGGATATCGCGGGGACCGCATGGCGCTCCGGTAAAGCCAAAGGCGCGACCGGACGTCCGGTTGCCCTGCTGTCGCAGTTCCTGCTTAATCGTGCGGGTTTTAACGGCGACGAGTGATGTAATGTGCCGGGTGGCGGCTTCGCCTTACCCGGCCTACACGCCACTCAACCGTAGGCCGGGTAAGCGAAGCACCACCCGGCTTTGCATTTAAATCCACGACAAGAAGCCCCATATATGAAGAATGCAACGTTCTACCTTCTGGACAACGACATCCATCAGGATGGCCTCAGCGCCGTTGAACAGCTGGTGTGTGAAATTGCCGCAGAACGTTGGCGCGCAGGTAAACGCGTACTGATTGCCTGTGAAGATGAGCAGCAGGCGATTCGCCTGGATGAAGCGCTATGGGCGCGTCCGCCGGAAAGTTTTGTTCCGCATAACCTGTCGGGCGAAGGTCCACGCGGCGGGGCACCGGTCGAAATTGCCTGGCCGCAAAAACGCAACAGCAGCGCGCGCGACATTCTCATTAGCCTGCGGACAGACTTTGCAGATTTTGCCACCGCTTTCACAGAAGTGGTAGACTTTGTCCCTTACGAAGAATCCTTGAAACAACTGGCGCGCGAACGCTATAAAGCGTACCGCCTGGCCGGTTTTAACCTGAATACGGCAACCTGGAAATAATGGAAAAGACATATAACCCACGCGATATCGAACAGCCGCTTTACGAGCACTGGGAACAGCAGGGCTATTTCAAGCCTAACGGCGACGAAAGCAAAGAGTCCTTCTGCATCATGATCCCGCCGCCGAACGTCACCGGCAGTTTGCATATGGGGCATGCTTTCCAGCAGACCATCATGGACACCATGATCCGCTACCAGCGCATGCAGGGCAAAAACACCCTGTGGCAGGCAGGGACTGACCACGCGGGTATCGCGACCCAGATGGTGGTTGAGCGTAAAATTGCCGCTGAAGAAGGTAAAACTCGTCACGACTACGGTCGCGATGCGTTCATCGACAAAATCTGGCAGTGGAAGGCAGAATCCGGCGGCACCATTACCCGTCAGATGCGCCGTCTCGGCAACTCCGTGGACTGGGAGCGCGAGCGCTTCACCATGGACGAAGGCCTGTCCAACGCCGTAAAAGAAGTGTTCGTCCGTCTGTACAAAGAAGACCTGATTTACCGCGGCAAACGCCTGGTAAACTGGGACCCGAAACTGCGCACCGCAATTTCTGACCTGGAAGTGGAAAACCGCGAGTCTAAAGGCTCCATGTGGCACATCCGCTATCCGCTGGCCGACGGCGCAAAAACCGCAGACGGTAAAGATTACCTGGTGGTGGCGACCACCCGTCCGGAAACCCTGCTGGGCGATACCGGCGTGGCCGTTAACCCGGAAGATCCGCGCTATAAAGATCTGATCGGCAAATTTGTGGTGCTGCCGCTGGTGAACCGCCGCATTCCGATTGTGGGCGACGAACACGCCGACATGGAAAAAGGCACCGGCTGCGTGAAAATCACCCCGGCGCACGACTTCAACGACTATGAAGTGGGCCGTCGTCACGCCCTGCCGATGATCAACATTCTGACCTTCGACGGCGATATCCGCGAAAGCGCAGAAGTGTACGACACCAAAGGCAACGAATCCGACGTTTACTCCAGCGAGATCCCGGCAGAGTTCCAGAAGCTGGAACGCTTTGCCGCGCGTAAAGCCATCGTAGCCGCCGTTGATGCGCTCGGCCTGCTGGAAGAGATTAAGCCTCACGATCTGACCGTGCCGTACGGCGACCGTGGCGGCGTGGTTATTGAGCCAATGCTGACCGACCAGTGGTACGTCCGTGCCGACGTGCTGGCGAAACCGGCTGTGGAAGCGGTTGAAAACGGCAGCATTCAGTTCGTGCCGAAGCAGTACGAAAACATGTACTTCTCCTGGATGCGCGACATTCAGGACTGGTGTATCTCCCGTCAGCTGTGGTGGGGCCACCGCATCCCGGCATGGTACGACAACGAAGGCAACGTCTACGTTGGCCGCAGCGAAGAGGAAGTGCGTCAGGAAAATAACCTGAGCGCTGACGTTGCCCTGCGCCAGGACGAAGACGTGCTGGATACCTGGTTCTCCTCCGCGCTGTGGACCTTCTCCACCCTCGGCTGGCCGGAAAACACCGACGCGCTGCGTCAGTTCCACCCAACCAGCGTGATGGTGTCCGGCTTCGACATTATCTTCTTCTGGATTGCCCGCATGATCATGATGACCATGCACTTCATCAAAGATGAAGACGGCAAGCCGCAGGTTCCGTTCCATACCGTCTATATGACCGGCCTGATCCGCGACGATGAAGGCCAGAAGATGTCCAAATCCAAGGGTAACGTTATCGACCCGCTGGACATGGTTGACGGTATTTCTCTGGAAGAGCTGCTGGAAAAACGTACCGGTAATATGATGCAGCCGCAGCTGGCTGAGAAAATCCGCAAGCGTACCGAGAAGCAGTTCCCGAACGGGATTGAGTCTCACGGTACCGACGCCCTGCGTTTCACCCTGGCGGCACTGGCCTCTACCGGTCGCGACATCAACTGGGACATGAAGCGTCTGGAAGGTTACCGTAACTTCTGTAACAAGCTGTGGAACGCCAGCCGCTTCGTGCTGATGAACACCGAAGATCAGGACTGCGGCTTTAACGGCGGCGAGATGACCCTGTCTCTGGCAGACCGCTGGATCCTGGCGGAATTTAACCAGACGGTGAAAGCGTTCCGCGACGCGCTGGACAGCTACCGCTTCGATATCGCAGCGGGCATTCTGTACGAATTCACCTGGAACCAGTTCTGCGACTGGTATTTGGAGCTGGCGAAGCCGGTCATGAACGGCGGTTCAGAAGCGGAGCTGCGCGGCACGCGTAATACGCTGATTACCGTTCTGGAAGGCCTGCTGCGCCTGGCGCATCCGGTCATTCCGTTCATCACCGAAACCATCTGGCAGCGCGTGAAGGTCATTGCGGGCATCAATGCCGATACCATCATGCTCCAGCCATTCCCGGAATTCGATGCGACGAAGGTTGATGAAGCCGCGTCTGCGGATACCGAGTGGCTGAAGCAGGCGATCGTTGCGGTACGTAACATCCGTGCCGAAATGAACATCGCGCCGGGTAAACCACTGGAGCTGCTGCTGCGCGGTTGCAGCGAAGCTGCCGTTCGTCGCGTCACCGAGAACAACACCTTCCTGAAAACCATGGCGCGTCTGGAAAGCATCACCGTGCTGCCTGCCGATGACAAAGGTCCGGTTTCCGTGACTAAAATCATCGACGGTGCGGAGCTGCTGATCCCGATGGCGGGCCTGGTCGACAAAGACGCAGAGCTGGCGCGTCTGGCGAAAGAAGTGGCGAAAGTCGACGTGGAAATTGCAAAAATCGAAGGCAAACTGGCGAACGAGGGCTTTGTGGCCCGCGCGCCGGAAGCGGTCATCGCCAAAGAGCGTGAGCGTCTGGTTGCCTTCGCCGATGCGAAGACCAAACTGATCGAGCAGCAGGCCGTTATCGCAGCTCTGTAATATTATGAAAACGCCGGAGGCCCTCTTCGGCGTTTTCTTTTATAAGGCATTTTTTATTCGTACCAGCTTCCCGTCAGGCATGGTTATCCAGTAATACTCACTCCCGCTGAAAGAAAACCTTTCATAGGTTGCCGTGTCGAATTCAACATCAAGAAGAATATTTTTTTCGATACAGTGCTTCTCCGTATCATTTTTCGGGGGAAAACAATACAGATCGCCATCGCTGGATGTTTGAATATCAGCAAATCCGCTGCCAATATCCCAAAAAGTAATAGTATAAGAATCGCTCGAAGGAATATTGTATATTTTCTTCAGCTCTTCTTTATGTTCCAGGTACCAGTGAATTCGCCCCCACTCGGTTAATGGGAAGTGATTCACTACAATATCGTATGACTCGAACCTTCTATCTTTGCTCGCGAACTGCTCTAACACAAACGTAGGGTAGTATTCAACCTGACTCCCTGCCCGGATAACAGTGACAGGTCGTTGTGTCCACAGCAGGTAGCTGAATATCAGTAATACCAGACTCCCGATAACGACTTTAGATTTCGAATTCATACTCCACCCTTAACAGGAATATGCGCACTAAAGTTAGTCATAAATGGCTTGAATGCATAATCACGATGTCGTTGCAGGAAAAACCAGATGCGGAAAAAGCGCAAATTTTTATAAAGTTCGTTAGCAATATCTTCTCTACCGAGGCCAAAATGATCCTGCCCTTTAAAAGAAAGCAATCCCTCCCATGACATGGCATAGCGCTGGAAACGTACCAATGTGATTTGTTGCGCATAAACATCATGTATGCTTATCCCCAAACCATTAAACGTATCAATAAAACGATTGAATTTTGGTAATCTCAAATGATTTATTTTTCCTTTCAAATCCGTAAAAAAACGATAATCCAGACTTGCTTGCCGCTTCAAATATAAATGATTATCTATCGCCTCCCAAATTTTCCTCAGCACATCATTTGTTCCAACACCCTTGATGATCTCTTCATACGCGTGGTTCAAACGGACACCAGTCCATGGTTGCCCGTTGCCGTAATGAAAATGGTCGATTAGCTCACCAATAAGAGGTGCATATAACCCGCTAGCAAATTGCGTAGATAGCTCTTTCATCTCATCGAACATAATATCTGCGCAGTGCTGTCGGCTAATCGGCCTTCCCTGCTTTTGCTGAAGTCCGAATCCGAAAGCATGGGTGTTAAAACTAGCCATCATATCAAATTTCAAACACCTGAATGGGTCGACACGAGCAGAAATGTCCTCCAGACCCAGTTGCTGAAAGTCCCAATCGTTCAAATCGCCACACTGCATATCATCAGTATAATAATTTTCGAAACGATGGAACGTTGCAAAAATCTCACACGGCAGAGACATTGATAAAAGCGCATCTATATTCATGATTCATCATTCTTATAAATTATATAACCCCCCTTTAAACCAGAAGGTAATTTAAGAGAAATTCAAAAAATAAAACTTGAGCAATGCAACGAAAAAAACGGGTTAAAGATGAAAAATTTTCGCATGGTAAATATCGGTCTTGCATGAGAGAAAAGAGGGTGGTATCAAATATCACTATGATAAATTGTTTTTCGATTGAGTAACAAAATGAGTTCCACGCAGTCCCTGCCTACACTCCGCCGGATATCCACCAGCGACAACCCGGCTATCGCCGCCGTTATCCGCACGGTCTCTGCCGAATATGGTCTGACCGCCGACAAAGGCTACACCGTGGCCGACCCGAATCTGGACGAACTTTATCAGCTGTACAGCCAGCCGGGTCATGCGTACTGGGTCATCGAGCAGGACGGACAGGTCGTGGGCGGTGGCGGCATTGCCCCCCTGCTTTGCAGCGAGCCGGATATCTGTGAACTACAGAAAATGTATTTTCTGCCAGCGATACGCGGCCAAGGCCTGGCGAAAAAGCTGGCGCTGATCGCCCTGGAACATGCACGCTCACAGGGCTTTAAACGTTGCTACCTCGAAACCACCGCGTTCCTTAAAGAGGCCATTGGCCTGTATGAACATCTGGGTTTTGAGCATATCGATGCGCCACTGGGCTGCACGGGCCACGTGGACTGCGAAGTCAGAATGCTGAAAAGTCTGTAAGTTTCGTTCCTGCCGTCTTCTGTTAAGCGACTGTAAACTGAATGCTCTACACTCTCAGTTCACACCAAAACAGGGGAAAAGCGATGTCGAAGATAAAAAGCTACGCCGCACCGCAGGCGGGTGCAGAACTTGAGCTGTACGAGTACGATGCGGGCGAACTAAAAGCGGAAGACGTCGAAGTACAGGTTGATTACTGCGGGATCTGCCACTCGGATCTCTCGATGATCGACAACGAATGGGGCTTTTCCAGCTATCCGCTGGTTGCCGGGCACGAAGTGATTGGCCGCGTCGTCGCGCTCGGCAGCGCCGCGCAGGACAAAGGGCTGAAGGTTGGCCAGCGCGTGGGCATTGGTTGGACAGCACGCAGCTGCGGCCACTGCGACGCCTGTATCAGCGGCAACCAGATCAACTGCCTTGAAGGCGCAGTGCCCACCATCCTGAACAAGGGCGGTTTCGCCGATAAGCTGCGCGCCGACTGGCAATGGGTTATCCCGCTGCCGGACAGCATTGATATTGAATCCGCAGGTCCGCTGCTGTGCGGCGGTATCACCGTCTTCAAACCGCTGCTGATGCACCACGTCACCGCCACCAGCCGCGTGGGCGTAATCGGTATTGGCGGTCTGGGGCATATTGCCATCAAACTGCTGCACGCGATGGGCTGCGAAGTGACGGCGTTCAGCTCCAACCCGGCAAAAGAGCAGGAAGTGCTGGCGATGGGTGCAGACAAAGTGGTGAACAGCCGCGATCCTGAAGCGCTGAACGCGCTGGCTGGGCAGTTTGATCTGATCATTAACACCGTCAACGTCGATCTCAACTGGCAGCCGTACTTTGAAGCCCTGGCCTACGGCGGTAACTTCCACACGGTGGGCGCGGTGATGAAGCCGCTGCCGGTTCCGGCGTTTACTCTGATCGGCGGCGATCGCAGCATATCCGGCTCGGCTACCGGCACGCCATATGAGTTACGCAAGCTGATGAAGTTTGCCGGCCGCACCAAAGTGGCGCCGACCACCGAGCTGTATCCGATGTCGAAAATCAACGAAGCGATACAGCACGTGCGCGACGGTAAAGCCCGTTACCGCGTGGTGTTGAAAGCGGATTTCTGATGTGAGTTTGCCGGGTGGCGGCTTCGCCTTACCCGGCCTACTTTTGCTACTGCGCCAATATATTAAACACTTCCGCCACCGCGACCGCTCCCGGATCCATCACCCCATCCAGGTTTTCCTTGTTAACATACGACGAGCGTCCCGCTCCCGCTTTCGCCATTTTCGCCGTGGCTTCGGCGCCCTGCTGCGCAGCCTGCGCCGCCGCCTGAATAGTGCCTTTCTGTAACGCTTCCAGCGCCGGTTGCAGGGCGTCGATCAGCGTGCGATCCCCGAGATCGGCCCCGCCGTACTGCTTCATCTGCGCCAGCCCGCTCAACAATGCTTCAGGTAGCGGCTGTCCATCGTGAAGCTTTTGCCCCGCCGCCGTAAAGAAGATCGACATCAATACGCCGCTCGATCCGCCCATCACCGTAGCCAGCCGCTCACCCACAAGCTGGAGTAATGTCGGCACGTCGTTAAGGGGCAGGTTGTTCTCCTCCAGACGCTGCGCAATATCCCGCGCCCCTTGCGCAAAGGTTGAGCCGGTATCACCGTCGCCCACTTTGGCATCCAGCGCGTTCAGGCGATTTTCAAGCTGAATCAATGTATTCGTCACTGAGGAGACAAACCCGCCCACCTGCGGATTGTCCGACGGGGTATATTCCACGCGGTCATGAAGGGCGCTATGTGGGACGGTACGCAGGGGCGCAAACGCGACGGGCTTATGCCAGCCCAGCGTCTCAACCTCGGCGTGAATCGCCTTCTCAACGTAATCGTTGAGCTTTAACAGCGTCAGCGAAAAGCCTTTCATATCCAGCGCGCTCACCAGCGGCGCGGGGCCAATCAGGTAAGCGATCTCCGCTTTCAGCGCTGAATGTGCCAGCTCTTTGGTGAGCAGAGCCATCTCCAGCGCGGACACACCGCCGAGGTTGTTGATCAGCACCGCAAAGCGTCCTTCACCCGCCTGGGCTTTCAGCGGCGTCACCAGCGTATCGATAATCGCCCTGCTGTTTTGCGTATCCACCACCGATGCCCCCGGCTCGCCGTGAATACCCAGCCCCAGCTCCACGTGGCCCTGTTTGATCCGCCCTTCTTCGTCATCGCTCCCCGGCAGGTTGCAGGTTTGCATCGCAACGCCCAGGCTCCAGAGGTTATCGCAGGCCTGTTGCGCAATGTCCCGCACCTCGGTGAGCGATTTCCCCTGCTCTGCCGCATATCCCGCAATCTTATGCACCAGCGCCGTTCCCGCGATGCCGCGCGGCTGCTTGTTATCCGGCAGGGCGATGTCATCCGCCACGATAACCATTTCCACCTTCAGACCGTAGCGTTTGGCTTTTTCCGCGGCCAGGCCAAAGTTAAGCCGGTCACCGGTATAGTTTTTTACGATCAGCAGGCAGCCACGATCGCCCGTCACCGCCACAATGGCGTTGAGAACCGCATCCACGCTTGGGGAGGCAAACAGATCGCCACACACCGCGGCGGTGAGCATGCCTTTACCGACAAACCCGGCATGCGCCGGTTCGTGACCGGAGCCGCCACCGGAGATCACCGCCACGCGGCTTTTATCCCAGTCGCCGCGCGTCACCACGCGGATGGCCGGATCAATATCGAGTTTGACGAGATTACCGTGCGGCGCGGAGAGGAGTATGCCTTCAATGGCGTCGTTGACAAGCTGTTTGCGGTCGTTAAAAAAGAATCTGGACATAGTTTCCCAAAAATTTGTTTACCGTATGCAAAAGCATAGTTCGCACTGGATAATGCGCCGCAAAGTGAGGAATTTACGCAGACATTTTGCCGTCAGGTTGCCTATACTCCACCCAGGACTACGAGAGGACGCGCATCATGAGTACACCATTGTTAATCGCCAGGACGCTGGAAAAAGAGCTGTTTTTACTGCCTGCGATGACGAACCGTCATGGCCTGATCACAGGCGCGACCGGGACGGGGAAAACCGTCACCCTGCAAAAGCTGGCGGAGTCATTGTCAGACATTGGCGTGCCGGTCTTTATGGCTGACGTGAAGGGCGATTTAACCGGGGTGGCTCAGGAAGGTACAGCGTCAGAAAAACTGCTCGAGCGTCTGAAAAATATCGGTATCACGGACTGGACGCCACACGGCAATCCTGTCGTGCTATGGGATATCTTCGGCGAAAAAGGGCATCCGGTGCGCGCCACCGTCTCCGATCTCGGTCCTTTGCTGCTGGCCCGTCTGCTTAATCTTAACGACGTACAGTCCGGGGTGCTGAACATTATCTTCCGTATCGCCGACGATCAGGGGCTGCTGCTGCTTGATTTCAAAGATCTGCGCGCCATCACCCAGTACATCGGCGATAACGCCAAATCCTTCCAGAACCAGTACGGCAATATCAGCAGCGCCTCTGTCGGTGCCATTCAGCGTGGGCTACTGACGCTGGAGCAGCAGGGCGCCGAACACTTCTTCGGCGAGCCGATGCTGGATATTAAAGACTGGATGCGCACCGACAGCAACGGCAAAGGCATCATCAACATTCTGAGTTCAGAAAAGCTCTACCAGATGCCAAAGCTTTACGCCGCCAGCCTGCTGTGGATGCTCTCCGAACTGTACGAGCAGTTACCGGAAGCGGGCGATCTGGAAAAACCCAAACTGGTCTTCTTCTTTGACGAAGCACACCTGCTGTTTAACGACACGCCGCAGGTGCTGCTGGATAAAATTGAACAGGTTATCCGCCTGATCCGCTCCAAAGGGGTTGGGGTCTGGTTTGTGTCGCAAAACCCGTCGGATATTCCTGACAACGTGCTGGGGCAGCTGGGTAACCGCGTACAGCACGCCCTGCGCGCCTTTACGCCGAAAGATCAGAAAGCCGTCAAAGCCGCCGCGCAAACCATGCGTGCCAATCCGGCCTTTGATACCGAAGCGGCCATTCAGGCGTTAGGCACCGGCGAAGCGCTGATTTCGTTCCTGGACGTAAAAGGCAGCCCGACAGTTGTCGAGCGCGCCATGGTGATCGCGCCCTGCTCGCGCATGGGGCCGGTGACGGACGATGAACGCAACAGCTTGATTAACCACTCTCCCCTTTACGGGAAGTATGAAGACGAGGTGGATCGCGAATCCGCGTTCGAGATGCTGCAAAAAGGGGTTCAGGCAACCACCGAATCGCAGGATGCTCCACCCGCTAAGGGCCAGTCAGTCGCAGTGGATGACGGCATTCTCGGCGGGCTAAAAGACATTTTGTTTGGCACAACCGGACCGCGCGGCGGCAAGCGCGACGGCGTGGTACAGACTATGGCGAAAAGCGCCGCGCGGCAGGTCACCAATCAGATTGTGCGCGGCATGCTGGGAAGTCTGCTAGGCGGCCGTCGCCGGTAGCGGGGGAACCCACGGGCGGCCCAGCGCCGAACCCTGTACACCGTGTTCACGCAGATAACGGTCAATTTCTACCATCCCCGTCCAGCGGTTCTCGCACCATAGCGGTGCCAGAAGCGTTGGGCGGCGGGCGCTTGCCGAGATACGGTGATAAACAATGTCCGGCGGCGTGTGGCGAATCATCTCCCCCGCCGTGACCGTATAGTCGTCGAGTTCAATACCGCTTAACCGCCCCGCTTCCCAGGCTTTCGCCATTATGCTGCCCTTTACGATGTGCAGCGGATGCAGCTTGATCCCGTCCACGCCGGTCTCAACGACTTTTTCCAGCGTCTCCAGGCCATGCTGCTGCCCTTCTCCGGGCAAGCCGACAATCAAATGCGAACAGACTTTCAGGCCACGCTCGCGGGCGAGACGCGTGGTGCGCTGGTAGCAGGCGAAATCATGCCCGCGATTGATACGGTGCAGGGTTTTATCGTGCGCGGTCTGCAAGCCCAGCTCCAGCCAGATCTCGTAGCCTTTCTCTTTGTACTCGCTAAGTAAATCCAGCACCGCCTCCGGCACGCAGTCCGGGCGCGTACCCACGCACAGCCCGACAATGTTCGCCTGAGCAACCGCCTGCTGATACATGGAACGCAGCACCTGCACCTCGGCCCACGTGCTGGTGTAGGCCTGGAAATAGGCCAGATATTGCCTGGCACGGTTCACGAGGCTGGCCTGATGGGCGAGCTGTTCTGCGATAGATTTATGCTGCTGGGCTTCGTCAGCAAACGACGCCACGTTGCAGAACGTGCAGCCACCACGCCCGATGGTGCCGTCGCGGTTCGGACAGCTAAAGCCGCCGTGCAGCGTCAGCTTATGCACCTTTTGCCCGTAACGCTGCAAAAGATCCCCACCAAACATATTGACTAATTTCTGTAACTGCATAATCTGATAGACCGTCCCGAAGAAAGGGGACAAGCCTGCCATTTTTAGCCTCTGTCGGCGATGACCTGGATCAATCGCCCTGGACGGCCTTTATCTATTTGAATAAATAATCACGATTACCGAGATTTCATTCATCCGCCGCGTAATTACTTTTCCTTATGTTCCGATGGTTTTTTTCATTTATAGCGCCAGGACTGAAAAACAGTGATTTTATGCGGGGTCTAGCACTACACCAGATTATTATTCTGCCATAAATCCGCATTTCAGCATGCTGCATCAATAATACCGCTTTCATATAGTGAGTCAGATCACACTCCCCTGCACCTTCCTGACGCTTTAAGTGGTTGTAAAATTAGTTATATAACCAATTAAAACAAAGGGATAATAACTCTTTAGCACATTTTTGTATAAATAAGATTGCCATTTGACCTGTGTACTAATTCCCGATAAGTTGGAAATCCGCTGGAAGCTTTCTGGATGAGCGGCCTGCTCATCATATTTATGCAGTAATTGAGATTCCCTCTGAAGCAAGTCCTCAAACTTGTTTACCTGCGCGAAAGGATGAAAAAGAGGGCGAATGCGAGGTTCGCGTATGAAACGCAAACCCCGTCGCCATGCTCTTTTTGCGCCTGCGCGCCACGGTAAAGTTCAGTGGGAAGCCCGACGAGCCTGGGGAGGTTCACTGATATGTTGTACGATAAATCCCTTGAGAAGGATAACTGTGGTTTCGGCCTGATCGCCCACATAGAAGGCGAACCTAGCCACAAGGTAGTGCGTACCGCTATTCACGCACTGGCCCGTATGCAGCACCGTGGCGCCATCCTGGCCGATGGTAAAACCGGCGACGGTTGCGGCCTGCTGCTGCAAAAACCGGATCGTTTCTTCCGCATCGTGGCGGAAGAGCGCGGCTGGCGTTTAGCCAAAAACTACGCTGTCGGCATGCTGTTCCTGAATCAGGATCCTGAAAAGGCTGCCGCCTCACGCCGCATCGTTGAAGAAGAACTTCAGCGCGAAACCCTGTCGATTGTCGGCTGGCGCGATGTGCCAACCAACGAAGGGGTACTCGGTGAAATCGCCCTCTCCTCGCTGCCTCGTATTGAGCAGATTTTCGTTAACGCGCCTGCGGGCTGGCGTCCGCGCGATATGGAACGCCGTCTGTTTATCGCCCGTCGCCGCATTGAAAAACGTCTTCAGGACGATAAAGAGTTCTACGTCTGTAGCCTCTCTAACCTGGTGAACATCTATAAAGGTCTGTGTATGCCGGCTGACTTGCCGCGCTTCTACCTGGACCTGGCGGACCTGCGTCTGGAATCGGCCATTTGCCTGTTCCACCAGCGCTTCTCCACCAACACCGTACCACGCTGGCCGCTGGCGCAGCCGTTCCGCTACCTGGCGCACAACGGCGAGATCAACACCATCACCGGTAACCGCCAGTGGGCGCGTGCTCGTACCTATAAGTTCCAGACCCCGCTGATCCCTGACCTGCACGATGCCGCACCGTTCGTGAACGAAACCGGCTCTGACTCCAGCTCCATGGATAACATGCTGGAACTGCTGCTGGCGGGCGGGATGGATATCGTGCGCGCCATGCGTCTGCTCGTGCCACCGGCCTGGCAGAACAACCCGGATATGGATCCGGAGCTGCGCGCGTTCTTCGACTTTAACTCCATGCATATGGAGCCGTGGGACGGCCCGGCAGGTATCGTGATGTCCGACGGTCGCTTCGCTGCGTGTAACCTGGACCGTAACGGTCTGCGTCCGGCGCGCTACGTCATCACCAAAGATAAACTCATCACCTGCGCCTCTGAAGTGGGGATCTGGGATTACCAGCCTGACGAAGTGGTCGAGAAAGGCCGCGTCGGTCCGGGCGAGCTGATGGTTATCGATACCCGCGGGGGCCGTATTCTGCACTCTGCGGAAACCGATAACGATCTGAAAAGCCGCCATCCGTATAAAGAGTGGATGGCGAAAAACGTCCGTCGCCTGGTGCCGTTCGAAGATCTGTCTGACGACGAAGTGGGCAGCCGCGAGATGGACGACGATACCCTCGCAAGCTTCCAGAAGCAGTTTAACTACAGCGCGGAAGAGCTGGATTCGGTTATTCGCGTGCTCGGCGAAAACGGCCAGGAAGCGGTCGGCTCGATGGGTGACGATACCCCGTTCGCCGTGCTCTCCAGCCAGCCGCGCATTATTTACGACTATTTCCGTCAGCAGTTTGCGCAGGTGACCAACCCGCCAATCGATCCGCTGCGTGAAGCCCACGTGATGTCGCTGGCCACCAGCATCGGCCGTGAGATGAACGTCTTCTGCGAAGCCGAAGGCCAGGCGCACCGTCTGACCTTTAAATCGCCGATCCTGCTGTACTCTGATTTTAAACAGCTCACCACCATGACCGAGGAGCACTACCGCGCCGACACGCTCGATATCACCTTCGACGTGACCGAAACGAGCCTCGAAGAGACGGTGAATGCGCTGTGCGACAAAGCCGAGCAGATGGTGCGTAACGGCACCGTTCTGCTGGTGCTGTCTGACCGTAACATTGCGAAAAACCGTCTGCCGGTGCCTGCGCCAATGGCGGTGGGGGCTATCCAGACGCGTCTGGTCGACAAGAGCCTGCGCTGCGACGCCAACATCATTGTGGAAACCGCCAGCGCCCGCGATCCGCACCACTTTGCCGTGCTGTTAGGCTTTGGTGCGACGGCGATCTACCCGTACCTGGCCTACGAAACGCTGGCCCGCCTGGTAGACACCCGCGCCATCGACAAAGATTACCGCACGGTGATGCTGAACTACCGTAACGGCATCAACAAAGGCCTGTACAAGATCATGTCCAAAATGGGCATCTCGACCATTGCCTCTTACCGCTGCTCGAAGCTGTTTGAAGCGGTCGGCCTGCACGACGACGTCGCCAACCTCTGCTTCCAGGGCGTGGTCAGCCGCATCGGCGGCGCCGGTTTTGCTGACTTCCAGCAGGATCTGGTGAACCTGTCGAAGCGCGCCTGGCTGGCACGTAAGCCGCTGGAACAGGGCGGCCTGCTGAAATACGTTCACGGCGGCGAATATCACGCCTACAACCCGGACGTGGTGCGCACGCTGCAACAGGCGGTACAGAGCGGCGAGTACAGCGATTATCAGCAGTACGCTGAGCTGGTGAATAACCGTCCGGCAGCGACGCTGCGCGACCTTATTGCCCTCAATCCGGGCGATGAAGCGGTCAGCGTTGACGAAGTTGAGCCTGCATCCGAACTGTTCAAACGCTTCGATACCGCGGCGATGTCCATCGGCGCGCTGAGCCCGGAAGCCCACGAAGCGCTGGCGGAAGCCATGAACAGCATCGGCGGCAACTCCAACTCCGGCGAGGGCGGTGAAGATCCGGCCCGTTACGGCACCAACAAAGTGTCGCGCATCAAACAGGTGGCGTCCGGCCGCTTTGGCGTAACCCCTGCCTACCTGGTTAACGCCGACGTGATCCAGATTAAGGTCGCTCAGGGTGCAAAACCGGGCGAAGGCGGTCAGCTGCCGGGTGATAAAGTCACCCCGTACATCGCCAAACTGCGCTACTCGGTGCCGGGCGTGACGCTGATTTCCCCGCCGCCGCACCACGATATCTACTCTATCGAGGACTTAGCGCAGCTCATTTTCGACCTGAAACAGGTCAACCCGAAAGCGATGATCTCCGTGAAGCTGGTTTCCGAGCCGGGCGTCGGCACCATCGCCACCGGCGTGGCGAAAGCCTATGCGGACCTGATCACCATTGCCGGCTACGACGGCGGTACCGGCGCAAGCCCGCTCTCCTCCGTGAAATACGCGGGCTGTCCGTGGGAGCTTGGCCTGGTGGAAACCCAGCAGGCGCTGGTGGCTAACGGTCTGCGTCACAAGATCCGTTTGCAGGTGGACGGCGGTCTGAAAACCGGCCTCGACATCATCAAAGCGGCGATTCTGGGTGCGGAAAGCTTCGGCTTCGGTACCGGCCCGATGGTTGCGCTCGGCTGTAAATACCTGCGCATTTGCCACCTGAACAACTGCGCAACCGGCGTTGCGACCCAGGACGAGAAGCTGCGTAAGAATCACTATCACGGCCTGCCGTTCAAAGTGACCAACTACTTTGACTTCATCGCCCGTGAAACCCGCGAGCTGATGGCGCAGCTGGGCGTGAAGCGTCTGGTGGATCTGATTGGCCGTACCGACCTGCTTAAAGAGCTGGAAGGCTTCACCGCCAAGCAGCAGAAGCTTGAGCTGTCTAAGCTGCTGGAAACGGCTGAGCCGCATCCTGGCAAAGCGGTTTACTGCACCGAGAACAACCCGCCGTTCGACAACGGCGTGCTGAACGCGCAGCTGCTGCAACAGGCGAAGCCGTACGTGGACGAGAAGCAGAGCAAAACGTTCTGGTTTGATATTCGCAATACCGACCGTTCTGTCGGCGCGTCCCTCTCCGGTTATATCGCGCAAACGCACGGCGATCAGGGGCTGGCGTCGGATCCGATTACCGCGCACTTCAGCGGTACCGCGGGCCAGAGCTTCGGCGTGTGGAACGCCGGCGGCGTTGAGTTATACCTGACCGGCGATGCCAACGACTACGTCGGCAAAGGCATGGCGGGTGGTCTGCTGGCGGTGCGTCCTCCGGTCGGTTCAGCCTTCCGCAGCCATGAAGCCAGCATCATCGGCAACACCTGTCTGTACGGTGCGACCGGCGGTCGTCTGTTTGCCGCGGGCCGTGCGGGCGAACGTTTTGCGGTGCGTAACTCCGGTGCCATCACCGTGGTGGAAGGCATTGGCGATAACGGCTGCGAATACATGACGGGCGGAATTGTGTGCGTCCTGGGTAAAACCGGCGTGAACTTTGGCGCCGGCATGACGGGCGGTTTTGCCTACGTGCTGGATGAAGACGGTGAGTTCCGCAAACGCGTGAACCCGGAACTGGTGGAAGTGCTGGATGTTGATTCGCTGGCCATTCACGAAGAACACCTGCGCGGTTTGATTACCGAACACGTGCAGCATACCGGTTCTTCGCGCGGCGAAGAGATCCTGGCGAACTGGCCAGCGTTCTCTGCGAAATTCGCGCTGGTTAAGCCGAAGTCCAGCGATGTTAAAGCCCTGTTGGGTCACCGTAGTCGTAGCGCAGCAGAGCTGCGCGTGCAGGCGCAGTAAGGAATTCAGATGAGCCAGAACGTTTACCAGTTTATCGACCTTCAGCGTGTTGATCCGCCAAAGAAACCGCTGAAGATCCGTAAAATTGAATTTGTTGAAATCTATGAGCCGTTTTCAGAAGGCCAGGCCAAAGCACAGGCAGACCGCTGCCTGTCCTGCGGTAACCCTTACTGCGAATGGAAATGTCCGGTCCATAACTACATTCCGAACTGGCTGAAGCTGGCCAACGAAGGGCGTATTTTTGAAGCCGCCGAGCTGTCTCACCAGACCAACACCCTGCCGGAAGTGTGCGGGCGCGTGTGTCCTCAGGATCGCCTGTGCGAAGGCTCCTGTACGCTGAACGACGAGTTTGGTGCGGTGACCATCGGCAATATCGAACGCTATATCAACGATAAAGCCTTCGAGATGGGCTGGCGTCCGGATATGACCGGCGTGCGTCAAACCGACAAGCGCGTGGCGATCGTCGGTGCGGGTCCGGCAGGCCTCGCCTGTGCCGACGTGCTGACACGCAACGGCGTGAAGGCGGTGGTTTTTGACCGTCATCCGGAAATCGGCGGTTTGCTGACCTTCGGCATCCCGGCCTTCAAACTGGAAAAAGAGGTGATGACCCGCCGCCGTGAAATCTTCACCGGCATGGGCATTGAGTTCAAACTCAACACCGAAGTGGGCCGCGACGTGCAGCTCGACGATCTGCTGAAGGATTACGACGCCGTGTTCCTGGGCGTGGGTACCTATCAGTCCATGCGCGGTGGTCTTGAGAACGAAGATGCGCCAGGCGTGTACGACGCGCTGCCGTTCCTGATTGCTAACACCAAACAGCTGATGGGCTACGGCGAAACCGCCGACGAGCCGTTTGTCAGCATGGAAGGTAAACGCGTTGTCGTGCTGGGCGGCGGTGATACCGCGATGGACTGCGTGCGTACCTCCATTCGTCAAAACGCGGCGCACGTCATCTGCGCCTACCGTCGTGACGAAGAGAACATGCCGGGCTCTAAACGCGAAGTGAAAAACGCGCGTGAAGAGGGCGTGGAGTTCCAGTTCAACATCCAGCCTCTGGGCATTGAAGTGAACGCCAACGGTAAGGTGAGCGGCGTGAAGATGGCGCGCACGGAGATGGGCGCGCCGGATGCAAAAGGTCGTCGTCGCGCGGAGATCGTGGCAGGCTCTGAGCACGTGATCCCGGCCGACGCCGTGGTGATGGCGTTTGGTTTCCGCCCTCACAGCATGGAGTGGCTGGCGAAGCACAGCGTAGAGCTGGACTCTCAGGGCCGCGTGATTGCGCCGGAAGGCAGCGACAACGCCTTCCAGACCAGCAACCCGAAAATCTTCGCCGGTGGCGATATCGTTCGCGGTTCAGACCTGGTGGTTACCGCGATTGCCGAAGGGCGTAAAGCGGCTGACGGGATCATGAACTTCCTGGAAGTATAAGCCCCTCCGACTCCCCGGCAGAAGCATAAAGCGGAACGCCGGGGAGTCTGTTTTCAGTAACCTACCCTTGAGCCAACGATACCCTCTACCCCAAAAAAGCAGCGTAAATCCCGACGTAAACGTTTGCATTGTCGAAAAAAATGTATATTATGCGGCGGATTTTTTGGCCAAAATTCAAGGAGGCGTTGTGTCGCAAGATAACAATTATAGCCAGGGCCCCGTTCCTCTGGCGGCGCGGAAAGGCGTGGTTCCACTCACTTTTGTGATGTTAGGGTTAACGTTTTTTTCCGCCAGTATGTGGACCGGAGGCACGCTCGGTACCGGTCTTTCCTATAAGGATTTCTTTCTCGCAGTTCTCTTCGGCAATCTCCTCCTCGGTATTTACACTGCTTTTCTTGGCTATATTGGCGCAAAAACCGGCCTCTCAACCCATCTTCTTGCGCGTTACTCGTTCGGTATAAAAGGTTCCTGGCTTCCCTCCATGCTTTTAGGCGGTACGCAGGTAGGATGGTTTGGCGTTGGCGTAGCGATGTTTGCCATCCCGGTGAGTAAAGCCACGGGCATCGACGTGAACGTCCTGATTGCGGTTTCCGGCCTGTTGATGACGTTGACCATTTTTTTTGGCATCTCAGCACTGACGATTTTATCCATCATCGCCGTACCCGCTATCGTCATCCTGGGTAGCTACTCCGTCTGGCTGGCGGTGGACGGCGTGGGAGGGTTGGACCACCTCAAATCCATTGTGCCGCAGACGCCGCTCAACTTTTCCAGCGCGCTGGCGCTGGTTGTAGGTTCGTTTATCAGCGCAGGCACGCTGACCGCCGACTTCGTCCGCTTTGGCCGCAATGCCAAAGGGGCCGTTTTGGTGGCGATGGTGGCATTTTTCCTTGGCAACTCGCTGATGTTTATCTTCGGTGCGGCAGGCGCTGCCGCCGTAGGACAGGCCGATATTTCTGACGTGATGATTGCCCAGGGACTGCTGCTACCGGCAATTGTCGTTCTCGGCCTGAATATCTGGACCACCAATGACAACGCGCTGTACGCCTCTGGTCTGGGTTTCGCCAATATTACTGGCCTTTCCAGCCGTACGCTGTCGGTGGCGAATGGCATTATCGGTACGCTGTGCGCGCTGTGGCTATACAACAACTTCGTTGGCTGGCTGACCTTTCTGTCGGCAGCAATTCCGCCGATTGGCGGGGTGATTATCGCCGACTATCTGATTAATCGCCGCCGCTATGCCAGCTTCGACCCCGCAAATTTCGTGTCCGTTAACTGGATTGCCATTTTCTCGGTCGCCCTGGGCGTTGCTGCCGGGCACTACATTCCGGGAATTGTCCCCGTTAACGCAGTATTGGGTGGCGTCTTCAGCTATTTGGTGTTAAACCCATTCGCCAAACGTACCCTTGCTAATCCTTCGGAGGCTTCCCATGCAGAATAATTCCCTCACTATCCGTCAGGCCCGTTTGCAGGGGCAGGAGGGTTTATGGCAGATCACGATTGAGAACGGACGCTTCAGCCGTATCGATCCTCAGGAAACTGCCCCTGCGCCAGTCGGTCAGGTGCTGGACGCGGAATGCGGGCTGGTTATCCCTCCTTTCATCGAACCGCATATCCATCTGGATACAACGCAAACGGCGGGTGAACCGAACTGGAATCAGTCAGGCACCCTTTTCGAGGGAATCGAGCGCTGGGCCGAACGTAAGGCGATGCTCACCCACGAAGACGTTAAAGCTCGCGCGATGCAGACCCTGAAGTGGCAGATCGCCAACGGCATTCAGTACGTACGTACTCACGTTGACGTCTCGGACCCTACCCTTACGGCACTGAAAGCCATGCTGGAGGTGAAGCAGGAAGTCGCCCCGTGGGTCGATATGCAAATTGTGGCATTCCCGCAGGAAGGCATTCTTTCTTATCCGAATGGTGAAGCACTGCTTGAGGAAGCAGTACGTTTAGGGGCGGATGTCATCGGCGCAATCCCGCACTTCGAATTTACGCGTGAATATGGCGTGGAGTCGCTGCATAAAACGTTTTCCCTGGCCAGAAAGTACGACCGCCTGATTGATGTCCACTGTGACGAAATTGATGATGAGCAATCGCGCTTCGTTGAAACCGTTGCCGCCCTGGCACATCGTGACGGAATGGGTTCGCGCGTGACCGCCAGCCATACCACGGCAATGCACTCCTATAATGGCGCGTATACGTCCCGGCTGTTCCGCCTGTTAAAAATGTCAGACATTAACTTCGTGGCAAACCCGCTGGTTAACACGCATTTGCAGGGCCGTTTCGATACCTATCCCAAACGCCGCGGCATTACACGCGTCAAAGAAATGCTGGAAGCGGAGATCAACGTCTGCTTTGGTCATGACGACGTTTTCGATCCGTGGTATCCGCTGGGAACCGCGAATATGCTTCAGGTTCTGCATATGGGGCTGCACGTCTGCCAACTGATGGGCTACGGGCAAATAAACGATGGGCTTAACCTGATCACTACCCACAGCGCGAAAACGCTTAATTTGCAGGACTATGGCGTGCGCGTTGGGAATTCAGCAAACCTGGTGATCCTCCCGGCAGAGAATGGGTTTGATGCCGTTCGTCGCCAGACGCCGACACGATACTCTGTTCGCCACGGCAAGGTGATTGCCGAGACGGTGCCCAGCCAGACAACCTTGCATCTGACGCAGCCGGAAGCGGTGACGTTTAAGCGCTAATTCTTGGTTGGAAACCGCGTGGCAAACGTCATCGCGTACATAAAGATATCCTCACGGCGGAGCTAACGCCCTGCCGCTTTTTCCAGCGGATTAACTTTTGCTTTTGGCTAAAGCGCTTTTATCGCCGCCAAACGGGAAGGCTCCGCTGAAAGGTTTACCGTCGATGGCATCGTGGGTTCGAATCGCCTCCGGCCGCAGCCAGCGCTGAACGCGGGACGGCATATCCAGTCCAATCAGCAGGATCACCACAAAGGTCAGGCCGAAGGAGAGCGATCCCAGGGCTGTGCCCAGCGCCATATTCTGCGACAGCAGCGCACCAATCACCGGGGCGATCGCCCCACCCAGCGCCCCGACGTTATAGGTAAAGCCCAGACCCGCCGCACGCTGGTCGGTTTCATTGCAGTCCGGTGCCATTGAAGGAAAACGCTGCATCGTCACACAGGAAATTAGAGGGGGCGAAAAGGGGCAAAAAGCAAAACAGGCCCGTCGGGCCTGTTTGTTTATTTCACAACGCGCAGTGCGGGACGACCACCGCGCGGTGGCGGTTCATCATCCGGACCCTCGTCGTCGTCCTGACGATCGGGTTTGTCGCCATCAATCACAGACATTACCGGGTCGCTTTCGCGTTCATCGGATGCCTCATCGTCATTCAGGCTGGCAACCTCTTCATCATAAGCTGCTTCCGGCTCGAACATGGTACCTGCACCGTTTTCACGGGCGTAGATAGCCAGAACCGCAGCCAGCGGAACGGAAACCTGACGCGGCACGCCGCCGAAGCGCGCATTGAAGCGCACTTCGTCGTTTGCCAGCTCCAGGTTACCCACTGCACGTGGCGCAATATTCAGTACAATCTGTCCGTCGCGTGCGTATTCCATTGGAACCTGCACGCCCGGCAACGTCACATCCACAACCAGGTGCGGCGTGAGCTGGTTATCCAGCAGCCATTCATAGAAGGCGCGCAGCAGATACGGACGGCGTGGGGTAAGTTGTGACATTTCCACAGTCATTAGCCTCGGCCGAGACGCATTTCGCGCTCCGGTTCAGTTAAGGATGCCAGGAAAGAGTCGCGCTCAAAGACGCGCGTCATATAGCCTTTCAGCTCTTTCGCGCCCGGGCCGCTGAACTCCACGCCCAGGGTTGGCAGACGCCACAGCAACGGCGCCAGGTAGCAATCCACCAGGCTGAACTCGTCGCTCAGGAAGAACGGTTTTTGACCAAATACCGGCGCAATCGCCAGCAGCTCTTCACGCAGCTGTTTACGCGCAGCATCTGCTTCTGAAGAGGAACCGTTGACGATAACGTTCATCAGCGTGTACCAGTCTTTCTCGATACGCTGCATGTACAGGCGGCTTTCACCACGCGCAACAGGATAAACAGGCATCAGTGGCGGATGCGGGAAACGCTCATCCAGGTATTCCATAATGATACGGGATTCCCACAGGGTCAGCTCGCGATCCACCAGCGTCGGTACGCTTTGGCTCGGGTTGAGATCGATCAGATCCTGAGGCGGGTTATCCTTTTCCACATGCTCGATCTCAAAACTGACACCCTTCTCGGCCAGCACGATACGAACCTGATGGCTATAAATGTCAGTAGGACCAGAAAACAGCGTCATTACCGAACGTTTGTTGGCAGCGACAGCCATGAAAACCTCCAGGTATATTCAGAATTTTTACTGCTACCGGCCCAACGGGGCCAGCCAGATGAAGTATCGCCCATCCCGGAGAAGACACATTGTTCAAGAATCGAACAAAAATCGAGTATTCACCGATATTTGGGCAGAAAATTGGATGATAGTTTACCAGATTTTGATGGCTTTGTGGTGAGGGGATGCCGGAAATGTGGAAAAAGAGAAGATATATGAAATGTTACTGTGGATAACCTGCGCATTATCCATAAAAAAACCCGCCGAAGCGGGTTTTTCGCCAATCGTTCTGCGTAAGCAGAATGGATTAACGTTTGGAGAACTGTGGACGACGACGTGCTTTACGCAGACCCACTTTCTTACGTTCAACCTGACGAGCGTCACGAGTAACGAAGCCAGCTTTACGCAGTTCAGAACGCAGGGATTCGTCGTACTCCATCAGAGCGCGGGTGATACCGTGACGGATCGCACCTGCCTGACCGGAGATACCACCACCTTTAACGGTGATGTACAGATCCAGTTTTTCTACCATATCAACCAGTTCCAGCGGCTGGCGAACTACCATGCGGGCAGTTTCGCGACCGAAGTACTGTTCCAGAGAACGCTGGTTAATTACGATTTTACCACTGCCCGGTTTAATGAAAACGCGAGCTGCGGAACTTTTGCGGCGACCAGTGCCGTAGTATTGATTTTCAGCCATTGCCTATAATCCCGATTAGATGTCAAGAACTTGCGGTTGCTGTGCCGCGTGGTTGTGCTCGTTGCCTGCGTAAACTTTCAGTTTACGGAACATAGCACGACCCAGCGGGCCTTTTGGCAGCATGCCTTTAACCGCGATTTCAATCACACGCTCAGGACGGCGGGCAATCATCTCTTCAAAGGTCGCTTCTTTGATACCACCGATGTGGCCGGTGTGGTGGTAGTACACTTTGTCAGTACGCTTGTTGCCGGTAACAGCAACTTTGTCAGCGTTCAGAACGATGATGTAATCACCAGTATCAACGTGCGGAGTGTATTCCGCTTTATGCTTACCGCGCAGGCGACGAGCCAGTTCAGTAGCCAGACGGCCCAGAGTTTTACCGGTCGCGTCAACAACATACCAGTCGCGCTGTACGGTTTCTGGTTTAGCTGTAAAAGTTTTCATTAAAAGCTTACCCAAATAATAAGTTACACGTTGGTGAACACCCAAACGTTTAGTCAGTTGAGGTTCACACGACAAAGTCCGGCAAACCTACCCCTTCGAATAGCACATGCCGACACATAGAAAGTTCCGGGAAAAAAACCTTCTCGTAACGTGGGGTCGCAAGATTATAGAGAAGTTGAGGTCAAAGATCGACCCTTAAATGTGATTTGGAATGGGTTTTTCGAGACGGTGGAAAATGCCGGGTGGCGGCTGCGCCTTACCCGGCCTACATGGTTCCCCTCTCAGGGAGAGGGTAGCATTTTTTATGGCATATGCTCACGCTTGAGGTACTCTTCGCTCTGCATCTCTTGTAGGCGCGACAGGCAGCGCTGGAACTCAAACTTCAGGCGCTCGCCCTGATAAATCTCATATAAAGGTACTTCGGCGCTGACCACCAGCTTAACGTGACGCTCGTAAAACTCATCTACCAGCGCAATGAAGCGGCGCGCTTCGCTCTCCATGAGCGGGGTCATGATGGGCACATCCCACAACATAACGGTATGGAACAAACGCGACAGCGCAATGTAGTCATGCTGACTGCGGGCATCCACGCAGAGCGTTGCAAACGAGACGGCCAGCGTCTGGTTCTCAACGCCCAGCGTCGGCAACGGACGATGGTTGATCTCCAGCGCTGGGGCGTTATCTCGCGGCGCACCTGCCAGCGCCAGCCACAGTTTATCCATCTCGCGGGAGGTGTCGGCGTTCAGCGGTGAAAGCCACAGGTGCGCCTGCGTCAGCGTGCGCAGACGATAATCAACACCGGCATCGACGTTCATGATGTCGCAATGCTGTTTGATAGCATCAATGGCCGGCAGGAAACGCGCCCGCTGGAGACCATTGCGATAAAGCTCATCAGGCGGGATATTTGAGGTTGCCACCAGGGTGATCCCACGCGCAAACAGCGCTTTCATCAGCCCCCCCAGCAGCATGGCGTCCGTAATATCGGAAACAAAGAACTCGTCGAAGCAGAGCACGTCCGTTTCCGCCTTGAAGCGATCGGCCACGATCTCCAGCGGGTCGGTTTCGCCCTGGAGCGCCGTCAGCTCTTCATGAACCCGCAGCATGAAACGGTGAAAGTGCAGACGCTGCTTACGTGTGCCGGGCAGGCTCTGGTAAAACATATCCATCAGCCAGGTTTTACCCCGTCCAACGCCTCCCCACATATATAAGCCGCGAACCGGTGCGTTTACCGGCGGCTCTTTTTTGCCCAGCAAACGGCCAAATGCCGCCTTCAGCCCGCTGCTCTGCACCGCATCGGCGGGTTTCGCCAGAAGTTCCTGGTAAATCGTGTCCAGGCGGTTAACCGCTTCACGCTGGACATCATCCGGCTGGTGTGTGCCCTCACTCAGGGCCAGTTGGTAACGCGATGAAGGGGACAGGTTTTGCATGATGTTGTTGTTATTCCTTTAGTTAAACCTCACCAGCGCGCGCGGCTGATGAAAAAAAGGCCGTTCTACACTACGCGATGATACGTCAGGATTCCACTTCTGCGGAAATAGCGGTTATAGTGGCATAATCAGGCACAGGCAGGAGCCGAGCCAACACCCTACGGAACAACAAGACAACGGGAGAAGTTCATGACCTGGGAATATGCGCTAATCGGTTTAGTCGTCGGCATCATCATCGGTGCTGTGGCCATGCGTTTCGGTAACCGCAAATTGCGTCAGCAGCAGTCACTGCAATACGAACTGGAAAAGAACAAAGCCGAGCTGGAAGAATATCGTGAAGAGCTGGTCAGCCACTTTGCCCGTAGCGCCGAGCTGCTGGACAACATGGCGACAGATTATCGCCAGCTCTACCAGCACATGGCGAAAAGCTCCAGCAGCCTGCTGCCGGAAATGACCGCAGAGACCAACCCCTTCCGCAATCGTCTGGCGGACTCTGAAGCCGGTAACGATCAGGCACCGGTTCAGATGCCACGCGACTATTCAGACGGCGCGTCCGGCCTGCTGCGCGGTGGTGTAAAACGCGATTAATCGCAAAACCTGAATAAATTTTACGGGCGCACCTCATGCGCCCGTCCTTTCTTCCCGTCCCCAGCTATTATTTACTCATTCACCTCATTGTTCAGCGGTTGAAAATTCAATAACATCAAGATGTTTTTGGGGCCGTTCTTTTTCATTCCAGGATACGAGAGTCAGCATCGATGAAGAAAAAAAACCAGCTGTTGAGCGCCTTAGCGTTAAGTGTCGGGTTATCTCTCTCGGCCTCCTTCCCTGCCAATGCGGCTCTGCCTTCGCAGGTGCCCGGACAAGAAGCCATTCCCAGCCTCGCGCCGATGCTTGAAAAAGTCCTGCCTGCGGTGGTCAGCGTGCAGGTGGAAGGGACCGCACGACAAAGCCAGCGCATCCCCGAAGAGCTGAAGAAATATTTTGGCGAAGAGGCGCCGGATCAGCAGGCTCAACCGTTTGAAGGCCTGGGTTCGGGCGTGATTATCGACGCGGCTAAGGGCTATATCCTGACCAATAACCACGTGATCAGCCAGGCCGATAAGATCAGCGTTCAGCTGAACGATGGCCGTGAGTTCGACGCCAAACTGATCGGCGGTGACGATCAAAGTGATATTGCCCTGCTTCAGGTGCAAAACCCCAGCAACCTGACCCAGATCGCCATCGCAGATTCCGATAAGCTGCGCGTCGGTGATTTTGCCGTCGCGGTCGGTAACCCGTTCGGCTTAGGCCAGACCGCCACCTCCGGGATTGTCTCCGCCCTGGGGCGCAGCGGCCTTAATCTCGAAGGACTGGAAAACTTTATCCAGACCGACGCCTCCATCAACCGGGGCAACTCCGGCGGCGCGCTGCTTAACCTGAACGGTGAGCTGATCGGCATCAACACCGCGATACTCGCGCCAGGCGGCGGCAGCATCGGGATTGGTTTTGCCATTCCGAGCAACATGGCCAAAACCCTGTCTCAACAGCTGATTCAGTTTGGCGAGGTTAAGCGCGGGCTGCTGGGCATCAAAGGCATGGAGATGAGCGCCGATATCGCCAAAGCCTTTAAGCTCAACGTCCAGCGCGGGGCGTTTGTCAGCGAAGTGCTAGCCAACTCGGGCTCTGCAAAGGCGGGCGTGAAATCCGGCGACGTTATTGTCAGCCTGAACGATAAACCACTGAGCAGCTTCGCTGAATTACGTTCACGTATTGCCACCACGGAGCCTGGCGCTAAAGTGAAGCTGGGCCTGATCCGCGAGGGCAAACCGCTGACTGTGGAAGTGACGCTGGACAAGAGCACCTCCTCTTCCGCCAGTGCAGAACAGATCTCCCCGGCGCTCCAGGGCGCTACGCTGAGCGACGGTCAGCTTAAAAACGGCACGAAAGGCATTTCTGTCACTAACGTTGAGAAGAGTAGCCCGGCCGCGCAGGCAGGTTTGCATCAGGACGATGTGATTATTGGCGTGAACCGCACTCGCGTGCAGTCTATTGCGGAAATGCGTAAGGTGCTGGAGAGTAAACCGGCGATCATTGCCCTGCAAATTATCCGTGGCAACGACACTCTGTACATTTTACTGCGTTAACCATTTGCGACTCCGGGCATCGCCGCTGCGTGTGATGTCCGGATAACTCATGTTATGCTGCAAACCGTTCCTTTTTTAACGACACACGCATCATGCTTTTAAAGCTCTTTCGTTCAATTGTCATTGGTTTGATCGTTGCCGGTCTGCTGCTGGTGGCTATGCCATCTTTACGCCAGTTCAACAAACTGTCGGCTCCCAAGTTCGACAGCACGGATGAAACGCCTGCGACGTACAATCAGGCAGTACGCCGTGCCGCCCCCGCCGTGGTTAACGTTTATAACCGCGGGCTTAACAGCTCCGCGCATAACCAGCTGGAGATCCGCACGCTCGGTTCCGGCGTGATCATGGATGACCGGGGTTATATCATCACCAATAAACACGTCATTAACGATGCCGACCAGATTATCGTCGCCTTGCAGGATGGCCGCGTGTTTGAAGCCCTGCTGGTGGGGTCGGACAGCCTGACCGATCTGGCGGTTCTGAAGATCAACGCCACGGGCGGTCTGCCGACTATCCCGATAAACCGCAAACGAACGCCGCACATCGGCGATGTGGTGCTGGCGATCGGTAACCCGTACAACCTGGGCCAGACCATCACGCAGGGGATCATCAGCGCGACCGGTCGAATTGGCCTGAACCCGTCAGGACGACAGAACTTCCTGCAAACCGATGCCTCGATCAACCACGGTAACTCCGGCGGCGCGCTGGTGAACTCCCTGGGTGAACTGATGGGCATTAATACCCTCTCCTTCGATAAGAGCAACGACGGCGAAACACCGGAAGGGATTGGCTTTGCCATTCCGTTCCAGCTGGCGACCAAAATCATGGACAAGCTGATCCGCGATGGCCGCGTGATCCGCGGCTACATTGGTATCGGCGGGCGTGAAATCGCGCCGATGCATACGCAGGGTGGGGGTATCGATCAGATCCAGGGGATTGTGGTCAACGAAGTGGCGCCTGGCGGCCCGGCGGCCAATGCGGGCATCCAGGTGAACGACGTTATCCTCTCCGTCAACGGCACGCCGGCGGTCTCTGCGCTTGAAACCATGGACCAGGTGGCCGAGATTCGACCGGGCTCCATTATTCCTGTTGAAGTCATGCGCAATGATAAGAAGCTGACGATTCAGGTCACCATTCAGGAATATCCGGCCACTAACTGACGGCCATAAAAAAACCGAAGCCTGTGCTTCGGTTTTTTTTGCCGGTTGGCGCTTACGCTTACCGGCCTGCTATGGGAGAGGACGTTTTACTTGTTAACGAACTCTTCGCCCAGAGTGATATCTTTCTTCAGCGTGTCCAGCATGCCTTCCATCGCGTTTTGCTCAAACGCGCTCAGCGTGCCGATAGACTTACGCTCTTCAACACCGTTTTTACCCAGCAGCAGCGGCTGAGAGAAGAAACGCGCGTGTTCACCGTCGCCTTCAACATAGGCACATTCAACAACGTCTTTTTCGCCCTGCAACGCGCGCACCAGAGAGAGGCCGAAACGTGCCGCCGCCTGGCCCATAGACAGGGTTGCAGACCCGCCACCCGCCTTCGCTTCCACCACTTCGGTGCCCGCGTTCTGAATACGTTTAGTCAGGTCAGCCACTTCCTGCTCGGTGAAGCTCACGCCCGGGATCTGCGACAGCAGAGGCAGGATGGTCACGCCAGAGTGACCGCCGATAACCGGCACTTCAACTTCCGTTGGCTGCTTGCCTTTCAGCTCAGCCACGAAGGTATTGGAGCGGATGATATCCAGCGTCGTCACGCCGAACAGTTTGTTCTTGTCGTATACGCCCGCTTTCTTCAGCACTTCTGCTGCGATAGCAACGGTGGTGTTCACCGGGTTGGTGATGATACCGATGCACGCTTTCGGGCAGGTTTCAGCGATCTGCTGAACCAGGTTTTTCACGATGCCCGCGTTGACGTTGAACAGATCTGAACGATCCATACCCGGCTTACGTGCAACACCCGCAGAGATCAGCACCACGTCGGCACCCTGCAACGCAGGACGCGCATCTTCACCGGAGAAGCCTTTAATTTTCACAGCTGTCGGGATGTGGCTCAGGTCAACCGCCACGCCTGGGGTTACCGGAGCAATATCGTACAGGGAGAGTTCTGAGCCTGAAGGCAGTTGGGTTTTCAGTAGTAGGGCAAGCGCCTGGCCGATACCACCAGCAGCGCCGAGGACTGCGACTTTCATCCTAAACTCCTTATTATGGTTAACTTAAGTATCTGTAAATCCGTTGCGGCGACCATAATTCAGCACGTCATTAATTACAATTTTCATCGCTAAAGAATTTGAGGTCGCACGTCTTTCGCCTTCACCTGAATGCTATCAGGCTGTGGGCAACAACGTATTAAGAGGGGGTTACAATACACCCTGCCACGCCACCAAAACAACATCATTTTGATAACATTTAATTTACTTTTAAGCTTATTTGCACGGCGTGACCCAGGCATGTTTTCCGATAACGAAATCTGATAAAATCACGCCCTTTCATAACATTATTTCAGCCTGGCGTCAGGTAGATAATTTGCATAAAAATTCATCCACATGCATAATAATGTTGTTTCTTTCGTCATATTCCGGGTGACTTATGCGAAGCTCGTCTAAGCAAGAAGAATTAGTAAAGGCGTTTAAAGCGCTACTCAAAGAAGAAAAATTCAGTTCTCAAGGAGAAATTGTTCAGGCGTTGCAGGAACAAGGCTTCGATAACATCAACCAGTCGAAGGTCTCCCGCATGTTAACCAAGTTTGGTGCGGTGCGTACGCGCAACGCCAAAATGGAAATGGTTTATTGCCTGCCAGCTGAACTTGGCGTCCCGACAACCTCCAGCCCACTGAAGAACCTGGTTCTGGACATCGACTATAACGATGCCGTGGTTGTGATCCACACCAGTCCAGGTGCTGCACAGCTGATTGCTCGCCTGCTGGATTCGCTGGGTAAAGCTGAGGGGATCCTCGGCACTATCGCCGGTGATGACACCATCTTTACCACCCCGGCAAATGGTTTCTCTGTGAAAGACCTCTACGAAGCGATTCTGGTCCTGTTCGAACAGGAGCTGTAATTGTCTGCCCCGTAGCGCACGGCTACGGGGATCATTCTGCTGTTGCCTCATTTTACCCTGCTTTCCACTGCCTGCTGCTTTTGCAAATAGTGCTTTTTACCGCCTGTTAACATTCACCCAGTGGATGATTTGCTGCAAAATCGCACTAAAAATCAAAGTCATCTATCAATCTGATTTTAAATACAAAAATGAACAAACATCGCCTTGCCATGCCTTTTTTTATGCACTCCCGTTATAAAAATCGAATTTTTTAATACGTAATAACAAGGGAAACCATTAGTCTGGTATTAATTTTTCGCGTGATTAGTGTATACTTGATTTTGTGATGAGGGTCACAGAACAAAGACCCCAGTAGAATAATTGACGAGGTAACCGATCATGAAAATTAAAAACACTGTTGCTGCCCTGAGCGTACTCTCTGTCCTGTCATTCGGTGCGTTTGCTGCCGACGCCATTAATGCCGAACAGGCACAATCCCGCCAGGCTATCGGGACGGTTTCTGTTGGTGCCATCGGCGCATCTCCGATGGACATGCACGACATGCTGAACAAAAAAGCGGAAGAACAGGGTGCATCATCCTATCGCGTAATTGAAGCACGCAGCGGTGACCACTGGCACGCTACGGCTGAACTGTACAAATAAACCCTCGTCGTATCTCATCATACGACTTGCCCCTGACCTCCCGGTCAGGGGCTTTTTTATGACTGACGCACATTGAAACGCAGTTGCCCTTCCAGCTCCTCCTCCGCTTCATCAAACAATAAAATCAGTGCGCCAAAGCGTCTGCGCAGCTTTTCAGGCAGATGGGTAAACTCGATTTCAAGCGGTAACGGCAGCCTGTCGCCGGTCACCACATCCCACAGCATATCAAGGTTGCTTACGCTGTCCCGCTCCAGGTCGAACGCCCGAATAAACTCGCGGTAGAAGTCTTCCTGACTATCAATTTCGTCAAAATCAAAGGTATAAATTTTCATTGCCAGCCACCCGGTACAGGCGGGCGGCAGATGCCGCCCTGTCTATTATAATCCCCCGATATGCAGGGTTTTAACTTCCAGAAACTCCTCCAGCCCCAGCACGGACCCCTCGCGTCCCAGCCCGGACTCTTTTACCCCCCCAAACGGGCCCAGTTCGGTCGATACCGCACATTCATTTATCCCGATCATGCCGCTCTCAATGGCCTGTGAGACGCGGAACACCCGCGACAGATTCTGGGTATAGAAGTAGGCTGCCAGCCCGTAAGGCGTATTGTTCGCACGCATCACAACTTCGTCTTCCGACGTGAAGCGGAAGCAGGCGGCAACGGGTCCGAAGGTCTCCTCTTCCGCCAGCTTCATGCCTTCATGGCAGTCACCGAGGACGGTGGGCGTCCAGAAGTTACCGCCAAGCTCGTGCGGGTTACCGCCGGCCAGCACCGTGGCGCCCTTCGCTACCGCATCTTCGACGTGCTCACGGACTTTATCGACAGCCGAAGGCTCAATCAGCGGGCCGACAACGACGCCCTCGTCCAGGCCATTACCCACCTTCAGCGCCTTCACCGCATCAGCAAGTTGATTGACAAACTTGTCGTAGACCGTCTCCTGAATATAGAAACGGTTTACGCTGACGCAGACCTGCCCGGCGTTACGGAACTTATTGGCGATGGCGCCTTTAACGGCGGCCTCAATGTCCGCGTCCTCAAAAACGATATACGGCGCATTGCCGCCCAGCTCCATCGACACCTTTTTCATGGTGTCTGCGGAATTGCGGACAAGCGTTTTCCCGACGGCGGTTGAACCGGTAAACGAGATTTTGCGCACGTCATGGCTGGCCATAATGGCGTCGCTAATTTCAGAGGTGCTCCCCGCTACCGCATTCAGCACACCATCCGGCACGCCGGCCTGCTTCGCCAGCGTCAGCAGCGCAAAGGCGCTCAGCGGCGTGTTGTTTGCAGGTTTGATCACGCCGGTACACCCAGCAGCCAGCGCCGGGCCGAGCTTACGGGTGAGCATGGCCATCGGGAAGTTCCATGGCGTGATAGCGGCAACCACCCCGACAGGCTCCCGGGTGGCCAGAATACGGGAGCCGGGTTTAACCGGAGGAATAATTTCGCCGTTGGCACGCTTGGCCTGCTCGGCAAACCACTGAATGAAGCTGGCGGCATACTCTACTTCGCCCTCAGCTTCTTGCAGCGGCTTGCCCTGCTCGGTGGTCATCAGCCTTCCGAGCCAGCTTTTATTCTCAATAATCAGTTCATACCAGCGATAGAGGATCGCAGAACGCTCTTTTGCCGTTTTTGCGCGCCATGCGGGAAAGGCTTTCGTCGCGGCCGCAATAACTTCTTCGGTTTCGGCTTTACCTGCTTTCGCTACTTTTGCAATGACCTCGCCCGTGGCCGGGTTTTGCACATCAAACGTGGTGTCGAGTGTTTTCCAGATACCGTTAACCAGATACCCGGTCTGAAAAAGCGTACTGTCCTGAAGCGCCTGGGTTGTCATGTGTCCTCCCTTCCTGAATGTTTGAACCTACAGGAATAAGTATAGCCACAAAAAAACCGACGCTTTTGGCGTCGGTTTTCTCTTCATCAGCTGTCCGTCAGCGCGTTCTGGTAGCGGTGCAGCATAAATACCAGCCGCTCAACCGGCTCGGTAACCTGCGGCGGCGCTTCCCAGATCCGCAGTTTTTCCTGGTAGATATCCAGCTCGTCCAGCAGTTGCTTAAAGTAGCGGCGACGTTTGTCATCGCTGGATGCCGATATCACGTGGTCCGCCGTGCGCCGTAGCTGGCGGTGGAAGGCGGACAAATCGTCGTTAATCGGCACCGGCGCGTTCCGCAGGCGCTGGTGCGCGATAATCATGGTCAATGCCAGGCGGAAACGGGCCACATCGCCCGGGAATTTATTCAGCAACAGGAACAGCTGCTGATAAAGAGCCGGCAGGTGGTTCTCCTTGCGTCGTGCGGTATTGGTAGTCAGGGACGAAACGGCGGCCGACACAAACTGATTCAGCAGCACACGCCCTGTCCGCGCCCGGGAGTTATCCCGCACCAGCAGGATCACCATCATCGCCAGGAAACAGCCCACCAGCTGGCCTAATGCGCTATCCAGGAACTGGCTAAAATGGAAGGTCATCGGGTTATCCAGCACAATGATGTTAATCGTACTCGCCAGGGCACCTAACGATCCCAGTCGGCGTTTTTGTACCTCTATCCCGATAAAGAACGCCATTACCGCCAGGCTGATGCAGAGCAAAAGCATGCTTTGCTGTGTCGAGGGGATAATCACCAGGAAATAGAGCGCGCCAATCGGTAACGCCGCAATGGTACCGTACAGAAAATCGATAGCGACCATGCGCGGGTTGGGCAGACGCATTGCCAGCGCGGTCACGACGGCAATCATCACCATCGCGCCGCTACCGGACGTCCAGCCGGTCCACAGCCAGAACAGCGTGCCGAGTATACAGGCCAGCGTGGTGCGCCAGAAGTTGACCATCGCATGATGCCGCTCGGCAGATTCTGGTTTAATGACCACTTCGCCCTGTAACACCTCTTCTTCCGCCGCACTGATTTTGGTGTTGCCAATCACGCCGCGTTTCAGAAGCAGGTAGCGCGTCGCGGCGCCAACCCAGGTATAAATGGTGACTGGCGTATCCCGCTCTCCCGTCCAGGCAATCACGCGGCGCATGCGTTTAAGTTGTCGATGCACGTCCTGCACCGTCTCCACAGGCTCATCAAACAGTTCGCGGAAGGTATCCGTTACCGCTTCGGGCCGAGTGTTCTGAATCAGGTAGGTTTCACACGCCTGGGTGATCAGCGTTAACGAGACGGTATTGATCGCTTTCAGACGACGATTGGCACGCTCCCAGCGGGAAGACTCCATGTTGAGGTTACTGCGCATCCCTTCCAGCGCCTGCGTGCGGCGCACCAGCCCGCTCCAGGCCTTGTCGACCTCTTCGCTGTCACCGTGCTTAATGCACAGCTGCATGAGCTGGTACTGGGCAACGATCAGCGCGTCCAGCTCACGATCCACTTCCTGCTTAATAGAACGCGGAGAGAAAAGCAGATCGGCGACAATCGCGCAGACGATACCAATCACAATCTCGCTGCAACGTTCCACGGCGAACTGCGGGGCGAGCAGCGGATCGGTCTGGATGGTGATGATAATAATCAGCGCGGTATATCCCGCCAGGCCCCAGGCGTACGAGTTCTCAACCTTCACCAGGGAGGAGACCCAGGTACAAAAACCCGCCCAGATACAGCACACGATCAGCATCAGCAGCGGCGTGCGGATCATCAGGATGATAATGGTCAGGGCGGCGATACAGCCGATAAAGGTCCCGATAATACGCAGCATCCCGCGATAGCGGATGGCCCCGGAATAGGGTTCGCCACCCGCCGCGAAGGCGGGACCGGCGGCAACAATCGCGGCGGTCAGAACGGCCCAGCGCGGCGTTTCAAGCTGGAAATGGAAGCCAACAAACAGCGCCAGCACAATGGCGCATGCCAGCTTCACGGCGAAGCGGATGTGCTGGCTGGCGATGGAAAAAATGCCCATAGCGATCAACCAAACTCGCGCAGGCGATGGGCGATTTGACGGAAGATGGAGTCCTGGCTGGCATCACGGTCTTTTTCACCGGTGATCACCACCGTCGCCGTGGTGCCTGCGGGCCAGAGGTTGCTCTGCTGCTCGTCCAGACGAATGCGCACCGGTACGCGCTGCGCCAGGCGAACCCACTCAAGGTTGGAATCGACGGTCGCCATCCCTTTGTTATCAACCGTACTGCTGGAGTTGGTCACCCCCGCGGCAACGCTGTCCACGGTCCCTTTCAGGACACGGTTGCTGCCGAGCGGCGTGATTTCAGCGCGATAGCCCGGACGCACGCCTTCCAGCTTGGTCTCTTCCATATAGGCGAGGACGTAGAAGGAGTTTTGTTTCACCAGCGCCACGGCGGTTGAGCCGCGCGTGATAAACTCACCGGCATAGACGTTAAGGTTAGTCACCCAGCCATCGGACGGGGCGCGGATCACGGTACGTTCCAGGTCGAGCTTCGCCAGATCGCGCGTCGCCTGAGCTTTTGCCAGCTGGTGCAGCACGGTTTGCAGCACGTTATTGGACTGGTCAATCTCTTCCCTGGACATGGCCTGGATGCCCAGCTTGTTACGGCGTCCTGCTTCACGGCGTTTTTCAGAGGCCAGCGCGTTGTAATACGCCACGTCGGCTTCTGCTTCTTCAAGGGCTTTTTGATAGCGCGGCTGGTCGATGGTGAACAGTACCTGATCTTTCTTCACCAGCTGGTTATCGTGGACGTTGACCGCCGTAATAAGACCGGCGACATCGGGCGCTATTGCAACCACCTCTGCGCTGAAACGCGCGTCGCGCGTCCACGGCGATTCGGTGTAATAGACCCAGGCGCGAAAAATAGCGATGAACGCCAGGATGACCAGCGCCATAGTGATGGCAGTGCGGGAGATTTTTCTTGTTAGCGTTTTCACATCAACCTCAGACAAACATGCGCGATATTAAATAGAACAGGCAGCAATACAGCGCGGTATTAAACAATGCAGGATGCCAGACGAAATCATAAATCCCGGTAGGGACCAGCACCTTGCGCACCAGCCAGAAGATCGCCAGTGATAAAAGAAGCTCGAAAAATATCGGTGGGAACGACAGACCGAACACCACGATAACGGGAAACAGACTCATGTTGACCTTGATTATAGAGAATGCAGGCTACTGGATTGTTAAGCTCGCGCCGCCGCAGGAGAGCAAGAAATGCCGGGCGAGAGTGGCGCAGCCGTTATGTAATTAATAGTATATTAACGTAACTGTTATGCTGTTATCTATCATATGTGATCTAAATCACTTTTAAGCCAGAGTGAATAATGGAACGACTAAAACGCATGTCGGTGTTTGCCAAAGTTGTCGAACAAGGCTCTTTTACCGCCGCAGCACGTCAGCTACAAATGAGCGTCTCATCCATTAGCCAGACGGTGTCAAAACTGGAAGACGAGCTTCAGGTGAAGCTGCTCAACCGCAGTACCCGCAGCATCGGGCTAACGGAAGCGGGTAAAATTTACTATCAGGGCTGCCGTCGAATGCTGCATGAAGTGCAGGATGTTCACGAGCAGCTTTATGCCTTTAACAACACCCCTATCGGCACGCTGCGCATCGGGTGTTCTTCAACTATGGCACAAAATGTTCTCGCTGCCATGACGGCGGAAATGCTGAAAGAGTATCCTGGCTTAACCGTCAATCTGGTGACGGGTATTCCCGCACCGGACCTGATTGCCGATGGGTTAGACGTGGTGATCCGCGTTGGCGCCTTGCAGGACTCGAGCCTGTTCTCGCGTCGGCTGGGCAGCATGCCGATGGTGGTCTGCGCCTCAAAGAGCTATCTGGCACAGTATGGCGTGCCGGAAAAACCCGCCGACCTGAGCAACCACTCGTGGCTGGAATATAGCGTGCGCCCGGATAACGAGTTTGAGCTGATCGCGCCGGAAGGGCTTTCCACCAGGCTGCTGCCTGAAGGCCGCTTCGTGACCAACGATCCGATGACCATCTCGCGCTGGCTGGTGGCCGGGGCCGGTATCGCCTACGTGCCGCTGATGTGGGTGATCAACGAGATCAACAGCGGCGAGCTGGAGATCCTGTTCCCGCGCTACCAGTCGGATCCGCGCCCGGTTTACGCGCTGTATACCGAAAAGGACAAGCTGCCGCTGAAGGTGCAGGTCTGTATTAACTATCTGACGGACTATTTTGTGGAAGTGGCGGAGCTGTTTCAGGGCATGCGGGGAAGAAGGAAAGAGTAGGCCTTCCCCCTCACCCCAATCCTCTCCCCAACGGGGAGAGGGCCGGTGTGAGGGGAAAATGAAAAATTACGCCGTGCCGCCCACGGTCAGGTTATCAACCTTCAGCGTCGGCTGGCCGACGCCTACCGGCAGGCTCTGGCCCTCTTTGCCGCAAACGCCCACGCCGTTATCCAGCTTCAGGTCGTTACCGACCATGGAAATCTGCTGCATGGCCTCAATGCCGGAGCCAATCAGGGTTGCGCCCTTCACTGCTTTAGTCACTTTGCCCTTCTCAATCAGGTACGCCTCTGAAGTCGAGAAGACAAATTTACCGGAGGTGATATCCACCTGGCCGCCGCCAAAGTTCGGCGCGAAGATACCGTAATCAACGGATTCGATAATCTCCTGCGGCGTGGATTTACCCGGCAGCATGTAGGTGTTGGTCATGCGCGGCATCGGCAGGTGCGCGTAAGATTCGCGACGACCGTTGCCCGTTGGTGCAACGCCCATCAGACGCGCGTTGAGCTTGTCCTGCATGTAGCCTTTCAGCACGCCGTTTTCGATCAGCACGTTGTACTGGCCCGGCGTGCCTTCATCGTCGATAGAAATCGAGCCGCGACGGTCAAGCATGGTGCCATCATCGACCACGGTACACAGCTCAGAGGAGACAAGTTGCCCCATCTGACCGCTGAATACAGACGTACCACGGCGGTTGAAATCGCCTTCCAGCCCGTGACCGACCGCTTCGTGCAGCAGCACGCCGGGCCAGCCTGCGCCCAGCACAACCGGCAGCGTACCGGCGGGTGCCGCCACGGCAGAAAGATTAACCAGCGCCATGCGCACGGCTTCTTTTGCCCACGCATCCGCGCGCGCTTCGCCGTCAACGTCGCCGAGGAACCAGTCATAGCCAAAACGACCGCCGCCGCCGCTTGAGCCGCGCTCGCGCTTGCCGTCGTCTTCCACCTGCACGCTGATGGAGAGGCGCACCAGCGGACGCACGTCGGCGGCCAGCGTACCGTCCGTTGCTGCCACCAGGATCAGCTCATAGACGCCGCTCAGGCTGGCGGACACTTCCTGCACGCGTTTGTCGGCGGCGCGGGCCACTTTGTCCACGCGACGCAGGATGTCCAGCTTCTCTTCGCGGCTCATGCTTTGCAGCGGGTCGATGCTGGTATAGAGCGCCGAATGCTGCACTTCGCCCAGGGTTTTTACGCGGCCATCGCCCGCGTCGCGCACGATGGTGCGTGCGGCCTGCGCGCTCTGCTCCAGCGCGGCCAGGCTTATCTGGTCGGCATAGGCAAAACCGGTTTTCTCGCCGCTTACGGCGCGCACGCCGACGCCCTGGTCGATGTTATAGGAGCCATCTTTAATGATGCTGTCTTCTAAAACCCAGGATTCGTGATAGCTCGACTGGAAATAGAGATCGCCGTAGTCGAGACGGCGTTCGGTCAGTTGACCAAGAATGGAGAACAGGTCCTGATGGCTCAGGCCGTTCGCTGCGAGCAAATGTTCACTTACCAGGTTCAGACTCATCGTATTGCTACTCGTTCGTTGCCGCCCGTGGCGGTGTAAAAATCGTATTTATTGAGAGTGAGGCAATTACCTGCCCACGTCAAATCATTGCTGTGCTTCTTTGCGCGGCTGGCGCAGCACCTCATTAATCTGCGGTTTATCGATTGGGCCCGTAATGCGGTAGCGCAGAATCGAGACCTTGCTCCAGAGCGGCCCCAGCACTTTGCTGGCGGCAAATACCGCCGCACCGACAATCGGGTTAACCACAAACGCCGTCGCCACGCCCACGGTAGCGGAAATCTCCGGGGCGACGACCGCTTCCATATCCAGTTCACGACGCACCAGATCCACCGAACCTTTCATGGCGATGTCTGCCTCCAGGCCGTCCAGCAGCGTATCGTCGGTATGCATCACGCCGTCCTTGATCCAGGCCGTTCCGCGAATGGAGTCATAATAGAAACCGTCGTTGAAGGTATCGCTGAAATCGAAGCGCAGCTTGCGCAGCAGCGCGTCAAAGCTCAGCAGGCGCAGTATTTGCCCCGCATGGCCGGTGCTGACATCGGCAATTTGTCCCTTACCAAAACGGGTTCTGAGAATACCGTTCAGCGTGGCGACGTCCGGCTGCCACGGCGCCGCACGCCAGTGCAGATCGTAATTCACATCGAATGACGATCCCCGAAGCGGCGTGCTGATGCCGAAGAAGTTAGCCGCCGCATCCAGCTTGCTGCCTTTGATATCACCTTTCAAGGAGGTGCGCTGCGCGCCCGGCTTATTCACCCATTCCCCGGCGGCGGTCAAACGGCCAAAACCGGTATCCACCAGACCACCGGTAAGGCTCAGCGTCGTGCCCTTGATGGCGACATCTCCGTCGATACGGCCATATTTTTGCCCCCACAGCCAGCACTCCGCACAGCGCAGCTGGAGATCGGGCCAGCCGCTGAAATCAACGCGCGAAGCCTTGCTGAAGGGCGAAGCGGCCGTCGGCTCTTTTGCAGCCACGGCAAAGGTCGGGTTGTAATACAGGTAGCGGATCGCCGCCTGCCACGGCGCGTTATCGCGCATCGTCAACGTGCCGTTAATTTCACGGCCCTGAGCCTCAACCTTTGAGCCGTTAGCCGTCGGCCGGGAAACGATACTCAGGTTGTTCCACCGCTGCCCACCCAGCGTCAGCGCAGGCGTACGTAAGGTAATGGCCTGCGGGAACTGTGCCGTTTGATCGACGTTTTGCCCAACACCTTTCTGGAATAGCGCCAGCCACTCTGCGCCATCCATCGCCGGCAGATTCAGCTCAATGCCCGCCTGCTCCGGCAGCGGTGGCGTGGTACGGCTGTCCGTCGTCCAGATCGCCCTGTCCAGCGTCAGCTTGCGGTTAAGCAGCCAGCGGCTGTTAAAGTGGTTTGTTCCGCCAGCGTTACCGGTTACTTCAAAGCCGTTGAGGTTACCGTCTACGTTGACGTTGACAGGCAGCGGCTCGCCGCTTTTTTTATTCAGGGGCGCGGGCAGCTGGCTGCTGAGATTTTTCAGATCGCCCATGATGTCGACCTTATACCGGGCGCCGGACTGATAAGGCAGGTCGATGGCCACCTTGCCATTCCACGACACCGCGCCGTCCACCGCGTTCTCAACCGGCTTCGGCAGAACATTCATGCGTGACGGCTGCCAGTTCGCGTCCATATTTACCGCCACCTGGTAGGCTTTATCACCCTCGGTGGTGGAGAAATCGATATTGACGGGTTGATTGAACCAGGTCGCTTTCAGCGGCTCACTTTTCAGATTGCCGTTAACAAAGCTGAACTGACCGCTGAGGTTTTTCAGCGTACTGTCCAGCGGCTTGATATAGAGGCTGTTGTTATTAAGGCGAACGTCGCCTTTGGCGGTAGTCATTTCCCCGTCGAGTGGGATATCCAGATGTAAGCGAGCATTCACATCGCCATCTAACTGCAACTGCTGAAGGGTGGCCGCCAGTGAGTCATTCAGCGGCGTATCTTCAAAATACGGACCAACCGCATTACCCGGCCCCTTAATATCCGCATCAATCAGCAATTTCTCTTTCGAGTAATCCGGGATGTTTGCGGTCAGGTTGCTCGCCGTCACGCCGCCCAGCGCCACGCTGTCCGTCTTCATCCACAAGCCGTCATTCAGGAAGTTGAGTTCGATATCGAGATTTTTCAGCGCGGGCCAGTCCGGCTGGAAGGCATAGGTTGCGTTGCGCAGCGGCACCAGAACCTGGAACTGACCTTCGTTATGCTTATACGGGAACAGGTGTGGGTTGCCGCCGTAGACCAGCGTGGCGTTATCCGCCTGACCGCCCTGAATGGCGCCGCTGAGATAGTCCACCAGCGCTTTCCCCATCAGGTTCTCCGGGAAGTAGCGCCACGCCTGCGAGCCGTCATCCGTGCTGATGCCTGCCAGGATACCCAGCCACGGCTCATCGCCTTCAGGCTGTAGGTAACGGAAATTGCCGCGGGCATGCACCGCCCTGGCTTTTACATCGATATCGCGGCCATCAAGCTGAAAACCTTTGTCATTCTTCAGCCAGTTGAGGGTGACATTACCCTGCGCGATCTCCAGCGGCGCACGAAAGACCGTTTCGTACGGCATTTTGGCATCCTGCATTTCTGCCGTCAGCCTGCCGTTTTCCACGCTTCCTTCCAGCTTGCCGCTGAAGTGCTCAGCGCCCGGCAGCAGTTTCCACTGTTTCCAGGCGAGATTTTTCCATGCCGCCTGGAAGCGTGTTTTTTCCGTGGCCTGAAGCGGAATATCCAGCGCCAGACGGTTTATCTGCCCGCTCGGCTGCGTCGCCAGCCAAATGTCACCCAGCTCCGGGGAGAGTTTTGCGGCCATTGAACGCAGGCCCTCGATCGCCGTCAGGTCAAGGTTACTGGCGCGGATACGCAACTCGTCGCTGCGTTTACCGTTTACCCCGCCAACGTCCTGCTCCGGCATCCACGCCAGCGTCAGCGCGCCGCTTGGCCAGGGTTTGTTGTCCATGGAGATGCGTGTATCCGGAATAGCGAACTGCCAGCCGCCTTTTTCCTGGGTTACATGGGCGGTGAGGTTATCGACCGAAAGCTGATGCTGATGGTTTTCCCCCTTCCAGCTCGCGCCCCCCTGCTTGAGCCAGATATCGCCGCTGGCGAATGCCCCGTTCGTCAGGGTCATCCAGCCTTCGAGACTGAAACGCGCGGTTTCCAGCTGCATGTTCTGCTGGATCCACTCGCCGAGCCACGGCTTCACGTCCACGTCGTCCGCCTGCAACCACACCCGGCCGTTGTTCAGCAGGCCATTGTCGTCGCGCAGATCCATCCGCACCTGCATCACGCCGTGCTGCCCGTTCAGGCTGGAGAGATTCACCTGCCCCTCGGCGCGGTGGCGATCTTTTCCGTTTAGCCAGGTCAGCTGTGGGATCGCCAGCTCGGCGCGCTGCCCGGAAAGGGTAATAAAGCTGATTTCGCTGTCGCGTAGATCGAAATGATCGAACTGACGCAGGAAGAGATCGCTGATACGGCTGGTTTCCAGCCCCCGATCGCCTTCGCCGCTTTGCAGCGGCGTATTGGTCTTTAGCTGAAGTTGCCAGAAGGTGAGATCACGGAACTGCCAGCGCAGATGCAGCAGGCTTTGCCAGACATCCAGCGCCAGGGTAACGCGTTTGATTTTAAGGTGGCCACCGTCTTTCAGGCTGGCGCTGATATCCCGCGCATCAAGCGTCGGGCCAAAGGTTTGCCAGCTTGCCTCGATATGGCTTACGTCTAACGGCAGGCCGGTGGTGGACTCGATTTTCGCCAGGATCTGCGGACGCCAGCTGTCAAGATGCGGCAAGACGAGACGCAACCCGCTCACGAGCAACGCGACAATCACGACCAGCGTTGCCCCTGTAAGCAGTAAAATCCCCGGCAATCGCCTCACGCGTCTCTCCTTGTCAGCCTTTAATCTCGCAGCGAACTGCGTTTACATCATTACGACGTCAAACTGCTCCTGGTTATAGAGCGGCTCAATCTGCACTTTTACCTGTTTGCCGACAAAGATTTCCACTTCCGCCAGCGCGTGCGACTCTTCCCCTTTCAGGGCCTCCGCCACCGCAGGGGAAGCATAGACCAGAAAACGGTCGGAGTCGTAGGCATGATGGACGCGGACAATCTCACGCATGATCTCGTAGCAGACCGTCTCCACCGTCTTTACCGTTCCGCGTCCATGGCAGGTTGGACACTCGTTGCAGAGCACGTGTTCCACGCTTTCGCGGGTCCGTTTCCGGGTCATTTCTACCAGACCCAGCTGGGAGAAGCCGTTGATGCTGGTTTTCACGCGATCTTTACTCAGCGCCTGCTCCAGCGAGTGCAGCACGCGACGGCGGTGATCTTCATTATTCATATCAATAAAGTCGATGATGATAATGCCGCCCAGATTGCGCAGGCGAAGCTGGCGCGCGATGGCCTGCGTCGCTTCGATGTTGGTGTTGAAGATGGTGTCATCGAGGTTGCGATGGCCGACAAAGGCGCCGGTGTTGATATCCACGGTGGTCATCGCTTCGGTCTGGTCGATAATCAGGTAACCGCCCGATTTCAGCTCAACCTTACGCTCCAGCGCGCGCTGGATTTCGTTTTCAACATCATAGAGGTCAAATATCGGCTGGCGTCCCGTGTAATGCTCCAGCAGACCCGGCATTTCCGGAATGTACTCGGCGGTAAACTCCAGCAGGGCTTCATACGTCAGGCGGGAGTCCACACGGATGCGGTCAAGCTGCGCATCGGCGAAATCACGCAATACGCGCTGAGCGAGCGCCAGCTCGCCGTACAGACGGTAGCGGGTCTGGTTGCGTTTTTTACGCTCCATCACCTTGGTCCAGACGCGCTTCAGGTAGGCCGCATCCGAGGCAAGATCGTCTTCGCTGATCCCTTCCGCCGCGGTACGAATAATAAAGCCGCCCTGCTCGTCGCAGTAGGCGCTCACAACTTTTTTCAGGCGCTCGCGCTCGCTTTCGCTTTCAATACGCTGTGAAACGCCAACGTGCGACGCGCCCGGCATAAACACCAGATAGCGTGAAGGCAGGGTGATGTCGGTGGTCAGACGCGCGCCTTTGGTGCCCAGCGGATCTTTCACCACCTGCACCATCAGATCCTGGCCCTGACGCACCAGCTCAGATATGTCGCGCACGGCAAACTGTTTTTGCTCTTCACCAGCCACGCATTCGGTATGCGGCATGATATCGGAGGCATGTAAAAACGCCGCCTTATCGAGCCCAATATCTACAAAAGCCGCCTGCATACCCGGTAGTACACGACTGACACGACCTTTGTAGATATTGCCTACGATTCCGCGTCGCGCTTCACGCTCAATATGAATTTCCTGAAGAATGCCACCATCAATGTAGGCCACACGGGTTTCCGAGGGCGTTACGTTTACCAACAATTCAGCCGTCATAATTATCCCTTCCCTCACGCAGTGAGTTAAAATTACTCAGCAACTCATACGTTTCCACCAGCGGTAAGCCGACTACGGCGTGATAGCTGCCATTTATCTTCCTGACAAAACAGCCACCCAACCCTTGAATACCGTATGCACCTGCTTTATCCATCGGTTCACCGCTGGCGATATAGCCGGCGATCTCCTCGTCGGTGAGGACTCTGAACGTCACTTCCGTTACCACCAGGCAATCCAGAACGTACTGGCTGTCCGCCAGCGCCACCGCCGTCATCACCTGATGCGTTTGTCCGGACAGGTTGCGCAGCATCTGCGCCGCATGGTCTGCGTCACGGGGTTTCTCAAGCACTTCACCCTTGAGAATGACGATGGTGTCCGCACCCAGCACCGGTAAGTCACGCGGCACGCATGCGACGCCCGCCTGCGCTTTTTCACGCGCCAGACGAGAGACGTACTGCTGAGCGCTTTCGCCCTCAGCACGTTTTTCTTCAATGCCGGTAACGATGCGTTCGAAGGAGACACCCAGCTGCGCGAGCAGTTCCTGGCGACGCGGAGAACCGGAGGCAAGATACAGAGACGTCATAGAAACCTTTTATTGCACGGCAAACTGCTGGCGAATTTTACGCATCAGCAGGAACAGCCACGGCCAGAGCACACCGTTTACTACACTACTCCAGAACACTTCCGGTCGGAAAGAGACGTTGATCACTAAAAACTCTGCCCAGAAAACAACGATATCCGCAGCGAGCGACAACAACATCACCACCAGCGCCTGTTGCCAGAGCGCAAGGTTACGAAAGAGCTGGAATTTGAGTGCGACGAGGTACGCAATAATGCTCATGGATAAGGCGCGCACGCCAAGCGTAGAGCCACTGATGAGATCCAGTATGGCACCCATCACAAAACCTGTGCCGACATTTACGCGGTGCGGCAGGGCAAGGATCCAGTAGAGCAAAATGAGCAATACCCAGTTTGGCCGGTAAACAAGAATGTCGTCCGGCCAGGGCATAATTTGCAGCAACAGTGCAACGAGGAATGAGAGCCAGATTACCCAGCGTCCCTGGCTACGATAACTGGCCACTACTGCCCTCCACCCGAGACTTGCGGCGGCGGCGGTGCATCCGGTAGCGGCTGCGTTAACCCTGTCGCCGGAGCCGGTACGGGCGCAGGTGGCCCCATCGCATCCGGCGCAGGCAGCACCTGCGGCATCATCTGCATCAGGCGTTCGTTCGCGACGCGATGCACATCTTCCGGTGTCATCGGGTTCGCACCGTTACGATCGGCCCCCCACAGCAGCAGCAGGTAGCGTAAACGCTGCAAGCCCGCCGTTGGACGCGCCTGGATTACGGTGTAAGCACGCTGAGTGTCGAGCTTCACGGAAGAGACCACCGCAACCGGGTAGCCTTCAGGGAAACGACCGCCCAGACCGGACGTCACCAGCACGTCGCCCACGCGGATGTCCGTGTTGGCTGGCAGATGTTCAAGCTGAAGATCGTCCGTACAGCCATTGCCGGCGGCAATCACGCGAATGTCGTTACGCAGCACCTGAATCGGCAGCGCATGGGTAGCATCGCAAATCAGCAGCACGCGGCTGGTCAGTTTGGCAACCGCCACGACCTGGCCCACAACGCCTTTATCGCTGATCACAGGCTGACCTTCGTATACGCCGTTCACGCTGCCTTTATCAATCACCACCTGATCGCTGTAGGGATCGTTTACGGTGGAGATCACCTGGGTGACCATTTTCTGTTCATCCTGGCGCAGCGGCGAGCCAAGCAGTTCACGCAAGCGTGCGTTTTCCTGCTTATATTGCCCCAGCATCAGCAGCTCGCTGTTTTTCAGCAGCAGTTCCTGGCGTAACGCACGATTTTCAAGTTCGAGCTGGTCACGCGATGAAAGCGTTTGTGACACGGAGTCGAGCAGTTCACGGGGACCATTTGAAATAAAGTAGAAAGGACTGACGGCGGTATCCATGTACGTTCGGATCTGGCTGAACGTACCGAGGCGGCTATCGGCAATAATGACCCCGAGCGCCACCAGAACCGCCAGGATCAGGCGAAACTGTAGCGACGGGCCACGGCTAAAAATTGGCTTCATAGGCTATGCGTATTCTCGCGTCAGAGAGAAAGGGTAGCAAATTGCTACCCTCTCACACCCGACTACTCTTCGCTAAACAAGTCGCCGCCGTGCATGTCGATCATTTCCAGCGCCTTGCCACCACCACGGGCGACGCAAGTCAGTGGATCTTCTGCAACTACGACAGGAATACCTGTCTCTTCCATTAACAGGCGGTCGAGGTTACGCAGCAGCGCACCACCACCGGTCAGCACCATACCGCGCTCGGAGATATCGGAAGCCAGCTCTGGCGGGCACTGTTCCAGCGCAACCATCACCGCGCTCACGATGCCGGTCAGCGGCTCCTGCAACGCTTCCAGAATTTCGTTAGAGTTCAGGGTGAATCCGCGCGGCACGCCTTCAGCCAGGTTACGACCGCGAACTTCGATCTCGCGTACTTCGTCACCCGGATAAGCAGAACCGATTTCGTGCTTGATACGCTCTGCGGTTGCTTCACCGATCAGAGAGCCGTAGTTACGGCGAACGTAGTTGATGATGGCTTCGTCGAAGCGGTCACCGCCGATACGTACGGAGGAGGAGTACACCACGCCGTTCAGGGAGATGACGGCCACTTCGGTAGTGCCGCCACCAATATCCACCACCATAGAACCGGTTGCTTCAGAAACCGGCAGACCCGCACCAATTGCCGCAGCCATCGGCTCTTCAATCAGGAACACTTCACGCGCACCGGCACCCTGAGCGGATTCACGGATCGCGCGGCGTTCAACCTGAGTTGCGCCAACCGGCACACACACCAGCACGCGCGGGCTTGGGCGCATGAAGCTGTTGCTGTGAACCTGCTTGATGAAGTGCTGAAGCATTTTTTCGGTCACGAAGAAGTCAGCAATAACGCCGTCTTTCATTGGGCGGATCGCGGCGATGTTGCCCGGCGTACGGCCCAGCATCTGCTTCGCATCATGACCTACTGCGGCCACGCTTTTTGGCGAGCCGGCACGATCCTGACGAATGGCCACAACGGAAGGCTCATTCAATACGATGCCTTGTCCTTTTACATAAATAAGGGTATTCGCGGTACCCAGGTCAATGGACAGGTCATTGGAAAACATGCCACGAAATTTTTTCAACATACTAAGGGATAATCCTGAAAGCTGGGGCGGAAAACAAAATCCGCTTACTTTACCAACCACACGCAGCAGCGACAAGGCGCAAAAATCGTCTGCTACGGTGAAAATTAGTGCAGCACGTTTCCTTTGTTACAAATTCATCCCCTGAATCCGTCAGGGCTGAGTAAACAGCAGCGTCCCTCACTTTCACTTGTAACCCATTAAAGGTCGTTCACTGGCTTTTATGCTCGTCTTACTCAAAGCTACAGGCGCGATATTCTACGTGAAAACAAAGTAAACGGCAGGTCAAACAGAGTATCTTTGCAAATATTTTTTCACATTGGTGTCAAGGGGCTGTGAGGCCGCAAAAAAATCCCCCTGACCGCCCGCTACACCGCGCTCTTTCAACATCTGCCATTCACTGCGTGAACGTACGCCTGTGGCAAATACCTGCGTTTGCGTTCCTTTGCACGCTTCCACCAGGCTCTGTACCAGCAGCTGGTTTTCCGTGCGTTTTTCAATCGTTCTGACCAGACCAGGATGCAGCTTCAATAATTCAACATCCAGCTCTTTGATCCAGCTGGTGCTTACCAGCGTCAGACCCGCCTGGGTGACGGCCACACGAGCCCCAAGCGCATTGATTAAACGTACCACCGGACGTAACCGGCTGATGTGTTGACCTACATCTGCCTCTGCAAGTTCAAAAATAATGCGTTTACGTTGCGATTTTTCGCACTGCATTAACGTGTCGCGTAACCAGCGCTGGAAGCGCGGACGAATCAGCGACTCGACTGTCACCTGTAAAGCCAGATTTTCCTCAGGCCAATACGATAAAAACGGGATGAGGCGGGTGATTTGCTGGCGGTCATACTCTTCGGATAAGCCAAATTGCAGCACCATCGGCAGATATTCCGCCGAGATAACCTCTTCGGTGCCATCAAAAATACGGCACATCAACTCACGGTGATGAACACGACCATTCTTCATGACCGCCGGTTTTTGATAGATACGCGGCCCACCGCGGCTCAGCATCTGTTCAATCAGGGTTCGCCAGCGCACGTTGCCGCGCCCTTTCTCTGGCAGAGTATCATCATAGACCGCCCAGCCGTTCGCGCCCTGTAATACGGCGTTACGCGTAGCCGCTTCCGCATGTTCCATCACCTGCTCCGTCGACTGACCGCCGCGCCAGGCACAGATGCCCATATGCACCATGTCATCTCTGTCGAGCATTTTGCTCTGCGGCAGCGCATCAACGGCTTTCAGCAGCTGGCTGGCGATACTCTCGGACTCCTTTAAGGTGCGATGCGGCAGCAAGACGGCAAAGTCACTGCGGTGGTAGCGCGCCAGCAGCGCGCCGGGGTAGCGCATAATAAAGGTGGACAGCAGGTTAATCAGCGTGAAGAAATTCTCTTCCGCCACGCGCTGTCCCCAGGTATCACGGAGCAGATCGAAGTCCGGCAGGCGAATCATCATCACCACGCCGTGCGTACCCACCTTTTCGGGGTCATCAAGCAGCGTAGCCAGCTGATTATCAAAGAAGAGACGGTTGTTAAGGCCCGTTTTGTTATCCTGCGCGGCGTAGGAGCGGATCAGCGTGTCCATACGGCTACGCTGGTCGCTGGCAAACTGGATTTCGGAGAGCAGCACGTCCAGGGCGCTACTGGTGCGCGACGGCCATTCATAAACCGATCCCCGCACCTGCGGCCCCCGCTCGCCATTGAGTATCCGCACGGAGCGTGTTTCCAGCAGTTCCTGGCCGGAAAGCTGACGACGCTGCCAGCGAACGGCGAGGAAAATGAGCAGCACGATAAAGGCAACGGCGATGGTCAAAGGTGCGGTGGTCATGAGCGAGCGTAAATAGTTGCTCATCGGATCCTGGTACACCATAGCGATCGTCATACCAGGGTGTTTAAGCGAATGGACCGTTACGTCCCGATACTGGTCTACCGTGCCGGCAGGACGATAGCTGCCCTGGCGGGTATGGCTGAAAACGGTCTGCTTTCCCTGTTTAATCTCGATCCGCACAATATCCACAGGCACCATTAACTCATCCAGCTCACGCGAAAGCGCCGGGAAGGGTGTGGTAATCAGGCGGGTGTCGATAACCGATGCGACCGATTCAACACGGTTAACCAGCTTATCCTGGATGGCATTATAAAAGCTCAGCGAGCAGCCGATCAGCGTGACAATGATAGTCAGCCCCGTCAGCAAAGTGATAAAAGCTGAGAACTTCGTCGTTAATCGCATCCTTGAGATTACTCCGTGGGTTGAAGGGGTCGCAAGTGAGCGCTAACTTGCATTTCAAACGCGGCATACTACCAAACCTGGTGTATCTGGCAATTTATTGCGTTACATCGGCACGGTGTTTCACTGAGCGAGTATAGTCTTCAGAACATATTTTCCCATTACTAAACCTGGTGAGGTCCCCCTATGCAGGCTTTGATTTTAGAACAGCAGGACGGCAAAACCGTTGCCTCAGTGCAAACCATCGAGGAGAGCCGCCTGCCGGAAGGCGACGTGACCGTGGATATCGACTGGTCCAGCCTGAACTATAAAGACGCACTGGCCATTACGGGGAAAGGTAAAATCATCCGAAATTTCCCGATGGTGCCCGGAATTGACTTTGCAGGCCGCGTGCATACCAGTGAAGATCCGCGCTTCCACGCCGGACAGCAGGTTCTGCTCACCGGCTGGGGCGTGGGTGAAAACCACTGGGGCGGGCTGGCAGCGCAGGCACGCGTAAAAGGTGACTGGCTGGTCCCGATGCCGAAAGGCATGGACGGCCGCAAAGCGATGATCGTCGGCACGGCGGGCTTCACCGCCATGCTGTGCGTCATGGCGCTGGAAGAGGCCGGGATCCGTCCTGACTCCGGTGAAATCGTCGTCACCGGCGCAAGCGGCGGTGTGGGCAGCACGGCCGTCACGCTGCTGCACAAGCTGGGATATCAGGTCGCCGCCGTCTCTGGCCGCGAAAGTACGCATGATTATCTGCGTCAGCTGGGCGCAAACCGTATTCTGAGCCGCGACGAGTTCGCCGAAACCCGCCCGCTGGAAAAACAGGTCTGGGCTGGCGCGGTCGATACCGTCGGCGACAAAGTGCTGGCGAAGGTGCTGGCGCAAATGAACTACGGCGGCTGCGTGGCGGCCTGTGGACTGGCGGGTGGTTTTGCCCTGCCGACGACAGTGATGCCGTTTATTCTGCGCAACGTGCGACTTCAGGGCGTCGATTCGGTTATGGCTCCAGCCGAGCGGCGTGCCGAGGCCTGGGAACGTCTGGTCCGCGATCTGCCGGCCTCGTTCTATGAGCAGAGCGCCACGGAGATTACCCTGAGCCAGGCGCCAGAGTTCGCGAATAAAATCATGGACAACCAGTTCCACGGTCGTGCGCTGGTCAAAATTGCCTAATCTTCAAATTTTCGTGACATATTCGCGCTAACCCGCCTCCTCCGTCATGCTTAGAAAAACGCCTGACGGAGGATGCCATGAAAACCCGAAAACTGACGGAAGCCGACGTAACGTCTGAATCTGTCTTTATGCTACAGCGCCGCCAGATCCTGAAGATGCTTGGCATCAGCGCCACCGCACTGACGCTCACGCCTGCGGCCCACGCTGATCTGCTCGACTGGTTTAAGGGTAACGATCGCCCGAAAGCCCCCTCTGGTGCCCCCCTTAACTTCACCAAACCGGCGCAATGGCAAAATAAGCTGGCGCTGACCCCGGAAGAGAAAGTCACCGGCTATAACAACTTCTATGAGTTTGGTCTTGATAAGGCCGATCCTGCCGCCAACGCGGGCAGCATGAAAACCGATCCCTGGACCCTGAAGATTGATGGCGAAGTGGCTAAACCGCTGACGCTGGATCATCACGACCTCACCACCCGCTTCCCTCTTGAAGAACGCATTTACCGCATGCGCTGCGTGGAAGCCTGGTCGATGGTCGTGCCGTGGGTGGGCTTCCCTTTGCACAAGCTGCTGGCCCTGGCTGAGCCCACCAGCAATGCGAAGTATGTCTCCTTCCAGACGCGCTATGCGCCGGACGAGATGCCGGGCCAGAAGGATCGGTTCATCGGCGGCGGGCTGGAATATCCGTACGTTGAAGGGTTACGCCTCGACGAAGCCATGCATCCCCTTACGCTGCTGACCGTGGGCGTTTACGGCAAAGCACTGCCGCCGCAAAACGGTGCCCCCATTCGCTTAACCGTACCGTGGAAATACGGCTTCAAAAACATTAAATCCATCGTCAGCATCAAGCTCACCCGCGAGCGCCCGCCGACCACCTGGAACCTGGCGGCGCCCGACGAGTACGGGTTTTACGCCAACGTTAACCCACACGTTGACCATCCTCGCTGGTCCCAGGCGACGGAACGTTTTATCGGTTCCGGCGGCGCGCTGGACGTTAAACGCCAGCCAACGCTGCTGTTTAACGGCTATGCAGATGAGGTGGCATCCCTCTACCGTGGGCTGAATTTACGGGAGAACTTCTGAGTGCGTTTAACGGCAAAGCAGATAACCGGGCTGAAGTTTCTCCTGCACTTAGCCGGATTACTCCCCTTTATCTGGCTCTTTTGGGCAGCCAGTCAGGGGCAGTTTAGTGCCGATCCGGCTAAAGATATTCAGCATTTTACGGGTCGGATGGCTCTGAAATTTTTGCTGGCGACCTTGCTCGTCTCACCGCTGGCGCGCTACGCTAAACAGCCCTTATTGATACGCACGCGACGGCTTTTGGGGCTATGGTGTTTTGCCTGGGCGACGCTGCATCTCACCAGCTACGCCCTGCTGGAGCTGGGCATTAACAACCTGGCACTACTCGGCAGCGAACTGGTGACGCGCCCTTATCTGACGCTGGGTATCATAAGCTGGCTGGTTTTACTGGCGCTGACGCTGACGTCCACGCAGTACGCGCAGCGAAAACTGGGTCGACGTTGGCAACGGCTGCACAACTTCGTCTATCTTGTCGCGATCCTCGCCCCCCTTCATTACCTGTGGTCGGTGAAGATTTTATCCCCTCAGCCAGTCATCTACGCCCTGCTGGCATTGGCCCTTTTAGCATGGCGTTACAAGAAGTTCCGCCAGTGGTGGCGATAGTTAACGAAACTGTGCGTTTTCCCGCAGAATATTTATCAACCGCGAATCTTTTTCGGATAGCGGTTGATAATCTTCCCTGATAAGACCAGTATTTAGCTGCCAAATGCTACGAAATCGTTATAATGTGCGACTTCGGTTTTCCGGACAGGGGTTTTAGGCCTCTGAAAGGGTGACAATTGCGCGTTGAGGGTATATGTTGTTTTTTACCCGAAAATCGCAGGAGATAGCGGCACAATGGCTGACAAATTCCAAATTTTAGTTTTGAACGGACCGAACCTGAACATGCTCGGCACCCGTGAGCCAGAGAAGTACGGCACGCTGACATTGAGCGAAATTGTTAACCGTCTGGGTACGGAAGCAGCCTCGCTGAATGTGGATTTGGATCATTTTCAGTCAAATGCGGAGTACGCAATCATCGACCGTATTCATCAGGCTAAAGACACTGTGGACTATATCCTGATCAATCCGGCCGCGTTTACGCACACCAGTGTTGCTATACGCGATGCACTGCTCGCGGTGAGTATCCCGTTTATCGAGATCCACCTGAGTAATGTGCACGCCCGAGAGCCGTTCCGCCACCATTCCTACCTGTCGGATATCGCCGCTGGCGTGATTTGTGGGCTGGGTGCAGACGGCTATTCATACGCTTTACAGACAGCGGTAAAACGCTTGTCACAATCACACTAAACAAGAGTACGGAACCCACTCATGGATATTCGTAAGATTAAAAAACTGATCGAGCTGGTTGAAGAATCAGGCATCTCCGAACTGGAAATTTCTGAAGGCGAAGAGTCTGTACGCATCAGCCGTGCAGCCCCAGCCGCTAGCTTCCCGGTAATGCAGCAAGCTTACGCTGCGCCAGTGCAACAGCCTGCGCTCGCCGCAGCCGTTGCGCCAGCGGCAGCAGAAGCAGCACCTGCGGCTGCAACAGAAATCAGTGGTCACATCGTACGTTCCCCAATGGTTGGTACTTTCTACCGCACCCCGAGCCCGGATGCGAAAGCGTTCATCGAAGTGGGTCAGAAAGTCAACGTAGGCGATACCCTGTGCATCGTTGAAGCCATGAAAATGATGAACCAGATCGAAGCAGACAAATCAGGTACTGTGAAAGCGATTCTGGTCGAAAGTGGTCAGCCGGTAGAATTTGACGAGCCGCTGGTCGTCATCGAGTAACGAGGCGAACATGCTGGATAAAATTGTTATCGCCAACCGTGGCGAGATTGCACTGCGTATTCTTCGTGCCTGTAAAGAACTGGGCATCAAGACCGTGGCCGTGCACTCAAGCGCGGATCGCGATTTAAAACACGTATTGCTGGCGGATGAGACGGTCTGTATCGGTCCGGCTCCGTCCGTAAAAAGCTATCTGAACATTCCGGCGATCATCAGCGCCGCCGAAATTACCGGCGCGGTCGCGATTCACCCGGGCTACGGCTTCCTCTCTGAGAACGCCAACTTTGCTGAGCAGGTTGAACGCTCTGGCTTTATCTTCATCGGCCCGAAAGCCGACACCATTCGCCTGATGGGCGATAAAGTGTCTGCCATCACCGCGATGAAAAAAGCCGGTGTTCCAACCGTACCAGGCTCTGACGGCCCGTTGACCGACGACATGGATGCTAACCGTGCTCATGCTAAACGCATTGGCTACCCGGTTATCATCAAGGCGTCCGGCGGCGGCGGCGGTCGCGGTATGCGCGTTGTGCGCAGCGATGCCGAACTGGCGCAGTCCATCTCCATGACCAAAGCGGAAGCGAAAGCGGCTTTCAGCAATGACATGGTGTACATGGAAAAATACCTGGAAAACCCACGCCACATCGAAATTCAGGTGCTGGCCGACGGTCAGGGTAACGCGATCTATCTGGCAGAACGTGACTGCTCCATGCAGCGTCGTCACCAGAAAGTCGTTGAAGAAGCGCCAGCGCCGGGCATTACCCCGGAACTGCGTCGCTACATCGGCGAGCGTTGCGCTAAAGCCTGTGTTGATATCGGCTATCGCGGGGCGGGTACCTTTGAGTTCCTGTTCGAAAACGGCGAGTTCTACTTCATTGAGATGAACACCCGTATTCAGGTTGAACACCCGGTTACCGAAATGATCACCGGCGTTGACCTGATCAAAGAGCAGCTGCGTATCGCAGCCGGTCAGCCGCTGTCCATCAAGCAGGAAGAAGTTGTGGTGAAAGGCCATGCGGTAGAGTGCCGTATCAACGCCGAAGACCCGAACACCTTCCTGCCAAGCCCGGGTAAAATCACGCGTTTCCACGCGCCGGGTGGCTTCGGTGTGCGCTGGGAGTCCCATATCTACGCCGGTTACACCGTACCGCCGTACTATGACTCAATGATCGGTAAGCTGATCTGCTACGGCGAAAACCGTGACGTGGCAATTGCCCGCATGAAGAACGCCCTTCAGGAGCTGATCATCGATGGGATCAAAACCAACGTTGATCTCCAGATGCGCATTATGAGCGACGAGCACTTCCAGAATGGTGGAACTAACATCCACTACCTGGAGAAAAAACTCGGTCTGAACGAGAAGTAACAGACCAGCGCTGCTAAAAGGCCGGATAATCCGGCCTTTTTTATTTCTGGGGATCGCAAAGCCCCATCATGTACAATCCCCGCTTTCTTCATCCACAAGGGACAAAAAATGGACAAGCGTTTTGTTCAGGCCCATAAAGAAGCGCGCTGGGCGCTGTGGCTGACCCTTCTCTATCTTGCCGCTTGGTTAGTAACTGCTTACTTACCTGATTCAGCTATCGGCATAACCGGCCTTCCGCACTGGTTTGAAATGGCCTGCCTGCTGCTGCCGCTGGTGTTTATTGTGCTGTGCTGGGCGATGGTGAAATTCATCTATCGCGATATTTCTCTGGAGGACGATGATGCAGCTTGAAGTCATTCTGCCCCTTATCGCTTACCTGTTCCTGGTGTTTGGCCTGTCGGTTTATGCGATGCGTAAACGTTCGACCGGCACCTTCCTGAACGAGTATTTCCTCGGGAGCCGCTCGATGGGTGGCGTCGTGCTGGCCATGACGCTGACCGCCACCTACATCAGCGCCAGCTCGTTTATCGGTGGCCCCGGCGCAGCCTATAAGTACGGACTGGGCTGGGTACTGCTGGCCATGATCCAGCTTCCTGCCATCTGGCTCTCGCTTGGCATACTGGGTAAAAAATTTGCCATCCTGGCTCGCCGCTACAATGCCGTGACGCTGAACGATATGCTGTTTGCCCGCTATCAGAGCCGCCTGCTGGTATGGCTGGCAAGCCTGAGCCTGCTGGTGGCGTTCATCGGGGCGATGACCGTGCAGTTCATCGGCGGCGCGCGCCTGCTGGAAACGGCGGCCGGGATCCCCTACGAGACGGGTCTGGTCATCTTCGGCGTCAGTATCGCGCTGTATACCGCGTTTGGCGGGTTCCGCGCCAGCGTGCTGAACGACACGATGCAGGGGCTGGTCATGCTCGTTGGCACCCTCGTTCTTCTGGTCGGCATCGTGCATGCCGCGGGTGGCCTGGGCCATGCGGTTGAAACCCTGGAAGCGATCGATCCGAAGCTGATCTCGCCGCAGGGGGCAGATGATATTCTCTCTCCAACCTTCATGACTTCGTTCTGGGTGCTGGTGTGCTTTGGGGTCATTGGCCTGCCGCATACCGCCGTGCGCTGCATCTCTTATAAAGACAGTAAAGCCGTGCACCGGGGGATCATCATCGGGACAATTGTGGTGGCGATCCTGATGTTTGGCATGCACCTGGCGGGCGCGCTGGGACGTGCGGTGATCCCTGACCTTACCGTGCCGGATCTGGTCATCCCGACCCTGATGGTAAAAGTGCTGCCGCCGTTTGCCGCCGGGATTTTCCTCGCCGCGCCCATGGCGGCCATTATGTCGACCATCAACGCCCAGTTACTGCAAAGTTCCGCTACGATCATTAAAGATCTCTACCTGAACCTGCGCCCTGAACAGGTCGAAAATGAACGTCGCCTGAAGCGTATGTCGGCCGCGATCACCCTGGTGCTGGGTGCGCTGCTGCTGCTGGCCGCGTGGCGTCCACCGGAGATGATCATCTGGCTGAACCTGCTCGCCTTTGGCGGGCTGGAGGCCGTTTTCCTGTGGCCGCTGGTGCTGGGCCTTTACTGGGAACGCGCTAATGCCGCGGGTGCGTTAAGCGGCATGATTGTCGGGGGCGTTCTTTATGCCGTTCTCGCAACGTTTAAAATTCAGTATCTGGGCTTTCATCCGATTGTGCCCTCGCTGCTGTTAAGTTTACTGGCGTTTGTGGTGGGTAACCGTTTCGGTCGCCCCGTACCACCCGCCCCCCTGATTTCTACTGATAAATAAAGAGTTTTGCCATGCCGTGGATCCAATTAAAACTGAACACAACCGGTGCGAACGCCGAAGAACTGAGTGATGCGCTGATGGAAGCCGGTTCGGTCTCTATCACTTTCCAGGATACCCATGACACGCCGGTCTTTGAGCCGCTGCCGGGCGAAACGCGCCTGTGGGGCGATACCGACGTTATCGGCCTGTTTGATGCAGAAACCGACATGAAAGAAGTGGTGGCGATTCTGGAAAACCATCCGCTGCTGGGCGCAGGCTTCGCGCATAAAATTGAACAGCTGGAAGACAAAGACTGGGAACGCGAGTGGATGGACAACTTCCATCCGATGCAGTTTGGTCAGCGTCTGTGGATCTGCCCAAGCTGGCGCGAGGTTCCCGATGAAAACGCGGTGAACGTGATGCTCGATCCGGGTCTGGCGTTTGGAACCGGTACTCACCCGACAACTTCCCTGTGCCTGCAATGGCTGGATGGTCTGGATCTGGAAGGCAAAACCGTGATCGACTTCGGCTGCGGATCCGGGATCCTCGCTATCGCGGCGCTGAAGCTGGGCGCGGCCAAAGCCATCGGGATCGACATCGATCCGCAGGCGATTCAGGCCAGCCGTGATAACGCCGAGCGTAACGGCGTTTCCGATCGCCTTGAACTGTATCTGCCCGATGCACAGCCAGAGGCCATGAAAGCCGATGTGGTGGTCGCGAATATCCTGGCTGGCCCGTTACGCGAGCTGGCGCCGTTAATCAGCGTCCTGCCGGTTGAGGGCGGCCTGCTGGGTCTGTCCGGCATTCTGGCAAGCCAGGCAGACAGCGTCTGCGACGCCTACGCCGATCTCTTTGCGCTTGACCCGGTCGTCGAGAAAGAAGAGTGGTGCCGCATTACCGGTCGTAAAAAATAAGCATTTGGCGTGGTCCTCTGACCACGCCTTTCCCCTCAGGTTTTCCCTCCCGCCTTCATCCTTTCTCCGATAAAATAACCCTGCAAACAATAATGTTAATTATTGATTTGGATAATAAAATTTACAGGAAGAATACGATGAAACATATTGCAGGCAAGGCAGCGCTGCTGGCGCTGAGCATGATGTCGGCTTCGGCTTACGCATCACACTGGAGCTATCAGGGAGAAGGCGCACCGGAGCACTGGGGCGAACTGGACGAGGCGTATAAAACGTGTAAAAGCGGGATGTATCAGTCGCCGATTAACATTGATAGCACGGTCAAAGCCCATATCTCTCCGCTGGAAACGCACTACATCGACGGCCCGGTCACCCTGACAAATAACGGCCATACTATCCAGGCGAGTGAAAACGCCGATACACGCGACAGCATCACGCTTGATAAACAGACCTGGACGTTACAACAGTTCCATTTCCATGCGCCGTCCGAAAACACGGTGCACGGTAAAAAATACGCCATGGAAATGCATCTGGTGCACAAAAATGCTGACGGCGAACTGACGGTCGTTGCCGTTATGTTCGACCAGGGAGCGGCAAACGCTGAGTTGGATAAACTCTGGAGCGTAATGCCAGGACAGGTTGACCAGAACGTCACGATCAAGGCAACCCTCGATATAAATAAACTCCTGCCCGCGGATAAAACCTACTGGCGCTTCAGCGGCTCTCTGACCACGCCGCCGTGCTCAGAAGGGGTAACGTGGCTGGTGCTTAAGCAACCGCTGACCGTCTCTGCTGAACAGCTGCAAAAATTCACTCACACCCTGCATCACGATAACAACCGCCCGGTACAGCCGCTTCATGGCCGCCTGGTGGCTGAATAAGGCGTTTTTTTGCGCTGATATCCTGTGCTGAAATGCGACACAGATCGCAAGAAGCACCCTAATCTGCTGCATATCGCAGCAGATTATCCCGGACAATTGATCCATTTATTCAGAAATGATGAGAAGTTACGGGAAATTGTAAGAGCCCATAAAACGTTCATTTATTCATAACCCAATGATTTAAATAGCGAATAATCTTATCCCAAAAGTATGACTGGCGATTCATTGATCTACAGCAGTGGATTGTTCAAAGTTTGGCCTTTCATCTCGTGCAAAAAATGCGTAATATACGCCGCCTTGCAGTCACAGTATGGTCATTTCTTAACTCATGCGCATCGGACACCACCAGCTCAGAAATCGCCTGATCGCAGCACCCATGGCAGGTATTACCGACCGGCCGTTCAGGACGCTGTGCTACGAGATGGGAGCAGGACTGACCGTTTCCGAGATGATGTCGTCTAACCCGCAGGTTTGGGAAAGCGATAAGTCCCGCCTACGGATGGTGCACGTTGATGAGCCAGGTATTCGTACCGTGCAAATTGCCGGAAGCGTGCCTGAAGAAATGGCTGATGCCGCGCGTATTAACGTGGAAAGTGGCGCCCAGATTATTGATATCAATATGGGTTGCCCGGCCAAAAAGGTGAATCGCAAGCTTGCAGGTTCAGCCCTTCTGCAATACCCCGACCAGGTGAAGTCAATCCTGACGGCGGTTGTCAGCGCAGTGGACGTTCCTGTTACGTTAAAGATTCGCACGGGTTGGTCGCCGGAGCACCGTAACTGCGTAGAGATTGCCCAACTGGCCGAAGACTGTGGCATTCAGGCCCTGACCATTCATGGACGCACTCGCGCCTGTTTGTTCAACGGTGAAGCTGAATACGACAGCATTCGGGCAGTTAAGCAGAAAGTTTCCATTCCGATTATCGCGAATGGCGACATTACTGACCCGCTTAAAGCCAGAGCTGTGCTCGACTATACGGGAGCTGATGCTCTGATGATAGGACGTGCCGCTCAGGGAAGACCCTGGATCTTTCGGGAAATCCAGCATTATCTGGACACTGGGGAGCTGCTTGCCCCGCTGCCTCTGGCAGAGGTTAAGCGCTTGCTTTGTTCGCATGTTCGGGAACTGCATGACCACTACGGTCAGGCAAAAGGGTACCGAATTGCGCGTAAACACGTCTCCTGGTATCTCCAGGAGCACGCTCCAAATGACCAGTTTCGGCGCACATTCAACGCCATTGAGGATGCCAGCGAACAGCTGGAGGCGTTGGAGGCATACTTCGAAAATCTTGCGTAATGAAATAAAGAGCTGACAGAACTATGTTCGAACAACGCGTAAATTCTGACGTACTGACCGTATCTACCGTTAACTCTCAGGATCAGGTGACTCAAAAGCCCCTGCGTGACTCGGTTAAACAGGCACTGAAGAACTATTTTGCTCAACTGAACGGTCAGGATGTTAATGACCTGTATGAGCTGGTACTGGCTGAAGTTGAACAGCCACTGTTGGACATGGTGATGCAATACACCCGTGGTAATCAAACCCGCGCTGCCCTGATGATGGGCATCAACCGTGGTACCCTGCGTAAGAAATTGAAAAAATACGGCATGAACTAATTTCGATTAGCTAACTGCTTGTTTAAAAAGGCGCTCTTCGGCATGGGGAAGCGCCTTTTTTATCGCCCAAACGGGCGACCGTCAACCTTTGTAAACCTTTTCTTTCCCCACTTTTCAACGCCCACTTTTCGTGTATATTTCCAGCACCTTACAGGCTCTCTTTTCGCGGAATGACACATGATTCGTAAATACTGGTGGCTGGTCGTTTTTGCTGTTTCTGTTTTCCTTTTCGATGCGCTGCTGATGCAGTGGATTGAACTAATGAGCACTGAAACCGATAAATGTCGCAATATGAATTCCGTGAATCCGCTAAAACTGGTGAACTGTTCAGAGCTGGACTAACCGCTACCCCCTGCGCCATCCCTGCTATCACCTAATAAAAACAGGGATTTAAATCACTTTTCGTCATTTCCTGACGATGATACTGTCTGTGCCCTTTCCAACCGCTCTTGCCTAACATCCCCCAACGAGTGAACAGACCATGCTGGTTAGCCAATACAACCAAATCCTCGTCGTCATCTCCTTTGTTGTCGCCATTCTTGCCGCCTATACCGCATTGAATATGACTGCGCGCGTTGCCGGTAGCCAGGGCGTCGCTGCGCGCGTCTGGTTGGCAGGCGGCGGGGTATCGATGGGGATTGGCGTGTGGGCGATGCATTTCATCGGTATGCTGGCGATGGATCTTTCCATGAGCATGAGCTACAACGCGGCCCTGACCGTGCTTTCGATGGTTATCGCTATCAGCTCGTCGATGTTCGCCCTGTGGCTCGTTAGCGGTGAGCAGTTGCGTTTGCGCCAGCTGCTCCCCGGCGCAGCAGTAATGGGAGCGGGCATTGTTGCCATGCACTACACCGGAATGGCTGCACTGGAAGTCACACCGGGCATTGTGTGGGATAAAACGTGGGTGGCCATCTCTGTGGTCATTGCCCTGGCTGCGTCACTGACCGCGCTTTGGCTGACGTTCCGTTTACGACAGGAAGCCGCACAAATGGCGCTGATGCGACTGGGGGCGGCGATCACCATGGGCATCGCTATCGCTGGTATGCATTACGCCGGCATGGAAGCCGCCCAGTTTCCGGTGTCGACGATGGTCCACCATCATGGCATTAACGGTAGCTGGCTGGCGGTACTGGTAAGCGTGGTCGCGCTTGCTATTTTGGGGATCACATTACTGGTGTCGATGTTCGATGCCCGCCTTCAGGCTCGTACCTCGCTGCTGGCCTCATCGCTGGCAGAAGCTAACCGCGAGCTCGCACAACTGGCGTTACATGATACGCTGACGCGTTTACCCAATCGCATTCTGCTGGAGGATCGTCTCGATCAGGCTATCAGCAAGGCCGATCGCGAGGGCAACGCCTTCGCGCTGATGTTTATGGATCTCGATGGTTTTAAAACCGTTAATGATGCCTACGGTCATGACGTCGGTGACAAGCTTCTGGTTGCCGTGACTCAGCGCCTGCTGTTGCAGTTGAAAGGTCAGTACACGCTGGCGCGTATCGGTGGGGATGAATTCGTCCTGCTGGCCGAAACTGACAGCCCGGATGATGCAGCCTCACTGGCCAATTCACTGGTGCGCGTTATTGATAGCCCGTTCCATCTCGATCCTTACGAGCTGATGGTCACCCTGAGCATTGGCATCGCGCTCTATCCGCACGACGGCAACACCGATCGTGAACTGATGTTTAACGCTGATGCGGCGATGTATCACACGAAACATATGGGTCGCAACGGTTATCACTTCTTCCAGCCGTCAATGAATACGCTGGCGCAGACGCATCTTCAGTTGATGAACGATCTGTGGCAGGCCATTGAACGTAATGAGTTACGCCTGCTATATCAACCTAAATTCCACGCCCCTGCCGGGCCAGTACTTGGGTTTGAAGCGCTGTTACGCTGGCAGCATCCAAAACAGGGATTATTGTCTCCCGAGCTGTTTCTGCCGCTGGCAGAGAAAACCGGGCTGATTATTCCCATTGGAAACTGGGTCATCGACGAGGCCTGCCGCCAGCTGCGTGAATGGCATCTTCAGGGCCACACGGACTGGTCAATGGCGGTGAATCTTTCTACGTTGCAGTTCGAACAGCCGACGCTGGTTAAAACGGTTCTCGATTGTCTTTCGCGCCATAGCGTACCGCCCGGTATGTTGATCCTGGAGGTGACAGAAACCACGGCGATGAACAATCCAGACGAAAGCGTTCGCGTCCTGACAGCGCTGACGGAAGCCGGCGTAAAAGCCTCGATAGACGATTTTGGTACAGGTTACTCAAGCCTGCTGTATCTTAAGCGGCTCCCCGCCTGTGAGTTAAAAATCGATCGCGCTTTCGTGAAAGAATTAAGTGGAGAGAGCGAAGATGCAACGATTGTCTCAGCGATTGTCGCTCTGGCAAAAACGCTGAATCTGAAGGTTGTGGCGGAAGGGGTGGAAACCGCAGCGCAGCAGGCGTTTTTGACCGAACTGGGATGTAATACGCTACAGGGTTATCTGCTGGGCAAACCGATTACCGCGCAAGCGATTACGGAGCAGTGCCAGCACGGGGAAATGTCGCCACCCCGGAAGCAGTCATGAGGCCGTATCGTAAACCACTGGTGTCACTCGGGTGATATGCAGCGTCGCCAGAATATTATCCACCAGCGCCGGCGCCTGTTGGTACAGATTGAAACTGTTGCTGTGCATTAGCCAGTTTTTGATGACTCCGCTAAAAATGGCGTGGAAAGCTATTACCGCAAGTTCAATATTCGTTTGTGACGAGATGGCGTTAAATATTTCCGCTTTACTCGAAAAATGCCAGTAAACTGCCCCGCGAGTGAGTTGCGCAGCATCGGCGATGTCGGTGAGCGTGGTGTTAGCCACGCCTCGCGTCGCAAATAGCCCGATAGCGGCTTCAATCAACTGCTGACGGGTCTTTTGAGCCTCTTCTTTCTTTTTACGCGCCATAGCCTGCTACTCATTGCTCATACGATTAATACACTACCAAACGTAATGATGGGGTCGGATAAATAAAAGCATTCATTATAACCGGCTTTCATTTTGCACAAAAAAAGTCAATTTACTTAATTTATAATTCAGTCAAATAAGTTCAAAACATTGCATTCACAAAGTATATGAATAAAGCGAACCCAAAAATGTTGCGCTGGTTATCCTGACAGAAATTGCATATTGAAAGCACAGGACCAGATTCTGATTTTCACTTTCTAATGCCTTCCTCAGCACGTATAAATTAAAAAACATTAAATACCCTCATTATTATACGCAGCTACATTTTTATTTTTGCCTCATACCCTTTCACCGATTCACGGTAATTATCAGTTTAGGGGTAGTTCAAGGAACAGTAATGACGACTCATTTCAGACGCTTACCCTTATACGGTTTCATTGTCTGTGCCGCACTGCTCGCCGGGTGCGATGGGCAGGAAAATTCACAGCAGCATGCGCAAGCCCCCCAGGTAAGTGTTCATATAGTCAAAAGCGCGCCGCTGGCCGTAACGACGGAATTACCAGGCAGAACAGATGCGTATCGTGTTGCGGAGGTTCGTCCCCAGGTCAGTGGTATCATTCTGCACCGTAATTTTACCGAAGGCAGCGATGTTAAAGCGGGTGAATCCCTTTATCAGATCGATCCTGCCACCTATCAGGCAGCCTACGACAATGCGAAAGGTGAACTGGTAAAAGCGCAGGCGGCGGCAAATATTGCCCATCTGACGGTGAAACGTTACGTTCCGCTGGTCGGTACGCAATATGTGAGCAAGCAGGAGTACGATCAGGCGGTGGCAACCGCCCAGCAGGCGGATGCGAGCGTCGTTGCCGCGAAGGCTGGCGTTGAAAGCGCGCGTATCAACCTCGCCTACACGAAAGTCACATCGCCAATCAGCGGGCGCATTGGTAAATCCATCGTCACTGAAGGGGCATTAGTCACGAATGGTCAGTCAACTGCGCTGGCGACGGTTCAGCAGCTCGATCCAATTTATGTCGACGTGACCCAGTCCAGCAGCGATTTTATGCGTCTGAAGCAGACAAGCCTGCAAAAGGGCGACACCAGCAGCGTCGAGCTGCTGATGGAAAACGGCCAGCCTTATCCGTTAAAAGGAACGTTACAGTTCTCTGACGTCACGGTAGATGAAAGTACCGGCTCAATCACCCTTCGCGCCCTCTTCCCTAATCCTCAGCATATGCTGTTACCGGGTATGTTTGTCCGTGCACGCATCGATGAAGGTACGCAGCCGGATGCCATTCTTGTTCCCCAGCAGGGGGTAACCCGTACACCGCGCGGAGATGCCACCGTGCTTGTGGTAAACAATAAAAACCAGGTGGAATCTCGCACTGTCGTTGCACCGCAGGCGATTGGCGATCGGTGGCTGGTCACGGACGGCCTTAAAAACGGCGACCGCGTCATCACCAGCGGCCTGCAAAAAGTTCGCCCTGGGGTCACCGTCGTGGCTATTCCTGATACCGCCGCTACTCCAGCCAGTTAAGGGATATCGACATGGCTAATTTCTTTATTCAACGGCCTGTTTTCGCCTGGGTACTCGCCATCATTCTGATGATGGCGGGCGGGCTGGCCATTTTAAAACTGCCGGTCGCGCAATATCCGACCATTGCGCCCCCCGCGGTTGCGGTGACAGCAACCTACCCTGGAGCGGATGCCCAGACGGTACAGGACACGGTGACGCAGGTTATCGAACAGAACATGAACGGAATAGACAATCTGATGTACATGTCGTCCACCAGTGATTCTGCCGGTAACGTTACCATCACCCTGACGTTCGAGTCGGGTACGGATCCTGATATCGCGCAAGTGCAGGTTCAGAACAAGCTTCAGCTCGCCATGCCGCTGCTGCCGCAGGAAGTGCAGCAACAGGGGATCGGCGTGGAAAAATCGAGCAGCAGCTTCCTGCTGGTTGCGGGCTTCGTGTCGGATAATAAAAACCTCACCCAGGATGATATCTCCGACTATGTTGCTTCTAACGTAAAAGATGCGATCAGCCGTACTTCCGGCGTTGGTGACGTGCAGCTGTTCGGCGCGCAGTATGCCATGCGCATCTGGCTGGACAGCAACGCAATGAATAAGTACCAGCTCACGCCGCTGGACGTCATTAACCAGCTGAAAACCCAGAACGACCAGATTGCGGCGGGCCAGCTGGGGGGGACGCCGTCTGTACCGGGTCAGCAGCTGAACGCCTCTATTATTGCTCAAACGCGCCTGAAATCGCCGGAGGAGTTTGGCCGTGTGACGCTGAAGGTGAACCAGGACGGTTCAATGGTCCACCTGAAAGATGTGGCCCGCATTGAGCTGGGTGGTGAAAACTACAACATGGTCACCAAAATCAACGGGCAGGCCGCGACGGGGCTCGGGATCAAGCTGGCGACTGGCGCAAACGCGCTGGATACCGCAGCCGCCATCAAAAGCAAACTGGCGCAGTTGCAGCCCTTCTTCCCGCAGGGCCTGAGAGTTGTCTATCCCTACGACACCACACCTTTCGTGAAGATCTCAATACATGAAGTGGTGAAGACGCTGTTTGAAGCGATCGTTCTCGTGTTCCTGGTGATGTACCTGTTCCTGCAAAACCTGCGGGCAACCCTTATACCGACTATCGCGGTACCCGTGGTGTTGCTGGGTACTTTTGCGGTACTGGCTGCGTTCGGTTTCTCCATTAACACCCTGACGATGTTCGGGATGGTATTGGCGATAGGTTTGCTCGTCGATGATGCCATCGTGGTGGTCGAGAACGTAGAACGTGTGATGGTGGAGGACAAGCTGCCGCCAAAAGAGGCGACGCAGAAGTCGATGGAACAAATCCAGGGCGCTCTGGTGGGCATTGCCATGGTGCTTTCGGCGGTGTTTATACCGATGGCATTTTTTGGAGGCTCTACCGGGGCTATCTATCGTCAGTTCTCGCTAACCATCGTCTCCGCGATGGCCCTGTCGGTGCTGGTCGCGCTGATATTAACGCCAGCGCTTTGTGCTACCCTGCTCAAACCCGTTGCCAGCGAGCATCATGAAAAAAAAGGTGGCTTCTTTGGCTGGTTTAACGCGCTTTTTGATAAGAGCGTGGAGCACTACAGCAACAGCGTAAGCGGTATTTTACGTAAGACCGGGCGCTATCTGCTGGTGTACGTCATCATCGTCGGCGGCATGGCAGTCCTGTTCCTGCGCCTGCCTTCCTCCTTCCTGCCGGAAGAGGATCAGGGGGTGTTTATGACGATGGTTCAGCTTCCGGCAGGGGCGACGCAGATGCGCACCCAGCAGGTGCTCGATCAGGTTCAGGATTATTATCTGACGAAAGAGAAAGCGAACGTTGAATCGGTCTTCACCGTAAACGGCTTTAGCTTTAGCGGACAGGGCCAGAACGCCGGTATCGCGTTCGTCAGCCTGAAGCCCTGGGAAGAACGTCCGGGCGATGAAAACGGCGTTAGCGCCATTGTCGGCCGTGCGACGAAAGCGTTCAGCCAGATCAAAGATGGCCTTGTATTTCCGTTTAACCTGCCCGCGATTATTGAGCTGGGCACGGCGACAGGCTTCGACTTCGAACTGATTGACCAGGCAAACCTGGGACATACGCAGCTAACGCAGGCGCGTAACCAGCTGCTTGGCATGGTGAGAGAACATTCAGAATTACTGGTCCGCGTGCGTCCTAACGGCCTGGAGGATACGCCTCAGTTCAAGCTGGATGTCGATCAGGAGAAAGCACAGGCGTTAGGTGTGAGCGTATCTGATGTTAATCAGACCATCTCAACAGCACTGGGTGGCACCTATGTGAATGACTTTATCGATCATGGACGCGTGAAAAAAGTTTACGTACAGGCTGATGCTCGCTTCCGTATGCTGCCAGAAGACATTAACGGCCTGTATGTGCGTAGCGCTAACGGCGAAATGGTGCCTTTCTCTGCCTTTAGCAGCTCTCACTGGGTATACGGTTCACCCCGTCTGGAACGTTACAATGGGATGCCGTCAATGGAGATCCTCGGTGAGTCTGCGCCAGGCAAAAGTACCGGTGAGGCAATGGCGTTGATGGAAAGCCTTGCGTCGAAACTGCCTTCCGGCATCGGCTACGACTGGACGGGGATGTCTTACCAGGAACGTCTTTCCGGGAATCAGGCTCCAGCGCTGTACGCCATTTCGCTGATAGTGGTGTTCCTGTGTCTGGCTGCCCTATATGAGAGCTGGTCAATTCCATTCTCGGTCATGCTGGTCGTGCCCCTGGGGGTAATCGGCGCGCTTCTGGCTGCATCGGTGCGCGGGCTGAACAATGACGTCTACTTCCAGGTTGGTCTGCTTACGACAATTGGTTTATCCGCTAAGAACGCCATACTGATTGTTGAGTTCGCCAAGGATCTCATGGATAAAGAAGGCAAAGGGATTATCGAAGCCACGCTGGAAGCCTCACGTATGCGTCTGCGTCCTATCCTGATGACTTCTCTGGCATTCATCCTTGGCGTTATGCCTCTGGTAATCAGTAGTGGTGCAGGAAGTGGGGCACAAAATGCTGTCGGTACGGGGGTAATGGGCGGGATGCTGTCAGCTACGCTACTGGCCATTTTCTTCGTTCCTGTTTTCTTTGTGGTTGTCCGAAGACGGTTTACAAAGCACAAGGATTAATGAAAAATTAAAAGGCATCTCGGGTGCCTTTTTTATTTACGGCAAACAACCGAATAAATATATCGGTTCTTCACATTTTCTCCATTAATTATCTCCACCCACTCCTTTTCTCCATGATTTTTACAATCCACACAAATTGAGATTATTCACCGTTCTGCATGGTATTAGCACGGTGGTAAAATAATCATCAATTCGTTAATTGCCGCATAGGCTCTGAAGCGAATAAGCGATTATTTTGAGGTAACATCATGAAAAGATTCCTTTCCGTTGCACTCCTCGCTGCGCTGCTTGCTGGCTGTGCGCATGACTCTCCTTGTGTACCGGTATACGACGATCAGGGCCGACTGGTTCACACCAATACCTGCATGAAGGGCACCACCCAGGATAACTGGGAAACAGCAGGTGCGATAGCTGGTGGCGCTGCGGCAATAGCGGGCCTGACGCTGGGTATTGTTGCCCTGACTAAATAAGGCTTTTAAAAGCGCGGCGATGTCCGCGCTTTTATTTTGTTGTGATGCAAGCGCTTATATTTTCCATCCTGGCTTTACCCGCTATTAACTCTATTTATTACCCTGCTACGCTTCCTGCTTTACACAGTTAACCCTGTCAGTAACCTCACTCCTGCTGCGTTTCGATTACTTTATGTATACGCACTATTTTGCCAGCTAAACGCATAGGTATACGCCGATACGTGCGAATTTCGCGAGAGGGATTAACGGAGTGAGGGATTTAGCAGTACGCATAACGCAAAAAGGCCATCCTTTCGGATGGCCTTTCTACTTATTTGATGTCTGGCAGTTCCCTACTCTCACATGGGGAGACCCCACACTACCATCGGCGCTACGGCGTTTCACTTCTGAGTTCGGCA